>NZ_JAJBZT010000002.1 GCF_020564625.1 Leeia speluncae
CATTTTTCTTTACAGACGCCAACACCAAAACACATCAACCCGTTGATTCAAAAAGAAAATATCACAGAAATATTTTTATAAGTTTTTTTAGCCAGCTAAGCAAGATCTAACATTTCTACCAGTTTCTCTTGGAACATCTCAATTTTAAATGGTTTTGGTAGTAGATTTGCCCCCATAGGGAGATCGAATCGCTCTTTTAGCATCTCAGAAGGCAGGCCTGACATCAGCAATACAGGAAGATCCGGTTGCAGCTTATTGAGCGCAAGCAACAACTGCACCCCCGACCCCCCTGCATACAGATCTACATCTGATAATACAAAATCAAAAGCATGGATCTCTGCACTCGACAACGCGGAATCGACACTACTTACTGGTACCACCTGAAACCCATGATGTCGCAACACATCAGTGAGCGCATCCCGCACATCCTCTTCATCTTCTACCAATAATAGGTTAAGCCCTTCTGGAATTGGCGCAATGTATAAGTCATCTTGAGCGGATTCAACAAACACCTTCTCAGCCAGTGGAAAATACAAAGTAAATGTTGTCCCACTATTCATAACAGATGAAAGCTGAATATCACCGCCAGATTGCTTTACAAAACCATAGATAATAGACAAGCCTAAGCCGCTTCCAGACCCTGTCTTTGTTGTGAAAAAAGGCTCAAACACTCTTTCTCTGATATGTTCTGGGATACCAGTACCTGAATCGGTAATGGACAAAGAAACCATTTTGCTGGCTGCATCCACCATTGTGGCAATCTTGATTTGCCCCTGTCGTTGCATTGCATCTCTAGCATTCAGCACCAGATTGAGAATAGCATTCTCCAACTGAGCCCTATCTAACCATGCAAACGGCTCAACCTCGCTCAGCACTAGCTCCACCCCAACCCCAGAGCCAATACTGTATTCCACCAAGTCAGTTAACCCGACCACAACAAGATTTAAATCTAACAACTCGGGTTTAAGCGATTGCTTACGAGCAAACGCCAATAACCGCTGCGTTAACTGACCACCTCTTTCTGATGCTTGGCGCGCCCGTCTCAAATATTTTGTCGCTTCATCAGACAAGTCTGGCTGAACCTCTAATAAATATAGGTTGCCCAAAATAGCCGCCAATAAATTATTAAAGTCGTGCGCCACACCGCCGGTCAACTGTCCCAATACCTCCATCTTTTGAGATTGCCTTAATTGTGCCTCGACGGCTCGTCGCTCAGACAGATCACTATAAAGCGTCACGAAGCCACCACCGGGCATGGGGTTACTGCGAAATTCGACCACCTTTCCATTTGGAAAGGTAAATTCAAAGCGCTGCTCAGAGTGCTGGCGCAAATCATTTAGCGCCTGCCACGAAGGCAAAGGAGTTGAAACATCAACAACTGGCAGCCATGCTTGAATTTGGTGTAACGGGGTTCCTACCGCTAACTGGCCAGGCGCAAACTCTAGCAGAGTCACATAGCGCTGATTCCACGCTAACAAATTCCCATGTCGATCAAAAACGGATAAGCCATCGTTAATATTTTCAAATACTGTTTCTAATAGTTTTCGTTGCTCGGTTAAATCATTCGCCATTCGCCTGATTGCAAGTGCATTTTCACGGAATACTTGAAAAGCGCGAGCCAACTCACCCAACTCATCTTTTCTAGTTAGTGCAGGGACAGTCTGCTCCGTATCCCCCTTTGCCAATTTGCTCATGACTTTTGTAATACCGGATAAGCTTTTCACCAACCTATTCACCGCACCAGCACCCGAAATAGCAAATAGAATAGATAAACCGGTTAAAACTGCAATCCCGACCAATCCAGACTGCACCGCATGCTTTACAGACCATGTACGGTTTTCAACCGATTTACTTGCCTCTCCCACATAAACATCCACCTCTTGCCCCAGTCTTGCTGCCTCTGCCCTAGTCAATGAAAGCAAAAAAGCTTTTTGATCTAATAAAGCAAATTGCTTTTTACGAATAGAGAAGATGCTTGTATCTGACACGGCCAATGCGATTAATTGCGGAAAACCTTCCTGTAACAAACTAGAACTTATGTTTTGCTGAACATCTTTCTCTAGCACTGAGAGGGTATCTATATCAGACACGCTACTTGCAATTAGCAATTGCCTTGCCAATTGAACAGCAGCAGATGGCGCCGACTGAAATTCATCTAATTGCTGCAAACGGTCCAACTGATAAAGCTGCTCGCGCAAATCTTCCCGAAGAAAAAGATCTTGCCTTGTCGCTGAAATTAAAGCCTCTATTGATTTTTCTAAACGCGAGAGCGACTCAACTAACTGCTGTCGCTCCACCCCCTTTCGAGATAATCCGCGAGACAAGCGACTTGCCTCATAAAGCCTGGACCGGAGTGCATCGGCTTCTGTCTGCAACTGAAAGGGCAATGTTGTTTCTGCTACATATGGCGCCATAGCAGCCAAGGAAGAGGTTTTTTGCGCCATTTCTAAGGCGCGAGATATATCTGGCAATACATCAGACTGAAAACCATCTAATGCATCTTGTGTGTTTTTCATGCCCTGCCAACCCACCAAGGCAAGCGACATAGAAGATAGAAACATGACCAAAAAAGCCAGCAGCAACCGCACCCGAACTGTTTCAGGCTTCAATCCTACAAGCCATTTTCTAATTTTCATTTCAGGCATCACCTTTTTTAACGGATGAAGAGCAACTAAGCGTGTTTTACATCCGCAGCAAACAAGTAGCCAATCCCACGCTCCGTCTTGATAAAAGAAGGCTGTCTTGAATTTGGCTCGATTTTTTTCCTGAGTCGGGTGATCAACACATCTATCGTCCTATCAAATACCTCGGTATCACCACTGCGAGTGTGCGCCAGCAATGCATCACGACTTAAAACACGCCGAGGGTTTTTTACAAATGCCTCTAGCAGCGCAAATTCACCCGGAGTGAGCGCACATGACTGCATATTTGCATCAAACAGTTCACGACTAGTTAAATTCACCGTCCAACTGGAAAATGTATAACATTCCGCCCCGTCAATACCTGCAAGCACAGGCGCCTGAACGCGTTCCATTCTCCGCAATAAAGCACGAACCCTTGCCAACAACTCTCTTGGATTAAATGGCTTCATAACAAAGTCGTCGGCCACCAATTCCAAGCCAAGTATACGATCTGTCTCGTCACCTTTTCCGGTAAGAATCACAATTGGCGCACTAGAAAGCTGCCGCACAGCTCGGGCGACAGTTAAGCCATCTTCCCCTTTGAGCTTCAAATCCATCAACACTAAATCAATAGGCGTCTTAGTCACTTCCTGCATAGCGGATTTACCGTTATCCACCGCTACAGCCTCAAACCCTGCAGATGACAAAAGGTCTTGCAGCATTTCCAACATATCTATTTCATCATCAACAATTAAAATTCGCTGCATTTGGACGAACCTCTTCTTTTGGTGCACTCAATCAATATGAAACGCTGGCATTCTAGTAATTCAATATTCTCTAACATTCGAATACATACTTTGTTTCAATTGTTTCAATTTAAACTATATAAAACCATATAAAAAAATAAACCCCATGACGACAAATCATGGGGTTTATTGTTCAACCAAAAGTTTAGTAACTTACGCCAGCCTATGCCGCCTGACCAATTAAGCTAGATGCATCCACATTCAAAATGCGGTAAACCTCTTTTAACACCTTATCAAGATTCGCTTGCTGATCAGAAATCGCTTGTGCAACAGTTTCTAGTTCAATGACACGCTCTTCTAACGTATCCGTCGCCTTATGAATCCGCTTCACGTTTTCTAAACGACGACGCAATTGCAACTGATGTTCACGGACTTGCGTTTCCATTGGTGCCATAATGGCTTTCAGCCACGCCTCTACATCTCTATTCGCAACATCAAAAACATAGACGACATTGTTTGCAATGGTTTCGAAGAATTTGTGCGTTAGCGTTTCTTGCCTAGTGGTAAGCATCGTACCAAAACCAGAGAAGTGCGCTCTATAGACTTTCTCCAAGCGATTAATCTCTTTATGGTATTTCAACGTAGAGAATGGAGATGGCGTCACTTTCGCCAATCCATGCTCTTGGCTAAATTTTTGATACATTCCACCCATCATCGCTTGAATTTCTGTTACCTGCCCCGCCGCTTGCGTGAGACGATCATTCACCGTTCTAAAGAAACCGTTCATCGCAGACGACAAGCCTGCAGACAACATACTCTTTTGCATAGACTCGCGAACAGATTGAATCTCCGCCTTCAAAGCATCCTTACCCAAGAAGCCAAATAAAATATTGGTTTGCTGAGAGAATACGCTACGCAATGCTTGAAACTGAGCAAGACCCTTCTCAAACCGCTGTTTTTCTTCAGCGATTTTGTCTAGCATGCTAACAATCGTGTCTCTATTTTTGCCTTTGAGCGCGCGCAACTCATCTAACTGCTCTTGAATACCCGCATTTCTAGCCTGAAGAATACTGCGAACATCACTCACCATGACTTCAATTTCATTTTGAGTAGCATCGCGAACAATATCTTGCTTCGCAGGAATTAATCCTTCAGCAATAGCAGCTTCCAGTGCTGGCATTCTACTTTTCGCCAACAAGCCAGCATCGCCTTGAATTTTTGCAACCAAGCCTTTTTGTGCAGAGACAGGAAACACTTGCGTTGATTTCAGACCTAGCAGTTCTGCACTTTCCACCACCTGTTTGGAAATTTCTGCATCAATCTCGGCTTCTGTTTTCAGCGGATCCCACAATCCATCAATCTTATTTAATACAACAACACGACCACCAGAACGGCCATGACCTGCGATGTATTCCCGCCAAATATCCAGGTCAGAACGAGTCACCCCTGTATCCGCACCTAAGATAAATACAATCGCATGTGCAGAAGGCAACATTGAAAGGGTCAACTCAGGCTCGGCACCAATTGCATTTAGTCCGGGCGTATCAAGAATGACCAATCCTTGTTGCAATAATGGATGAGGGAAGTTGATGATTGCGTGTCGCCAGCAAGGAATATCTACCGTTCCGTCTGCGTGAACGGTTACTAACGAATCTTGGTCATCTTCGTTAAAAAGTCCGTACCGCTTGGCAACCTCTGTTGGCACACGTTTGGTCTCACCAACTCTCTGAAAGGCAGACATCATTGCATCAGCAGAATCAAGATCCAGTGGAATGGTCATCCACTCGTCTGCGTAGCGTTTATATTCGGCAGTTGTAGTCGAACTATCTCTGGTTTCAATTGGTAATAGTTGAATAGAAATAGGGCGAAGCGAGTCATACATTAACTCGGTTGGACACATCGTAGTGCGTCCAGCAGAGGAAGGCAGAATTCTCTGACCGTAACCCGCAAAAAAGATTGAGTTAATGAGCTCTGACTTGCCACGTGAAAATTCAGCAACGAAAGCAATATTTAATTTATCGTCCCTCAGGCGCTCAACAAGCTGCTGGCTACGGAGCATTAACTGAGCATCATTTAGATCGTGCTCGGTTAACCATTTCTGCAATTGATTCACTGAACGAACAATTTGCTCACGCCAGTTGTGGTATGCACTTAAATCAGCTGACAACGCATCTTGGCTCAATTTCACTCTCCATTTCGCAACAGGTAAAGCCCTGCTGGACTAACTTCAACGAATAAGGATGTTGGCATACGTCAATCAGACTGTAAACACCAGCCATCCAAAAAAAACGTCCGTTCAGCGTAAAGACTGACAATTTGAACAAAAAAAGGTACTTCTCTGACCGAGTCTAATTAGCTCAATCGGCTTACTGCAGACAACACACCCCTCACCTGCACGATCATATACTTTAAACACATGCTGAAAATAGCCAGTATCACCAGCTGAGTTCACATAATCTCGTAAAGTACTTCCCCCACTTTGAATTGCCAGCTGCAAAGTCTGTTTTATTTCACGCACAAGCAATTCGCAATCTTCAACAGATAGGGTATTAGCTGGTTGCTGAGGATGTATTTTCGATGAAAACAAAGATTCCGACGCGTAGATATTCCCAACCCCCACGACGACAGACTGATCCATAATGGTCGTTTTGATTGGAGTGCGAAGCGTCCGCATTTTGTTGTACAAGTATTCTTTATTAAATGCATCCGTTAGCGGCTCGGGTCCCAATTTAGCAAGCAAGGGATGGATTGACCAGTGATCAGGTATCCACAACACCGCACCAAATCGACGAGGGTCGTGATATCGCAGAATGATTGACCGATTATCCTCTGGATCCGTAAAAGAGATGTCTATGTGATCATGCTTTTTTAATTCAGTATCAATGGTCAAAACACGTAACGAGCCAGACATACCCAAGTGAATTAACAACCAACCCTCACCAAAATCCAATAACAAGTACTTTGCTCGCCTCTCGACTTTTAGCAACCGCTTACCAATCAACAGAGAATCCAGACCAGGAGTAACTGGCCATCTCAACTTGGGTTGTCGAACAACTACCGCAGAAACAATTGCTCCCTCTACATGAGGAGCAATTCCCTTTTTTGTAGTCTCCACCTCTGGTAATTCAGGCATACAGATATCTTTTTATCTTTAACGAAACATGATATTAATTGTTATACATTTTCATCTGCAATCAGAAAAAGCCATTTCAGAACCTTTTCCCCTCAGCTACACTCTGAAGTAAATAGTGCTTAATGAAACTCAATGGCATTACCAGATAAAAATAGCGCCTAAGCAAAAAATTAATAAGAAAGGATTCTTGGAATGAACCGCTGGATAGCCGCAATGTTGGGATGGTTATGTATTACCGGAGGAGCAATCGCCGCACCTCAAGGTTCAACAGAAAAAGAAAACCTTCTACAAGATCAAAAATACTTACAATCCGTTTACCGCTATTTAATTGCAGAGGTAGCTAAACAGCGTGGTCAGCCAGGGCTATCTATCCCATTGTATGCGCAATTATTAAAGGACTACCCTAACCCACTGATCGCAAGGCAAGGTGTAGAAGCCGCTATTCGCGCAGGTAGATACGGGAATGCACTTGAGTTCGTTTCTATATGGAATCATTTAGACAAAGAAGACCCGATTGCACAAGACTGGTTAATCTCTCTTATATTTAAGAGCCCAAACCCGTTGCAGTACAGAGCTCAACTTGAAAATATATTAAAGGACAATCCTGATAAAGCGGGTGCAATTTGGATTACGCTAGCCGCAAGAGCTTCGGAAGCCACCCAAAAAACAGTTAGCGCGACGATGCTAGATGAAATGGCAGACGGCTACCCTAGCTTAGCAGAGGCATGGTGGGCGAAAGCCTATGCAGCAGAAGCAAGAGGAGATGACGAAAGCGTTATCACCCATTTAAAGCATGCTATTCAGTTAAAGCCAGACTGGGAGCCTGCATTTATTCAGTATGCGCGACTATCCGCTAAGCAAGATATGAAGACAGGGATTACGCTTCTTGAAGGCTTTGTTAATAAATATCCAAATGCAACCGAGGCGAGATTGGCCTATGCAAGATTATTAGTCACCGATAGGCAATTTGCAAAAGCCAAAGGAGCCTTTGAAATTGCCCAACGCCAAAAACCAGATAATCCCGACATCTCCTACGCGATTGGTATTTTATCACTACAATCTGGTGATTTAGCCAAGGCCGAAGCCTCGCTTCAACAGTCTCTTGACCTAGATTATTCGGATCAAGATGCAGTTTACCTTCTGCTTGGAGAAATCGAAGAAAAGAAAAACCAACCTGAAAATGCGATTGCCTACTACCTTCAGGTAACAGGCAGTAGTTTCGCAGGCGCACAATTGCGCGTTGCAGACATTTTAGATGGCAAAAAAGAATACAACCGTGCAATTGACTTATTAGACAAGGCTATTGAACAACAACCCGCTATGCAAAAACAATTTAGCGATGCAAAGCTTATTTTACTAAAGCATGCTCACCGCCTAGACGATGCATACCAATTGGTTAGCCAACGAATCAGCACAGACAAAAAGAACCCTGATCTTTACTACGAAAGAGCCATGCTGGCCGATCAACTTGGCAACAGCAAGCAACTAGAAACCGATCTCAAAGAAGCGATCGCATTAGAGCCAAAACACGCCAGATCATTAAATGCGCTAGGTTATACGATGGCTGACCAGTTAGGAAAAGCGGAAGAAGGACTTCCTCTCATTGAGCAAGCGTTAGCACTTGAGCCTGACAACCCAGCTTATATTGACAGCCTAGGGTGGGCGCAATACCGGCTAGGACGCCTTACTGAGGCAGAAACCAATTTACGTAAAGCCTACGAAATGGAAGACGATGCAGAAATTGCAGCGCACTACGGTGAGGTGCTATGGGTAAATGGCAAAAAAGAGGATGCAAGAAAAATATGGAATGCATCCCAACAAAAATCGCCCGATCGCACTGAAGTCGCAGAAACCATTAAAAGATTGAACGCAAATTAATGCCACTCATACCAAATTTTCATTTGTATTTCCGTGCTTTCAGCATTGTGTTTTTGACAGTTTTTTTAGCCGCCTGCAGCAGTGTTAGCACCAAAGATGAACCAGACACTGGTGAGATGGTATTTGAAACCAACGGACGCCTTGGCATCAAACATGATGACCAATCCGATCAAGTACAGGTGTACTGGAAGCATGGTAGCAAAGGCGACTGGGTTAGATTAGAAGGACCTTTAGGACAAACGGTAGCCACGCTGGCAAATACGCCTTCAAATACGATCTTGGTTACTAGTGATAAAACATGGGAAGCGAAAGACCCAGAATCTTTAACTGAGGAAGTTCTAGGCTGGCAACTACCATTAACAGGCTTGCGTAATTGGATACTTGGCAGACCTGATGATGTTAGCCGCTCAGGCGCATTTCAGTTTTCTAGCATCGATGGCGTTAGCACGCTTGAACAAGCAGGATGGACCATCAGGTATTTATCGATAGACAGCGCAAACAATTTGCCCAAAAAAATAAATTTATCAAGAGAATCACTTCAAATTAGAATTGTGATTGACGAATGGGCGACCGGCCCAGCCTTTAAAGCAATACCCAATCAAGACAAGTAAGCCAAGATCAAATAATGCATCATATATTTCCGTCCCCAGCCAAAATCAACCTCTTTCTTCATGTCACGGGAAGAAGAGATGATGGCTATCACCTACTTCAAACCGCATTTACCTTCATTGACTTAATAGATGAAGTAAAAATTAATGTTCGTGAAGATGGGCAACTATTAAGCAGCCAACCCTTAGACGGTATCCCATTTGAAAATGATCTTTGCTACAAAGCTGCGTTACTGTTAAAAACATATACAGGGAGCACATTAGGGGCAGACATAGCGGTTAATAAGAACATCCCGATGGGAGGCGGACTTGGCGGGGGGAGTTCTAACGCAGCAACGGTGCTTATTGCCTTAAATCTGTTATGGAATACGAATCTAGATAATGAAACCTTACAGCGATTAGGCTTACAACTCGGCGCAGATGTCCCTATATTCATCTTTGGACATTCCGCTTTTGCAGAAGGCATTGGTGAAAAACTTCAAAAAATTGAGGTGCCTGAAAAATACTATCTATTAGCAATGCCGCAAGTGAATGTACCTACAGTTGAAATTTTTAAAGACCCCCTATTGACAAGAGACACTCCTACCATCATAATGCCGGACTTCCGTGAATGCACGCAGCAATCACTTAAAAACGACTTACAACCAATAGCTTGTAAGCAGTTTAAAGAAGTTGCTGAAGCAGTCGAGTTACTAAGCCAATTTGGCAAAGCAATCATGACAGGTTCCGGAGCGTGTGTGTTTGTTGAGTTCGACGACCAGCAAACGGCAGAATCAGCAAAAAAAATTCTGCCAAAACACTTGCCAAGCAAAGTAGTTCGTGGTTATAATTCGCACCCTCTACACAGCATGGCTAAGACAGCATAAATGCTAAAACAACTGGGGAGTCGCCAAGTGGTAAGGCACCGGATTTTGATTCCGGCATTCGTAGGTTCGATCCCTACCTCCCCAGCCACCGGTTATTAAAATAAAAAAGCGTGAGCCAAGTGGCCACGCTTTTTGTTTGTTAAAGACGCTAAAATGCAGGCAAGCGGAGAATCGAAGATGGCGTACAATAATCTGATGGTATTTACCGGCAACGGTAATCCGGCACTCGCTGAAGAAGTTGTTCACCATCTGGACATCCCTTTAGGGAATGCGACAGTTGGTAGATTTTCAGACGGCGAAGTAACTGTCGAACTTCTTGAGAATGTGCGCGGCCGCGATGTATTCGTGTTGCAATCTACCTGTCAGCCAACCAATGACAACCTAATGGAAGTCTTGTTGATTGTTGACGCACTAAAACGTGCTTCTGCTGGTCGTATTACCGCTGCTATTCCTTATTTTGGTTATGCTCGCCAAGATCGCCGTCCACGTTCTGTACGCGTACCGATCTCAGCAAAAGTTGTGGCAAACATGTTAGTTTCTGCGGGTGTTGACCGTGTACTGACCGTTGATTTGCACGCAGACCAAATTCAAGGCTTCTTTGATATCCCTGTCGATAACATTTACGCCACTCCTCTTCTACTAGAAGACCTAGTTCAGAAGAACTACCCTAATTTAATGGTTGTTTCTCCTGACGTTGGTGGCGTACTTCGTGCTCGCGCTATGGCAAAATTACTAAACTCTGATTTAGCCATCATTGACAAACGTCGCCCTAAAGCAAACGTTGCCGAAGTGATGAATATCATTGGCGATGTTGAAGGCCGTACCTGCGTGATCATGGACGACATGGTGGATACTGCAAATACGCTATGTAAAGCAGCCGATGCACTAAAACAGCATGGCGCTGAAAAAGTATTAGCGTACACCACTCACCCTGTGCTTTCTGGCCCAGCTGTTGAGCGTATTGCGCAAAGCGCATTGGATGAATTAGTGGTAACGAACACCATTCCACTCAGTCCACAAGCACAAGAATGCGAGAAGATTCGCTCACTATCTATCGCCAAACTGTTAGCGAAGACAATTAAGCGAATCAGCAATGAGGATTCTGTAAGCTCTTTATTTGCAGACTAATTGTAAATAAAGGCAAGCGAATGAGCGGGGAAACCTGCTCTCTTGCTGTTATCTGGTCGCGGATAACAGCTTTATATTTTAAAACCTGTTTATAAGGTAATTCAAAATGGCTATCGAAGTTATTGCACAAGCTCGTGCACAAGAAGGTTCGGGTGCGAGCCGCCGCCTTCGCCGTGCAGGCAAAGTTCCTGGTATCGTTTACGGTGGCAACACTGCTGCTGTTTCTATCGAACTAGATCACAACTCAACATACTACGCACTACAGAACGAAGCTTTCCACAGCTCAATTCTTGACCTAGTTGTTGATGGCAAAACTGAACAAGTTTTGTTGCGCGCTACCCAATGGCACGCGTACAAACAACAAGTTTTGCACATTGATTTCCAGCGCGTTGCTGCAGATCAGAAACTACAAATGAAAGTGCCTTTGCACTTTGTTAATGGTGATGTTTGCCCAGGCGTTAAGCTTGGCGGCGGTATCGTTAACCACATCTTGACTGAAGTTCAAGTTTCTTGCTTGCCAGCAGACCTACCAGAGTTCATCGAAGTTGACTTGGTTGGCCTAACTGCTGAATCAGCAATTCACTTGTCTGAACTAAAACTGCCAAAAGGCGTTGAGCTAGTTGCTCAAGCTGGTGACTTGGCTGTTGCTGCGATTGCTGCTGTTCGCGGTTAATCTTTAGCTGTCAGGCACTATCGCCTTGCGATAGATTAAAAACCCGCATGCAAACACATGCGGGTTTTTTGTTTTGTATTTTTTTGATCCGTTACATGCGTTGTTACAAAGGAAATTTTCATGCCAATAAAGCTGATAGTTGGATTAGGTAATCCTGGCAATGAATACGAGTCAACTCGCCATAATGCGGGCTTTTGGTGGGTAGACCAGCTTGCGCGCAAAGGTGGGGGCACAATGCGTGTAGAAGGTAAGTTTTCAGGAGAAGTGGCAAGAGTAAAACTAGCTGACGAAGAGACTTGGCTTCAAAAACCAATGACCTTTATGAATCGAAGTGGCCAGGCTGTTGGTTCGCTTGCAAAGTTTTATAAAATCACACCTGAAGAAATTTTAGTTGTACATGATGAGCTAGATATCCCTCCTGGCAGCATTAAACTAAAACAAGGTGGTGGTCATGGTGGACACAATGGCTTAAAAGACATTATCGCGCATCTAGGCAGCCCAAATTTCTGGCGCTTACGTGTTGGCATTGGTCACCCCGGCGACAAATCTCAAGTAGCGAATTTTGTACTAAAAGCGCCAACACTGAATGAGCAAATTGAAATAGATAAGTCACTAGATGCTGCCACTAGCGTTTTAACCGAAGTGATTAAGGGTGACTTTTCAGCCGCCATGTTAAAACTGCACACAAAAAAGTGAAAGTGTTAAATTTTTTGTCATGAATGGACATTGTTCAGCTAGTTTGTTAATTTGTTTACCAGAAACCAACAAATGGAGAACGGTGTCATGTCAAAATTTTTAACAACGTTAGTAGTTAGTGGAATTGCTTTAGCTGCGCAAACTAGTCAAGCAGCGGATATGTTTAGCCGTCCAGAAATTAGCTCACTCACTGTATCACCTGCAACGGCTGTGATTGGCGAACCCGCCATACTGAAAATTGATGGCAATAAAAATGGCACCATGGACTGTGCGATTTCCGTTGAGTACGGAGATGGAACGCAAGAATTCATTGAAGTTCACCAAGGGCTACCAAAAGAAGTTCAGCACGTATATGCAAAGCCTGGCACATATACAGCCAAAGCAATTGGCGTGGATCACAACAATGTGAACAACTGTAAGGGGCAAGCATCTACAACATTCAAAGTGAGTGGTGTACGTGCCCCAGCCTGCCCTAGTGGATGGGAAATCACCCCAGGATCTGTAAAAAAGAACGGTGCCTTTAGCTGCCGCGCCTTACCACCTGCAGAACCGATGAAATGTAGCGTTGGCTTAAAACCGTACGCCTCAAACGGGATGATTGGCTGCAAATAAGCCAACTCGACAAATAAAAAAGGCCAAGCAAGCTTGGCCTTTTTTATTACTTCAATGCACGGAATTAATTTTGTGCAGCAAAGCTATCTGGATCAACAGGCTTTGGTAGCAATGGTTGCAATACTTGCAACATCTGGCCAAATACACGTGGTGTACCTGCAAGCACATTACCGCTCTCCATGAAACCTTCTTCACCAGCAAAGTCTGTCACCAAACCACCAGCCTCTTTAATTAGTAACGCGCCTGCAGCGATATCCCAAGGTGCCAAACCAAACTCCCAGAAGCCATCTACCCAGCCAGCAGCAATATAAGCCAAGTCTAGTGCGGCGGAACCAGGACGACGGATCCCTTGTGATTTCAGCGTAAACTCTTTGAACGTAGTCACATAGGTGTCTAGATTTTCTAATTCGCGATATGGAAAACCGGTAGATAGCAGTGCTTCTGACAATTGTGTTTTCTTAGATACACGAATACGACGTCCATCTAAGAACGCACCAGCGCCACGGCTTGCGGTGAATAGATGGTTACGGTTTGGATCGTAAACAACCGCTTGAGTTGGTACACCTTTGTGCAACAACGCAATAGAAACACAATAATGAGGGAAGCCGTGAAGGAAGTTGGTGGTACCGTCTAGAGGATCGATAACCCAAACGTACTCTGAGTCACCAATTTGACCGCTTTCTTCTGCTAAAATAGCATGGTCAGGATACGCTTCTTGAATGGTCTGAATAATGGTAGCTTCTGCAGCACGATCCACTTCACTTACTAAATCGTTTGGCTGTTTGGATTGAACGGTAAGTGTGTCCAAATTACGGCTTGCGCGGGTGATTACGCTTGCTGCACGGCGAGCAGCTTTCACCGCAATGTTGAGCATAGGATGTGATTGCATGAGTCAGACCTGTTTGTAAAAGAAGCAATGAACACCGAAAGCAACAATGCTTTGTGTCGGTGTTACTAAAATACTGTCAAAGAACATGTGTTGAATCGAAATGAGGCACGCCCCATCGATTCATCGAATTTTAACATTATAAATAAAAACAAGTACTAACGTGAAATCAATTCTTGAAAAAATCGATCTTTCAGCAGATTTGCCACTGAATCGCATTCGAGTGGTGCTTTCTCACACTTCTCACCCTGGCAATATTGGCGCAACGGCGAGAGCAATGAAAAACATGGGTTTATCGAAATTATACCTCGTGAACCCAAAGCATTTTCCAGATGAGGAAGCAACAACTCGCGCGAGTGGCGCTGCCGATGTACTTGAAAACGCAATCGTTGTGGACTCATTAGCAAAAGCATTAGAAGGTACTGTCGTTGCTGCGGCACTGACTAGCAGACGCCGTGAGTTAGGCCCAGAACTGATGGATGCGCGTCGTTGTGCTGCACATCTATGCGATCTTGCCCAAACAGAGGAAGTCGCCCTTGTTTTTGGCAATGAAACAAATGGTTTGTCGATTGAAGAGGTTTCTCTTTGCAACCTACTAGTGACAATTCCTACCAATCCGGTCTATTCTTCTCTAAACCTTGCTCAAGCTGTGCAGGTACTGACCTATGAATGCCGGATGGCAATTAATACCTCAGTAGAAAATGTGGTGGAACGTCACCAACTTGCTACCCATGAAGAAATCGAGTTGTTTTACCAGCATCTTGAGCAATCTTTAATTGAAGTAGGATTTCTAAACCCCGCCAACCCGAAACGGTTGATGCCAAGACTGCGTCGCTTGTTTGGACGTAAACAATTAGAAAAAGAAGAAGTAGATATTTTGCGTGGCATGATAAAGGTCATGCAAAAGGGAAAGGGCAAGAATGGATTGGAATCATGAGGTAAGCACCAGTTTACTATGGCTGGTGAAGGCATTTTTTATCACAGTCATTATTTTTTCTGTCACTTGCTTCACGCTTGCACGAACGACGAAATGGGGCCGCCAGATTGCAGATATTGCTTGGCCCTATTTTTGCCCTAAACGTAGCAAAAAACCGTTGGCTACGGTTGCATTACTTCTCCTCTTTACGCTGTTCTCCGTTCGAATGAATGTTTTGTTTTCATTCTGGTATAACGGGTTTTACAACGCCTTGCAAAAAGTAGATGCCAAAGCATTTTGGCTATTTTTAGCCATTTTCTCTGTGCTCGCGACGATTCATGTTGTGCGTGCCTTGCTGTATTACTACCTGCAGCAATCTTTTCAGATTCGCTGGAGAGTGTGGCTAAACGAGCGTTTCTTAGGGCGCTGGACCAAAGAACAAGCTTATTTTCGCACCCAATATTTAGCGGAGGATGCGGATAACCCAGATCAACGTATTCAACAAGATATTAATACCTTTACGGATAGCACGATGACGCTATCGCTTGGATTAGTTGATGCTGTCGTATCTCTCATCGAATTCACGACGATTCTCTGGGGTTTGTCTGGTGCCTTACATTTATTTGGCACTGATATCCCTCGTGCAATGGTCTTTTTAGTTTATATCTACGTATTTATTGCCACTTTATTAGCGATTCGGATTGGCCGACCGCTCGTCAAATTAAACTTCTTAAATGAACAGTTAAGCGCGAACTACCGTTATGCACTCATTCGCTTAAGAGAATACGGTGAAAGCGTCGCCTTTTTTAAAGGCGAAAAAATTGAGCGTGGTATCTTAGATAATCGATTCTTTGCCGTGATTGCTAATGCTTGGGAGATCGTCTTCCGATCCATCAAGTTTCAAGGCTTTAACTTAACTATTAGCCAAGCGGCGGTAGTTTTCCCCTTTATTGTTCAGGCGCCACGTTTTTTGAGTAAGCAGATATCGTTGGGGGATGTCATGCAAACCTCACAAGCATTTGGACAGGTGCAGGATGCGTTATCTTTTATCCGTACGTCTTATGATTCATTTGCCAACTACCGCGCAGTAATTAATCGTTTGACTGGTTTTTCTCGTGCGATTAATGCGGCAGACAGGCTGCCAACAGCAGATATTGAAATTGGCGAGAAACTAGAGACAAGACACCTATGCGTGTTAAGCCCAACAGAAGAAACGATGCTGACAGATTTAAACCTGTCTGTCGGCAAAGGGGAGTCTTTGTTAATTAAAGGCAAATCTGGCAGTGGAAAGACCACCCTACTTCGCAGTTTGGCAGGATTATGGCCTTTTGCTAGCGGCCATGTCGTCATCCCAGAGGCGGATAAGCGCTTATTTTTATCGCAAAAAGCCTACATGCCATTAGGTAGCCTAAAAATGGGGCTTTGCTACCCATTAGCAGAAGAGGCATTTAGTGATGCGGAAATTTGTGACGTTTTGCAGAAGGTGCAGTTAGGTCACTTAGGCAAGCGTATTACAGAGGAAGAGGATTGGACGCGTATTTTATCGCTAGGCGAACAACAGCGATTAGCGTTTGGCCGCGCGCTACTATCTAAACCCGAGGCGATCTTTCTAGATGAAGCGACTTCTGCAATGGATGAAGGGCTAGAGGATGCCATGTATTCAATGCTTCGCAGCGAGTTACCTAACACACTGATTGTTAGTGTGGGGCATCGCAGCACACTCATTGCACACCACCAATATTCATTGGTCTTGGAAGGAAAAGGCAGTTGGCGACTTCAGGAAAATAGCTAACGCAGGCAAACGAAACAAGGGGCTACATTAGCCCCTTTTTTTAAAGATAAGCCCGGCATCTAGCCATAACTCTTCTTTTGCCAATGCCCGCTCTTGCTTCATGGCCACTCGTTCAAAATCATACCACTCCCCTTTGTAGCTCACGGCCGCTGGAATTGGTTTTCCTTGGTATTGCCCAAGTTGATCTACCGCTAACTCTACTTCGGACATCGCCACAGGTTTGAGGGAGGCTTGCGCAACCGCTTGCTGACTTGCAGCGGAGATGGCTGGTGGTGTAGGGGTAGTTCTTAACAGATACCAAAGCATAAAAGCATGCGGCAAATGCATTTTGACGACGAGTTTTTCTGACGTAATCATGCAATCAACAGCAAATTTGTGAGCACACTTCGGGCATTCAGCATTTGCAGATAAAAAGGCACGCTCTGCTTGTTGCTTAACCACGCCATACATATGTGGTAACTCTACCCATTCCCCGCATTTTAAGCAGGGCTTTGCAAAGCGTTTCACGACATTTCCGTTTGCAAACTGTAGCGGAAAATAACGATAAAGGGGAATTGGTTGTTTCTTAGTCATAGCGATATTTTAACGAAATTCCCGCTTGACGGATGAGTATTTCCGACGTGTCTTGCACAAAAAAATGCCGGGGCATTGCCCCGGCAAACCTAACTTGGAGAGAGTTGTTACAAGGGTTAGGAAAACTTAGCCTTCACCACCCAATGCAAGTAGTGATGCATTACCACCCGCAGCGGTAGTATTTACAGAAATAGCACGCTCGGTTGTAAACTTGAGTAGGTAGTGTGGGCCACCTGCTTTATAACCCGTACCAGATAGGCCTTCCCCACCAAATGGCTGGGTACCTACCACCGCGCCAATCTGGTTACGGTTTACATAGATATTACCGATACGTGCGTTTTTCTTGATCCAGTCGATATGCGCATCGATACGACTGTGGATACCTAGTGTTAGGCCATAACCAGTTTTGTGAATAGCGGCTAGGATGTTCTGTAGTTCGCCCGCTTTCCAACGAATCACATGTAGCACAGGGCCAAATACTTCACGCTCTGGCAATTGGTCTAGCGTAATTTCAAACGCTACTGGTGCTACAAAGTTGCCACGTGATGCATCAGCCGGTAATGCTGCAGTCGCGATTTCTTTGGCGGTTTGGCGAAGGCCGGCAATGTAGCGTTCTAGTTCGATCTTTGCATTCACATCAATCACTGGGCCAATGTCGCTTTGAATCAGCGCTGGGTTACCCAGCTGCTGTTCAGCCATTGCACCTTTCAGTAGCTTGATAGTGTGATCAGCAACGTCGTCTTGTACAAAGAGTAGACGTAGTGCTGAACAGCGTTGGCCCGCGCTGTTAAACGCTGACATGATCACGTCGGATACCACTTGTTCTGGTAACGCAGAGCTATCCACGATCATGGCGTTCATACCGCCGGTTTCTGCGATTAGCGGCAAGATGGCACCGTCACGATTAGCCAAGCCACGGAATAGTTGCTGAGCCACTTCGGTTGAACCAGTAAAGACCACACCGTCTAGGCGAGGATCGTTAATTACTTGGCGACCAATTTTTGAACCAGAACCAGGCACATAGTTAAGCACACCACCAGGAATACCGGCTTCTAGTAGCAATTCAACCGAGCGGTAAGCAATCAGCGAGGTTTGGCCTGCTGGTTTTGCAATCACGGCATTACCCGCAGCGATAGCGGCGGTAATTTGGCCCAAGAAGATGGCCAATGGGAAGTTCCAAGGTGACACGCAGAAGAACACGCCACGACCAGCCAAGATGAGTTGGTTATCTTCACCAGTAACAGCTGGCAATTGGATTGGCTGTCCCATCAAGCGACGAGCTTCATTGGCGTAGAATCGGCAGAAGTCTACGGCCTCGCGCACTTCACCTAGTGCATCATTCAGTGTCTTACCAGCTTCACGAACCAAGATAGCAATCAATTCTGCCTGATTGGTTTCTAACAAGTTAGCCGCACGGTATAGCGCCGCAGCACGGACTTCAACCGGCGTTTGGCTCCACTCTTCAGATGCTGCATCAGCAACTTTCATTGCCTCATCGATCATCGCTTCATCGGCAGAAGCGACCATACCGATTTGCTCGCTCATGTTTGCTGGGTTAAATACATTCACTGCATTGCCACCACGACGCTCACCACCAATAATTGGGCAGGCTTGCCATTGGCGTGCGTAATGTTTTTCTAATTCAGATTGTAGTGGGGTCAGTACGTCTAAGTCAGCCATGTTAAGCCCTTTGGAATTTTGTCTGTCGTTGCCAAAGATATTGATTGGCAATGCAATTTTGCTGTGTCCGGAAAGATCGGTTGCTTCCACTTTTTTGATTGGATCTGCCACCACATCATCGATTGGTAGGCTCGCATCACCCAAGCGGTTTACGAATGAGCTATTGGCACCATTCTCTAGCAAGCGGCGAACCAAATAAGGAAGCAAGGTATGGAAAGAGCCGACTGGTGCGTACACACGGACTGGCACATTGAATTTTTCCATTTGCGAACGATGTAGCATTTCGCCCATGCCATGCAGGCGTTGGAACTCGAAGTCTGCACCTTTGAATTCAGCGCCATCTCCGCGAGTTAGCGTTAAGAAGTAGCCAACGGTATGTGCGTTATGTGTCGCAAATTGCGGGTAGAAGGCATCACCATGTGACAACATACGGCGACCACATGCCATATAAGACACGTCAGTATGGGTTTTCTTGGTGTAAACAGGGAAGCCTTCTAAGCCCGCCAACTGCGCACGCTTAATTTCTGCATCCCAGTAAGCGCCTTTTACCAGACGCACCGGAATGGTCTTGCCGTGGAAACGGGCACGCTCTGCCAACCAGTCAATCACGAGTGGTGCACGTTTTTGGTAGGCCTGAACAGCCAAGCCCAAACCATCCCAACCTTTCAGGCTAGGCGCAGCCAATAACGCATCCAGCAACTCTAGCGAAAGCTCCAAGCGATCGGCTTCTTCGGCATCTAACGTCAACAGAATATTGGCATCGCGTGCTTGCTCGCAAAGCTTTAGCACCATCGGCACCATTTCGCTCAGCACACGCTCACGCTTGGTGTAGTCGTAACGTGGGTGCAACGCAGATAGCTTGACCGAAATACTGTTGCGGCCAAAGAAATCACTTGCTGGCGGGCAGGCCAAGGCGGCGATCGCATCTTGGTAATCTTTGTAATAGCGGGCTGCATCTTGAGCTGTAAATGCTGCCTCACCCAACATATCGAAGGAGTAACGGAATTCTGGTAGCGCAGAAGATTCTTTCAGCGCATCCTGGATGGTCTCACCGATCACAAACTCTTTCGCCAGAATACCCATGGCGGTTTTCACGCCTTGGCGCAGGGTCACATCACCCAGTTTTGTGGTTAGACGAGAGATGATAATGCCAGGATCTTTGGTCCAGCTCAGGATTTTGCCAGAGAGCATCAAGCCCCAAGTAGAGGCATTCACCAACCAAGAAGTTGAACTTCCCATGTGTTTTTGCCATTCCCCCTTGGATAGTAATCCACGGATCAAGGCATCTTGCGTTTCTGTATCAGGAATACGCAACAAGGCTTCCGCCAAACACATCAGGATCACCCCTTCCTGGGTATCCAGTCCGTATTCCTGCAAGAAAGCATCTAACTTAGTTAGCTTTTTGGTACGTACTTTAGAAACCAATTGTTTCGCGGTTTCTTGTACTTGTTGTCGCTTGGCTACCGGCAGCGTTGCCGCTTCTAGTAGCGGACGTAGCGCCTCCGCTTCATCCATTAAAAACCGTGGACGAAGGGTTGGCAATCCTGGGGCGACCGGAGGAACAGGAGAGGGTGTTGTATTCATGTTCAAGGTTTCCGATTCATTCAAAATTACTATGTATTCATTATAGACATTGCCCTCTGTGGGGCTGCCTTTACCAACTCTGAGAGTAGGCTGATTATTCTTTTCTGCTTTTCACAATAAATTGGGGGTAGCCTAAATATCCGCTGACTACCCCCTAAAATTACTGCAATCACCAACAAAAAAATGTCCAGATGGGGCTGGAAATTTTTGTTCATGATATGGATGTTTTTGACAAATAGGGTTTGGTAATTTAGAGTTTTTACAGAACTATAGTTAGAACAAGAACAGTATTGCCAAATATAATTATTAACACGCAAAGTAAAAAACGATGATTACCCTCGATCGGACTGATAAGGCCATTTTGAAGTTTTTGCAAGACGACGGAAAAATGACCAATGTGGAATTAGCCAAACAAGTACACCTCTCCCCTGCTGCCTGCCTAGAACGCGTTAAACGATTGCAGTTTCATGGCTATATCCGGCATTACATGGCAGTGCTAGACCCAAATCTCATGGGGGTTGGATTGCTGGTGTTTGTGGAAGTCTCTTTAGATAGAACCACACCAGAATCTTTTGCCTCTTTTAAAGATGCCGCAAAGAAAATGCCTCAGATCATGGAGTGTCACATGGTAGCAGGCGGGTTTGACTACCTAATTAAGGCACGGGTAAAAGATATGAATGCATATCGCACCTTTTTAGATGAGTTATTGAGTTCAGTAAAAGGGGTTCGCGAAACGCATACCTATGCAGTGATGGAAGAAGTAAAAAACACCGTCAAACTACCAATTTGATAAATAGATTCTGCTAGATATTTCAACGGTTGCTATCTAAGATGAAATGAGGATAATTTATCGATAATCGCTAACAGGGACGACTTTATGGCAACCATTTCTATTCGCCATCAGTTATATGGCTTTGCACTGACGGGAATTATCGTTGCCATTGGCCTAGGTGTTGCCGCCCAAGGTGGATTATCTGCGCTAAAAGGCGATGTCGGACGGCTGATTGATAGCCAGCAGGTGGTTCAAAACCAAATGCAAGCGGATATGATGCATGATGCTATTCGGGCGGACATCCAAGCATTTCAAATTGCAAATAATGATGATGCACAAATTAAAGCCGCAAAAACAGATTTAGCGGATCATATCAATACATTACAAACCGCATTTTCCGCCAATCAAAAAGTCAATTTATCTGAGAAGCTTGCTGCGCAAATGAAGTCAACGAAGAGTTCGTTAGACAATTACACCATGCTGGCTTCTAAACTCTCTGATAGTTATGTGGCCCATCAAGCGCCCACAGCGGAAGCGCTGGCACAATTTAAGGCTGCGTTTTCAAAACTAGAAGGCGATATGGAATCGCTCTCAGAAAATATCGTGAAAGAGGCAGAAAGCATACAAACGGGTGCCAATGCATTTTTTAAACAAACTGCGATAATTCTAGGTGGCCTAGCAATTGGTGGAAGCATTATCTTTCTATTAATTGCCACCCGAGTTATCTCTAACGTCTCCAAGCCTTTAGCTGCATTAAGAGACACTGCACAATCGGTGATCAGTAGCGGGAACCTGACGCTGCGAGTCAATTACAACAAACAAAATGAGTTTGGTGAGACCATTCAAGCATTTAATCAGCTGATGACCTCATTGCATGGGCTCGTAAGCCAAACACAACAAGCCGTCTCTGCGATTCATCAAAGTAGTGCGCATCTAAATCAAACCAGCCAAACCGTACAACAAAACAGTATTAGTCAGTCGGATGCAGCAATGTCGATGGCGGCAGGCGTAGAAGAGTTGTCCAACAGTTTGACCGTGGTAACAGGCAACAACCAAGACACCCAACGCTTCGCACAAAAAGCGGGACAACAATCGGTAGAGGGCAGCAAAATAGTGAATGAGGCCGCCAACAGTATTGATCAGCTAGTGGCAAGCATCCGTACGACAGCGAGTAATTTAACCACGCTAAATGACAATGCCCGCCAAATTGGCGAAGTCGTAAATATTATTAAGGAAATCGCTGACCAAACCAACTTACTTGCACTGAATGCATCGATTGAAGCCGCAAGGGCTGGCGAGCAAGGCAGAGGATTTGCAGTCGTTGCAGATGAAGTAAGAAAACTAGCTGAACGCACCACCAATTCGACGCAACAGATTGTAGAGGTGATTTCATCTATCCGCACTACGGTAGAAAAAACCACCTCGGAAATGTCTTCCAACGTCAGTTTGGTGGAGTCGGCAGCAGACATTGCCAGAACGGCCGGCAAAGCGGTTGGCGACATTCAATCCCTCACGAATGAAGCAGAGATTCGTGTTACCGACATTAGCAATGCGCTCCAAGAGGAAAGTACAGCCAGCATGCAATTAGCCATTACAGTTGAAAAAGTGGCCAACCTTGCACAAGTCACCGCCGAAATGATCGCCGGAGCAGATCGCGAAATTAATGAGCTAAATCAATTAGCGGGTAGCCTGCAAAGCAGCTTAAGTCGATACAGCGCTTAACTGTTATCTTTATCGAGGGTTGCAGCTAGCAACCTCTCGATAAATAAATATTATAAATCCACCAATCAACAATATTAATTTTACAAATCCCTTTCACCCATCATAAGATGCCATTGAAGCAGTCTGGGTTATTTCACTCAATTCAGATTAACTTCCCAAGCAACCGGTCATGCTGACCAGTGCAGGCAGGAATATGTCGGATAACGAACACACAAAGACGCTAATGTAAGCGATTCTCAGTGCTTCAAAATTCATTCGTATTCGCTGCTAGGAAAACAATAACAATTTAGCAGTGAATGTTGACTATTCACGGAGTTGCACAGCATGAGCATCAGCGTTTTTGACTTATTTAAAATAGGGATTGGCCCTTCTTCTTCGCACACTGTTGGCCCGATGCGCGCGGCTTGGCGGTTCGTGAGTGTGATTGAGGAAGATGGTTTACTAGACGCTGTTAGCTCAATTAAAGCAGAACTGTATGGTTCGCTTGGGGCAACGGGTAAAGGCCACGGATCGGACACTGCTGTTCTGCTAGGTCTAGAAGGCGAATTGCCAGACTTAGTAGATGTTGAGCAAGTAGAAAGCAAGTTGGCGCGTATTCGTAAAGATAACGCTGTCAATTTGATGGGGCATAAAACCATCCGCTTTGTCGAAAAAGAACATTTAATTATGTATAAGCGCCAGAGCTTGCCTTACCACCCTAATGGTATGAAGTTCACCGCTTATGACGCGGAAGGCAAAGAAATCCGCGCAAAGATTTATTATTCGGTTGGCGGCGGATTCGTCGTTAACGAAGAAAATGCAGGTAAAGACCAGTTAAAAGCAGACGATCACTCATTACCGTTTGCTTTTAAATCAGGCAATGAATTACTAGCGTTGTGCCAAAAGCACAATATGCGCATTTCTGACATCATGCTAGAGAATGAAAAATCTTGGCGCACAGAAGAAGAAATTCGTAGTGGCTTGCTAAAAATTTGGCAAGTGATGCAAGGGGCAGTAGAGCGAGGCTGTAAAACCGAAGGCATCCTGCCTGGTGGCATGAAGGTGCGTCGCCGTGCCAAAGAACTGTTTGGCCAGCTAGCCTCTCAACCTGAAGCCGCGCTAAAAGACCCTCTGACCACCATGGATTGGGTAAACCTGTACGCGCTAGCCGTGAACGAAGAGAATGCAGCAGGTGGCCGAGTCGTGACTGCGCCAACCAACGGTGCCGCTGGGATTATTCCAGCCGTCATGCACTACTACCACCGATTTATCCCGGGCGCGAACGATGATGGGATCGTGCGCTTCCTGCTAACAGCAGGTGCGATTGGTATTCTATACAAAGAAAATGCCTCGATCAGCGGCGCTGAAGTTGGCTGCCAAGGTGAAGTGGGTTCTGCATGTTCGATGGCGGCAGGCGGCTTAGCTGAAGTGATGGGACTAAGCCCAGAACAAGTAGAAAATGCAGCTGAAATTGGCATGGAACACAACCTTGGCCTAACCTGCGACCCTGTGGGCGGCTTAGTTCAAGTGCCGTGTATTGAACGTAATGCCATGGCATCGATTAAAGCCATTAACGCTGCACGTATGGCGATGCGTGGCGATGGAAAACATTTTGTATCACTCGATCGTGTGATTAAAACCATGCGTGAGACGGGTGCAGACATGAAACTGAAATACAAAGAAACAGCACGTGGTGGTCTGGCCATTAATGTGATTGAAGTGCCTGTTAACGTGATTGAGTGTTAATTCACTAAGTCGCATTCATCACTGCTGTTGTTTTCAGTTTATTTTAATTAGAAATGGTGAGCAATCTCCCACTGGAGGTTGCTCATTTGTTTAGATAATGACAACTGGAGCTCCAGATGAGTGATACACCCCTCCACCGTACCGCCCTCTACCAACTACACGTTGACCTTGGCGCCAAAATGGTTCCTTTTGCCGGCTACGACATGCCTGTGCAATACCCAATGGGGGTTCTTAAAGAGCACCTTCACACCCGTGAAAAAGCAGGTTTGTTTGATGTTTCACACATGGGCCAAGTGAAGCTTCATGGCCCAAATGCTGCTAGCGCATTAGAAACACTCGTGCCGGTTGATCTCACCACGCTACCTGAAGGCCAACAACGTTATGGCTTCTTCACCAATGAAGAAGGCGGCATTCTAGACGATTTAATGATCACCAATGCGGGCGATCATTTATTTGTTGTGATCAATGCAGGCTGTAAAGAACAAGATATCGCTCACATGCAAGCACACCTCGCTGGCAAATGTGAAATCGAAGTACTTGCAGAACACTGTCTACTCGCACTGCAAGGCCCAACTGCCGCAGCGGCGCTAGCCAAATTAAGTCCAGAAACAGATTTTTCATCTTGGGTATTTATGACTGCACGCACGCTGCAATTAGCAGGCGCCGCATGCTTTGTCACTCGCTCAGGTTACTCTGGTGAAGATGGGTTTGAAATCTCTGTACCAAATAGCCATGCAGAAGCATTAAGCCGTGCCTTGTTGGCATTAGAAGATGTCGCCCCAATTGGTCTTGGCGCGCGTGACTCTCTTCGTTTAGAGGCCGGATTGTGCTTGTATGGTCATGATATTGATACCAGCACCAGCCCAGTCGAAGCTAGCCTTACCTGGGCAATTCAAAAGTCTCGCCGTGCAGGTGGAGAACGAGAGGGTGGCTTCCCGGGCGCAGCGACCATCTTGGCTCAATTACAAAATGGCGTTTCCCGTAAACGCGTTGGCCTATTAGGCCAAGAACGCACCCCCGTGCGTGAAGGCGCTGAAATCGTGAATGCGGATGGCGTGGTGATTGGTAAAGTAACCTCTGGCGGCTTCGGTCCTAGCCTAGGAGGCGTAATGGCACTCGCTTACGTAGAGACAGCTTACGCAGCAGCAGACACCGCCGTATTTGCATTAGTACGGGGCAAACAAGTACCAATGAAGGTGAGCAAAACTCCATTTGTCCCTCAACGCTACTACCGCGGCTAATTCTTTCGCGCTCTGCAGGCAATAAAAAACCTACCAAGTGGTAGGTTTTTTATTGGACTCTCGGCGGCAAGCGCAATCACTTACTCGACAATTTTACGGCCATTCACTTGTTGGATTGGTCGCGCGTTATATGGATAAACGCCGGAGAATGAACCGAACTGCTTAGGTGATAGATTTCCCTGCTCTTTCAGGACAAACCACTGAACGCCCTCTGAGCATGGTGGCGTGGTCAACGAGCCTTCAAAGTGATAGAACGCCTTGTTTGTCGGCAACATTTTTGTTGCATCAAACTTTGCATCTAGGGACTTCTCTCCCCCCTCTTCTCTTGGGATATTGTCAAAAACGGCTTTCAATGCAGCGTTGTCTTTACCTTTATTCAGCAAGACACCAATCACTAACAATTTGCCATCATCAGACTTATGCACCATGTGCATCACCATATCGGATGGTCGTCCATTAATCTGCTCTTCACTTGGCGTATGAAAATGGAACTGCAGTAGGCTGTACTTCTTACCAGCCAACTCAACACCACCTGCCTCTTTCAAATTGACTTGAATCGTGTGTCCATTATTCACAATAGACATTGCGCCAGACTTATAGCCAAAAGAAAGGCTCGGCGCACCTTTAGGATAAGATCCCACCAAGTTAATCGGCGACTGCGTCTTTCCTGCAGAACAAAGTTTCCATTCTGGGTTTAGTTTCGCCCAATATTCGGGACCAGTTTCACCAGAATAACTCCAATGCGGCCCTTCGTGGCCTCCAGCTTTCGCCGTTTCTTTACCACCGCTAGCTGCACCACTCAATCCAAGACAAGCACGTAGCTCATCCATTCGCTTGGCAGGATCACCAGACATCACGCACTTTTTCTCGCCAGAACGGATTTGTTTAACGCCTTCAGAAATTTTAACCTTATCACCTTCTAGCGCAGACTTTTTCGCTTTTAGCTCTTCAATCTCCGCCTTCAGTTTTGATGCCTCGTCAGACAGTGTCAGCATTTCGCTTTGCTTTTGCACATCTAACTGTAACTGACCAACTTCATGCTTTAGCTTTTCTGCTTCAGCCTTTAAGGCAGCCTCATCATTCCCACCATGACCAGACTCTGCGGCAGCCGCACCATGTTCTGCATTTTTGGTTTCACCATGTCCAGCAGGTTCTGCTCCATGTGTATTTGCAGCGTGCTCATCTGTTTGATGACCATCCTGCTTTCCTTCCTCTTTTTTATGCTCACCTTCTGCGGCATGCCCACCCTCTTCGGTCGCATGGCCTTCTTCTGCGGATTTTCCTTCATGCTTCGCAGGGGTATCGTGCCCACGAGACAATAAAAACCCAACCACCACACTAATAATAATCAGCAGTACACCACCGCCGATTAATCCATACATCAGCAGCTTTTGCTTTTTGCTTTTTGCTACTGCCTCTGGCGCAGGTACTGGCGTCGCCTCTGGCGCTTTTTCTTCTGACATATTGCTCCCTTTCCATCGCTAAAGCAGCCTACAGTTTATAATGCTGATGTGACACTGCTAGTCGTTGTCGCCAATCTGGCAGACATAAAATCAACCAATCCTAATACAGCACCATTCGCCTTGCTTTGATCATAGTGCAAATGTACACGGATGCCAGGCAATTTAGGCATTTTTTCTGCCTCCCCCAACACGCGAACGCCATCTGGTACCGCACTTTTAGCCAATACGGTGACACCTAGCCCCGCCAACACACCAGCTTTAATACCACCAAAGCTAGGGCTAGTGTACGCAATACGCCAAGGACGCCCCATCTGCTCTAGCGTTTCTAAGATACGTTGACGATATACGCAACCAATCGGAGCCACAATCAAAGGCAATGGCGACTTACTATAAACCGCATGCTGTGGGCTTCCCACCCACACCAACTCCTCTGACCAACCTTCACTCGTCGTTTTTACTTTGCTAGACGTATGTAGGCCAAATACTAGGTCGTACTCTCCTTTATCTAGCTTCGCTAAAAGATGCGTTGATAATTCGCATCCCACTTCCAACGTCACATCAGGATAACTCTGAGAAAACTTTCCCAAGATATCAGGCAAAAATGAGTCGGCAAACTCGTTAGGCACCCCCAAACGCACCACCCCAGATAAGCTCGACTTGCCCAGTCTTGCAAACGCTTCATCATTTAGGTTCAAAATAGAGCGTGCATAAGCGAGTAGCACCTGCCCCTCTTCAGATAACTGAAAACTTCTTCCTGTTCGTTGAAAAAGAGACACCTCGACCAATTCTTCTAGTCGTTTAATTTGCAAACTGATTGCCGGCTGGGAACGACCAAGCAGATCACCCGCATTCGAGAAGCCGCCCTGATCAATGACTGTCACAAAGGTTCGCAGCAGATCGGTTGGAAGGTTTTTCACATGCGCCTCTTTTATTTATATTATAAATCTAATCATTATAACTATTGATTTGACTTATATATCACAAAGCCGTATTTTTCGCACTTAACCTCCCCACAATTGTTCAGATTAAAAAGGCAAACATCATGACAGTTCGTTTTACAGAAGATCACGAATGGCTACGCCCTGAAGCAGATGGCTCTGTGACTATTGGTATTACTCACTACGCACAAGATTCTCTAGGAGACTTGGTATTTGTAGAGTTACCGGAAGTAGGTAGCACTGTTGAAGCTGGTGACGCAAGCTGTGTGATCGAATCCGTAAAAGCCGCTGCCGATGTAAAGATGCCAATTAGTGGCGAAGTAGTTGCAGTAAACGAAGCACTAGTAGACAACCCTGCGCTAGTGAATGAAGACCCTGAAGGCGAAGCATGGTTTGTTAAACTCAAACCAGCAGCAGATGCAAACATTGAGCAATTGATGGATGCAGATGCTTACAAAGCATTTATCGGTCAGTAATTATTGAATACTAGATAAGGCCGCCACTTCTGCGGCCTTGTTGTTTTTATATCACTTGGAGTGATATCAGATGCCAAACACCCCACTCTCTCTTACCGAACTAGAACAACACGACGCATTCCAGCGCCGTCACATTGGCCCATCGCGCAATGATCAAACCGCAATGCTTAGCGAGCTTGGCTTTGACTCAATGGAAGCGTTCATTTCTTCAATTGTGCCAGCGAATATCCGCCGTGAAGCAATGCCACTTCCTGGCCCACGCACAGAAGCGGAAGTATTGGCCGAGCTAAAAGAAATCGCTAGCAAAAACCAAGTATTTAAGTCTTACATTGGCATGGGTTACTACGGCACACATACCCCAGGTGTTATCCAACGCAATATCTTGGAAAACCCAGCTTGGTACACCGCTTACACCCCCTATCAGCCAGAGATCTCTCAAGGTCGTTTAGAAGCCATTCTAAACTTCCAAACCATGATCACTGACATGACCGGCATGGACATTGCCAACTCATCGATGTTAGATGAAGGCACTGCAGCAGCCGAAGCCATGACGCTTGCTCAACGCGCAGGTAAAAGCAAGTCTAATGTGCTTTACATTGCGGCAGATGTGTTGCCACAAACCATCGCGGTTGTTGAAACACGCGCCAAGCCAATTGATGTAGAAGTACGTATTTTTTCTGGTAACGAACCACTAGAAAACGATTCTTTCGCCGTCATCTTGCAATACCCAGGCGTCAATGGTGATGTCCGTGATTACGCAGAATGGGTTCAGTCATACAAAGCACGCGGTGGTTTAGTCATTGCGGCGGCAGACCTGCTTGCCTTAACGCTACTGACCCCACCGGGCGAATGGGGTGCGGATATCGTTATCGGTACCTCACAACGCTTTGGCGTACCAATGGGCTTTGGTGGCCCGCATGCAGGTTACATGGCAACAAAGGACGAATACAAACGTCAAATGCCTGGCCGTTTAGTGGGTGTATCAATTGATAGCCAAGGTCAACCCGCTTACCGTCTAGCACTACAAACTCGCGAACAACATATTCGCCGCGAAAAGGCAACGTCGAATATTTGTACCGCCCAAGTATTGCTAGCAGTGATGGCAAGTATGTATGCCGTTTACCATGGTCCTAAAGGACTGAAAGTCATCGCTCAGCGTGTTAACCGCCTAACCAGTATCTTGGCTAGCGGACTGAAGCAACTCGGTTTCACTATTTCCAACGATACCTACTTCGATACTCTGACCGTGCAAACTGGTGCGCGTACAGAAGCCATTGTTGAAGCAGCCCAACAATTACGTCTTAACTTACGTAACGTTGGCGCAGATCAACTAGGTATCTCTCTAGATGAAACCACGACTCGCCAAGACATTGAAGCGCTATGGCATGTTTTTGCGCCACAAGGTGCAGACCTACCAGAAATTACCGCACTAGAAAACGTCACCGCGAGTTTCTCTGACAAGCTAAACCGTACAAGTAGCTATCTAGATCACCCAGTCTTCCATCTCTATCACTCAGAGACAGAAATGCTGCGCTATCTACGCCGCTTGGCCGACAAAGACTTGGCGCTTGATCGCACCATGATCCCGCTTGGCTCATGCACCATGAAGCTAAACGCAACGACAGAGATGATCCCTGTTACATGGCCTGAATTTGGTCAGTTACACCCATTTGCACCCGTGAATCAAACCGAAGGCTATTTGGTCATGATTCGCCAGTTAGAAGAGATGCTTGCCGCTGCTACTGGCTACGCAGCAGTGTCTATTCAGCCAAATGCAGGTTCTCAGGGTGAATACGCTGGCTTGTTAATTATCCATGCTTACCATGAAAGCCGTGGCGAAGGGCATCGCAATATTTGCTTGATTCCGTCTTCTGCACACGGTACGAACCCTGCGTCTGCACAAATGGCAGGCATGCAAGTGGTCGTTGTGAAGTGCGATGAGCAAGGTAACGTTGATATTGCAGACCTGCGTGCCAAAGCAGAGCAGCACAGCGCCAATTTAGCCGCCATCATGATTACCTACCCATCTACACACGGTGTATTTGAAGCGGGTGTTCGCGAAATTTGTGACATTGTTCATCAGCATGGTGGTCAAGTGTACGTTGATGGCGCGAACATGAATGCGCAAGTTGGCCTATCTGGCCCGGGTTTATTTGGCGGCGACGTCTCTCACCTAAACCTACACAAAACCTTCTGCATTCCGCACGGCGGAGGTGGACCAGGTGTTGGCCCTGTTGCAGTAGGCGGTCACTTAGCTAAATTCTTGCCAGGCCATCCAACACTAGACAATAGCGCAAGTAATATTGGTCCAATCTCTGCCGCGCCATTTGGCTCCGCTAGCATTTTGCCAATTTCTTGGGCCTACATTCGTATGATGGGTGGTGATGGTCTAACCTACGCCACTCAAAATGCCATCTTGGCAGCAAACTATGTGGCGAAAAAACTAGCTCCATACTACCCGGTACTTTATAGCGGCCCAGGTGGATTGATTGCTCACGAGTGCATTTTAGATCTACGTCCAATCAAAGACAGCAGCGGTATTTCTGTTGATGACGTTGCAAAACGTCTAATGGATTTCGGATTCCATGCACCAACCATGAGCTTCCCTGTTGCAGGTACCTTGATGGTTGAGCCAACCGAATCAGAATCAATTGAAGAACTCGATCGTTTCATCGAAGCAATGATCGCAATTCGTGAAGAGATTCAAGCGGTGGAAGATGGCAAACTACCAAAGGACAACAACCCATTGGTTCACGCGCCACACACAGCAGAAGTTGTCTTGTCTGATGCATGGGATCGCCCATACGCACGCGAACAAGCAGCTTATCCAGTGAAGCGTTTACGCCAGCAAAAATACTGGCCACCTGTCGGACGTGTCGACAACGTCTATGGTGATCGCAACTTATTCTGCAGCTGCATTCCAATGAGCGACTACGAGTAAGCCTTGCGAATAGCCGGAACCTAACGCTTTAGTCATCCGGCTAGTACAAATAAAAATGGCGCCATCTAGACATGGCGCCATTTTTTTATGATTGATTCGATTATGCCGATCACTTTGCCTCGGCGATTGCATGTGCAGCAATCGCAGAAAAATTACCATCTTTACGCGCATCTAGTAATTTCAAATTAAATCGTGTCAACAGTTCGCGCATATTCATCGATTTAGGAAATGCCACATAAGTCGAAAACTCAGCCAAGGGTAATGGCTCTGCCGTGATATCCGTTGTGCTATCTAAAATAATTTGCGCCGATTGTTGAATCGCTAACATGACATCAACATGGCGAGCACGAAGGGCTTTCATCCCTAATTCGTCACTCGGCAATTCATACGCAGTAAACAAGCCACGTTTTCTTGCCTGATCAAACGCATCTCCGTAACTCCAGCCGCGAATCACACCAACTTTCAGCCCATTAAGGTCGGCAACAGACTTGAAGTGAATGGGTTTCATCGTCAAGTGATACACTAAAATTCGTTCGACAAATAACGGCGCACTGTAATCCAACCAGCTTTCCCGCTCAGAAATCCGATACAACCCTGCAATCCCCATTTTCCCAGCTCTCGCACTCGCAAGTGCTCTTGGCCAAGGAAGCGGGGTAATCACCACTCGGCTTCCCATTCTAGCAAACACATGTTTAATCACATCCGGATAAAAACCTTTTGCCACCCCGTGAGATGCATACATAAATGGTGGATTTTCTGTATCGACAGCAATCTGGAGTGGCGGTGCGGCCCAGACGGCAATCGGTGAAAAGCACAATAACGCCATCCACAGACACCATAATTTAGTAGCAAAAATTTTAGTTGCTCTGCTCATATCAAATTTACGAAATAGATCGACAACACAACATACAAAAAGTAAGCGCTTAACACTATAATCAGCGCTAAATGCAATTAATAAGATTGGCACATGGACGCACGAAACCAACCTATTGGAATTTTTGACTCAGGACTTGGCGGCCTATCGGTTCTTCAGCACCTGAACGAACAAATGCCACTCGAACACTACATCTATGTCGCCGATTCTGCCAATGTGCCTTACGGAACAAAATCACCAGAATTTATTGTAGATCGGGCAAAAAAAATCTGCGATTTTTTAATCGCCCAACAGTGTAAGGCAATCGTCATTGCCTGCAATACGGCAACGGCTGCCGCCGCAAAATACCTAAGAGCACACTACCCGCTTCCTATTATAGGAATGGAACCTGCAGTCAAACCAGCAGCATTGCAAACTCGCAACAAAAAAATTGGCGTTCTAGCAACAGAAGGAACGTTAAAAAGCACGCAATTTGCCGCACTCTTAGATAGATTTGGCAACGACATTGAAGTTCACTCGCAACCATGTCATGGTTTGCCAGAATTAGTGGAAGCAGGGGAAATAGACACAGAGAAGACGAAAGCACTTTTAGGCAAATACATGCGACCGATGTTAGATGCCAACGTAGACACCATCGTGCTCGGCTGCACACACTACCCATTTTTAGCCGCAACCATCAACGAGATCGCGGGTAATCAGGTATCACTTATTGATACTGGCCTAGCCGTCGCAAGACACACGAAAGATCGGCTAGCCGCAGAGGAATTGCTTAGATTAGCGACGCCAATCCTAGAAACAGCACGCTTCTATACAAGCGCGCCCTCAGAAACAACCAATCAGGTAATCTCTCGATTATGGGGCAAAGAAAGCACCGCGCAATCCTTGCCCGATGCACTTATGAGCGCAAGCTAATCACAGGCCATCCATGCACTTCTGCATGCTCAGCCAAGGTAGCGTCTGGATCAACAGCAATCGGGTGATTTACCAACTTTAACAAAGGCAAATCATTCATGGAGTCACTGTAAAACCACGACTCACCAAATGAGGACCAAGAAAGGTTTTTCTCTTCCAGCCAGCTTTCCAAGCGCGTAATTTTGCCCTCTTTAAAACTTGGCACACCAGTAGACTTTCCTGTGTAGCGGCCATCTTTAATTTCCGCCTCAGTCGCAATCAGATAAGGCACATTAAAAGCCTTAGCAATTGGTTCCGTCACAAAGCGATTTGTGGCGGTAATAATCATCACCAAATCACCCGCAGCCAGATGGCGTTCCACCAATGATTTTGCCTTTTCGCTCATCATTGGGCGAATATAATTCGCCATAAACTTTTCATGTAAGGCCGCTAACTCTTCCATTGAGAACTGGGTGAGCGGCGCCAATGCAAAAGCTAAATAATCATCAATATTCAATGAACCATCACAATATTGCTGATAAAAACGATCATTTGCCACCTTTGATTCTTCTGCGTCCAAAAGCCCTTCATCAATTAGAAATTGATTCCACGTCTTGTCACTATCACCGGCTAACAATGTATTGTCTAAGTCAAATAACGCTAAGTTTTTCATGAAAAAATCAACATATCTTCTTGTTTAGGGTTTTGGTCAACCTCCACTCGCCTTTGTAGTACCTGTCTAACAAACGAAAGCGTGATGGGGCGTTTTAAGGAAAGAGATAACTGATCTAACTGCGATAACAACTGCAGTAAAGATGGTAAATCGCGGCGGTAATGAATGAGCATGTAGTCCACCATTTCTGGTGTTAAATCAAAGCCCTTTTCTTTGGCATAATGCTGTAGGGCAAGAGACTTTTGCTCATCACTTAACCCATTCACTCGATAGCTCAAGCCCCATCCTAACCGAGTCACCAAGTCATCTCGCAAATCTAACTGGGCGGAAGGTAATGGGCCACTAGTTAACATCGCACCACCGCCCTCTTTCAGACGGTTGTATAAAGCAAAAATGGCAATTTGCTGCGAGGGATTCAATCTAGTGACATCATCGACTGCCACATAGGCATTCTCAGGCAAACTATCTGCTTCCACCTCTAACAACAAGTCATCTTGCAAATAGCAGGTGACAAATCCTTGCTCGGCAGCCGCGACCAATGAAGACTTCATTAGGTGAGTTTTGCCACATCCAGCCTCACCCCAGAGATAAATAAAACGATCAGACGCCGACTCCCTCGACCAAGCAGACAACATTTCAACCACTTCGTGATTCTCGCCAATCACAAAGTTATCAAACGTAGCCTCCTCATTCGGAACAAGATCGAGCGTTAACTGCTTCAAAGACATTATTTACGACTGCCGATAAAATTCACTATTAATATATGCTTTTTTGGCATGCCTTAATGCAACCAACACACATGCAGCCATTGGTAACGCTAACAACACGCCAACAAATCCAAACAACTGGCCAAACGTCATTAAGGCAAAAACAACAGCGACGGGGTGTAATCCAATACGCTCCCCTACCAACCACGGGGTCACCACAAACCCTTCAATGAACTGTCCAACGCCAAACACCAACCAGACAGCAATCAACGGTTGAATATGATCAAACTGGAGTGCACCGGCTAATGTTGCCAGTAATAAACCAATCGCCATTCCAATATAGGGAATAAACACCAATAAGCCAGCAATTAATCCAATGGAAATCGAGAAATCCAACCCTGCGATCGACAGGCCAACACTATAGAGCACAGCCATCACCAACATCACCGACAACTGGCCTCTCAAAAACTCACCGAGCACTCGGTCTGCATCACCCGCAATCAATGAAACCGTCGGCAATACTCGCTTAGGAACAAGTCCCGAAATGCGCCGAATGAGCGATTTCCAATCACGCAAAAAGTAAAACATCACCAATGGAATGATCGTCAAATTCGCTAAGGTGCTAAATACTGCCGCCGTCCCTGTCTTAATAGACGGCAACAAGCTAATTGCCAACACTTTCACTTGAGATAGATTCGCTGTGATCCATGTTTGAATCTGTGCAGCATCAAGTGAAACAGGTGTACCTAACCAATTTGATAAGGTTGGAACTAATTGATTTTCAATCCAAGCACCTACTGCTGGCATCATATCAAGCAAAGACGCTACCTGACGATATATCATCGGCAAGATCAGCATCATTAAAGCAAGCATGATCACCACTAACAGCAGCATGACTAGCAGGCTAGCGATCGTAGGAGAAACCTTCCACTTTACTAGCCGATCACACAATGGCTCAAGAATATAAGCAAGGATCCCCGCAACAACAAATGGCGTCAGCACCGAGCCAAGCAGCCAAATCAGTGCAAATAGTCCGACAAAGGCAACAGTTAACCAGATTGAAAATGAAAGAGCGGGACGAGTTGGCTGCATTCGGGTACAATTCGGGGCAAAAGAATGCCTGTTAGTCACAGATTACTGATTATTCCATAGTTCGATACGTTTGGGCGACTGATTATGGAACATATCATGACAATCAGATTTGATTGTTACCTTATAAAGACAATATAGGTACCAACAAGTGGAAACATGCGTTGGCGCAATAGAAAACCAAATACCCTTTGTTTTTTAGAAATAGCGAACTGGCAACCAAAGCCACCAGACAGCTGAAAGAGAGATTTCATCTTGACGACCACTTCATTGACTTATCGTGATGCAGGTGTTGATATCGACGCGGGCGATCAACTAGTAGAAAACATCAAGCCACTTGCAAAGAAAACCATGCGCCCAGAAGTGCTCACTGACATTGGTGGGTTTGGTGCACTTGTTGAAATTAGCAAAAAATATAAAGAACCCGTCCTAGTTTCTGGCACCGACGGTGTGGGTACCAAACTTAGACTAGCATTCGAACTAAACCGTCATGACACCGTTGGTATCGATTTAGTCGCAATGAGCGTTAACGACATCTTGGTTCAAGGTGCAGAACCGCTATTCTTCTTGGACTACTTTGCTTGTGGAAAACTAGATGTAGCGCAAGCAACCGATGTAGTAAAAGGCATTGCAACGGGTTGCGAACAAGCTGGTTGCGCACTAATTGGTGGCGAAACCGCTGAAATGCCAGGCATGTACCCTTCTGGCGAATACGACCTAGCAGGTTTTGCGGTTGGTGTTGTTGAAAAGTCTAAAATCATCACCGGCAAAACCATTGCCGAAGGCGATGTAGTACTTGGTTTAGCATCCAATGGCGCTCACTCAAACGGCTACTCACTAATCCGTAAAATTATTGAGCATAGCAATGCCGACCTAGAAGCAGACTTCTACGGAAGAACATTATCTGCAGCCATCATGGCACCAACCCGCATTTATGTAAAACCATTATTAAAACTAATGGAAAGCATTACGGTAAAAGGCATGGCACACATTACTGGTGGTGGCTTGTTAGAAAACATTCCACGTGTATTACCAGAAGGCCTAACTGCAGAATTGGTTGCAGGAAGCTGGCAGTTGCCAAAACTATTCGAATGGCTACAAAAAGCAGGCAATGTAGACATGAATGAAATGTACCGTGTATTCAACTGCGGTATCGGTATGGCTATCGTTGTTTCTGCTGCAGACGCTGACAATGCAGTTCGGATTCTAACCGAAGCAGGTGAATCAGTTAGCCGCATCGGTCGCATTCGCCCACAGTTAGTTGGCGAAGCACAGACACTAGTGGTTTAAGCAGCATGAAGAAGGTGGTTGTCCTTATTTCTGGTAGAGGCAGCAACATGCAAGCACTGGTTAACGCCAACTTGCCATGTGAAATTGCTGCCGTTATCAGCAACAAAGAAGATGCAGGGGGGTTAGCGTTTGCCGCCACCCGCAATATTCCTACCGCCGTCCTTTCTCACAAAGGCTTTTCTAGCAGAGAAGCCTTTGATGCAGAAATGATTAAACTGATCGATAGCTATCAACCAGACTTAGTCGTACTGGCTGGTTTTATGCGTATTCTTTCTGCTGACTTTGTTAATCACTATCAAAATCGCTTAATCAACATTCATCCATCTTTACTTCCGTCATTCAAAGGCCTGCATACTCATCAGCAAGCATTGGATGCAGGCGTAAAACTACACGGATGTAGTGTGCATTTTGTGACTGCAGAACTAGATCATGGGCCAATCATTGCGCAAGCAGCAGTACCTGTCTTACCAGACGATACCGAAGATAGTTTAGCCTCTCGTGTACTGACACAAGAACACATCATCTATCCTCAGTCAGTGAAATGGTTTGTTGAAGACAAACTAACCATCTTAGAAAACGGAACTGTCCGCATTTCTCACTGACCAACCTCAGATGAAACCATTTAAGCGGCTGCTGATTGCAGCCACTCTTTCTCTACTTATCCATTCATGCGCAATAGTCAGCGAAGTCGTCATATTGCCGGACTGGGCAACCTCCGAGCAAAAAGTCTTAAAGACACGTCTGTTGAAAGCAACAAAAAAACTTTCTATTCAGCAGACAGAAGCAACTCATAAGGGCATCACGGCAGGCATCGCTTCGTCCGGACAGTCGAAATCCGGCAGCAAAAAAGAAGGTGTCGCATCTGAAGAAAAAAAACAACCAAGTAGCACAGAAAAGTTGGCCAGCAAAGAGACGCCTGCGTCTACTAACGCCCAACCAGAAAGCACAGCCTCCAGTCGCGTAGCCTCCGTTGAACATCCAGCATCAAAACCAACAGACACAAAACCACTGGCAAAAGAAAATGTAGCATCTGTTGCGGATATAAAAACGGGCAGCACAAAACTAGCAAAATCTGATGAACAACGTTTCCCAAATGAAGGGAAAGCCGTATACAGACTAAAAGGCTCTTCGATAGATGCACGCCAAACTTGGTCTGTCACAAAAGATGGCTACACAGTAGAAATGAAGATGGCCCTCTTTAATAAGAGTGCGCATTACATTAGTAAAGGCAAAATTACGGATGAAGGGATCGCACCGGATTCTTTTGCAGACATTAGAGATGATAACGACACACCGAAACATATTGCAGAGTTTGATTACAAAGCGCGCGAACTTCGCTATGGAGAACCAAACCAACTCACCACCGAACCGCTCGCACCCAATACACAAGATATTCTCAGCATGGGATATCAACTAGCAGTACAATTAAGTCCAGGAACGTCGATTGATTTGAATCTCGTCACAGGAAAAAAACTCTATAAAATTAGATTTTCCGCGGATAATGAAGAAGAGATAGACACACCAGTTGGCGTCATTCGATCCGCCCACGTGAAAGGTAAAGAATTAAATGGCAACAGAGAGTTTGATATTTGGCTCGACTTAGACCACCAAAACTTTCCCGTTCGCCTAAAAGGAATCGATAACAATGGAAAAGCGGTAGATCTGCAGTTAGTGGGATTAACCTTTGGTCAAAAGACCATCTATCGCTACCAAGATTACCAATATCCAAGTAGTCGAAAATAACCATCAAACACGACTACTCTACATCACTCTTAGCATATAGAAATGAACCTATGAACGCCCAACTGTTTCAACAAGCTAGTCAGGCACTGTCTCAGATTAAAACATTTAAGCACCCTGCTGATGTGAGCCTGAGCTATTTTTTCCGCAACAACCCACAGCTCGGTCAACAAGATCGAAACTGGATTGCAGAAACCGTATTTGGTCTTCTGAGAAATAAAATCTGGATTGACTGGCGAATTGGACCATCTAGTGGCCGCCAACAGTTGATTGCTTATTTCCGCCTCGTAAAAGGGTTGCCACAAAAAGAATTGGCCACCATTTTACGAGAAGAAGACATTGAATGGCTCAAGAAAGCCATGGAGCAAACGCCAGCTGAAATGCCAATTTCAGCACAAGCCGAGTTGCCAGAGTGGGTCTGCAGTCGCCTAAAGGCACACATGCAGGATGCAGACATTATTCAAATTGGTCGCGGCATGAAAGAAAGCGCTCCGCTAGATTTGCGCATTAACACCTTCAAAGCTCAGCGTGCGATTATTGAAGCACAGTTACAAAAGTCGGGCCTAGAATACTCAGCAACACCATTCTCTCCTTTCGGTCTTAGATTAAAAGGCAAGCCAGCCATCCATAAACACCCTGCGTTTGTTCATGGTGATGTTGAAGTTCAAGATGAAGGCAGTCAAATTCTGGGGCTATTGGTCGCACCAAAGCGCCAAGAAATGGTCGTAGACTTCTGTGCTGGGGCGGGTGGAAAAACACTACTGCTTGGCGCAATGATGGCTTCTCAAGGCCGTCTATATGCATTCGATGTTGCAGAAAAGCGGATTAACAATCTAAAACCACGCTTAAAGCGCTCTGGCCTATCGAATGTTCACCCGCAGTTAATCACCAGCGAAAACGATCAGCGAATCAAACGCTTAGCAGGAAAAATTGATCGTGTTTTAGTCGATGCGCCTTGTAGTGGTTTGGGTACGCTAAGAAGAAATCCAGATTTGAAATGGCGCCAAAATGAAGTTGGACTAGCTGAGATTCTTCAAAAACAGAAAGCCATTTTGCAATCCGCTGCTCGATTAGTAAAACCAGGCGGCAGACTCGTCTATGCAACTTGCAGCATTCTTCCGGAAGAAAATGAAGATCAAATCACTGCATTCTTAGAAAAGAATCCTGATTTTGAAATTACATCCGCTAAAGAGGTTCTCGAACAACAACGTGTAGAGTTAGATACCGGCGATTTCTTAAAACTATACCCACACCAGCATTCTACAGATGGCTTCTTCGCGGCCATCCTTACTAGAAAAGCAAGTTAACGCAAATCTAGATAAACAAAAAGCCAAGCATCATGCTTGGCTTTTTGTTTATCTGAGCAGTTAATTACCTTCGCAATTACACACTCATCTCTTATTGTGCAGCATCTTCTGCAGGCGCCTCATCCGCAGCTGGAGCCGCAGGAATACTTGGCGCCGCACCGCCCATCAACATAGGCAATGGAATTTCTTTGCCATTAACAAACAGCTTACCCGCTTTCCAAACTGCTTTTGTGCTTAGCATGCCAGATTTTCTTAATGCAAAACCTTGAGCAATCAAGCCTTCAATTTGCTGATCTACCATTGCAGATGCATCCGCAGGATTATCTAACCCCATTTTTGCACCAATACCTTTAGTTGCGATATCACGAGCAATTTTCTCAGGGAATACAACGTCCACACCGGCATCTAGCTTTTGTAGCAGCGACATTGGCTGCTGAATTTCACTACCATCAAAACCATTGATTTTGGCATGCGCCTCAATCTTGGCTTCACCTTCAGGCAACTGCAGGCTAATACGATCAATCTTAAATTCAGGTGTTTGCTTCAACAATGGAATTCCATGCTGCATCAACACACCAATCATCATGCCTTGCACTTGTTCAGGCGCAATTTCTTGCTTCTGGATTTCATTTAAAGCATTGGATAATTTCGCTAAGGTTGCGCCATGCAAATGATTCAAGCTGACATCATAGTGAGCAGGTCCATATGACTTCCCTTTCACCGATACTTTATCTACACCCAATTTGACAGCGACATCCAGAAACTCACCAGCCTCTTTTGCATCTGCACTGTAAGTGATTTTATCAATCTGAACATTTTGATCTGGCGCTTTGGTGTTGGCAAAATTAATGCCAGCAATTTCAAAGCCTGCCTTACCAATCATCAGGTCTTCAAATGCCTTGTGGTTATCACCAGTAAAGGTCATTTTACCAACCTTTAAGGTTTCCCCATTTTTTCCAGTCGCATTTAAACCTTCACTGAGGAATTCGTATTTGTTATTACTGTAATCAGCTGCGTAATTAACTTTGCCTTTTAAGCCAGACCACTGAATGGTTGCTTCACCATTCGGGATTGCCTTAGTAAAACCAGGGCTAGAAATATCCATCTGACCATCACCAGACCAACCGACGAGTGTCTTGATGGTCAGCGGTGCTTGATCACCAAACACACTTGTTAGCGCCTGCTTAACTTGTTCTGGCCAAACGATCTCAGTATCGACAATGGCACGACCTGTCGCAAAGCTCCCAGAAGAAATGCCTGGGAATGGGCCATGATGAATCGTTTCACGTACAGTCAGCTCCAGCGGAGGAGCATCTGCTCCGTAAGTTTGGAGCGCTTGACGATAGCTATAAGCAAGCGTACCGCTTAAAGCAACCTTCCATTCACTTGTAGAAGTAAACAATCCGCGGTGAAATTCAGATTTCACCACTTTTAAATAAGCTTGTTTGTTCAAAAATGCATGATAATGCTCGTATTGGGCTTCAACTTTCCCGCCCAGCCACCAAGATGTACCAGTATACAAAACAACTGCTGCAGCTAAGCCTGCAACGGGGAACAGAACTTTTTTATTCATTGTCAAAACGCCAATGCATTGATATAAAACGTTATGTTATCAAATCCCTGTCACAAACACACGAAAATGACAGAGAAATTATCCACCAACCATCTATATTTCATAAATGAGCGCACCTCTCTACAACATTTTAGACGCATCTGAAGTTAAAGACCTTTGGCTTGATTTATCAGAAGGACTCTTCAAAGCAACGCAACTCCGGCAGATTTTGATTATTTGTGTAGCGATAACACTCGCATTTACCTTACACCGCCTATTTCGCCCCAAGAACCAAAGCTCAACGAAAACCATCAGTCTTTATGGTTTTCATCGTGTCCTGTTCCCAATCGCTGCACTACTGGTCGTAGAAACTGGCAAACACTTCCTTCATCCGCACCAGTCAGTTCGGCTACTCAATATTGCGACCTCACTCTTAATTGCCTTAACAATCATCCGCGCAGCGGTGTATTTCTTGCGAAATATTTTCAATGAGAATAAATGGCTACGGATATCCGAAAAAAGTCTAGTCAGCACCATCTGGCTAGGCTTTGCACTGCATATCACTGGGCAACTACAATGGATCATCCATACATTAGATGAACTCAGCATTCCCCTCGGAAAACACAGTCTCTCTTTATTAATGCTAATCAATGGGGCGCTTTCCATCAGTATTACACTGATTATTGCCCTATGGGTTGGCCGGACATTAGAAAGAAGAATTCTATCTTCTGACGTATTAGATAGTAGCCTCAGAGTCATGTTGGCAAAGCTCAGCCGCGCCTTACTCTTAGTAATCGGCGTAATGATTGCCTTGCCATTGGTTGGCATCGACCTCACCTTATTTTCTGTGTTTGGCGGTGCGCTAGGTGTCGGTCTTGGATTGGGCTTACAAAAGATTGCAAGCAATTACGTCAGCGGGTTTATCATCTTAATGGATAGATCTATTCGTCTTGGTAACTTTATCACTGTCGATAATAAATATGGCGAGGTAACAAGACTAACTGCAAGGTATCTAGTATTGAGACAGTCGGATGGAACCGAGGCAATCATCCCCAATGACACACTCATCACCTCTGTCGTTTTGAATCATTCATATAGTGATCAAAACATGCTGGTACAAATCACCTTGCTGATTGCAAATAACAGCAATATTCAGCTTGCTCAGCAAATTATGTCTAACGCCACAAAATCTCACCCTCGCATTCTCCAAGTTCCCTCCCCTAATGTGGTTTACAAAACCATTCGACATGAAGGGGTGGAGCTAGAACTCAGTCTTTGGCTATCCGATCCGCAAAATGGCACCGGGCAGTTACGCTCAGATTTATTACAAGAGATTCATGCACAGTTCAAAAGTAATCAAATCGAATTAGCCCCTATTACAACAGCTATATTTAACTCGACAACAAAAACCACATAACCATCAAATTTTATGTAGAATCATTGGTTTAGTTACTTTACAGGCAATCTAAAAGTATGGCATATCTGAATGGTCTGATCGACCTTCCTTGGTGGGGTTATATCATCGTCACACTCGTGATGACGCACATCACAATGGCTGCTGTCACTATCTACCTACATCGCCACCAAGCACATCGCGCACTAGAATTACATGCAATTCCATCCCACTTTTTCCGCCTCTGGCTATGGCTAACGACAGGGATGCAGACGAAGCAATGGGCCGCTGTTCATCGTAAACATCATGCACGCTGCGAGAAAGCAGAAGACCCGCATAGTCCATGGGTATACGGCATCAAAACCGTCCTATGGGAAGGTGCTGAGTTATATAGAAAAGAAGCGCGCAACCAAGAAACACTCGTCAAATTTGGCAAAGGAACACCTGACGACTGGATGGAAAGAAACGTCTACACCCGATTTGGTACCGGCGGCATTACGATGATGTTCATCATTAACATCACGCTATTTGGACCTAATGGCATTTGGATGTGGGCAACTCAAATGGTATGGACACCATTTTTTGCCGCAGGTGTCATCAATGGACTAGCACATTGGTGGGGCTACCGTAATTTTGAATGTGAAGACAAAAGCACCAATATCTTCCCATGGGGTATTTTGATTGCAGGCGAAGAACTTCACAACAATCACCATACCTTTGGCACCTCGGCAAAACTCTCTTACAAATGGTATGAGTTTGATATTGGTTGGATGTATATCCGAATCCTATCTCTACTCGGACTGGCTTCAGTGAAAAAGTCCATTCCAGTAACAGAGGAAATCCCAACCAAACAAGTTGCTGACAAAGATACATTAGAAGCGATCATCTCTAGCCGTTACATTATTGCGGCAAAATATGCACGCAGCCTAAAACATATTTGTGCGGAAGAGATTCAACGACTGCAAGCACATGCAAAATTACCGAATGAATTAGACTGGACAAGTTTTAAACGCTGGTTAAAACAAGATGCAAAAGACACGCCACAGCACGAGCACCAGTTACTCAGTAATGTCCTTTCCAACAGCCCATTACTGCAAACGATTTACTCCATGAGACAAGAGCTAACTGGATTATGGGAACGGTCAAGTTTAAGCCCTGATCAACTTTTGTCAAAGCTTCATGATTGGTGCCATAGAGCAGAGGGCAGCAATATACCTGAGCTAAAGCACTTTTCATTAAAGCTTCGCCAGATTGCAATGCGCCCGGCCTAAGAGACTGAAATTAGCTACCAATAAAAAACCTCGCAGTCGCGAGGTTTTTTATTGGTATCCGAAGCCGTCACTACACAGCGTATTTAGCTCAACACTTGCTCAAGAACTGCAACAGGAACGTCTGCGGTAATAAAAGACTGTCCTAAAGACTTCATCAGGATAAATCGAATTTTACCGGCCTCATTCTTTTTATCCACACTCATCAACTCCAAGTAGCGTTCTAGACCTAATTTCGGATGCTCAACAGGCAAATTTGCCTTTGCAAGGATACTGATTACACGAGCGACATCTGCTTCCGAAATATAACCCAGAGCAGCAGATGTTTTCGCTGCCAAGACCATGCCAGCAGCCACACCTTCACCGTGTAACCAAACACCATAGCCCATACCTGCTTCTATTGCATGGCCAAATGTATGCCCAAGGTTTAATAATGCCCGCACACCAGACTCGGTTTCATCTTCCGCAACAATTCTAGCCTTATTACGGCAAGACCAAGCAACTGCCTCTCCAAGCTTCTCTTTGTCACGAGACATTAATGCATCAATATTTGCTTCAAGCCATTCCAAGAATGCAATATCATCAATCAGGCCATACTTAATTACTTCCGCCAATCCTGCAGAAAGCTCTCTATCAGGTAGCGTATCAAATACATTCATATCCGCAACAACGGCTTTGGGCTGATAAAAGGCGCCAATCATATTCTTGCCAAGCGGGTGGTTAATTCCCGTTTTACCGCCGACAGATGAGTCAACCTGGGATAACAGTGTAGTAGGAATCTGAACAAAAGACACGCCACGCATATAGGTTGCGGCAGCATAACCAGTCATATCGCCAATGACACCGCCACCAAGCGCGACTAAGGTGGTCTTACGATCGCATTTATTGACGAGCATTACACTGTAAATCTGATCAAGATACTGACCGGTCTTGTATTGCTCTCCATCTGGCAAAACGACTTCGATCACTTGAATAGATAATTGATGCAATTGCTGTTTAACAGCATCTAAATACAGAGGAGCGACGGTTTCATTTGTCACCACAACGGCCTGCTTACTTTTGAAAACATCCTTCAAAAGATTCGCTAACTGATCAAGCCCATTTGTTCCTATATGGATAGGATAGCTACGCTCAGCTAATTCAACCGTTAAAGTACATTCAATCATTCAACAAAGCTTCCAACTTAGGTTCAATTTGTGTAAGTAATGTTGCAACAGTTTGTCGACTAGTATCAATCACCACATCTGCCACTTCTCGATATAGCGGGTCTCGGATCTCAAACAGTTCTTGTAACCGTGCTTTAGGATTTGCGGTTTGAAGCAAAGGTCGATTTTTATCAAGCTTCGTTCGAAGGTAAAGATCATCCACGCTCGCGCGCAAATAAATGACTAATCCACGCTCTTTTAAACAGCGTCGATTATCAGGATTCATGACTGCGCCACCACCCGTCGCTAAGACAATATTTTGCAACTGAGAGAGTTCATCAATCATTTCGCATTCCCGCTCACGAAATTTTGACTCACCTTCAATCTCAAATATTGTGGCGATCTTTACGCCTGTCTTAGACTCTATCTCGTGGTCAGAATCATAAAATTGCTTATCAAAACGCTTTGCCAACGCCCTACCAACCGTCGTCTTGCCCGCGCCCATCAAGCCTACCAAAAAGAAATTGCCCGTCATGTCTAGTGCCATGACGGGCATTGTAACGGATTTAGTGCTTGAATGCTATTTAGCGAACCGTCAAACGCTCATCCAAAATCTTAGGGGTAACAAAAATCATCAACTCTGCACGCTTATCGGTTGTGCTTTTATTTTTGAAGAAGTAGCCAAACACAGGAATGTCACCCAAAAGAGGGGTTTTACTGATATCAGTACGCTTATTTTCTTCAAAAATACCACCAATCACTGTTGTATCGCCATTTGCCAACAATGCTTGAGTGCTAACTTGATTCGTATTAATAATATATCCCGCGTCAGTTAGAGTACCCAACGTGTCTTTATTAACTGTCATAATCAAGTTAACTTTATTATCAGGTGTAATCTGAGGCGTTACATCTAATGATAAGTTTACATCCTGAAACGTTGTTGTACATGTCCCAGTCGTAGTGGATGTCGATGCAGAACATGTTTGATAAGGGACCTTCATGCCCTGCTTGATCGTCGCTTTTTGTTGGTCCATTGTGACTACACGAGGGCTACTGATAATTTTACCTCGATCATCTAACTCCAACGCTGTTAACGCCAAACTCAACACTTGTCCAGTTGGGTTATGTGTTAATGCTAATGAGAACAAACCTCCACCACTTGATTGTGTAGCAGATGTTAGCCCTGTACTGGCTTTTGAAGAGGAGTTAACAGTCGTATCTGAGCTACCAAAAAACTTCTGGGTATTATTCAAAGACAAACCTAAAGAACCACCAATTTGCCCAGAAAAGTCTTGATCAGCGACAACAATGCGAGCCTCTATTAGCACCTGCCTTGTCGGTACATCAATTCTTCTTAATAACTCTCTAAACTCCTCAAGTTTTGAAGGGATTTCCTTTAAGAAGATCTGATTGGTACGCTCATCAGATATAACTGACCCACGTTTTGATAAGAAAGGATATTTTTCATCTTTCAAAAAGTCAAAAATCACTTTGGCTTTTTGATAATTGATTTGAAATACCTCTGTTTTAAGAGGTTCTAACTCTGCAATGCTCTGCTGAGTTTCTAACTCTAATTTTTCTTTTGTTGCCAACTCTTCGCGAGGGGCCACTAAAACCACATTACCTTTTTTGCGACTATCCAATCCCTTAGCCTGAAGCACAATATCAAATGCCTGATCCCAAGGAACGTCTTTTAACCTAAGAGTCAAATTACCGGTTACAGTATCACTAGTAATAATATTCATTCCCGTAAAGTCAGCAAGTACAGCTAGCACAGAGCGAACGTCAACGTTTTGGAAATTTAAAGAGAGTTTCTCGCCGTTGTAAGTTTTGGCTTGACTGTTTTTCTTGTCCGTAGAAGACTCTTTCACTTCAACAACTAATTGACCATCCATTTGGTAGGATGAATACTCCCAATTACCCTTTGGCTCAATAAGCAATCGAGTATTTCCACCTTGCGACTTTGCTTCTACAGAAACAACCGAGGTACCAAAATCAATGACATCCAGCTTACGCTGAAGGTTTTCTGGTAACTTTGTTTTAGCAAGATCAACAACCAAGGATTTTCCTTGCTGGCGTATATCTACACCAGCAGATCCTTTTGCTAAATCAATAAGGATTCTTCCTTCACCTTGTAGACCTTTGCGAAACTCAATATCTTTCACAACATCTAAGCCATTATCTTTATTATTGGCACCAACCTGCGTATTGGTTGTGTCAGCAGACGCAGACGGCAAAGTAACACTCGCTGTCGGCGCAGAGGCCAAAGTAATCAACACATCTTGCCCTGACACAGAAACTTCATAAGGCGCATTTTGCAACAAGCTTAAAACCAATCTTGTACGTCCATTTGCTTCAACAAGATTGACCGCCCTTAAATTGCCTTGAGGAGCAATTGCTTTATCAGATGAAACTCCATTAGCAACATCCGCAAAGTCCAGCGCTACACGAGGTGGCGTGGCTACAGAAAATCCTGTAGGCTTTTGTGCCGCTTTTTGCAAATGCACCCTTAGCAAGGTTTTTTCGCCAGGTTGTGCGGAAACATCAATACTTTCGATAGTATTAGAAGCTGCAAAGCCAAGTGCACTGTACAAACCAAGTGAAATGCCCAAGACTTTTAATTTAAGATTTTTTTGAAGGATGCGGCAATTCATTATTTTTGCTCCTGCTCGACAAGTTTCAGGGAGGCGCTGCGTTCAGACCAATCACCATTACTGTCTTCAATCAACTCTTTGATTGATATAGATGATTCATCAATATTAGTAATTACCCCAAAGTTCCTGCCGATGTGGTTACCAATCTTGGCTTTAAAAATATCTTTCGAAGGTGATTGAATAAGTGCCGTCACACCTTCTTTTTTGTTATTCAACGTTCCCACCATATTTAGCTTATCGAGGTCAAACTCCTCAAGCGCTTCTTTCTTCCAGTTTGGGTCAGGTGAATTGATACCTTTCCCCTTATTTTGCTGAACTTTTGTCACCGAAAAAGGGTCTGGCAAATCATATGCTTGATAGGCAAAAGGAACGTATGGCTCTAGTGCAGGCACGGGGTCAATCCTGCTTCGAATAGATGCGCCCTCGGTGCTCATCCACTCATCAAGATCTTCTGTGCCTGAATTACCACAAGCGCTTAATAGTAAAGCGAGCGTACTTACAATCAATCCATATCGGGCTCTATTTTTCATTCTCATTTCCCCGGTTCTGGTTGTTTTTGCGCAGACATTTCATCAATTTCTTGTTGATCTAAATATCGAAATGTTTTGGCCGTTGCAGACATAACCATGCCGCCATCTTTTGAACTTGTCGAAATATCGATATCTTTCAAATTGACAATTCTAGGCAATTGAGCAATGTCACTCGCGAACTGGGCGAAGTCATGATACGAACCGCTAACCTGAACTTGGATTGGCAACTCTGCCATCTCAGCGGTTTTTATTTCTTGGCTTGCCGGTTTAAACAGGGCAAATGACAAACCTCGTCCAACACCAGCTTGGTTGATATCAGTCAGCAAAGCATCCATTTCAGACTTCTTTGGCAGTTGCTTTAATAACTCGCTCAGCGACTGCCGAATTTCCACAAGCTGCTGCTTATAGGCATCTAAATTAACCGCCCGGCGCTTTTTATCCAGATACTCATCTTTCAGGGTTTGCTCTTTATTTGTAGCTTCCGTATTTTGCGTTATTTGGTCCTGCCAGAATGTAAAATACGCAGCGGTTTGTATCAAAACAAAAATAATTAAAAACACCGCTAACTTGGCAGGCAATGGCCATGCACCGATTTCTTTAATATCTAAGTTTCTATATTCGTCGAGATCCATTGCCATGACTTACCCTTTTGCACCTGATGCGACAGATTCTTCAGACTCTCTTTTAATCTCTAGGGTCATTGAAAACTGATTCAGTTTACTGTCAGCCTGAGACCTTGCAATCTCAATTAATCGAGGCGAAGTGAGAAATGTTGAGTTCTCTATATTACGAATAAATGTTGAAACCCGTGCATTTGATTGCGTCATTCCAACCAAATTAACTGTTGCATCTGTCTGTTTAATGGATGTTAAGTAAATGCCTTCAGGCGTTAACCTAGTTAGCTGATCCATCAAACGTACAACTTCAGAACGGCTAGTTTGAAGTTTTTCAACAACCTTCTTACGAGCGAGTAACGAATCACGCTCCTTTTTCAGTGTTTGAATATCTTCAATTTGCTTACTTAAGACATCGATTTTAGATTGGAGATAGTTGTTTCTATTATTTTGATTTGCAATTTGCAAATCTAGGAACTGATATCCACCAAAGGCAAATGCAGCACTAGCGGCAAGTACAACACCTAAGACAACATAAAACTGCTTAATCTGTTGAGCTTTTCGAAGCTCTCTGTGCGGAAGAAGGTTTAATCGAATCATAGTTCAAACTTCCGTAAGGCTAGTCCACATGCAATCAATAAAGCGGGTGCATCTTGCAATAATTGACGTGGTTTTATGCGATTAGGTTGAGACATACCTAGGAATGGGTTGGCAATTAATGTACTGACTTGAGTGCGGTTCGCAACTACTTCATCTAGCCCAGGGATGCTGCCACAACCACCACCTAGCAAGATGAAATCCACTTGATTAAATTGGGTTGAAGCAAAGAAAAACTGTAACGAGCGACTTACTTCATTCGCGAGTGACTCCATGAATGGCTTAAGCACTTCTGGCTCGTAAGCCTCAGGAAGTCCGCCATTGCGTTTGGCAGCTTCTGCCTCTTCTTGAGAAAGGTTGAAGCGACGCTGAATATCTTGGGTTAGTTGATTACCACCGAATGCCTGCTCTCTTAGGAACACTTGCTGGTTATTTCTAACGACCATGATGTGCATCATGGTTGCACCAACATCGACCATAGCTATGGTTTGATCTTTACCAGCGCTTGGCAATTGCTTTTGGATTAACTCTAATGAGGCTTGTGTTGCAAATGACTCGACATCCATCACAATAGCACGCAGTCCCGCGGCCTCTGCAACTGAAACGCGTTCTTCCACTTTTTCTTTTTTCGACGCGGCAATAAGCACTTCGATTTCAGAAGGGGCGGCAGGTGATGGTCCAATCACTTGGAAGTCTAAATTCACTTCTTCTAGCGCAAATGGGATGTATTGATTGGCTTCTGACTCAACTTGCATCTCAAGATCACGATCTTTTTGCCCTGCAGGCACCGTAATCTTTTTAGTAATGACCGCACCAGCCGGTAATGCAAGCGCTGCATTTTTGGTCCGGCTGCCGAGTTTACGCCAAGCACGCTTAATTGCATCAGTCACTGCCTCATAATTGCTAACATTGCCGTCAGACATAGAGTCTTTTGGCAGTGGCTCAATTACGTAGCGCTCGATAGAAAACCCGTTACCGCTTTTATTTAGCTCAACCATCTTAACGGAAGCCGCACTGATGTCGACCCCAATGACGGGAGGTAACTTTGGTTTTAGAAATTCAAAATTTAGACCTGTTTTCAAGGCAATTTTCCTAGTGCATTAAGCAAGTTACACAAGAATTGTGTGAAACTACATCAAATCCTAGCAGCAGGAATTAAGCAAGTAAAGCATCCATGCATATATCATGTGCAGAATCACAACAGAATTTGGCCATTTCGTTTAAAATGCACCTAACAATTTGATGGGAACCCCAAAAAATCATGTCAAAAAAGTGGATTCTGTACCCAATCCTTACGTTGATCACGCTTGGCCTCATCGGCGTCGCAACGTTAGCGATTGCCATTATGATTACTTACCCTCGTTTACCAAGCGTACAAGGGTTGCAAGACTATCGCCCTGTGATTCCCTTAAAGATTTATACAGCAGATGGCGTGCAAATTGGGGAATTTGGTCAAGAAAGACGTGACTTTGTCAAAATTCAGGACGTGCCTCAACAAATGAAGCACGCCATTATGTCAGCTGAAGATGAACGTTTTTATGAACACAGCGGTGTTGATTATGTTGGCGTTGGACGAGCATTACTCGCCAACCTAACCCAAGGCCATACGGTATCAGGGGCGAGTACAATCACCCAGCAGGTGGCGAAGAATTTCTTTCTATCTCCTGAACGCACATTGGAGCGCAAGTTTAAAGAAGCACTGCTTGCGTTTAAAATTGAACAAAACCTAAGCAAAGATCAAATTCTTGAGTTGTACATGAACCAGATTAACCTGGGTCAGCGTGCATATGGATTTGGAGCTGCCGCTAAAACCTACTTTGGCAAACCACTTTCAGAACTCTCTGTTGCAGAAATGGCAATGCTTGCGGGCCTACCTAAAGCACCGAGTAAGTTTAATCCGGTTGTAAACCCCGACAGAGCAAAGCTACGCCAAATGTATGTACTGCGTAGAATGCATGAGTTGAAATACATTACCGATGAAGAATATGAAGCGGCAAAAGTCGAACAACTACATGTGGTAAAAAGCGTGGAAGGCTTCCCTGCGCATGGTGAGTATGTTGCAGAAATGGCACGGCAGTTTATGTACGACCAATTCAAAGAAGCCGCCTATTCACAAGGTTTTAAAGTCTACACGACGGTTGAAAGTAAGCACCTAGAGGCTGCTTATGATGCAGTTCGATTTGGCTTGCTGTCTTACGATAGACGCCATGGCTACCGCGGTGCGGAATCATTCATTGATATCTCAAACGACAGCTCTGAAGAGTATTTAGATGCAGCGCTTGCCGAAGTAAAGGATAGTGGCGACATTTATCCTGCGGTAGTACTTGAGGCATCTACGAATAAAGTTGTCGCTTATCGTAAATCTGGTGGTGCCATCGAAATCACCGGCAATGGGTTAAAATTTGCGAAATCGATGCTATCCAATAAGGCGAATGAATCTGTTCGTATTCGCCCTGGTGCGGTGATTCGTGTAACAAAAGGGGATGATGGCAATTGGTCGATTACCCAAATTCCTCAGATTGAATCTGCATTTGTTTCGGCAGACCCGAACACAGGTGCAATTAAAGCCCTCATTGGTGGTTTTGATTTCAACCGAAACAATTTCAACCATTCAACACAGGCATGGCGTCAACCGGGGTCTAGCTTCAAGCCATTTATCTACTCGGCGGCAATCGAAAAAGGTTTTACAGCGGCGACAGTAGTTAATGATGCACCATTGAGTATTGATCAAGGCGGACAACACTGGGAACCAAAGAACTCGGATGGCAAGTATGAAGGTCCAATGACGATTCGTCGTGCGCTAACCAAGTCGAAGAACCTTGTGTCAATCCGATTACTGCAAGCCATTACGCCGCAATACGCACAGGAGTACATCAAGAAATTTGGATTTAGCCCAGACCATCATCCCGCTTATTTAACCATGGCACTGGGTGCTGGGACCGTAACACCATACCAAATGGCCGGCGCATATAGCGTATTTGCTAATGGCGGATATAAGGTTCAAACCTACTTTATTGATCGTATTGAAGATAGTAAAGGCAAGACCATTTTCCAGAGCAAACCATATAAAGCAGGTGAAAATGCCCCCTTAGCGATTGACCCAAGGAATGCATACATTATGACTAGTATGCTTGGTGATGTGGTTCGATATGGTACTGCTGCACGTGCGATGTCTTTAGGACGGCGCGATTTAGCGGGTAAAACGGGTACCACGAATGATGTGATTGATGCGTGGTTTGCTGGTTTCTCTCAACGAAACTTGGTAGCGATTGTGTGGGTTGGTTATGATCAACCGAAACCGCTAGGTGGTTCGGAGTCTGGGGGGCATGCGGCATTGCCGATCTGGATGAACTACATGGCGCAAACGCTAAAAGGCGTACCTGAGCGGCCACTTCAAGCACCGCAAGGCATGGTGAATAGTGGTGGAGAAGTCTTCTATGGTGAACACACAAATGTTGCACCGGATCTTGGACTAGATAATTCTTCAACCGAAGAAGTGCCAGCTAGTTCAGCAACGAGCGTAGACACGATTAAAGATATGCTCTTCTAAGATAAAAAGGCGGTTCAACACACAAGGGTTGAACCGCCTTTTTTAATACGCCAATTTCGTCAGAGTGAGAGTTGTTTCAGTCTGAATCTATCGAATTGCAAGTAATTGATTGATCTCTGCTAATGGTAGAGGCTTAGAGAAGTAATAGCCCTGATACTCTTCGATTGCTTGTTCCGCAACCCATTTCATTTGCGCTTCAGTTTCTACCCCTTCTGCAACCGCTGTAAATCCCATTAATTGACACATAGAGACAACCAAACTCGCCAACGCTTTATTTTCCTCTAAACCCTGAATAAAGCTTTTATCAATTTTTAGCGTTTTAATTGGGAAACGTTGCAAATAAATCAGATTTGAATAGCCCACCCCGAAGTCATCTAGCGCAATGGACATCCCCATTGATTCAACCGCACTTAAGAAGTTATGAACTTGCTGATCATTGCCTAGCAAAGTCGACTCAGTAATTTCTAATTCGATTAAACGTGGGTTACATTTATTCCGCATGACAATCTCCACAATTTCTTCAAAGAAGCCATCGTGTTTAATTTGTTGTGGAGAGATATTGATTGCAACGGAAATCGGTTGCCCTTGCTGCGCCCAAATCGCTTGCTGTTTAGTGGCTATGTCCAATACTTCTTTGCCTAATTGCCGAATCATTCCATTTGACTCACAAATAGGAATGAAAGCGTCAGGAAATACCAAACCGCGCTCGGGATGATACCACCGAACCAGCGCCTCTACACCAATGATTTTCCCCGTTTGCACGGATACGCGAGGCTGATAGTGCAATACAAACTCTTTCCGTTCAAAAGCAAGCCTCAAATCGCTTTCTAATTTAACGCGCTTAACCACTTGTTCGGAAAGTTGTGCATGATAAAACGCAAGACCATTTCTCCCGGCCTCTTTTGCCGAATACATAGCTAAATCAGCATGTCTTAGCAACGTCTCCATCGAATTGCCATCATTAGGGAAAAGTGAAACGCCAATACTTGGCGTTACCCGTACCTCTACCCCATTAATAAGCACAGGTGTAGAGATCACATTCAGCAACAACACCTTTAGCCGGAGTACTTCTGTTTTTACATCAGCGCACGCACGCATGATTAAAAACTCATCGCCGCCCAGCCGTGCGAGTAGGTCATCTTTTTTAATGACCTTTTTGAGTCTCTCGCTAATTTCTACAAGTAACTCATCCCCAGCATTGTGCCCTAGCGAATCATTTACATCTTTAAAACGATCCAAGTCAATAAAGAGCATTGCCGCTTCTACTTTGCCACTATCGCAACTAGAAATGATACGGTCAAAGTGCTCCATTGCATGGATTCGATTAGGTAAACCCGTTAGTGAATCATGCATGGCTTGATGATGTGCCATCGCTTCCGTTTCTTTGACAGAAGTAATATCTGTTTCACTAACCAAGATAGCCTCTTGGCCAGATACGGCATCACGACATACTCTCGCGGATATTTCATGCCATCTTGCGCCATGAGGCGTGTCAACAGGTAAAGAAAATGAGCTTAAATTATTAGCAGACAGTACCGTCGATAAGCTAAAACTCTGATTACTATGTTGAATTCGATCTTGAAGCGTCTCTTCTGGGTGTAATGTTGAAGATCTCGCGGCGGGATTACGATACAAGGGAATCCCTTCTCTCGAGTAGAGCGTAATCATCACCGATGTATGCAGTAACGCCTCTACCGAACGGCGAGATTCCGGCGCATGTTCGTCAATGGGCCTTGCCTCACATAGCATACCCATCCGACCATCGGCTAAACGATGACCGCTAAAAATCACCGTTGTCACGACTGGCAACCCTAACGGATATAAAGTCCATTGCTCTGTAAACGTACACTCTGGCTGAGAAATGAAATCCTGCTGATATTGAGCCAAGCGTTGTGCCACAGTAAGCGACATGTCGGCCCCCATGTCCCTAGCGAGCAACTCTTCAAGATTATCGGCTTTCCAGACAAACAACGCAGAATCGTTGGCCCAATATACTCTGCGGTAATCAATATCAAATACCCACACAGGGATATTAAGAAAGTTGAGTGCTTCATAGTACGTATCCAACTGCTGAGACAAGGGTGGCAAGACCTCGTCAAACAAGCTAGCTACATCATTCATATGAAACCCCTTTTTCCATTCACAAAAACTTGCAGAGTACTTCAGCATATTCCATGCAATTATGCAGAAATTTTAATGACTTTATCGGGAATAATTGATGAATGTTTTGTAAAAAATCAAACTTATTGAGTTAAGTTACTCACCAGTCAGATAAGTTAGCAAAGATCCTCTTTGCCTTTCTTCAAACGCGGTTTCGAAAGCCGTAGAGAGTCTTTCAATCGCCTGTTCATACAACGTGTCAATTGAGGGTTGGACAGACGCGTTTAGTCCTGCCCATTTCAATAGTAATTGGCAAGCATTGGGGTCATCGAATACACCATGCAGATAAGTACCAAGAATCATTTCATCCTTGGAAAGGCATCCAATGTATGATTGGTCTACAGTATTTTCAATAATTTGTTGAGTTCCACTTTCTAAAATCTGGCTTATCCCTTGATGAATTTCATATCCTTTTACAGGCACTCGCTCATTTAACAAAGTTAATGTCCCTTGAACTTCTTTTAACTGTTTCACTGGGTGTAGCGTCGTACCAATCGGTAAAAAACATAAACCTGCGGATCTACCTAGCTCACCTTCTATGTCAGAGGGGTCGTCAACCCATTCACCCAGCATCTGGTAACCACCACAAATGCCGATCACCTTTCCACCATAACGAAGATGCCGAGTAATCGCAGCATCGTAATGAAAATGCTTTAGCCAGGCGAGATCACTCCTTGTATTTTTGGAGCCGGGAATAATGATTAAGTCGGCTGAGGGCAATGGTTGCTCTGGCGTGCTAAATGTAAGTGTCACTTCAGGATGCAAACGAAGCGGGTCAAAATCGGTATGATTAGAAATATGCGGTAGCGTCAGTACCAAGATGCGAAATTTTCCATCCCCTTGATGTTCGGTTTGGATAGCATCTTCCGCAGCAATCGTCAGACCATGCAGATAGGGAATGACGGCGAGCACGGGCTTATTCGTCTTTTCCTCTAGCCAGGTAATACCCGGTTCAAGCAGAGCAATATCCCCACGAAATCGGTTAATGATAAACCCTTGAATTCTGGCTTGCTCTGACTCAGACAAACAAGCTAGCGTGCCAATGATATGAGCAAAAACTCCGCCACGATCAATATCTGCGACTAACCAGACAGGGCAATCAACCTCTTCCGCGAAGCCCATATTCGCAATATCACCTTCACGAAGGTTCACTTCAGCAGGGCTACCCGCCCCTTCGACTGCGACCCAGTCAAACAGGGAAGAAAGGCGTTGCCAAGAATCCATGACCGCATTTTTTGCGGTTTTTTTATACTCGTGATAGTCAATTGCATTTAAATTGCCTAGTACCTTTCCTTGGATTATGACTTGGGCCATACAATCCGAAGTAGGTTTGAGTAATACAGGGTTTTGATCCGAATGTGCAGGAATGCCCGCAGCCAAGGCTTGAAAAGCTTGCGCACGGCCAATTTCACCACCATCAATCGTTACCGCACTATTTAAAGCCATATTTTGTGGTTTAAAGGGGGTAACACGTAGAGAATGTTTAGCGAGCACACGGCACAATGCCGCAACCATCGTACTTTTCCCGGCATCAGAGGTACACCCTTGAATCATAATGGTTGGCATTAAACGAATTCTTCTATGAGATAGGGATGCATGTAAGCAATGGGATAAGTCCATTGCTCGTCCGGTGAAATTTTCCCAAGCAAAGAAAGGCACATGCGAATAAACCCAGCATGAGAAATCACGACAATATCTTTTGTTATTGGCTGCTGCTGCATCCAAGCAAGGAACTGAAGGCATCGGTCTTTTAATGAAGAGGCTGATTCCCCATCACCCGGACAATAGCCCCAAATATCTTGTGCCCATGCATCTAATTCCTCCACAGAAATGCTCTCCCAAGCACGTCCTTCCCAATATCCAAAATATAATTCTCTCAGCAGTTCTGACGTGGAGATAGAAACACTCTTTTCCCTAGCAATTTCTTCTGCCAATTTTTGGCATCGACTAGAGGGACTAGACATTAATAGGAAGTCAGATGGAAGTGCAGCTAACAACTGCGGAAGATGCTGCTTTAGATATAGTGAATCTGCAGGTAAATCTAGATGGCCATAGCAAATGCCTTCTGCATGTACGCATTTTGGATGACGAATTAACGTGAAAGGCATGGAACAAAACGCCTCTCACCATTTTTTTCCCAAGCCTCAATCTCGGTATGATAAATCTTACTCAAATTGGCCGCGGTTAAAACCTCTTCGACGGAGCCCGCTTGCCAACTACCATCTGTCCCAATGAGTAAGACATGGCTAGCAAACGCTTGCGCATGATTGGGCTCATGGCCAACCGCGATGATGGACTGACCATTTTCGCGACACGCTCGAAAAATGGAAATCAATTGTTGTTGATGACGAATATCTAGCTGAGACATCGGTTCATCTAGCAACAACCATTTCGTTTGCTGTGAAAGTATCGCGGCTAAGGAGGTGCGCCGACGTTCGCCGCCAGAAAGGGTCGATAAATCCTGATTTTTGAGAGGGAGAAGGTCTAGCTTTTTTAATGCATCCGTTGCAATTGCATAATCAAACTCAGAATCAAGATGCCATTTAGACTGGTATGGGTGACGGCCTGAAAGCACTCTCTCCATCACCGTTTCAGGAAATGGGTATTCATCTTGTTGCGGAAGCCACGCTAACGTTTTTGCCCGATCTTTGCCATTTATTTGATGCAAAACTTGGTCAGCTAACTTAACGACCCCAAATGCAGATGCTTGCCAACCAGCTAAAACAGATAGCAGGGTGCTTTTGCCAACACCATTTTCGCCTAATATCATCCATGCCTCACCCTCATGAAAGGTAAGGTTTAGAGATCGCAGTAAACAGCGTTGATGCTGAATCAGAGACAAATTTTCACAGGTAATATTCAAGTTTACTGATGCCATTTTTTTCTCAGCATCCAAAGAAACACCGGCACACCAATTAAGGCCGTAATTACCCCGACAGGGATTTGTTGTGGCGCAATGATGGTACGACCCAATGTATCCGCCAAGACCAGCAATGTTCCACCAGCCAATGCACTCGCAGGAATGAGGTATCGGTGATCATGCCCGATAAGCATCCGAAGGGCGTGAGGAATAATTAGCCCAACAAAGCCAACAGCACCAGCAGTAATGACGGCAACAGCAGTTGCCATCGCCACAATGACATATAAAAAATAACGGAGTTTTTGTAGGTTGATCCCAAGGGAATGGGCTTGCATGACGCCCGAAGAGAGTCTGTTTAAATCTCTTGAGAATGGCCAAACGACCATTATCAAAATCAAAGCAACGGCCAAACTTTTGCCACCCTCTGCGCCAGAGATATCCCCCAGCAACCAAAAGATCATCCCGCGTAAACGATCATCGGGCGCCAAACTCAATAACAAAGAAGTGATGGCCACACAGAAAGAGGACAACGCAATTCCTGTCAGTAGGACTTTGGTTTGCGCACTGCTTCGATCTTGCCCCGCTAATGCAAATACGCAAAAAATACTAATTAACGCCCCCAGCCCGGCTAACCAAGGAATTAGCGCATTTGGAAACTGGAATAGCATACCAAGCAATGCCCCAACTCCAGCAGCACCAGCTGTCCCTAAAATATAAGGGTCTGCCTGAGGGTTTCTCAATAGCACTTGCTGCATGCAACCAGCAATAGCTAATAGCGCCCCCACGCCAAGTGCCGCCAGCGTTCTAGGCATCCGAAGCGCCAGCATCATTGAGGTCATTTCATTAGTGGATGATGTGTCCCACCATGACCACAAACCACTACTGCCTACCGTTAAGCTAATCGCAGCAGCAACCAACCAACACAGGCTTAGCGTCAACAGCCAGAATAAACGACGGGAGAGGCTCATTTCCTCGCTCGCTCGATAGCTTGGCACATCGACTCCGTTCCCGCGAGCATTCTAGGTCCTAAGCGCACTAAAATATCTTTTGGCAACACCTCTAAATGATGGTTTGCTACAGCGGGGATCACAGACCATTTTTTCCAGCGATCCAGAACATTCGCCTCCTCACCGCCACTCGTGGCAATGAGCTCCGGTTTTTTAAAAATGACGGCCTCTTCGTCAATTGTTGGCACTAAGCTTGGCGCAGAGCCAAATACATTCACCCCGCCACATAAACGAATCGCATCTGAAATGATTTGCAGATCATTAATCGTCATAAGTGGCTTTTGCCAAACCTGATAAAAAACTCGCACTTTTTTGGCAAGTTGATAGCGATTAGTTAATTGGAGGAGTTGGCTAGAGAAGTGATTTGCGAGCTGTGTCGCGTTAGCCTCTTGCCCAGTTAGCACGCCTAACTTTTTCATCACGGTAGGGATGTCTTTTAAGACCTTCGCATGATCAAAAAAGATCGGAACCCCTAATTTCTTTAGTTGTTCGAGTTGGTTATTCGGGTTCCCAGAATACCAAGCCAAGATAAGATCTGGTTTAAGGGCGGTAATTCTTTCAAGATCCCACCCAGAATATCCGCCCACCCTGGGGATTTGATTAGCCTCGGCTGGAAAATCACTATAATCCACCGTACCCACGATAGTGGTACCTGCACCGATTGCAAACAGATGCTCGGTTAAGTGTGGTGCCAGCGTGACCACCCTTTTAGCAGGCGACTTAAGCACCACTTGGTTGCCAACACCATCGACCACTGAAACCTGAGCCCTGGCAACAGACGCCCAAAAGCACAGGAGAAGAGTGAGAATCCGAATTACCACTCCACACCTTTTTGGGCGCGAATACCTGCCTCATACGCATGTTTCTCGGCAGACATTTCAGTGACAGTATCAGCAATCTCTATCAAGATAGGTTGTGCGCCGCGCCCTGTGACCACTACATGCTGCATTTCTGGACGACTGAGCAAATCAGACCGAACAACCTGCGCGTCTAAGAAACCATATTGAATGCAATATGTGAGTTCATCCAAAACAACCAAATCATATTGATCACTTTGCAGCATTTTTTTTGCAAGTTCCCAAGCTGCTTCGGCCTTGGCTTTATCCTGGGCTAAGTTTTGTGTTTCCCATGTAAACCCATCCCCCATCACATGCCATTCCACACCAGCTTGCTTAGAGAGAAACGCTTCTTCTCCGGTATCGGTTCTACCTTTAATAAATTGGACAACGCCAACGTTTAACCCATGACCAAGTGCTCTTGCCACCATGCCAAAAGCGGAAGAGGACTTCCCTTTTCCATTGCCAGTTAATACCAGCAAAAGCCCAGTGTCTTGATCTGCACTTGCAATCTTCTTATCGATAATTGCTTTTTTGCGTGCCATTCTGGCGGCGTATCTTGCAGCTTTCTCGGCATCCAACTGTTCAACGGACATCTCTATGTTTCCTTATTCGCAACACCGGCCTCTGCAAAAGTCGCCATCTGTTCATGTAATTCACACGCCAATCGAAGAATTGGCAATGCCATTAAGGCACCACTTGCCTCGCCTAAACGCATATTGAGAGCCAACATTGGCTTAGCCCCCATTAGATCTAGGACTAATTGATGAGCTCGCTCATCTGACAAATGCCCAAAAAACAGCCACTCTCTAACAGAATGATTGATATTACAGGCGTAAAGCGCTGCCACTGAACTAATAAATCCATCGACAAGAATAGGCATCCCCAATTGAGCGGCGCGAATATACGCGCCTGCCATTGCGACAACCTCAAACCCTCCCATCGCAGCCAGTTTTTCCGTCACTGATAGAGAGTGTGAATGGCACGAAAGAATCTTCTGAATGACTGATTGCTTATATGCAATTTTTTCTGAAGAAATACCCGTTCCTGCACCTGTTACTTGTTCGATAGGTACGTTTGCTAGCGCAGCAAGAAGCGCGCTCGCAATGGTTGTATTGCCAATCCCCATTTCACCGGCAATAAACAAATCGGCATAACCTGCCTGAGCACGCGCAGCAGCTTCTGCCCCAGCTTTCATCGCCTGCTTCAATTGCAAATCTGTCATCGCGGCATGATGTAAACAATTTTGCGTACCCGCAGCCACTTTTTGTACAAATACACTCGGAAACACGGAAGTATCGCCAATCACGCCGACATCGACAATTTCAAATCTTGCATTATGCTGCTTCGCTAAAACACTCGCTGCGGCACCGCCTGCAGCAAAGTTAGCCACCATTTGAAAAGTCACTTCCTGCGGATAAGCAGAAACGCCTTCTGTTGCAATGCCATGGTCCGCAGCAAAAATGGTGACCCAAGGTGCTCGAATATGTGGCCGATCTACACCTTGTAACCCCGCCAAGTGGACAACCAGACTTTCAAGCTCACCAAGTGAACCTTGCGGTTTAGTCAATTGCAGCTGACGACGCAAGGCACTCATTTTCGCATCTTGGCTAAACGGCTTTGCCCGCTCAAAAATCCAGTTCATCGATCTACTTTTCTTCTGCTTTAATCGTTACAGGGATACCAGCGACAACTAATTCTACCCGATTGCAACAAGCTGCCAATTGCTGGTGCAAACGGCCAACTTCATCAGCAAACTGCCTCGCAAGCGCATTTTCAGGGACAATACTCCACCCCACCTCATTACTCACCAACAATACTTCTGCGCTCAGCTTAGGCAAGAGCGCTTGCAAAGCCTTCACTTCTTGCCGCATTAACTGAGGATTATCCAATAGCAGTAAATTAGTTTGCCAGAGCGTTAAACAATCGACTAGCAAGCATCGCCCTGAGTGATCATACTCAAGCAGGGTTTCCGCTAACAACAAGGGAGACTCAACCGTTTTCCAACTACTTGGCCTATCTGATTGATGGTGAGCAATTCGCTCCACCATCTCCTCATCCCAAGCCGTCGCCGTGGCAATATACACCACATCGGAATAAGCTTCAGCCAGCGCTTGCGCGCGCCGACTTTTCCCACTTCGGCGACCACCAAGGATGAGTGTAGAGGACATGTAATTATTGGAACTGGTAGTTTAATGACAATACAGCAGAACGGCCTTGCCCTGAGTACACGTAGGTTGATGTTGTATAAGAAGAGGCATACGCCAAATATTGCTTATTAAACAAATTATTTACTGAGAACTTCCATCCCCAATCCTTCCACTTCTGTCCAATCGCTACATTTACTAGCGTATAACTTGGCATTTTATACGCTAGGGTATTCTTTTCATCCCCATCCATGTACTGCTTTGATACATAATGAATATTAGTATCTAGGGTTGTGTTGGCATTTACTTTCCAACTCAACCCTAAGTTCAGCATTTTTTTAGGAACTAATGGAATATATTTCCCTGCTATTTGGGTTGAGCCCGCACCATCAGACTTGAACTTCGCACTCTGCAGTGTGGCATTAGCCGTCAGCGCCAACTCTGGCAATGCTTGATACTTATAGCCAAATACCAATCCTTGGTGAAGCGTCGGAGCCAAGTTCACATTTGCCCCTGTACCACTCGAATTATTAGATGCTTGTGGGTTATAGTGAATTTCATTCTTCACATCGTTTCTAAATACAGACACTTTTAACTCTGATTTATCACTAGCCCAATGTGTTCCAAACTCATAGTCTTTCGAGGTTTGGGGCTTAAGAGGATTGCCATCTGGAGTGTAATCTGGGTTTTGCTCATCAGACGTAGCCACACGGAAGCTCTTGCCTACTTTTGCGTAAACGCCAAGTCCACTACCTAGTGGCTTATCAACAGCAAATTGCCATGCATTTAGGTTATTTACAGCCTCTTTGGAGTTAAGTGTGCTATCAACACGTTGAAGTCGCAAACCACCTTTTAATTCGGTTCCATCTACAAGCGAAAGCGTGTTATCTGCATAAACCCCATACTGCCGTTGAACGCCATCAGTTGTGCTGTAGCTTGTTTTACCCAGGTTTTTATTGGATTTAATATCTACGCCAACAACAAGGCTATTTTTGCTGCCATTACTCAATTCAGAATTAATTCTAGCCCGTGGGGTCAACTCATTAGATTGGTAAGCGTATCTACTTAGTGATGAACTCTGATAGAACAAAGCATCTTTTTCACGATGAGAGGCATCTACCAACATCATGAATTTATCAGATCCTGTTTCATAATGAAGATTTTGAAATTGTGAGTCGACAGCATACCATTCGGTTGGGTTGTTAGTTTTCCTAGGGTCAGCTTCCCACTCCGAGTAACTAAGAGAACCAGGTAACCGTTGATCAATATTACTTTTTTCTACAGTTAAATCCAAACGACTGTCACTACCTTTTAGACTCAATACGGATTGAACTGTTTTTCTATGTTCTGCGTTATTTTTTCTATAGTTATTAGTGTCAAATTGATCAGCATTCACAGTCCAACCAAGTGTGTCTGACTGAACATTAAAGTTAGCAGAAAGCTCTTGTAAGTGATGACTACCACCAGAGACAGAAACAGCAAGTTTTGGTTGCGACTTTAAAGCTGATTTAGTGATGATATTAATCACACCACCCGTAGCACCGCCACCATACTGGACAGCCCCACTTCCTCGAACAATTTCGATTCTTTCAATCGTATCCAAAGAAATTTGAGAAATCCTTGGTGCTGAAAGATCGTTTTCTACCTGCGAAACACCATTTACCAAAATCAAAGTATTGTAAGAACCTGTTGAGCCAAACCCCCCCATGTCAATACTTGCATTAGAAGAACTATCTAATGAGCGAACATTTACACCAGCTTGCATGCTAAGCAAAGTACTAAGAGTTTGCGCTGGGCTCTTCTGAATTTCTTCCGCGGTAATCACGGTGGTCAGTGCAGCCAACCCTGTTTTTGGGGTTGGTACTTTAGTCGCGGTAATGACGGTTTCTGGCAATTCAACAACATCATCTGCGTAAGCTTGTACGCTAGCGGCAATTACAGATAAAAAGAAAGGAAAGACAACTGGACGAAACTTCACAACATTCTCCCTGTGGTAATGGTTATTCATTACCAGATAAACAAACCAGCAGAGAAAACGATAGGAACGACAAAGGCTCGCGGCATCGCGAGGCGAATGACATCCCGCCTCGTGCACCCTGCCGAGCGATAACTGCAGCCTTTATATTTTTGTAGGCTGAACAAGGCCGGTATCCGGGCTCTAAAGACTTGATCTCCGCCTTCCCACGCATTGCGCAGTGACATAAATGAAGACCCACACTTTATTACCGTTGCAGGGGCAGCATCGGTATTTCACCGATTTCCCGTTTAACTAAACGTATAATGACGCTTAGCACCTTGAATTTCTTGCATTATAACAATAATCTTGCGTGAAAATCTTTCATCATCGCGCAACTGACTCGTCAGTTGTATTAAATTCACACTTTATTGATTCATCGCTCATTAACGAGTTGACGCAATGCCAAAATCCCTAAAAACACTGTGCCTGGCAATCCAATTTCTCACTCGGCTACCGACGCCAACGATCAAAGATTTTCACCCAAGCTTACTCAGCCAATCTGCTGCGTGGTTTCCTGCCGTCGGTTTATTGATTGGTCTGATTTTGTATGGCGTGAATATGACAGGGCAGTCCATTCATCCGCTATTTGCCGCCCTCATGACATTGATTACTTGGGCATGGATTACAGGTGGATTACATCTAGATGGATTAGCGGATCTCGCTGACGCACTAGGTGCGTCACACCGCTCACCCGAGCGCTTCCTTGCCGTCTTAAAAGATCCTCACCTAGGTAGCTTTGGTGTCATCACGCTCATCATTCAAATCACCACAAAGCTTTGCCTTATCTATTTAATTACGCTTCAACACGCCACACCATTACTTATCCTTATCCCTGCTATCACCAGAATCGGCCCACTTTATTGGAGTAAAACCCTCCCTCCTTTAGGCGGCGGCATGGCAGAGCAATTTGCCTGGAACATTCGCTACCCCATTATTATTTTCTGGGGGTTTACCTTAGCAGCCTTGGCTGCATACATTCACCCACTATTAGTGCTTGCATTACTCACATTGCCCATTTGGCAGCAGTATCTGAAACAAAAAATTCATGGTGTGACGGGAGACTGCCTTGGCGCAGGCATTGAGGTCTGTGAATCACTGATCTTGTTGCTAACCATCCTCGTTTTTCACTCAGCATTACCATAAATATGCTATTGGCAAAATATGACTTTATCGTTATCCTCTTGTCTTTGTGGTTGGCGTTTACACGTTTTAACCATTTAAAAAGCCAATTTGGCAAATCGAACAAGGGGCAATCATGTCTAGTCAGAATCCATACCAACCTCCTCAGGCTGTCATCGAGGAACGTAATGCCTATGAATCGATCGGCAACTTAAATCTAACAGGCAACACAGTCTCCGCAGGAGATGGCGTCAGTTGGATTGGGGAAGGATGGGCGCTATTCAAAGCAGCACCAGGCATTTGGATTGCCAACCTCATTATTTTCTTCATTGTTATGGCAGTAGCGGGAATCATTCCGTTTCTTAACTTTTTAATTCAACCGATCGTTTCCGCCGTACTAATTGCTGGCTTTATGGTGGGATGCAGAGCAATTGATGATGGCGAATCACTTTCTGTGAATCATCTTTTTGCAGGCCTGCAAACACATGCCTCACAACTGATTGTGATTGGTGTGATTCAAATTGTCCTATCCATTGTCATGATGGCAGTCATGGGTGTATTAGCCATGATTTTCATTGGTGGAAGTCTGTTTACCGGTGGTTTATCCGCCCTCTCAGGCAATAATCCAGCAGGGATGTTTGCATTGATGAGTGGGTTAAGTTTCTCTTTCCTAATCCTGATTTTTGTCTCATTTATTATTGGTTTCATGGTGTACTCATGCATTTTATTCGCCCCTGTGCTGGTCGTATTGCATGACGTCGCGCCAATGGATGCCATTAAAGCGAGCTTTGCAGGTGTTTGGAAAAACATCCTACCATTCATTGTTTTTGGCATTATCAGTGGCATTATGCTAATCGTGTCCATGCTGCCATTTGGTCTTGGTTTACTGATTTCCATCCCGGTATTGATTGGCAGTTTGTACGCTTGTTACAAACAAATTTATCTATAAGACTTTATTTTGCCAACCCAACCAATTCAAATAGACACCCTCCTCAAGTTACAAACACCTGAGGGGGTGTTGCTAGAAGTTCGGCCTGCTGGACCGCTTGTCAGAGGCGTTGCATGGCTGGTCGATGTAATTATTCGCTTCGCGCTCTATGTCTGGTTTGCCAGCGCAATCAGTACAGTTGGTGAAGCGGGCTTTGGTTTTTTCCTCATTTTCATTTTCTTTATCGAGTGGCTATATCCTTCTTTATTAGAGATGCTCTTTAACGGTGCCACACTAGGAAAGAAATTAGTTGGCATCAAAGTGGTTCGCACCAATGGCACCCCGGTGGATTGGCGGAGTTCTCTTACTCGTAATTTACTCTGGCCAGTGGATTTTCTACCCGGTTTTTACGCAATTGGTCTGATTAGTTGCTTAATTAGTGGGCAGTTCCAACGCGTTGGCGATATTGCCGCTGGTACATTAGTGGTTTATCGGGCAAAAAAAACAAAACCACTCTCCCACATGGATTTCCCACAAACGGCGGTCGCCCCCACACTCCCGATTACGCCAGATGAACAACAAGTGATCATCGACTTTGCTTATCGATCTATGCGCCTTACAAACGAACGTGCCAATGAATTAGCTGCATTAACCAGCCCTCTCATTTCAACTACAGATGCAACCCCGGCAAAAGATCAGCTATTGAAGATTGCCAATTTTTTAATTGGTAAAAAAGAATGAAGCAAGCAGAGTTCGAGGCAAAGCACCGAATAGAATGGGAAGCCTTTGCAAACTGGGTCGACAAGAAGAAAAAAAAATCCGGAGAAACCGTTACTTTTGCTGATGGTGCCTTCCCTGAAAAATATCGTGCGCTGTGCCAACAATTATCCATAGCAAAAGATCGCTATTACAGCACCAGCCTAATTGAAGAACTCCATCGTCTTGTCGAACAAGGTCATCAAGCACTCTACGGCGGGGTAAATGAAACACAGCAATCCATACTGACCTTTTTTAAATCTGAAATTCCGCAGACGTTTCGTAGAGAATGGAAAGTAAACGCGGTCAGTGCAGGGCTTTTCTTTATTCCTCTCATTTTCTTAATTGTACTTTTGCAATTTAGACCAGATTTTGTCATTTACATCATCAGCCACGATACGATTTCATCCATGGAACAAATGTATAAACCAGGTAATGAAGTATCAGGGTTTGATCGTGAAGCAAGCAATGATATGGTGATGTGGGGCATCTACATTTGGAACAACATCCGAATTGATTTTCAGTGTTTTGCAACCGGGCTATTTTTCGGGCTAGGCTCTATTTTCTTTACTGCTTACAACGGGTTTATCATCGGAGCAGTTGCAGGACATCTCACCCAAATAGGTTATACCACTACGTTCTGGAGCTTTGTGGCTGGGCATAGCGGACCTGAACTAACGGGCATTGTCTTAGCGGGGGCTGGCGGGCTAAAACTAGGCTACTCACTCATTTCTCCTAAACGATTATCAAGAAAAAATGCCTTAAAAAATGCAGCGCGACCAGCCGTTGTGCTTGTTATAGGCGCTGCAACACTTACCTTTCTGGCCGCATTTATAGAAGCCTTTTGGTCAGCGCAAGTATGGGTTAGCCCTTGGGTTAAATATAGCGTCGGCGTTTTACTCTGGACATTGGTTTGGCTTTGGTTATGCCTTGGTGGGAGAAAACGCCGTGGACATTAATAGCCTTCAAATCCAATTAAGATCGCGCGGAGGATGGGAAACGCTCGATCTAGGTCTCGCAATGGTAAGATCATGGGCAAAACCAATCTATCTGTGCTTGCTTGTCATTTGGATTCCTTTTTCTCTTTGTCTCTTAGCCGGTTGTACATGGTTCTTTGGCCAAGAAAATATGGCCATCTACTTATTTGCCATTTGGTGGCTAAAACCCATTCAAGAACGAATTATTTTAAACGTCTTAGCTGATGCACTTTTTTCCTCTCCCCCTTCATTAAAAATAGTGATTAAGCGGCTACCTTTTTTAATCTTTAAAACCGGATTATTAGTCGATTTGCTATGGGATCGAATCTCTCCAGCCAGAAGCATCCATTTGCCGATTAAACAATTAGAAGGGCAAAGGGGAAAAGCACGTCGTCAACGTCGAAAACTACTGTTATCTGGCAAACGAGTCATTGCCGTCGGTTTAGGGCTGTCGCTAGCGAATGCCCAACTATTTTTATATGGCGGTTTGTTTTTCCTGATTAGTTGGCTCACTCCAATCGAAAGTAACAAATCTTGGTGGAGGGTGGCAGCAGATAGCCAACAAACTGTTTATGTTGAGCTCTTTTTAGCTAGTTTGTTTGTCACAATCGATGCGCTGTTTGTCCCCTTTTTTACAGCGGGTGGATTTGCGCTTTACCTGCAAAAACGTACCGAATTAGAAGCGTGGGACTTACAGCATAAATTAGCAAAAATAGGGCAACGACTCCAAAAGCACACCAATACACTACTTTCGATCTTCGTTGTTTGCATATGCATGACGACGTCGCTCCTGCCGAAGGTAGCTCAGGCCGATCCTGTAGAAGACGCCACTATTCGCCAAGAAATACGGGAGATCTTAGCTCAGCCAGAATTTGGTCGATACGTGGCAAAGAGTGAATTAGAGTGGCGTAACGATAATGAAGAGCCCGCCAACATTCATTATGAACATAATGATTGGTTGGAAAATTCAGGCAAGCAATTTGCCTCCGGATTTCGAATTTTTATTTGGATTATCGGGGCTGGCTTTATCACTTACTTAGTGATCCGATTCTTCCGCTATGTTAACCAAGCTGACTGGCGAAATAGCCAATCCAACTCATCCAATCTCACCACGCTATTTGGTTTAGATGTCGCCCCCGAAAACTTGCCAGAAGATGTAGAGGCAACTGCTTTAGCGCTAATTGAAAATAACGATTTTAGAGCTGCACTTAGCCTGCTATATCGAGCAGCACTCATTTATTGGCTAGACAACGGACTCTTGATTCGCCCGGGAGATACCGAAGGAGACTGTGTTCGTCGTGTCCAAAAACTACATCAGGCACAGGGAAATTACTTCGCGCAACTAGTCAACGGCTGGCAAAAAATTGCTTACGGACATCAAACGATACCGAAAGAGCAACTGATATCACTTGCCAAGGCATGGCCTACCCATTTTAAGAAGAGTACGCCGCAATGAAAAAGATCGGCTTAGTCTTTCTTGTCACACTAATGGGCTTAAGCGGCTTTTGGATAACCCAACATTTGGTTTGGCAAACACACTATGAAAAAGAGCGGGCGCATCCCGAGGTAGCGAGAAACTCCCGCTATGCAGCCACCAAGCTACTGATAAAAAGAAATCGTAGCGTCATTGAAGCAAATGATAGAGCGGCGATACAGCATTTACCACAAAAGGCGGTGTTGTTTTTAGATGATGGATGGGGATATTTACTCGAGGATAAAGACCAATACCAATTATTAAATTGGATTCGCAACGGTGGGCACCTCATACTTCCCATCAACTACTCAGGCGCCAAACTTTATCAACATTTGGGCGTAGAGCAGCAAACTACACCCGCATCAAAAAGAAATGAACGACCAAACAGTATAGAGAGAGAGAAATATCAGTGCTTGGCATCAGCCCTGATCATCAATGATGCAGCTATTGGTCAAGAAATTTGGATATCAGATCAATACGGAAATCCTGTTCCACTTTCCAAGGTGGGCAAGAAAGAGGCTCGATGGTTGATCGATCAGCCATATGGCAAAGGCTTTGTCACCACTTTAGCTTTTGAAACATGGATATTTTCAAATGACGACATCGGTGATTTTGACCATGCCATTTTGCTCAATCGACTAGCAACGCTTCACTACGCACAAGCGCCGGTAATATTTAATACGGCCTTAGATGACCCATCTCTATTTGGTTGGATGGTTAAAAATACACCGCTAGTGTTAGCCAGTATTTTCCTTTGCCTCTTGATGTGGCTTTGGTATGTCATCCCTCGTTTTGGCACGATCAAATCCGGTGAAGAAACGGTTCGTCGCAGCCTGCAAGAACACTTATTGGCCACGGGTTTTTACCTATGGAAAGTCAAGTCATTTCAGCCCATGCATCAAGCCGTCACTGATCGAGTCAATGCCAAAATCCAGCGAAAATACCCCGATTTCTTTTACCTTCCAACAGAGAAGAAATGGGCATATTTAGCTAGCAAAACCGGTATCGCATCAGAACAAATTCAAACCGCTTTTGAAACGTTGCCACACAACAAGAAAACATTGATACGCAGCATGACCTTGCTACAACAAGTCTATCGATCGCTATAAACAGGATAACAAGATGAATACACCCGCCAATACAAACGACACATCTTCAGACAAGTTGACGCAAGCCAAGCAAATTGTTGATGCGATGAAGAGCCAAATTGGGCAAGCGGTCATTGGTCAAGAGACGATCATTGAAGAAACCCTCATTTGTTTACTTGCCGGTGGGCATGTTTTACTAGAAGGTGTTCCTGGATTAGGAAAAACACTCTTAGTCAAAGCGTTGGCAAAAACCTTCCAAGGGGATTTCCGTCGCATTCAATTTACACCAGACCTAATGCCCGCAGACGTGACAGGACACACCTTATTTGATCCGGCAACGAGCCAATTCACCACAAGAAAAGGCCCCATCTTTACTAACTTATTGTTAGCAGATGAAATCAACCGCGCACCGGCAAAAACACAATCAGCATTGCTTGAAGTCATGCAAGAACAACAAGTGACGATTGAAGGCCAAACTCACGCGCTTTCGGCACCATTTATGGTACTTGCCACACAAAACCCATTAGAACAAGAAGGAACCTACCCCCTACCGGAAGCACAACTAGATCGCTTCTTGTTAAAAGTTATCATTGATTACCCAACAGAAGCAGAGGAAATTAAACTGCTCGCACAGGTCACCAAATCGGCGGCAAATAGCCAATTAGAAACAGCTAGTGTGGCGAGCGTTATTCCCGCAAAAGCGATTCAATCACTCCAGCAATTAACAGCCAGCTTAACCGTTGATGAAAAAGTAGTGGAATACGCCACCCGGATTATCAGAGCAACCAGAAATCACCCTGGCATTTCAGTTGGTGCAGGGCCGCGCGGTGGGATTGCCTTAATTCGCTGCGCGAAAGCAGCCGCACTCCTCGCCGGCAGAGACTTTGTCTTGCCCGATGATATTAAGCACATTGCCCTTCCTGCCTTACGACATCGCATTGCATTAACCCCTGAATTAGAAATTGAAGGACAAACAAACGATAGCGTGCTGATCGCCCTACTCGGACAAATCGCAGCACCAAGGCTATAAACACATGCAGACTCCTAGTCGTCGTTTACTCGCTATGTTTGCTGGGCTCTCACTACTCTCCGTCGTATGTAGTATTTGGACTACGTTCAGCATCGTCTGGTGGAGTGTTGTGAGTATCCTACTAACAGCTTCCATCATTGATGCGGCTCTTCTTTTCCGACTAGGAAAGCACTTCAACATCCAGCGGGAAGTCCCACATTCACTTGCCCTAGGTATTGCACAAGAAATCTCACTTCATGTCTCTCATCAATACCAGCAAACCATTCGCTGTGAATTCATTGACTCAATCCCTGAAGGATTTGAGTCGGATATCACCAGTGAGCGCCGTCAGCTTCGCCTCCTCCCGGGGCAACACGGAACGGTAACTTATATAGCCACCCCAGTCGTACGAGGCCGCCATCAGTTTGAGCCTTGTGACTTAAGACTATTTTCACCCTTAGGGTTCTGGTCGCGCCAGTTTCGAGCGGGTGATACGACGAAGATCCATGTGTATCCAAACTTTGCCGCCATCGTCAAATATCACTTATTAGCCACTGATCATCGTCTCGGACAATTAGGTATTTTGGTACGGCAGCGCAGAGGGGAAGGCTTAGATTTTCGTCAGTTGAGAGAGTATCGAGAGGGAGATTCTAGGAGGCAAATCGACTGGAAAGCGAGCAGCCGGATGCGTAAACTAATCTCCAGAGAATATCAGGACGAAAAAGACCAGCAAGTAGTTTTTTTGTTAGATTGCGGAAGACGAATGCAGGCACAAGATGGTCATCTCAGCCACTTTGATCACACACTCAATGCCATGCTGCTACTGAGCTATGTCGCACTTAGACAAGGCGATGCGGTCGGTCTTAGCACGTTTGCCACACAAGACATCCGATATTTGGCCCCAAAGAAGTCCGACAAAACGGTTAACCTAATTCTTAACCAAGTATTTGATTTACAGCCCAGTCTTCAAACATCAGATTATTATCAAGCAGCGATTGATCTCACACTAAAGCTAAAAAAACGTGCGCTCATCGTTATCTTAAGTAACTTGCGTGACGAGGATGATGTAACCCTATTGCCTGCACTACAGTTATTACAGAAAAAGCATTTAGTAATTTTTGCCAGCTTGCAAGAAAGCAGCTTACTTCAACAAATTACTTCACCTATTCATACCGACAAAGAGGCGATTCAATTTGCCGCAAATTGTGATTTTCTAAATAAGCGTGAACAGCTACTAAGAAAACTCAATGCCAATCGGACATTGGCTATTGAGACACCACCTGAAAAATTGGCGATTGAATTGGTTAACCAATATTTAGATCTGAAGATGAAAGCAAAAATCTAAAATTAAGTCATGAGTGAGGCTCTATTTAGTCATCCTCACGCGTATGCACCTGCATCGTCACTTCTGGGTTGGTAAACGATTCGCCACGCTTTAAGCGCTCGTACATGTCAGGATCCATCCATTCTGCTCGCACTTGATCAGAAAAAACGATGTCTTCTAACTTCAGTTCACCCATGCGTGGATTATAAGCATCTGCGCGGAAGCATTGTGCATAGCCGGTTTCGGTTTCGTGGGCGATAACAGAATGCAATACCACATCATGCTCACCATTTTGCATGATGGTTTGCTTTAACAAAGCATCGATAATGACAAAGAAGACGCGGCTAAATTGTTCTGCACTTGGCGACACCGGTAGGCTAATCCAACGCGCAGAAAACTGTTTACATAGCTCGATATAGTCTTCGTGATCGCTATCCCAGAAGGTCACCGCATGATCAAACGCATCAATCACATCGCGGATCGTCCCTTTCATCAAACCAAAGTCATACACCATTTGGCCGTTATCAAACGCATTGGCTTCTAGTAGCACTTCAACTTTGTAACTGTGTCCATGAATCGATCGACGGCAACGATCGCTAGAACAGTTACGGACAATGTGTGCACTTTCAAATCCAAATTTTTTACGGATTAACATGGTGATTCGCCTTGCTTTGAATTTCTCACCCAAGCGAGCTTGCTTAGGCCTGTTAATTGGGTAATTTTACCATCAAGCCAATTTGGGTGTTGTTTACTTTGCGTAATCCAAACGGTCCGCATGCCAAGCTGATGTGCCGTCCATAAATTCTCGAGCGTATCCTCAACCATGATCACATGGTGTGCGGCTAGCTTTTGTTCTTTTAAGATTTGCAGATAGCCCTTTTTGCCAGGTTTAGCATGAAAACCGACATCTTCTAACCCCAGAATCCGATTAAAAAACGGCTTGATGCCTAATCCTTTTACGGCCGCTTGTGCATAATGTCTCGGGGCATTACTAAACAAAATTTTTTGCCCGGGAAGCCGATGAAAGACACGCCGGAGGGATGACTCGAACACGAGAATATCTAATAGATCAGGAAACTGATGCGTTTCTTGTAGAAAATGATGCGGGTTAACGCCATGATGAAGAACCAGCCCTTTTAGCGTCGCGCCATAGAGTGACCAGTACTTTGTCCTTAATGCGTGTGCATCAGGGGTATTTAGCTGAAGGTTGGTCTCGATATAGGCCGTCATTGCCTCTGCGATACGCGGAAAAATAACCGGATTCGCATCATGCAGGGTGTTATCCAAATCAAACAGCCATGTCCATTGCCGGTGCTGTGCAATCGTACTCATGGAGTACCCAACCTTTTGGATACGAAGTTCAAAAGGTTGGGGGTTGTCACTACTTTATTTGGCACGAATCATTGTACCTACGCCAACATCAGTCAGAATCTCTAGCAACAAGGCATGCTTCACACGGCCATCAATAATATGCACAGAAGGCACGCCAGCACGTGCAGCATCTAGCGCAGAACTAATCTTTGGCAACATGCCACCAGATAGCGTACCGTCTTCTACCAGCGCATCAATTTTAGCTGGGGTTAACCCAGTTAGCAGGTTGCCACTTTTATCCAACACACCTGGCGTGTTAGTCATCAAAATCAGCTTTTCTGCATTCAGCGTTTCGGCCAACTTACCAGCCACTAAATCCGCATTAATATTATATGCTTCGCCATTCTCGCCAACACCAACTGGCGCAATCACTGGAATAAAGTCGGCGGTATCTAGTAAAGCAACCAATTCAGGATCAATCTCGGCAACCTCACCCACCTGACCGATATCCACTAGATCTTCTTGAGTTGCCCCTTTCAAGAACATCTTGCTTGCTTTAATCATGCCGCCATCTTTACCAGTGAGACCCACTGCCCGGCCACCATGCTTGTTAATTAGGCTAACGATTTCTTTGTTAACCAAACCACCAAGTACCATTTCTACAATATCCATGGTTTCGGCGTCTGTTACGCGCATACCCTGAATAAACTCACCTTGCTTACCAACACGAGATAGCAAATCATTAATTTGTGGACCACCACCGTGAACGACCACAGGGTTAATCCCAACTAGCTTTAGCATCACCACATCGCGAGCAAAACCTTCTTTCAATGCAGGGTCAGTCATCGCATTACCACCGTATTTCACTACAACGGTTTTCCCTGCGAAGCTACGAATATAAGGTAGTGCTTCCGCAAGAATTGCTGCTTTTTCTTGCCCACCAATATGATTGGTACTCATACAATTTGCTCCAAATTGTTATCTAATACTTGTGTTTACTATTTGCACACAAGTATTCAACATTACGGGATCAACATTCCACGCTGCACAGCCGGTCTCGCCCCTACGCGATCAAACCAATCTGCCACTGCCGGAAAATCTGCCAATTCAATTTGCTGCCACTCATGACGACTCACCCAAGGGAATATCGCCATATCTGCAATCGAATAAGCTTCTGCAAAATAGTGCTTATTCTCTAAAACTTGGTTCATCACCGAGTAAAGCCGGTGCGCCTCCGAAGTGTATCGATTAATCGCATAAGGAACGGGTTGCGATGCACTTCGTAAAAAATGGTGCACTTGACCTAACATGGGACCAACGCCCCCCATCTGGAACATTAGCCACTGCATCACTTCATATCGAGCAGCACCTGACGTTGGTAAAAACTGCCCCGCCTGTTCTGCGAGATACAGCAAGATTGCACCGCTCTCAAACAACGTCATTGGTTCAGCGCTACGGCGATCTACAATAACAGGGATCTTCCCATTTGGTGTTAAGGCACGAAACGTTTCTGAAAACTGCTCGCCCGCGCCAATATTCACAGGAAACACTTGATAGGCTAAGCCCAACTCCTCCAATAAGATCGACACTTTTCGACCATTTGGGGTTCCCCATGTATACAAATCGATCATCAATTTACCATTAACCCAAAAGAATGGGGCGCATTTTAACCCCCTCACTATTTAACGCAAGTTTATAGGGGTTAATCCATTCACTTTAAAAATCATTTGTCTCATTTACACCATTAAGTGTTTGATTTTTCAGATGATCAATTACCTATTACAAAAATGGAAAAAGCTTAACTAATCATCATTGCAAGTGAATGAATAAAATAGATCAAGGGCGACTTAAGCGCCCTTGATCTATTTTGTGACTTTTGACTTTACTAATCTAGCACCTACAAATTGTCAGCGGCCGCGCCAATGAGGGCTCTTACTACTCTACTGACCTCTTGTCTATGCTTAGACATAGGAGGACCAGCACTTAAATGATCAAAGTTTATCAATCTGAATTTACCATCCATAACGTATTCATCAACGCGTCTATCTCCAGCAGGATAGCTGTTAATTTTCTCGAGACTGAATGACTTTTGAAGTATGCTTATACGATCAAGACTTTCAAAAAAGATTGCTCTAGGTTCTATACGGTTTACCAACTCTTTGTTAACTTCTATACAGAATTCTAAATGTGGTGATTTGGAAAATTGTGTACCATATCTTTTCTCAAAATCATTTTGCAAATTTCTAGAACACCAAAAAAATAGTTCGGTATGCGTAGTTTGATCAAACACTTCTTGACCTAAAAAATGTCTCATTTTGGTCATCCTTGTTTTGCTACCCCGACTTCTACCGTACACCTCCTGAAAATTTCTATCTCGAGTTTCCTCATCATTTTTTTGATCAGTTGTCTCCCAGTCACTATTGTCATCTCCAGGGTTAAGACCAATCCATATATATCTTGGGTGACACGGACGACTGAAATTTAGAGGGCAATCAAAAACAAAGTGATGCGATTTTTTTAGTAATTTCTTTTCAATTTGATAGTTTCGAATTCTTTCGATTAGGTCTGCACTTAAATTATTTGCCATTAACAATCACCTCACTCAAAAGCAGCCCAAAATATGAAAAGTCATAAACATAAAGAGTAAGTCAATAAAATTCACTCCCACGGCATTGCCTAGTACAGCATCTTAATATCCTAATTAAGAGCATAGCAGCATGGGTTTCTCTAAAGTTCATTGAGAGATGAAACTTTTTTACTCAACCGTTACCGACTTAGCCAAGTTTCTTGGCTTATCTACATCGGTTCCCTTTTGAAGGGCGGCATGATACGCCAACAATTGCACAGGAATCGCATGCAAGACAGGGCTTAATACACCAACGTGACGAGGGGTGCGGATAACATGCACACCTTCAGACTCACTGAAATGGCTATCTAAATCCGCAAAGACGAACAATTCACCGCCACGGGCACGCACCTCTTGCATATTGGATTTCACCTTTTCTAATAACGCATCATTTGGCGCAATCACAACGACTGGCATTTTTTCATCTACCAGTGCTAACGGACCATGCTTTAGTTCGCCTGCGGGATATGCTTCTGCGTGAATATACGAAATCTCTTTTAACTTCAGTGCGCCTTCTAATGCAATTGGGTAATGCACCCCACGGCCTAAGAATAAAGCATGATCTTTTGGAGAGAATTTCTCCGCCCAACTCTTAATTTGTGGTTCTAAATTCAGCGCGTGCTGAACACTGCCCGGCAAATGGCGCAATGCTTCAAGATATTCAGTTTCTTTTTCAGCCGTTAATTTGCCCTTAAATTTGGCCAGTGTCACGGCAAGTGCAAACAATGCAATTAATTGGGTGGTAAACGCCTTGGTGGAAGCAACACCAATCTCTGCCCCTGCTCGCGTATAGAAGACCAACTTACTAGCGCGTGGAATCGCGCTTTCCTGTACGTTACAAATAGAAAGCGTTTCTTCATGACCTAGGGATTTGGCGTACTTCAGCGCCTCCATCGTATCTAAGGTCTCACCGCTTTGCGAAATCGTTACAATCAGCGACTTTGGATTCGCGACCACATCACGATAACGATATTCGCTAGCAATTTCGACAGAGCAAGGAACACCCGCGATTGCCTCTACCCAATACCTAGCAACTGAGCCCGCGTAATAACTCGTTCCGCAGGCAAGAATCTGCACGCTATCAATCTGCTCAAAGACATTCTGAGCATGATCACCAAATAGCGAAGGCGCAAACCCACTTTCCAATACTTGCTCAATAGTGTCAGAGAGTGCTTTAGGCTGCTCATGAATCTCTTTTTGCATGAAGTGATTGTATGGACCAAGCTCTAATGAAGCCAAAGAGACATCCGACACATGAACCTTACGTTCCACAGGGTGATTATCTAGGTCAACGATCGTGATCTGGTTCGCCGTAATTTCAGCGACATCCCCCTCTTCCAAGAACATCACACGACGGGTTGCAGATAAAACGGCAGAAACATCAGACGCCACAAAGTTTTCCCCCTCACCTAGACCAATTAACAGCGGGCAACCAACTCGTGCACAAATCAGGGTTTCTGGTTCTTTCACAGAAATCACGCCAATGGCAAATGCACCACTCAGTTCTTTCACTGCTAAGCGAACGGCTTCAAATAGACTTGTAGCCGACTTGAGATGATGGTGCACCAAATGGGCAATGACTTCCGTATCTGTCTGCGAAGTAAATTCATAACCAAGTGCTTTTAATGCTTGCCGTTTCTCTTCGTGGTTCTCGATAATACCGTTGTGTACTACAGCTAACTCACCATTCGATACATGTGGGTGTGCATTTGGTTCGGTAACGCCGCCATGGGTTGCCCAGCGGGTATGGCCAATACCTAAGAATCCGTTTAAGTTAATCTCTTCAGCTGCTTTTTCCATTTCCGCGACACGGCCAACACGGCGCACGCGCTCAATAGAACCGTTCGTTAACACGGCTACGCCAGCAGAGTCGTATCCTCTGTATTCCAAACGCTTCAAACCATCCACTAATACCGGAACAATATTTCGTTGCGCTACCGCGCCAACAATCCCACACATATTATTTTCTCCTAGGCGTATCTGCTGAAGTAGGTGCACAAATAACCGTCACCCCTTTTGATTCAATCTGCTGACGAGCATCATCATTTAATGCGTCATCCGTCACCAGTGTATGTATTCTTTGCCATGGCAATTCTAAATTTGGAATGCGACGGCCAATCTTTTCTGACTCCACCATCACAATCACTTCCCTTGCCACTTCGGCCATAACGCGAGAAAGTCCAACTAGCTCATTAAAAGTGGTGGTACCACGTGCTAAATCGATACCATCTGCGCCAATAAACAGCTGATCAAAATCATATGATCTCAATGCTTGTTCTGCCACCTGTCCTTGAAAAGACTCGGAATGCGGATCCCAAGTTCCTCCGGTCATCAAGAGGATGGGTTCATTTTCGAGCTCCCGCAATTGGCTAGCCACATTTAAAGAGTTTGTCATCACGACTAACCCTTGTTTATTGCCTAACAATGGGATCATTGCACTGGTCGTCGTCCCGCTATCAATAATCACGCGATTATGATCACGGATTCTTTCAGCGGCAACTCGTGCAATCATTTGCTTTCGAAGCGAAACTTTATCAGACTCGGCTTCTGCAACCATCTCATTCGGGAGAGAAACCGCTCCACCATATCGACGAAGTAAAACGCCACTGGTTTCTAGTAATGCCAAGTCTTTTCGAATCGTTACCTCAGATGTGGCAAAACGCTGAGTTAACTCTTCGACACTCACTTCGCCCTGCTCTTGCACCAATGTTGCAATCGCATGCCTTCGCTGCTGCGTGTTTCGTTTTGTCATTTTAAATTTCGTTTCGAAAGTTTTGTAACTATAACAGCGAAAGAAATCCCTTTGCAACCTCTTCTATTTTTGAAAAATAAAAAGCCTAGCAAGTTCACCCTGCCAGGCTTTTATTTTCTAAGCATCCTAGTTAATTATTCTATTAATTAGGATGTTTTTTTCACGGGGCGTTGCCAATTAGATAAGCTAACTTGTTTAGCACGCGCTACCGTCAGTTGCTCTGCGGGCGCAGGCTTAGTAATCGTCGAACCAGCACCAATTGTTGAACCTGCGCCAATCACGACAGGCGCAACCAACATGCTGCCAGAACCAACAAACGCGCCATCACCTATTTCGGTAAGCGACTTATTGACTCCGTCATAGTTACAAGTAATTGTACCCGCACCAATATTGACACCAGATCCAACTAGCGCATCCCCAATATAGCTAAGATGGTTTACCTTACTTCCTAAGCCAACTTGTGATTTTTTAATCTCTACAAAGTTACCAATATGCACTTCATCTGCTAATTTAGCCCCCGGTCGCAATCTTGCATACGGACCAATTTTTGCACCTTGCCCCACTTCAGCACCATCAATATGCGAAAAGGCTGCAATCTTTGTTCCAGCGGCGATTTGGCAATTACTTAGATAACAGTTCGGCCCGATCTCAACATCGTCACCTAAGATAACACTACCTTCAAAGACACAGTTCACATCAATGACGACATCTTGTCCACAAGTGAGATTGCCTCGAATATCTATTCTCGCGGGGTCAAGCAACATGACACCCTTTGTCATCAGCGATAACGCGTTTTGTGACTGATAATGGCGTTCAAGTTCAGCCAGTTGGATTTTATTATTAACGCCGAGTGTTTCCCACTCATTCATTGGCTGAACAGTTTGAACAACAAGTCCGTCATGCACCGCCATGCCAATTAAATCCGTTAAATAGTACTCTCCTTGCGCATTATTATTCGTCAACTTAGACAACCAAGTATGCACATGCGAGTTGGGCAATAACAAAATACCGGTGTTAATTTCATTTATTGCCAGTTGAACTTCTGACGCATCTTTATGTTCAACAATGGCTGTTACAGCACCGGCATCATCACGAACAATTCGGCCATAACCAGTAGGGTTAGCAAGAAACTGTGTCAGCAGAACGACCGAAGACTGTTCATCCGCTACTTTTGCCAACATTTTTTGTAAGGTTTGCTTATCTAGCAACGGCACGTCACCATATAGCACCAGCGAATAACCTGCCGAGGTTAAGTTAGGCGCGGCGCATTGCATTGCATGACCTGTACCCAACTGGGGCTCCTGCTTAACCCACTCTAGCGCTGGATTAGCCACCGCATCTTTAACTGACTCACCACCGTGACCATAAATCACAATCAGCTTTTCTGGAGAAAGCGATTGTGCACAGTCGATGACATGCTCAAGCATTGGCTTGCCACCAATTTGGTGAAGAACTTTAGGCTGTTTTGAGTACATGCGCGTACCCTTACCGCCCGCTAAAATTACAACGTGTAAAGGTGTAGTCATTGAATTTCAGGCCAGATTTGGACAAAGAAGAGAAAGAAGTGAATATACCAGCATCCCGCCAGCTCTGCAGCTAATGGGCTTTCTATCTATGATAGAAAATGCAAAAAAGGCAGCCGAAGCTGCCTTTTCTGTTTGTCACTACACGATCAATGAGACCGTTTGCGCAGCTTGTTGATGGCGGCAAGTTGAGCCACCGCCTCAGCGAGTTCCGCCTGTGCCTTGGCAAGATCCATTGCAGCAGACTTGTCTTTAAGCGCTTCTTCCGCACGACGCTTCGCTTCAGATGCACGAGCCTCATCAAGGTCTGCACCACGAAGAGCCGTATCAGCTAGCACTGTTACGACATGGGGCTGCACCTCCAGCAAGCCACCAGAAACAAAAATATATGTTTCTTCATCAGCATGCTGGAGTTTGATCTTCAGAAGACCAGGTTTCAAACGCGTCAACAACGGCGCATGGCGTGGGTAAACACCGATTTCACCTTTTTCTGCTGGTGCAACGATAAACTCGGCTGTACCAGAGAAAATGTTTTGTTCAGCACTAACCACATCTACATGCATCGTCATAGCCATATTTCACCCGCCTTATTACTGAAGAGACTTGGCTTTTTCTACAGCCTCATCAATGGTACCGACCATGTAGAATGCCTGTTCTGGCAGATGGTCGTAATCACCACTCAAGATAGCCTTGAAGCCAGAAATGGTATCTTTCAGTGATACGTACTTACCAGGGCTACCGGTAAACACTTCCGCTACGTGGAATGGCTGAGACAAGAAACGCTGGATCTTACGAGCGCGTTGAACCACCAATTTATCTTCTGGTGACAACTCGTCCATACCCAGAATCGCAATAATGTCACGCAATTCTTTGTAACGCTGCAAGGTTTGCTGAACACCACGAGCTACTGAGTAGTGCTCTTCGCCCACGATCAACGGATCTAGCTGACGTGAGGTAGAGTCTAGTGGGTCAACCGCTGGGTAGATACCCAATGCAGCAATATCACGGCTCAGAACCACGGTCGCATCCAAGTGAGCGAACGTTGTAGCTGGAGACGGGTCAGTCAAGTCATCCGCAGGAACGTAAACGGCCTGAATAGATGTAATAGAACCTGTCTTAGTAGAAGTAATACGCTCTTGTAGACGGCCCATTTCTTCCGCTAGTGTAGGCTGATAACCCACAGCAGAAGGCATACGACCCAATAGCGCAGATACTTCAGTACCGGCTAGTGTGTAACGGTAGATGTTATCCACGAAGAATAGAACGTCACGGCCTTTGCCGCCATCTTCGCGAACTTCGTCACGGAAGTACTCAGCCATAGTAAGACCAGTCAACGCAACGCGCAGACGGTTACCAGGAGGCTCGTTCATCTGACCATAAACCATGGCCACTTTATCTAGAACGTTAGAGTCCTTCATTTCATGATAGAAGTCGTTACCTTCACGGGTACGCTCACCTACACCAGCAAACACTGAAAGACCACTGTGAGCCTTAGCAATGTTGTTGATCAGTTCCATCATGTTAACGGTTTTACCTACACCGGCACCACCGAACAGACCCACTTTACCACCCTTAGCGAATGGACATAGCAAGTCAATAACTTTAATACCAGTTTCCAATAGTTCGTTAGCTGAAGATAGCTCGTCGAACTTTGGTGCTTTACGGTGGATAGCCCACTTGTCAGAAGCAGTGATGTCACCAGCTTCGTCAACAGGGTTACCCAATACGTCCATAATACGGCCTAGAGTTGCAGCACCCACTGGTACAGAAATACCAGCGCCAGTACCTTCAACTTCCATGCCACGACGCAGACCATCGGTAGAACCCATGGCAATAGAACGCACCACGCCGTCACCTAGTTGCTGCTGAACTTCCAGCGTCAACTCAGGCGCAGACATTTTCAAGGCGTCATATACCTTGGGCATTTGATCACGTGGAAATTCCACGTCAACCACCGCACCAATGATCTGAACAATTTTACCTTTGCTCATGTTGGTTCCCAAATCCAGTTAAAACCTTTGCGAAGCGAACCTAACCTTCAGGTTAGACCGCTGCTGCCCCCGCAACAATCTCAGACAGTTCTTTTGTAATTGCAGCTTGACGGGTTTTGTTATAAACCAGTTTCAGCTCATCAATCACAGTACCTGCGTTGTCAGATGCAGCTTTCATAGCAACCATACGAGCACTTTGCTCAGATGCCATGTTCTCGGCTACAGCCTGGTATACCAAAGCTTCAACATAACGAAGCAACAGTTCATCAATCACGATACGAGCATCTGGTTCATACAGATATTCCCAGTTATGGGATTGCTCATTTTTCAGCGTTTCAGCTTTTACTGGCAGTAATTGCTCAGCAACAGGCTCTTGACGCATTGTGTTGATAAACTTGGTGTATACAACGTGCAGTTCGTCGATTTTGCCTTCGATGAATGCATCCAGCATCACCTTCACTGGACCAATTAATTGATCCAAATGCGGTGTGTCACCCAAGTGAGTCGCATTGGATACCACGCTAGCGCCGATACGCTGCATAAAGCCGAAGCCTTTACCGCCGATTGCACATACATCTACATCGACGTTTTGGCCTTGCCAGGCTTTCATGCGCTGCGTCAACAAACGCAACACGTTGGTATTCAAGCCACCACAAAGACCCTTGTCAGAGGTTACTACAATCACACCAACACGTTTAACGGTTGGGCGAGTAACCAAGAAAGGATGCATGTAATCCTTGGTGGCTTGCGACAGATTAGCGGCAACGGTGCGGATCTTTTCACCGTAAGGGCGGGCAGCCCGCATCCGGTCTTGCGCACGGCGCATTTTGGATGCGGCAACCATTTCCATCGCACGAGTGATCTTTTGCGTGTTTTGCACGCTCTTGATCTTGTTGCGAATCTCTTTTCCGCCTGCCATAACAGTTCCTGTCCTTGCGTCTGATTAGTAGGTTGCAGTCTTTTTGAACTCAACCAGCGCAGAAGCTAGTACTTTCTCATTGTCACCAGACAATTCGTTTGTACTGTCAACGTCAGCCAACACTTGTGGGTGATTAGCTTTTACGTATGACAAGAAGGCAGCTTCAAATGCCAGACACTTTTCGACAGCAACGTCATCGTAATAACCCTTGTTAACACCGAACAGTGTTAGGGTCATTTCAGAGACTTTCATTGGCGCGTATTGACCTTGCTTCATCAACTCAGTCACACGACGACCACGCTCCAACTGCTTACGTGTTGCTTCATCCAAATCAGAAGCAAACTGAGCAAACGCTGCTAGTTCACGGTACTGTGCCAAGTCGGTACGGATACCACCAGACAACTTTTTAACCGCTTTAGTTTGCGCTGCGCCACCCACACGAGAAACAGAAATACCCGCGTTGATCGCTGGACGGATACCAGAGTTGAACAAGTCAGTTTCCAAGAAGATCTGACCGTCAGTAATGGAAATCACGTTGGTTGGAACGAATGCAGATACGTCACCAGCTTGGGTTTCAATGATTGGCAATGCGGTTAGAGAACCAGTTTTGCCTTTCACTTCACCGTTGGTTAGTTTTTCTACATATTCTGCATTTACACGAGCTGCACGCTCTAGCAAACGAGAGTGAATGTAGAATACGTCACCAGGGTACGCTTCACGACCAGGTGGACGACGTAACAACAGAGAAATCTGACGGTATGCAACCGCTTGCTTAGACAAATCGTCATAAACAATTAGCGCATCTTCACCGCGATCGCGGAAGTACTCACCCATTGCACAACCAGCATAAGGTGCAATGAATTGCATCGCAGCAGATTCAGAAGAAGATGCAGCAACGATGATGGTGTGACCCAATGCGCCGTGCTCTTCCAATTTACGTACCACGTTAGCGATAGAAGAAGCCTTCTGGCCAATCGCTACGTAAATACAAATTACACCGGTACCTTTTTGGTTGATGATCGCATCGATCGCAACCGCTGTTTTACCAGTTTGACGGTCACCAATGATCAACTCACGCTGACCACGACCAACCGGAACCATTGCGTCAATCGCTTTGATACCAGTTTGCATTGGCTGAGAAACGCTCTGACGAGCAATAACGCCTGGAGCAATCTTCTCGATTGGAGAAGAAGCCTTAGCGTTGATCGGGCCTTTGCCGTCGATTGGTTGACCTAGCGCGTTAACCACGCGGCCTACCAATTCAGGACCTACAGGTACTTCTAGAATACGGCCGGTACATTTAACTTCGTTGCCTTCAGTGATGTGCTCATAATCGCCCATCACCACAGCACCAACGGAGTCACGCTCCAAGTTCAGTGCTAGACCGAAAGTGTTGTTCGGGAACTCTAACATCTCGCCCTGCATCACGTCTGATAGACCGTGAACACGAACGATACCGTCAGTTACCGACACAACCGTACCTTGTGTACGAGATTCCGAACCTGCAGACAGGTTCTGGATCTTGTTCTTAATCAGCTCGCTGATTTCAGATGGATTCAGTTGCATGTTTACTCCTAACTTTTGAGCCCATAGGCCATCGCCTGCAGCTTGCCGCGAACGGATGCGTCGACAACGACGTCTCCGACAGTGATTTTAACCCCGCCTAATAGTTCAGGGTCTACCGTCACCTGCGCGCGAATCTGGCGATCAAACCGTTTTACCAGTTGGGCTGTGAGCTCACCTAGTTGGGCATCAGTCAGCGGGAAGGCGGACACGATGCTGGCATCGATAGAGTTTTCTGCCTTGAGCTTTAGCTCGGCAAATTGACGAGAGATTTCTGGCAACAAGACCAGACGCTTGTTTTCCACAAGCACCCTCACAAAGTTCTTCACTTCTGAAGAGACTTTGTCACTCACGATATCCAGCAGCAGAGACTCGACCTGCGATCCAGAGATGTTTGGATTGCCGATAACATCAGCAACCTGTTCATTCTGAACCACCGCCACCAACAGACGCAAAGCGTCGTCCCAAGCAGCCAACTGTCCAAGCTCATTAGATAGCTTGAATGCAGCCTCTGCATATGGGCGCGCAACGGTAACGATTTCTGCCATGAGTTTTACAATTCCGCTTTGATGTTTTCAAGCAAATCAGCATGTGCCTTAGCGTCGATTTCACGACGTAGGATTTTTTCTGCGCCAGTCACTGCAAGAGCAGCTACTTGCTGACGTAGTTCTTCCTTAGCACGAGCCATTACTTGCTCGACTTCAGCCTCAGCAGCAGCAAGCTGACGCTCACCTTCTGCTTTAGCAGCCTGTTTTGCCTCATCAACAATCTGCGCAGCACGTTTTTCTGCCAGAGCGATGATTTCCGCAGCCTGACCTTTTGATTCGCGCAGTTTTTCCGCGGCACGCTTTTCAGCATTTTCTAGGTCATGCTTGCCTTTTTCCGCAGCAGCCAGACCTTCAGAAATACGCTTAGCGCGCTCGTCCATCATCTGGGTCAGCGGAGGCCAAACAAACTTCATGGTAAAGACCACCAAAATAGCGAAGGTGATCATTTGCCCTAACAACGAGGCATTGATATCCATGTTGTTTTCCTCTCAAGGGTTAATAAAGGACCCTAGATTAGGCGCCAACAGCAGCCTTAACCGCAGCGATGAACGGGTTGTTGAAGGTGTAAAGCATAGCAACACCAACACCGATCATAGAGATCGCGTCCAATAGACCAGCAATAATGAACAGTTTTGTTTGCAAAACTGGAATCAATTCTGGCTGACGTGCAGATGCTTCCAAGAACTTGCCACCTAACAGAGCGAAACCGATAGCTGTACCGATAGCGGCCAGACCGATGATGAAAGCTGCTGCTAGAACAGTGTAGCCCTGCAGTTGAGCGATCAGTGCTTGCATTGATGTTCTCCTAGTAGATAAAAAAGTAAAGGTTAATGAAAAAAGTTAATACAATTGTTGTCAGATACTGATCAATGATCTTCAACCGCTAGGCTGAGGTAAACAATGGTCAACATCATGAACACGAATGCCTGTAGGGTAACCACTAAAATGTGGAAGATTGCCCAAGGCCCACCCAAGATCCATTGCACGCTCATTGGCAGCATAGCGATCAAGATGAAAATCAATTCACCAGCATACATGTTACCGAACAACCGCAACGCCAGAGAAATTGGCTTAGCAAGCAATTCGATTAACTGGAAAGCAAAGTTAACTGGCGCCAACACGATCGTCATACCTGTGCTTGAAGCATGGAATGGCGCAGTAAATAACTCTTTAACGTATCCACCAGGACCTTTAGCGGCAATAGAGAAGCCGATAATTAGGAACATGACAGAAATTGACATTGCAAATGTTTGGTTTACGTCTGCAGTAGGAACAACACGTAGGTAAGCAATACCAAATACGTGATTAGCAATCCAAGGCAGTAAGTCAACCGGCAAGAAGTCCATTGCGTTCATTAAGAACACCCAGCAGAAAATCGTGAGTGACAATGGCGCAATTACTTTACTCTTACCGTGGAATGCATCTTTGATCTGCTTATCAACCATCTCGATGATGATTTCAACCAAGCACTGTAAACGACCAGGCTTTTCTACGCTGGCCTTGCGTGCAACCAGGCTGAATACGCCAACAAATAGCAAACCTAGAACCAATGCAATCCAGAAGGTATCCAAGTGAAAACCTTGATGGGTATGCGGATCTGGCGTAAGGAACGTCAAGTGGTGCTGAATATACTCGGTGGCATTCGCCGGCCCGTGATGTGCTTCTTGAGACATAAAAACTCACCCGTTTTTTCTAATAGATACCAGTACCAGCCAATAGGCTGCGGTAGCAACAGCAAAGGAACCAATCACCCACCCTGCTGCCACACCTTTAAACCCTATAAACACGACAGCAAACAAAAGTGCTGTCGCAAACATTTTCAGCATTTCCGCACGAAAATGCGCCCTCATCAAAACTTGAGGGCTTGCAAACTTGGTGCGATAGGCTACTTTGATGTAAAGCAATGCGCCTAAGATCGCGATTCCGCCGCCCATTACTGCGCTCAATGCAGCAAAGCCATCTGATAAGACTAGAGCCAACAAAGACATGATTGTCGTTAGCACCAATTGCAAAGCAATTACACTACCCGCTTTGGTACTCTTCATTTGTTTACCTAGCTAACAATTTTGGTGGAGCGAAAAACTGCCGGATTATAGCCAAAACAACTACTTCCCGTCAATTCCATCTGGCCGTTCATTTATTGATTTTCAATGAGTTACATGACATTGCTATGAAAAATTGTAGTTTTTGTACCAGTCTGCAAATTTCGCCAAGCCATCTGCTAGCGACGTAGATGGGGCAAAGCCGCACAAGCGCTGCAAACGATCGGTATCGGCATAGGTTGCCTCAACATCTCCCGGCTGCATTGGCAAATATTCTTTTTCTGCTTTTTTACCAATCGCGTTTTCCAACGTCTCGATAAAAGTCATTAACGCCACAGGCTGGTGATTGCCAATATTAAAGACACGATACGGTGCAAAACTACTAGCAGCAGTTGGGTGCATTACATCGAATTGCTCATCAGGCGTGGCGGGTTGATCTAGTACGCGCACAACGCCTTCAACAATGTCATCAATAAATGTGAAGTCTCGCTTAAGGGCGCCATGATTAAAAACAGGAATTTTCTCTCCGGCCAATATTTTTTTAGTAAATGACCAATACGCCATATCCGGACGCCCCCATGGGCCATACACAGTAAAGAAGCGGAGCCCTGTAGTAGGGATATTAAATAGGTGGCTATAGGTATGCGCCATTAACTCATTTGATTTTTTGGTTGCGGCATAAAGGCTAACTGGATGATCAACAGGATCTGACTCACTAAATGGCACTTTTTTATTTGCACCATAAACACTACTCGAGCTTGCATAGACTAAATGCTGCACAGGATATTGTCGGCACGCCTCAAGAATATTTACAAACCCGTGCAAATTACTTGCAACGTAGGCTTTTGGATTTTCTAGCGAATAGCGAACGCCCGCTTGCGCAGCCAAATTAATAACCGCATCAAACTTTTCTTTTGCAAACAGCAACAGCAATGAAGCCGCATCTGCAATATCCATTTTTTCAAATTGAAACTTTGGCTCTGCTGATAGCACCTGCAAACGCGCTTCTTTTAATGCAGGATCATAGTAACTATTTAAATTGTCGATTCCATATACCTCATCGCCGCGCGCCAGTAGTTTTAAGGAAACATGCATACCCACAAAGCCTGCTGCGCCAGTTACTAGAATCTTCATTTCACTTCATCCTGTTTAGCGAACTCTCTCGCCTTAACGTATTTAAAAAAGCTATTTAAACAACCGATGGTAATGTGCACAAACCCGGGAAATCCATCTTGCCAACCCCTGCGAATCACATACATTTTAAAGAACCGTATCCATGGGGAAAGTACGACTTTCACGACTGATGGTACTTTGCCTTTTTTATACATTGCTTCTGCCTGAAGCGTTGTGTAGCGATTTTGTTTCTCTAGGTAATTAGCAATCGTTTCGGCAGTATCATGCATGATATCCCCCTGCAAAACACCTATCGGAGAACTTGTCACAACATGCTCATGCACCAAATCATTCGACCAATTTGCTGCCTGACGATTAAATAGTCGGATATTAAAGTCTGGATAGCCTTCTCCATGTCTTAGCCATCGCCCCATGAACCGATTGCAACGAGGCATTTGATAGACAAGAAATTTTGGCGATTTGAACTCTGCAATAATCGCGGCTTTTAGTTTTTCACTAATTCGTTCATCCGCATCTAGACATAACACCCAATCTGTTTTGGATTGTCCGACAGCAAACTTTTTTTGCGGACCAAATCCGAGCCAAGACTGGTGCAATAGTGTCACACCAAATGAATTGGCAATCTCGATAGTGTCGTCTTCACTACCTGAATCGACCACGATGATTTCCTGACAAAAAGCCAATGACTTTAAACAATCAGCTAGTTGGGTTGCCGCATTTTTAGTGATGATAACCGCCGTTAGGGCGATTTTTTCTGAGCGAGCGAGAGATGATGACATAAAGCTGTTGTCGCTTTTCGAGAATTGATCATTTGGAGGAAGATTATAACCGCAAGCTTCGGTACAATATACACATGCCTAAATTTCTCATCGTTCGCATGTCCTCCATGGGGGACTTAATTCATACGCTCCCCGTGATTACGGATATTCGCGAGCACTTTCCAGACGCGCAGATTGACTGGGTTGCAGAAGAAGCCTATGTAGAGCTTCCTCGTCTACACCCAGGGGTGAATCACGTTATTTCTATTGCGCTTCGTCGCTGGAGAAAACAGCTATGGAAAAAAAGTATACGTCAGGAGATGAGGGCATTTTTACAACGCTTGGAGCAAGATCGCTACGATGCGATCATTGATCCGCAAGGCCTATTAAAAAGTGTTTGGGTGTGTAAACGCGCACGCGGTCCTTCTTGTGCATTTGACAAAACCAACATTCGCGACAAGTTCGCCCTTCCTTTTTATGATAAGACGTTTGCAATTCCAAAAACCGATCATGTCATTACAAAAAATCGAAAGTTAGCTGGACTAGCCCTTGGTTACACGCCTTCTGAAGCGATTCATTACGGCATACGCAATGTAAGCCATGCGTTAGATTGGCTACCTAAAACTGCTTTTGCTTGCTTACTTGTTAATACCGCTAGAGCTGCAAAAGAATGGGAAACTCGTCGTTGGGTTGAGCTTGGGAATAAACTTCATCAAGAAGGCATTCATTCGGTATTGACTTGGGGAAGTGCAACAGAAAAAGCGCGAGCCGAAGAAATTGCGAAGCAAATACCGAATTGCACTATTGCACCAAAACTAAGCCTAATGGATGCCACATCGATGCTATCCAATTCGATGATTACAATTGGTGTAGACACCGGTTTTACGCATATTGCTAATGCGGTAGAAACACCGACCATTGCTATTTTTTGTGACAGTGACCCCAATCATGCGGGTGTAATTGGCGATCAGTACGTAGCCAACCTTGGCGGCATACAGGTTCAACCTTCGGTGGATGAAGTTTGGCAACATGTAGCAAATGCGCTTCATTTATCTAGCAAGAGTCAGTAATGGCATTATTTTTGTATCGTATAGTTTGGATCATCTTACTGCCCTTTGCCCTTTTAAGAGTTTGGCTAAGGGGCAAGAAAGAACCCGCTTACCGATTACATTGGCAACAGCGCCTTGGTATATATCCAAAATTTCCCCAAAAAAAACCGATCATCTGGATTCATGCGGTTTCTTTGGGTGAGACGCGCGCAGCGCAACCACTCGTCATCTCACTAAAAAACAAATACCCAAATCATCATTTATTGATCACCCACATGACCGCAACCGGGAGAACTGCAGCGGAATCGTTGTATGGAGAGTTTGCAACGATTGCCACACTACCCTACGATTTATCTTGGCTGATGAGCCGCTTCTTTCAGCATTTTAAGCCAGCTATTGGCATTATCATGGAAACGGAAGTCTGGCCAGCGCTTTGCCAAACCGCAGCAAAAAATGGTATTCCTTTAGCCCTAGTAAATGCGCGACTGTCAGCCAAGTCAGCCAGAGGTTACCAACGCTTTAGCGCATTATTAAGCCCCGCCTTGAAACAGTTTTCGTTGATTTGTGCTCAAAGTAGCGATGATCAAGAGCGCCTATCCAATCTTGGAGCGAACCACATTCATGTTTGTGGCAATTTAAAATTTGATGTACAGCCGTCAGACGCACAAATAGAGTTAGGATTAACATTCAAAACGAAGCTTAATCGTCGCCCAGCCTTTTTATTTGCGAGCAGCCGCGAAGGGGAAGAGGCATTAATTCTAAGCGAGTGGAAACAAAGTAATCTTCGACACAAAGCCATACTGATTATCGTCCCGCGACACCCTCAGCGATTTGATGAAGTAGCAGACTGCATTACTGCCCATGAGCTCTCATTCATAAAACGGTCTTCTATCGTTTCTTCAGAAGAAATACAAGATACGGTAGAAGTTTTACTAGGCGATAGCATGGGGGAAATGGGTGCATATTACACCGCAAGCGACTTGTGCCTAATTGGTGGTAGCCTTGCACCGCTGGGTGGTCAGAACCTCATCGAAGCAGCTGCCTATGGCTGCCCAAGTTTATTTGGCCCACACATGTTTAATTTTGCTGAAGCGAGCAAGGCTGCACTGACGGCAGGCGCCTCAAAAGAAGTTGCTGATGTAAAAAATGCGCTACTGACTGCTGAACAGCTATTGAGTGATAACGCCGCAATTCTTTCCATGCGAAACAACGCACATCAGTTTGCGAAGGCGCACCAAGGAGCAACTCAGAAGATCGTCGGCCAACTTGCAAAGTTGATTAATCAATGAGTGATTTGCTGCAAAAAGCTCGACAATTATTGCTCCATACATTTGGCTACCCAGAGTTTAGGGGGCCACAAGAGGCAATTGTTGAGCACGTACTATCTGGCAACGATGCTTTAGTGTTAATGCCAACGGGCGGCGGTAAGTCTTTATGCTATCAAATCCCCGCCATTATTCGACCCGGCTGTGGGATAGTCATCTCTCCGCTCATTGCACTCATGCAAGATCAGGTGGAAACGCTACAGCAACTTGGTGTAAGTGCTGCTTATTTAAACTCCACCATGACTTTTCAAGATAGCCTCCAGGTGGAACAGCAGCTGCTAAATGGGCAGATCGACTTATTGTATGTTGCGCCAGAACGTTTATTAACAGAACGTTTTCTTGGACTACTTCAGTCTATCGACATCTCCATTTTTGCGATTGACGAAGCACATTGCGTATCGCAATGGGGGCATGACTTTAGGACAGACTATCGTCAGCTATCCATTTTGCAGCAGCGCTGGCCAAATGTGCCGCGTATTGCACTAACGGCTACTGCTGACGCGCATACCAGAGAAGATATTGCGCTGCGACTGGGCTTAACAGATGCCCAAAAGTTCATCACCAGCTTTGATCGACCGAACCTCTTTTACCGGATTCAAGAGAAGCAAAAAAGCAAAGATCATTTACTGGCTTTTATTCGGCGTCATGCGGATGAATCGGGCATCGTTTACTGCGGATCGAGAAAGCGCGTTGAAGACACAGCGAGTTGGCTAAGACAACAAGGTATTTCCGCCCTTCACTACCATGCGGGATTGGATAACGCTGTTAGAAGCCATCATCAGCAGCGTTTCCTTCGGGAAGATGGCATTGTGATGGTGGCAACAGTTGCGTTTGGAATGGGGATCGACAAACCAGATGTGCGGTTTGTCGCACATTTAGATTTACCTAGAAGCATTGAAGGCTATTATCAAGAAACTGGCCGTGCGGGTAGAGATGGAGAACCCGCTGAAGTCTTGCTGTTTTATGGCATGCAAGATGTCTTACTTCATCGAGAGATGATTGAGCACGGCCAACTCCCTGATACCCAGAAGCAGCTTGAACGGAACAAGCTAGACGCCATGTTAGGATTCTGTGAGTCTTCACAATGCAGAAGACAGGCGCTGCTTGGCTATTTTGGCGAAACCATTCCCCCTTGCGGGCATTGTGATAATTGCGAAACACCGCCCGAAACATGGGATGCCACCGTCCCTGCACAAAAAGCATTATCGTGCATTTACCGAAGTGGTCAGCAATTTGGTGCGGGCCATTTAACGGATATTTTACTGGGAAAATCGACTGAAAAAGTCTTACAGCACCAGCATCAGCAACTCACTACGTTTGGCATTGGTGCAGACCTAACAGAGACGAGCTGGAAAGGGCTATTTCGACAGTTATTAGCCGGTGGCTGGATTGACTGCCACGGAGAGCGTAATGGTGCGCTAAAGTTAACTGAACGCTCCAAGCCCCTCCTAAAAGGCGAAACCCAACTAACGCTTCGGAAAATTAAGAAGTCTGATAAACAAAAGCAATCTACTGGCGAATTTAAGTTTAGAGACGAGGCAGAATATATTTTGTGGGAAGCCTTGCGTAAATGCCGTCGTGAACTTGCTCAGCAGCATGGCATCCCCCCGTATATGGTTTTTGGTGACACCACCCTTCGCCATATGCTTGACCGTCGACCAGAAAAAGTAGAGGACATGCAAGACTTATTTGGGGTGGGAGATAGCAAATTACAAAAGTTTGGCCGTGATTTTGCGGGCGTGATTTGTAAGCATCATGCTGAATATGGCAAACCCAAACCGATTAGCCAAACCTTATCGAGTAGTGCAGAAGAAACCATCGCTGCAGTGAAAAGTGGGCGCGCCCCAATAGCGATTGCTACCGCGAGAGGACTATCTCCAGAAACCATCTACAGTCATTTAGCGGCAGGCATTAGCGCAGGTTTAGTTGACGTTCAAACAGCGACTGGATTAGACAGCGCAAGCATTGCAAAAATGGAACACGCCATTTTGACGGCCGATGATCAAATGCGATTAAAACCTGCTTTTGACGAGCTAGGCGGGGAGTTTAGCTTTGGCGTACTCCGATGTGTAAAAGCGGGACTGAGTATTAGTAAATCAGCATAATTACCAGTGCAATCGCGCATGATGGCTGCTAGACTTAGATAGTCATGCCTCTCATTTAGCGACTCCCATGCAAATGAAATCTCTACTATTCAAGCTAGCTTTGTTTCTGATCAGCTGGGGTATCTGCACCCATCTACTTGCCAAGCCGATTCTAAAAATTGCTTTTAGCGATAACAAGGCTCCGTACAGCAATAGTACATGCCAATGCGGAGTGGAGTTTGAGATTGTTCAAACCATTGTGAAGAACATGGGCTATGAATTAGAGCCTCACTTTGCGCCGAATAAACGCATGTTGCTAATGCTCAAAAGTGGTGAGGTGGATGGGATTATCGGCGTGATAGAAAATAAACCACGTGATAACGGATTTACAACGAAACCTTATATCCGATTTCAAAATGTAGCGTTAACCCTGCAAGACAGACACTTACCGATAGAGTCACTCAAAGATCTAAAAGGGTTAAAAGTAGCCGCCTTTCAAAATGCCTCTTTAAACCTAGGTTACGAATACGCTTACGCCATTAGCACAGCTTCGGAATATGAAGAGGTTTCTCCGCAATTGCTGCAAAATAAACTCTTATATGGAGGAAGAACAGATGCGGTGATTGCTGATCTATACATTTTTCTTGCCTCTAACCAATTGGTGAAAGAGCAAGTTAATACCATGCAAAAATTAGATTTGCACTATGTCTTTCCGGCAACCGAATATGTCTTAGAGTTTCATAACAAGCAGTTCCGTGATGCGTTTAATCAGCAACTCCAACCGAAGAATCTAAAAAAGATTTATCAGAAATTAGCTGATAAATACTTCCAACCGCTTATGTCTGGCGCAGTCTTTCTGCCGATGCCATCTTGGATGAATTAATCATACAAAAGACATTCCTTGAAATCCTGTCAAAGTAGTCTAAGCTCAAAGTAGGCAGCAAATTCAAGGTTTTTAAAGGGTGGTAGAGCGGGTTGCCCTCCCTGCTTGTAGCTCTACCACTTCTTTTTTCTTTTTAGCGTAGGCTGTGATATTTTTTGATCACAGACCAAAAACAAAACCCCAGTGGCGTACCAACTGGGGTTTTGTTTATTTAGCGCCAATTTAGCTTAGCTAATTAGATGGCACCGGTCGTCTGCAAAGATTGTAGCAACGCCATAATGGTTTCATCTTCAGAGGCTGCATTCACATCCACAGCAATTGCTCCAGCCTCTGCACCATCCAGAGATAGCAGCACGCCCTGCCCTTGCAAGCTAGCAACTAAAGCTGCATGTTCAATTGCAGCACCATCGGCTGCCACAACAATCACCACCAAACCAGCATCCGCCATTAGCGCGGCAACACCTGCTTGTTGATTGAGTGTCTGCGCATAATCACCGCATGGACCCATTGCATTAGCGAGTACAGATGGTGCCAACAAGTAGGTATGCATACCCACTGATAGCAATTTCTTCTCTAGTGCAGATCCAATAGATAGTCGCTGATCAGCATCACCGCCAGACACCCATAAAATCACCGGCTTTTGACCTAGATGTGCAGCACGTGCTTTCTGGTCTAATGGGCCGTCATTACCGATCTTCTGCTCACCTTGAAGGCCTTTTAGCAACAGGCCAGCACCTACGGTTGTGTTGCTTAGACGGTCGATAAGAATGAAGCCACCGGTTTCTTTATTGTCTTCATACGGATCAAATGCAATTGAACGATCCAGCGTCATCGAGCAAACAGCAATACCATTGAGCTCTAACACCTCTGGTTGCGTGCGTTCTAACGTATTAACATTCACTTGGTATTCAATACGATCAATGGTCGCAGTGGCGGTTCTTGCACTTGTCTTTAACAAGTATGGACGGCCAGGTTGCAAGGCAGTATCGTGCATCCAGACAACCGTTGCTTCAAATGCGCTATCGACTTGCGGTAGTTCACTAACTTTTGCTAAAACATCGCCGCGAGAAATATCAATCTCGTCCGCCAATGTCAGCGTAACCGATTGGCCTGCAATAGCCTCTTCTAGATCACCACTAAAGGTAACGATTCTCGCAACCGTACTTTCTTTACCAGATGGAAGTACCTTCACACGGTCGCCGGTGCGAACCACTCCACTAGCAATCGTACCGGCAAAGCCACGGAAATCTAGGTTTGGACGGTTAACCCACTGAACAGGTAAGCGGAACGCACCTTTTTGCATACGGGCTTCATCAATTTCCACGCTTTCCAGGTAGGACATTAATGTTGGGCCGCTATACCAAGGCATGCTTTCGCTTGGATCCACAATGTTGTCGCCTTTTAAAGCAGACATTGGGATTGGGGTCACATCTTTTAAGCCAATTTGCGCAGCAAACTCGCTATATTCCGCAACAATCTTGTCGTATACCTCTTGCGAGTAGTTCATCAAGTCCATCTTGTTGATAGCCAAGACGACGTGACGAATCCCAATGAGTGAAACAAGGTAGCTATGTCGACGGCTTTGAGTCAACACCCCACGGCGAGCATCAATCAAAATAACCGCAACATCGGCAGTCGATGCGCCAGTCACCATGTTGCGGGTGTACTGTTCATGCCCAGGGGTATCAGCAACAATAAACTTGCGGCGATCGGTAGAGAAAAAGCGATACGCAACGTCAATCGTAATACCTTGCTCGCGCTCTGCTGCTAGACCATCAACGAGAAGCGCAAAGTCAATCTCGCCACCTTGCGTGCCCCATTTTTTGGAGTCAGCCTCAATCGCAGCCAGCTGATCTTCAAACAGCATTTTAGATTCATACAGTAAGCGCCCAATCAGGGTACTTTTACCGTCATCCACGCTACCACAGGTAATAAAGCGCAATAGGCTTTTGTGTTCGTGGCTTTTTAGATACTGCTCGATATCACTGGCAATCAAATCAGATACGTGTGCCATTAGAAATAACCTTCCTGCTTTTTCTTTTCCATGGATGCGGCGGAGTCATGGTCGATCATACGACCTTGGCGCTCAGACGTTTTGGTCAGCAACATTTCCTGAATAATGGCAGGCAATGTATTTGCAGTAGACTCAACTGCACCCGTCAGCGGATAACAACCCAATGTACGGAAGCGAATGCTCTTCATCATTGGTTCTTCGCCAGGCTGCAATGGGAAACGTTCGTCATCCACCATAATCAAGGTGCCATTGCGCTCTACCACTGGGCGCTCTGCAGCGTAGTACAAAGGCACGATTGGAATGTTTTCTAGATAGATATATTGCCAAATGTCTAACTCGGTCCAGTTTGACAATGGAAACACACGGATCGACTCACCCTTATGTTTACGCGTGTTATAAAGGTGCCATAATTCTGGACGTTGGTTTTTTGGATCCCAACGATGTTGTGCCGTACGGAAAGAGAAAATACGTTCTTTCGCACGAGACTTTTCTTCATCTCGGCGTGCGCCACCGAAAGCCGCATCAAACCCGTATTTATCTAAGGCCTGCTTCAATCCAACGGTTTTCCACATGTCGGTATGCACTTGAGAGCCATGCTCAAATGGATTGATACCTAAGGCTTCCGCTTCAGGGTTGTGATGAACCAACAACTCCATCCCCAACTCTTTAGCCATACGGTCACGCATTTCATACATTGCCTTAAATTTCCATGTGGTATCGACATGGAGCAATGGAAATGGTGGTACAGCAGGGAAAAAGGCTTTACGAGCCAAGTGCAGCATTACTGCACTATCTTTGCCAATAGAATACAGCATCACAGGGTTGTCACATTCTGCAACAACCTCACGCATGATATGAATGCTTTCAGCCTCTAATCGCTGGAGGTGGGTAAGTGTCATGGATTCGCCACTTTAATAAAATACAGGTCAAAGCGTGAATTATATCGGAAAACCTATTCTTTCTTTGACTAATATGGCATGAGTTAATAACTGAAGCTTCTAAAGCCATCAAAAACAGAAGCCTCACTTGCTCGGCAGTCATAGAAGCACACCATATCGTGCAAATTTATTTAAAAAAGGCATTTTGACTGAGAGATCTTGTTTACTACCAAAATACACTTAGAACCATCCTCATTATTCACAAGATACTGATATGCAATTTAATTAAAAACATCTTGAAAAATTGCAAATTTTACGTAGCCAGTACCTATAAAATGACCTATTTAGGGTAAAATTTCACCCAAACTTATCTAGTATCTAAAGAGGCTATCGCCAAGTTTTGGCGGTCGAGTGTGACATGCGTTTTTACATGGTGCTACAAAGTAAAGTTTTAAGAAAAAAACTAGAAATTTTCTATACTTAATAAAGATTCCAACCAACGTTGTAGCTCAGGCGCTAGTCTAGTAATGATTAAGAAAATCCAATTTGACCAATTAACCCCTGGCATGTTTGTGCATGACCTGAACTGCGACTGGATGTCCCATCCTTTTGCTAGAAATCAGTTCATGGTGAGATCGGACGAGGATCTACAAAAAATTGCGAATGCGGGCATTCACGATCTCTACATTGATACGAGCAAAGGCTTAGACGTAGAAAATGCGCCAACCAAAGCAGAAGTAGATGCGCAACTAGAGGCTGAACTGGAAGCCATTGGTTCTCAGCGGCCAGAAATTGTTCGCATCTCAATTGCCGAAGAATTAGCAAAAGCAAAAAAGATCCACAGCCAAGCAGCGCAAATTGTACAAGACGTGATGAAGGATGTTCGACTTGGCCATGCGATTAACGTTGAAAACGTTGCCCCATTGGTTGAAGACATTACGGGATCGGTTATGCGCAATAATGGCGCACTGATTTCCCTACTAAAGATCAAGAACAAAGACGATTACACTTTTCTTCACTCGGTTAGCGTCTGTACGCTAATGGTGACGTTTTGCCACGCGTTGCAAATGGATACCGACATTACCCGTGAAGCGGGGGTTGGTGGCCTATTGCACGACCTAGGCAAAATGAAGGTGCCAGATAGTATCTTAAATAAACCCGGTAAACTCACAGACGAAGAGTTTGCCATTATTCGCCAACACCCAATGGATGGATACAACATTTTAGTTGCGACGCCTGGTGTTGGGAATATCCCGCTCGACATTACCAGACATCACCACGAACGAATGGATGGCAGTGGATATCCTGATAAATTGCCAGGTGACCAAATTAGCACACTCTCTCAGATGGCGGCCATTGTGGACGTTTACGATGCCATTACGGCAGATCGTTGTTATCACAAAGGGATGCCACCAACAGAAGCGCTGAAAAAAATGTGGGAATGGAGTAAGTTTCACTTTAACCCACAATTGATGCAGCTATTTATGCGTACAGTCGGCATTTATCCGGTCGGTACGCTAGTGCGCTTAGAAAGCGGCAAAATTGGTGTTGTCACAGAGCAAAGTGAAAAGAACATGCTAACGCCAAAGGTTAAAGTCATGTTCAGCACAAAATCTAATACGTTCATCACGCCGCACGAAGTAGATTTATCCAAACCACTGGGTATGGGTGGTGGAGACAAAATAGTCAGCCATGAAGACCCACTAAAATGGCAAATTGTGCCTGAACGCTATCTTGCTTAAATCATTAAATAACATAGTATTGTTCCATTAATAGAACAATACTATGCACTGCACCTACTTTATCAAAACAATCTAACTTGTTAAGCTGTCCCCATAGAACACTCCAACCGGGGACAGAGATCATGTCAGCAAAAGTTATTCATCCTATTTCATTGCCAGCCGTCCAAACGAGCAGAAAAATCGAGCATACAGTGCGCGGCATGCCTACCTCTGATGGTGCAGGGGTGAAGTTACTCCGCGTCCTGACTCAAGATTTGCAACGCAGATTAGACCCGTTTTTGATGTTAGATGAATTTCGCTCTGACAACCCAAATGACTACATCGCAGGCTTCCCAGATCATCCGCACCGCGGGTTTGAGACAGTTACCTACCTAATCAAAGGCAGAATGGCTCACCGTGATAACCATGGTGGAGAGGGCTTGTTAGAAACGGGGGCGGTGCAATGGATGGTTGCGGGCAAAGGGATTATCCACTCCGAAATGCCTCAACAAAAAGAAGGCCGCTTGCAAGGGTTTCAACTATGGCTAAACCTAAAGAGCACGGACAAAATGTGCGCGCCGGGCTATGAGGATATTGGGGAAGAAACGCTAACGCATTTTCAAACAGAAAATGGGACGACCGGAACGATTATTGCAGGTCAATTAGGCGACTTAAAAGGCCCTGTAGAGAAACCAAACACCGAGCCACTTTTGTTAGCCATTAGCATCCCTGCTGGTGAATCTGCCGCCATTGCCATCCCGAGTACGCACAATGCCTTTGCCTATATTTTTGAAGGCAATGTAGAAATTGAAGGCAATACTGCACCGCTACAAACCATGGCGATTCTGACTAACTCGACCAGCGCAGATGGCGTACGATTTGAAAACAAAGGAACGGAAGAAAGTAAGATTTATATTGCAGCGGGCAAGCCACTCAATGAACCAATTGCACAGCTAGGTCCATTTGTGATGAATACCCGAGCAGAAATTGAAGAAGCCGTTTTCGATTATCGCGCAGGTAAATTCTAAGGTGTAGAAGGGCCTATCCTACCGTGATGGAATGGGTAGGCTTCCTTCTGTTTTCACGGCTTTCAATGAAAAACTAGAGTTAAGTTCTTTTACCCCGGGTAACCTGCGGAGTTCGTTCCTCGCAAACTCGCCAAACCCTTCTAAATCTTTCGCCACAATCTGTAGTAAAAAATCATATTGTCCTGAGATATTATGACATGCCACCACTTCGGGCAACGCTAATACCGCAGCCTCAAACTGTACGCCTAATTCTGGATGATGACTTTCTAACATGACGTGAACGAAAGCGGTTACCCCCCATCCTAGTTGACGGGCATTTAATCTGGCGTGATACCCCTCGATTATCCCGACTTCTTCTAGGCGTTTTAAGCGACGCCAGCAAGGCGTGTTGCTCAACGAGATTTTCTGCGCCAGCTCTGCCGTTGTGAGTCGTGCATCCTCTTGCATCAGCGTTAAGATTTTAGAATCTAGGCGGTCAAACACTTGGGAATTATTTTCCATTTAAGTAAATTTCAATAGAATATTTACCTATAAATTACCTCATTTAGCAGCATAAATGCAAACTCATTCTAGGAATTCTTTCTTACAATCTCTCTATCCGCTTCGAGAGTATTGTCATGCAAATTGCCCTTCCTATCTCAACCTCCAAGTCAACCTCGGGCTATTTAGCCATGTGTATGACGCTCCTTATTTGGACAGGTTTTGCGCTGAGTATTCGGGCGATTGGTCATTCAACGCTTTTGCCAATTGATGTCGCCTTCATTCGGTTTGGGCTACCTTGCTTGCTACTCCTTCCTTATTGGAAATCGAGTTGGCGAGCCATTAAAAATGCCAATAAAATCGCACTTTTCCTGATTTCCTTTGGCGCTGGTGTTCCATTTTTTCTATTAGCTTCACTTGGTGCAAAAATGACCTCTGCCGCCCATGTCGGCGCGTTGATATCAGGCACCGTCCCTTTATTTGTCACACTCATCTGCGTCCTGTTTTGGAAGCAGCAAACTAGCCAACAAAGATTGATAGGGCTTGGCTTTATTTTACTAGGCATACTAGGGATGCTTTGGAGTAACCAAACAGGCCATCAAATCACCCTGGGTATTCTTATTTTGTTGATATCCAGCATACTCTGGAGTCTTTACACCGTCGGCATCCGACTTTCTCAGTTAGATGCAATTGCATGTAACCTGCTACTTTGCGTACCCTCCTTTGTCATCTGTGCAATTGCCTTGTCATTTCAACTGACTGACTCACACCTTTTACACAGCACTCTTTCAGACATTGCTCCGTTCTTTTTACTACAAGGAATTGGCGTTGGCGTAGTTTCAGGGCTTTGCTACGGGTTTGCAATCAAAGAAATTGGCGCCGAGAAAAGCGCATTGATTGGTTCCCTTACCCCTGCGTTAACCGCTTTACTGTCTGTTCCCATCTTGCATGAATCACTATCCGCCGCTGTTTTAATCGGCGTAGTACTCATCACGATTGGTGTCTCCATCGCAAATAAACCCTCTAGATAGGAAAGAAAATGCTACATAACCTTCCAATCCCTCAGCCAGATCCACTTTGGGCAGTCCTATCTAAAATGGAGCAAGATCAGCGCAACGACAAACTAGATTTAATTGTGGGTGTTTATCGCGATGAGAATGGTGTGACGCCAACCATGCAAGCCGTCCAACTAGCGGAACAACGCTTAGCCAATGAAGCGACCTCTAAAGCTTATAAAGGATTAAGTGGAAATACATTATTTAATGCGTCGATGACGGGACTGTTAGTCCCAAATGGTGCAATAGCAAAAACAACGACGATCCAAACTGTTGGTGGCACAGGCGCATTACGCTTATTGTTTGATTTCATTTATGCGCTATCGCCCTCTGCCACCGTTTGGATTAGCAATCCGGGTTATATCAACCATGAACCAATCGCACAAAAAGCCGGTTTAAAAACGAAAACCTACCCTTATTTGGATAGCAACGGTCAATTGGATGAGGCGGCGATGTTAGAACATCTATCGATGGCGAAGCCGGGTGATGTCGTTGTCTTACATGGATGTTGCCATAACCCGAGCGGCGTAGACCTGAGCGAACCTCAATGGAAAACCTTAGCGAGCCTATTAGCGAGCAAGCAATTAACCCCACTAGTCGATATTGCCTATCTAGGGTTAAGTGACACGATGGAAAATGAATTAAAAGGACTACATCATTTGATTGGGTCGCTAGAGACCGTCTTTATCGCGGCTAGCTGTTCAAAAAATATGGGCTTATATTGCGAACGTACCGGATGTGCCATGGTGGTGAGCAATACCAGTCAGCAACCTGCCATTCGCAGCTTATTTGAGCAAATTGCCAGAAGCAATTATTCCATGCCGCCAGAGCATGGGGCAGCGATCGCGCACTTACTACTAAGCGACCCTACGCTAAATAGCAATTGGCAAGGGGAACTGACCTTCATGCGCAATCGGATTAATCATTTGCGCAAACAACTATCCTTAGCGTTACAAGAAGATGAGCGAGAGAATAGGTATGCATATTTAGCGCGTGGCAAAGGCATGTTCTCTCTTCTCCCCTTCTCCAGCTCAGAGATGGACATACTTGCCGCTAGATTTGGCATCTATGGCACGAAAACAGGTCGGATTAATATTGCAGGATTAAAGGAATCCCAAATTCCTTATTTAACGGAAGCGATTCGACAACTAGCCCAACAATAGGTTAGATGATTTCGTATAGTTCAATCGGTAAGTGGTCTGGATCTGCAAAGAATGTAAAGCGTGCGCCGGTATAAGGATCGACCCTTACCGGCTCGCAATTGACTTGATGCGATACCAAAGCGGCAACACACGCATCAATATCTGCCACCTTAAACGCGAGATGCCTTAGACCACAGGCTTCTGGTCTAGACACCCGACTTGGCGGATTGGGAAAGGAAAAGAGTTCAACTTGCGTGCCGTCTGGTAATTGCAAATCCAATTTCCAAGACTGACGCTCTTCACGAAAATGCTCGGCCGATACTTTCAAACCCAGCACTTCCGTATAGAAGCTTTTTGAACGATGGTAATCGCTCGCGATAATGGCAACATGATGCATGCCATTTAACGAGAGTGGTTTAGTCATCAATCGCGCCGTCTTTTTCACCGGCATAAGGGTCTGCAAAACCTAACGCGCCCAGAAGCTGGGTTTCTAAGGTTTCCATTTCTTCCGCTTCTTCATCTTCTAGATGATCAAAGCCTTGCAAATGCAACATACCATGCACGAGCAAATGGGCATAATGCGCTTCTAGAGTTTTACCTTGTTCTGCCGCTTCTTTAGCGACGACCGGTGCGCACATGACGATATCGCCAATTAGCGGCAAGCCTTCGATCACAGGCATGTCATCATCAAACGTAAACGTCAGTACATTGGTGGCGTAATCTTTTTCACGATAGTCGCGATTTAACGTACGACCTTCTTCTTCGTCAACAATACGCAAGGTCACTTCTGCTACTTCACCAGCAGCAAGCGCTTCTGCCGCAACCTTTCTAAAAAATTCACGAGAGGGCAATCCATCTGTCGGCACTTGAAATTGGATCGTCAATTCAAGAGAAGCTTTAGCCATAATACTTATTTTCCTTGCTTACGAAAGCGAGCCAACTCGGTGGTCAGCCATACGCTACTAGTTATTTCACTTTTCCCACTACATTTAGCCAAGTATGGCTTACCCGTCATCGAACTCGTTGAGGCAACGTAGCGGATAAAATCTTCTGAAGTGTTGAGCTTATCTTTTGCTTGGTCGTACTTAGACGCTAGATGTTCACTAGCTTGGCTCGCAGAATAATTGGCGCCATTACGTACAAAGGTGCAGCCAGATCGAGAGACAAAAGAGAGTAAATGTTGAACTTCTTTTTCTGCCGTAACATTTGGGGTTGCGATCGCGTTGCATGCAATACCAACCAAAGCCAGAACCGATACAATAAAAGAGGTTGCTTTCAATTAATTGCCCATCATCTGTTTATGCGCTTCATAGGCTTGGATAATTCGCTGCACCAATGGATGACGGACGACATCATCTGCCATGAACTGGTGAAATGACAGCCCTTTAATATCATTGAGAATGTATTTCACTTCGATCAAACCGCTTTTCTGACGGCGATCTAAGTCAATCTGTGTCACATCGCCCGTTACCACCGCTTTGCTACCAAAGCCGATACGGGTTAAGAACATTTTCATTTGTTCTGGCGTTGTATTTTGCGCTTCATCCAGAATAATGAAGGAATGATTAAGCGTCCGCCCCCGCATAAAAGCTAAAGGAGCAATCTCGATTTGCTGGCGCTCAAAGCACTTTTGTACTTTATCAAAGCCCATCAAATCATATAAGGCATCATAAAGTGGACGTAAGTAAGGATCGACCTTTTGCACCAAATCGCCAGGCAGAAAGCCTAGCTTTTCACCGGCTTCTACCGCCGGACGCACGAGCACCAAACGTTTAACCAAATCACGCTCTAATGCATCTACGGCACTAGCCACTGCTAGATAGGTTTTTCCTGTACCCGCAGGGCCAATACCAAAGGTAATATCGTTTTGTTGGATGGCTCTTAGGTAGTCGACCTGCCTTGCGGTTCTTCCACGTAGATCAGGACGGCGGGTTAATAGCACAGGAGATGCGGCATCTGGCCCAGACAAATCTGGCCTTAGCGTCTCGATAATGCCTAGTTGAACTTCTTCAACCTCAATTGGCCGACCTGCACGGCTATAGAGCACTTTTAAGAGATCAATCGCTTGGGCGGCCTTATCTGGCGCACCTTCTACGTTAAATTTTTCATTACGGCGATTAATCTGCACCCCTATCCCATTCTCCATCTGGCGGAGGTTTTCATCCATCGCGCCACATAGATGAGCGAGTTTCAGGTTATCAACGGGGGTAAATGCAATATCCAGATTGGCCAATTGTTCTTCTTTTATTTATCTAAAATTAATAAAAATTCAGTGCGCTGAGAAACACTTACTCTTTAATGATTAACTCACCGCGTAAGGTATTTGGGTTAGCGGCAGTAATACGCACTTCCACAAACTGGTTAATCAAACGAGGATTACCAGGGAAGTTGACGATACGGTTATTCTCTGTTCTAGCAGACAACTCTTGATCGTTCTTTTTACTCACGTTTTCTACCATCACACGTTGCACACTACCCACCATGCTTTCGCTAATCTCGCGTGCCATTTGGTTGATACGGTTTTGCAATCGCGCCAAACGCGCTAATTTCACTTCTTGTGGTGTATCGTCTACCAAGTCTGCAGCAGGCGTACCTGGGCGTGCACTGTAAACAAAAGAGAAACTCTGATCAAAACCGATGTCTTCTACCGCTTTCATGGTTTTTTCGAAGTCTTCTTCGGTTTCACCCGGGAAGCCCACAATGAAATCCGATGACAGGGTTAAATCAGGACGTGCTGCACGCAATTTGCGTACAACCGACTTATATTCTAGCGATGTATAACCGCGTTTCATCGCGGCCAATACACGGTCTGAACCAGCTTGAATTGGCAAGTGTAAGAAAGACACTAGCTTTGGCAGTTTGGCGTAGCAATCGATTAAGCGTTGTGTAATTTCATTTGGATGGCTAGTGGTGTAACGAATACGCTCAATGCCCGGTACTTCGTGCACATACTCTAGCAGCATCGCAAAGTCGGCAATTTCACCATCGGCCATTTTGCCGCGGTAGGCGTTTACGTTTTGGCCTAGTAGGTTAATTTCTTTCACGCCTTGTAGCGTCAAAGAAGCCACTTCCGTTAACACGTCTTCAAATGGACGGGAAACTTCTTCGCCACGAGTGTATGGCACCACGCAGTATGTACAATATTTGCTACAGCCTTCCATGATCGACACAAATGCCGAACCACCTTCCACACGCGCTGGTGGTAGGTTGTCGAATTTTTCGATTTCAGGGAAGCTAATATCGACTTGAGATTGACCGGTTTTACGACGCTTATCCATCAAGTCTGGCAAGCGATGCAATGTTTGCGGGCCAAACACTACGTCCACATATGGAGCGCGTTTCACAATGGCATCGCCCTCTTGCGAGGCAACGCAACCGCCAACACCAATAATCAAATTCGGGTTTTGCTGTTTTAAATGTTGAATACGACCGAGGTCAGAGAATACTTTCTCTTGTGCCTTTTCCCGTACCGAACAGGTATTAAACAGGATCACATCCGCTTCTTCAGGATTATCTGTTTTAGATAGTCCCTCAGAGACATTCAGGAGGTCTGCCATTTTGTCTGAGTCGTACTCATTCATTTGACAGCCAAAGGTTTTGATAAAGATTTTCTTGCTCATGACCAACCGTGCCTTCAGGGCCTTGCCAATCGTTATTAACAAGGCGCGCGCAAATACTTGATTAAATTGGTCGATTTTATCACAAGCCAATCTTCCTGCGGGAGATCAGGTGTGTTTAGGGGGCTTCTGTGGTTTAGATAGCAATAACCAAATCACCCCAAGCACAATCGCAATGACAGAGGCGAGCAAAATCCCTGATTTAGCTAAGGCTAAAGTTGCCTCGTCTGGATAAGCTAGACCGGCAATAAAAATAGACATGGTAAAACCAATCCCTGCCAAGAAACCAACCCCAATGACTTGAGACCAGCTGGCCCCCTCTGGCAACTCGACCCATTTTGCCAGTCTTGCGATGAGGGTAAATAGCACAATCCCAAGTGGTTTACCTAACACTAGGCCGGCGATAATCCCCATCGAAGCAGGTTGATGAAACAAATCTGACAATGAGGCATTAAAAATCACCCCCGCATTTGCCAGTGCAAATAGCGGCATAATCAAAAAGGCCACCACATGATGCAAATGATGCTCCATCCTTAATAATGGTGGTTGAATTAGCTCACATCCGGCTTCTAACCCTTTAATGACATCAATCGCCCGTGCATCGTTTAAAAGACTTAATTGATCGGGTCGACGATCGGCCAAATCATCGAGGAGACGACGAGCATCATTTAGAAAAATACCCGGCGAAGCACATGGTTTTGCAGGAATAGCCAAGGCAAGCGCAACCCCAGCAAGGGTTGCATGAATACCAGATTGCAAGGTAAACAGCCAAAGAATGACGCCCCCCACGCAATAAAATAATAAATTATTCACCCCAGCCCTACCCGCTTGCCACAGCACCAGCCATGTCACCAATGCAAACACCAGCATCAGCCAATTTAGTTGGGCAGTATAGAAAAAGGCGATCACCAAGACAGCACCTAAATCATCGACAATTGCCAAGGCAGTTAAAAACACTTTGAGGCCAATCGGTACTCGACGGCCTAATAGCGCCACGACACCAAGTGCAAAAGCGATATCGGTTGCCATAGGGATACCCCAACCACCGAGTGTCGGCAATCCTTGGTTAAAGTAAACAAAGATCCCCGCTGGAACGACCATTCCGCCTAATGCCGCAATTACCGGCAAAGCAGCCTTTCTTGGGGACGCTAATTCGCCAACCAGCAACTCTCGTTTAATTTCTAGGCCGACTAACAAAAAGAAGACGGCCATCAGCCCATCATTAATCCAGAAATGAAGGGAATGAGTTAATTGATGACTGCCAATTTGAATACCAAAAGGGATTTCCCAGAGGTGATGATAACTCTCGGGATCTAGCCAGTTCACCCAGGCCAACGCAAATAGCGTCACGATGCTCAGCAACACGCCACTGGCAATCGAAGAAGACATGAATCGCTCGAAAGGCGCGATGATCAAACGGAGTAATTCATAGGCAGCAGGTTTTCTCATGCTAATGCTCTAGTTGATTAACCGAGCATAAATTCTACGATGTAACGAGGCCGGACGGGGAAAAACCGTACCATCACCAAAACAAAACCCCTTGGGCAATTGCTGCGCAAGGGGTTTTGTTGATACCAGACGGCTTGTTAATTACATGCCAAGGAAATTTGGCAGCCACAAAGAAACTTGTGGAACATAAGTAACTAAGAGCAAGAAGCCAATCATCGTTAATAACCAAGGCAGTACCGCCACGGTAAGTTCGGAAATACCCATTTTGGTAATACCTGAGGCGACATAAAGGTTTAAACCCACCGGAGGATGACACATTCCGACTTCCATGTTCACCACAATCAGGATACCGAAATGCACCGGATCAATGCCCAACTGCATGGCCACAGGGAACAAGATTGGAGCCATAATCAGGACGATCGATGAAGGCTCCATCACATTGCCGGCCAACAATAGTAGTAAGTTGACAAACAACAGGAACGCAATCTTGCCTAACCCCATTCCAATCATCCATTCTGCAAGATGCTGAGGAATGTTTTCACTGGTCATCAAGTAAGAGAACAATGCTGCATTGGTAATAATATATAGCAACATGGCACTCATATTAGCTGAGTCTAGTAACACCTTTGACACACGCTTTAACGGCATATCTTTATAGACAAAGACCGCAATAATGAAAGCATATACCGCACTCATCGCCGCGGCTTCTGTCGGGGTAAATTTACCGCTGTAAATACCGCCCAACACAATCACAATCAGAGACAAGCCCCAGAAACTCTCGCGCAATGCTTTGCCACGCTCACCCCAAGTTGCTTTTGGCAAGCGAGGATAGTTGTTTTTACGAGCGATATGCCAAGTTGTTAAACCAAGGAAGAACGCCAACATTAAACCAGGCACAACACCGGCCATAAATAACTTACCAACAGAGGTATTGGTCGCGACGGAATACATCACCATCACAATGGATGGTGGAATCAAAATCCCTAAAGCACCACTGGTAGTAATCACACCCGCGCCAAAATTCTTTGGGAATCCTTGTTTGACCATCGCGGGCAAAATTAAGCCGCCAATTGCCACCACTGTTGCGGGGCTAGAACCAGATACTGCAGCAAACAACGCACATGCCATCACACCCGCAAGACCCAAACCACCGTGCCAATGTCCAATTAAGCTAGTTGCAAAATTAATCATCCGCTTGGCGACCCCGCCATGGGTTAAAAAGTTGCCCGCCAAAATAAAGAAAGGGATGGCCATAATTTCAAACTTCTCAATCCCGGTGAACAGTTTTTGTGCGACCACTGTCATTGGATCAGTAGAGAAGGTGAAGAAGAAAGTCAGTACCGTTAAGCCTAGCGAAATCGATACCGGCATGCCGGTCAACATCAAGATGACTAGCAGAGCAAGAATAATTAAAGCACTCATCTTATTTATCTCCCTTGCCGTGCTTCATGTCTTGAGGCACTAAATTTGCCTCATCCAGAATGTCTTCCATCCCATCCACATGACCATGATCATGTTTTGGTAGCTCGCCTGTCCGTGCAAAGGACACTAAGACTTGCAAGAACCGGAAACACATTAAAGAAGAACCTAGCGGAATAGCCAAATACACAATCCATTGCGGCCACTCCAACACTTCCGTCGTTGATCCACTTTCTTGCACATGCATGACCAACTCACCACCCATCGTAGCAATAATGCCGGTGAACAAGGCGCCAGCACCTAAGCCGATGAGAATGAATTTCTTGCGATTTTTATCTGATAAGCGATTAATCAGCACATCAACACCTACATGGATGCCTGTGCGCACACCGTAAGCCGCGCCAAACTTTGCCATCCACACAAACATAATGATGCAAAGTTCTTGCGCCCAACTTACGTTAATGGCGATAAAGAAGTCCTGAATGCCCATAAAGGCCACTCCGGACAGATACCGTTGCAATACAGCAAGGAAAATAATGGCAGTTGCACCTGCCATGAGAAACGCGATGAACGTCTCTTCCAACTTATCTAGCCATTTCATGCCAGCCTCCTCTTATGGTTCATCCCCAGCCTTAGGAAAAAGGTGCCCGCACGAAGGCGGGACACTCAACACCTAGCAAGCCCCCACGTAAACGTGTCTTGCTAGGGATCCGGAGACTGATGTTGATTCCTAAGCCCAATCAAGGCTGATTAGGCTTAGTTTCAGAACGAATTGTCGAGGAAAGTAGAGGCTGGAACTATTGGGGGAATACCGATTAGGGAAACCCCCAATAGTTGAAAAATTGAGGACTTAAGGAGACGGTGTTTCGACAGGCTTTGCAGCAGGTTTTAAGGCATACCAGATTCTTCCCATCCACTCATGCATTGCCCAACTTGTTCGCTCCAGATTACGAGCTGAAGGCACCCAGTTTCTAATGGTTGGCGTATAAGCATAGGTAAAATCGACACCAGCAGGAATTACTTTGAATCCAGCCTTTTCAAATAAGGGGATTGCCCGAGGCAAATGCCAACCATGGCTCACCAAAACAATTGTATTTATCCCTGCTTTTTTAAGCAGCGGCGCACTATAAAGAGCATTTTCTTCTGTCGTTTTGGATTGATCCTCTACCCATCGTGGCGATGAATCATAAAAATTAAGCATCGTTTTTTCCATCACTCGCGCTTCTGCTTCCCCTTGCATTTCAGGGGAACCGCCCGTGACGAGAACAGGCAAATGTGTTTGTTTAGCTAACCAACTACCATACTGCAGGCGGAGCCCACTACCTTCGGAAAGCATGGTTTCACCGTTGTACTCTGATTGTTCTCGCTTACCACCACCAAGAATCACAATAGCGTCGGCCTTAGGATTAGAGACTAATCTCATCCCATTTTCTAATGGCTCCATCAGCCACACCGCCACCATCCGTGTGGAAGCGAGGTAAAACACAAGACAAGTGACACCTAGCAAACAAAGTCCGAATTTTTTCCTATTCCAATAAATTAATAGCATCCCAATCACTAACGGGATTAAAAAACACATTGGAGGAAGTAGAAACGCTGCAATTAGATTACGAAAAAACCAGCTGATATCCATTTATTTAAACTCAAATCAGACATAGAATTATTCTCATTTAGCCTGTTGTCGCCAAATGATAGAAATGTATTTTATCTTCAACATGGAAGCTGCTATACACTTATTCGCCATCTATATGATTAAATCGAAAATGTACCTTTATTGCCATAAATGATTGTTCTGAATCAAGTTTTCTTTTTTACTGGCAAAATACCATTGATATCCCTCTTGCATATATCAAAGTATTCACTACACTAAGGGATGTTCACGCTTTGATCAAATGCTAGGCAACCAAGAACAAAACGGGAGATCAGCACTTTTTTAGTCATTCATCCGTAAATGATCTTTCAGATGAATCAAGTAATTGTGTTGCTTTATAAAAAGCAGTTCTGCACCTAAGTAGATCATTATGTCGCCATTTAACTCGATAAAGCCTGAAAGTAATCACTACCGCGCGATTACACTGCGGGATATTCGGCTTGCCAGTAAACAAGAGCGTTTAAATTTTGTTTCAAGTTGGCTAGTACTCAATATTTTAAGTATTGCGCTCGGACTTGCCTCCGTCAAAATGGGATGGTCAGGCATTCCGGTTGAGTTTGGCGGCGCAGACTTCTCTCTTACCCTGTACCCACCGCTCACTATTTGTAGCTTACTCACACTTTGGTTTGGGTTCTGGTGGGGTGCTATCCCTGCTTATATATCGACCTTTTGTCTATCCATTTATTTCCAAATGTCCCCAAGTTGGGCGGCATTATTTGCGCTTTCCGACCCCATTGCTTTTGCCGTGTTCATTGCGGGTTATCGCGCTATTTCACTGCCCTTAACCCTCAGATCCGCTCACTCTTTATTATCATTTGTTTTACTTGTTTTCCTTGGTGGCATTTTAAGTAGCGTTGGTACGTTTATTTGGAGTTACACAGGCCATTACACGCCACAGCAAACGCTGAATATTTGGCAAGGCTGGTGGGTGGGGTATGTGGCCCAATCAGTGGTGATTGGCGTGCCAATTTTGTTACTTTTTAGTGAGAAGGTAACCAACTGGAGAGATAAAATTTTCCCTTTCCCGGAAAAGCTAAAACCATTAAATCAGCGAGGGCTACTTTTTTCCATTATCATTTTGCTATCAAGCATTTACCTATTTATTCTTCTTTCTGTCTTGCTGAGTAACAACATTATTCGCAATCCAGACAAGATAGATAGCAATACCCTGAGCCAGCAAATTGAACTCCTAAAAGCCACCTCTCATGCAACTTACCTTGTGATTGGTTTTCTATTCTTTGCACTGGCCTATCTTGGCTATCACTTGATTGTAAACTGGAACAAACGCTTATTAGAAGCCATTGATACCGCACAGCAAGCAGCAAAAGCGAAGTCTGCATTCTTAGCCAGAATGAGCCATGAAATTCGCACACCAATGAACGCTATTATTGGATTGTCTGAGATTGCTTTACACAAATCGAAAGACCCTAGACAAAAAGATTATTTAAGTAAGATTCGCCTATCTGCTGACTCTTTACTCATACTAATCAATGACATTTTAGATTTTTCAAAATCGGAAGCTGGTAAGTTACAACTAGAAAATAAGCCATTCTTTTTAGAGGAGGTGGTCTCTCGGGTCGTCAACCAGATTGCAATGAAGATCTTTGAAAAAGACATTGAATTTGTGATTGATATAGAGAAAAACTCGCCTAGTCGACTAGTAGGTGACCGGGTTAAGCTTGAACAAGTCTTACTTAATCTGCTTAGCAATGCGGCCAAGTTTACCAATAAAGGGGAAATTCGCCTGTCGATTCACCCAGGTAAATCAACTGCAGACAAAATTGAACTTAACTTTACCGTACAAGATACTGGCGTAGGTATTCCAGCGTCTCGCATTAACAACCTGTTCCAGCCGTTTACCCAAGCGGATGAATCCATTACGCGAAAATATGGTGGCACAGGGCTAGGACTTGCGATTTGTAAACAAATTGTCGATGCAATGAATGGCAATATTTGGGTAGAAAGCCATGAAGCAACGGGTTCATCGTTTTGCTTTACTGCTGAATTTGGCATTGTTGACTCCTTGCCGGTGATTGATCAAACCCTGCCGCAAACCGCTTTTGTGCATATTGAAAACTCATATGCACTACGCAATTGCTTACAGTATCTCAATCTTTTAGGGATTCATCCTGTTGCGATTACCAATCTTGAACAGTTATTCGAGAAAGTAGATGCAAATTTAACCAAGCCAGATTTCATTATTTCTGAGACGGAACATAAGAGCTGGACAGAAGTCAGGCAGATCGCTGATCTTAAACAAGATAATGGCAAACCCATTCCTATTATCTTCTTATCAAGCCCGCTGGAATCCAATAACGACATAGACTTACTTGAAATTGACCAGCCCTTTATTCAGGTGATTAGTAAACCAATATTACCAACTCACTTGATTTCAGCGATCAAATCCCTACATTCACCAGGTCAATTATCAAGAAGACGCGACGACAGAGCGATCTGGACAAACAGTAAGGAGGAGACTAGCTACCGAGCACTCTTTAAAGCTTATATTTTAATTGTGGAAGATGACCCAATTAACCTTCAGATTGCAGAAGAGCTCCTAACCAATGTTGGCGTTATCACGGACACGGCGGTGAATGGATCTGAAGCAGTGAAGAAAGTTCGCCAAAATCAATATGATGCGGTGCTAATGGATATCCACATGCCCGTAATGGATGGTATTTCTGCATCGGTGATTATCCGCCAAGAAGGTCATCTAGACTTGCCGATTATTGCCTTAACAGCACATACCATTAGTGATGTAGCACTCCTTCCTGAAGAAGCTAAATTCACCGAAGTAGTGAATAAACCCTTTTTACCAGACACACTGTATAGCACACTAGCCAGATTGATTCGCCCTTCCATTAATACCGATCGTGAAGTATTGGTTACCGCCTACGCAAATGACAAATATAGTGAAGAGGGTTCAAATCTCGCACCGGAAGCGCAGTTAAACACACTACCTTCCCTCCCTTCTTTACCGGGTATTAATCTGGTGCTGGGACAAAAAACCGTTGGGTTGCCGACAGATCGTTATCTAAACATTTTAAGAAAGTTTGATCAGCACCACAGTGGCACACCGGCAAAACTACAAGAAGCTTTTAAAGAAAAGAACTGGCAAGAAGTACATAGAATTGCCCACTCGCTCAAATCGGTGGGTAGATCGATAGGTGCAGAGAAAATTTGCACGTTATCCGAGCAGTTGGAGTCTGCAGCAAAAAATAACCAAGTAGAAGCTTCCATCGTAGAAGCTTTGTCAGATGCATTGATTGAAGCCATTACTTCGTTATCGACACTAAAAACATAGCGAATACAACCACGAGGGCGTCCCAATGAATAAAGCGAAAGCTGTTGTTCCTGCATTACTATTATCTACTGCTTTAGTTAGTTTTGCCGATACGACCATCCCACTTGGCACGGCAGATAACCTCACCACCTTGTTTACCTACCCAAATTGTCAAAGCAGTTGCCCTACACCCGCCCCGACGCTTGCCGACACCATTGCCCACTATCTACAGCAAAATATTGAGCGAGATGGTCAAACCACCGGAAAAGTAACCGTCACCGCAAAAGGTAATCTTTACTCAGCAACGATTACCGGTATCACAGATGATTACGGCAATGCGTTTGGCGTCGCACTGAATCAATTTCTAAACGCGGGAAATACGGCGGCAACCGCCGTTAGCCAAATCAAAACGGATAACAAATGGCGTTCAGATTGGACGTTCCTATTACCGCTTGGGCTCTCCTTGATTGAGCACCCAACGGTCGAGCTACTACACTTCCCACCAGAGTCTGTTTTACAAAAACAAGACTATCTAAATAATCCAACCACCAATCGATGGGCGGGGTTACTTGTTGATAATGGTGTTGCGGCCACCAAAGCCGATGGATACCAAACCATTGTCGATATCGCACCGATTGCCGCACCATCGGATGCCGGCAGTGAATTTACAGGCATCTATCCTTATTTCACGCCATATATTCAACAGTTGCTCACCAACTGGACAGCAAATGATACTGTCAGCAGTAAACCGATGGTGGCGTTTGGCGCACCAGCAAGACAATGGGTGGTTGATCAGTACAAGCTTTCTAGCCTAGATGTACTGCAGCTAGCCAAAGTATCTATTAGCGCCAACCAGCCACAGGTTGCCATTCTAGGTAGTAATCACCCTAGCTATATTTGGTATGCGTCGGATCCGAAGAATTATGGTGGCGATATGAATCAAGCGAATACGGCTGGAGTTGCCGTGATGATGCAGGATTTAACGGCGGCTTGCTGGCAGGCAAAAATGGGGCAAACGCCATCCGCAGACCCAAGTAGTACGCTAATCAGCTGCCAAGATAATTGGATGCAAACCAACGCTATTGATTCTTGCAAATTATTCTTCAAAACGATTCGTTACTACGATGATGAAAAAGCAGCAGTCGCATGTTTACCACTTATGCCAGGTCCTTTTATCCCGCCTGCTATTACAGAAATGAGTGCCATGTAATTGGTATCTTGCATGCACAGACAAACAAAAAGCCCGAATCAATCGGGCTTTTTGTTTGTTAAAACTAGCAACTACTTATAGTTTTGCTGGATCAAAACCAGTTTCTTTGTAGATTTGTTTTACCAAATCCAAACCAACACGGTCATCCATTTGATCATGCACTTTTACCAATGCTTTTTTCAGCTCTAAGCGTTCTGCTGGCGTTGGCACATAGATCGCTGTTTTGCCAGAAGCTTTCACCCCTGCCAATGCTTTGTCATTCTCTTCTTTAGCAATTTTATTGCCGTATTCTGTCGCTTGTTTAACAGACACATCCACAACGCCTTTTAGATCAGCTGGCAGACCATCATAGAATTTTTTATTCATGATTAGTGCGTAACCTAGGTAGCCATGGTTGGTTAACGATAGGTTTTTCTGCACTTCATGCATTTTTTGGGTGTAGAAGTTAGACATTGGGTTTTCTGTACCATCTACCACGCCGGTTTGTAACGCTTGGTATACTTCAGAGAACGCCATTACCTGCGGGTTCGCGCCCAATGCACGCATTTCTGCATCCAATACTTTAGATGCTTGGATACGCATTTTTAGACCCTTGTAATCAGCAACTGATTTTAGCGGCTTGTTTGCGCTCATCTGCTTCATACCGTTATCCCAGAACGCTAGGCCAGTAATGCCTTTTGTTTCTAGTTTTTTCAGTAAGCCTTGACCAACTGGGCCTTGGGTAACTTTATGTACTTCATCATAGTTATCAAACAAGAATGGCAAATCAAAGACTTCAAATTCTTTAATGCCTAACGGACCAAATTTTGCCAAGCTTGGGGCAAGCATTTGTACAGAACCCAATTGCAGTGCTTCTAGTTCTTCTTTATCTTTGAACAATTGGCTGTTTGGATAGACTTCAACCTTGATACGGCCTTTACTGCGTGCTTCCACTTGCTGTTTGAAAAATTCAGCAGCACGTCCTTTAGGGGTGTCGACAGCGACTACATGGCTAAATTTGATCACAATCGGATCAGCCAAGGCGGTTAAACCAGCAAATAAAGCGCCGGCTGCGAGTAATGCTTTTAATTTCCAAGAGGCTTTCATCTTCATCTTCCTTTTAGAGTCACTGTGTTTCACAGTTGCCATTTTATTTTTATATCCATCCCCAAGCATGCATTCAATCTAACAAACCAAGGGTGATACCGTACAAGTGGTGCAGCCGTCTTTGAGGCTTTGTTAGCTTTTTACGCGACTCTGCCGCTTACATCTATTGGGGAAAACTTTATTAGGGAAAACCGCAATATAAGGAAACAGCTTTTTTCCGAAATCTGTTTGATAATCGGAAGTGTCATCCATCCGATTAAAATGAATAAGCAGACAGTCAATGAGTCAGAAAACTTGGCGCATCCGAACCAGATGGCTGTGGGCCATGCCCAATATGGTCATTATGCTTTTTTTGGCATCCATTATTGGTTTTGTGGTTTTGCTTCGTACCAATGAAAGCATGACACGCCAAGAGGGCTTGATTGAGGACGTGCTATGGCAAGAGCAAGCACTTCGTTTACAGTTACAAGGCCTACAAAATCAATTAACGGATTTAGGCAGAACGTTATCCAGCGAAGATTTGCCGCCCTCTGCATTTCAAGCAAGGGTTCAGTTTTTACAAAATGAAAATCCAGAATTAATTACGGTTACTTGGTTGCCTGAAGATGCTCTGAAAGAGCGATATTACCCGCAATCAGCAACGGCAATTCAGAGTGTTCGCACCCAAAGCACAGAAGTCAAAGAAGCCATGCGTCGGGCAAGGCTATCTGCTCATGCCGCCTATAGCCCACCTCTTTTAGCCGAAAATAAAGACTACTTAGAGGTCGTTGCCATTCCGTTCTACAAGAGTGGGCACTTAAACAGCTATTTACTGGGTACAGTGTCGTTGCGACAATTATTAAAACACCATGTCCCATGGTGGATTGCTCGCAAACATCAAATCACCATTGAAGACATTAGTGGAAAAGTCCTAGCGGCGCGATTCGAGCAGCATTTACAAAATAGCGACTTCACTCACGCATTAGACCTAGACCCATTCTACGATGGCGTCCGTCTCCGAGCGACTAGTTACCAAGCAAGCTCTTCGCAGTGGCAAAACATCATGATTGTGGTGGTGGGTGCTCTCGCCATTATTATGCTGTGGTCTCTTTGGGCACTGCGTTTACACATGAAAGAGCGTAAAGCCACCGAGCAAGCATTGCGTCAAGAAATGGGCATGCGCCGCGCCATGGAAGACTCGATGGTGAGTGGTATGCGGGCGATGGATATGGAAGGCAATATCATTTATGTGAATAAAGCCTTTTGTAATATGGTTGGTTTATCGGCAAAGGAGCTAATTGGCCACCGTGCGCCGATGCCCTACTGGCCAGCAGAGGAATCGGAAGCCTGCCGGGCGGTGTATCGCGATGTGTTAATTAATAAAACACCATCAAAAACAGGCTACACCCTTCGTTTTATGCGAAAAAGTGGTGAACGCTTCGATGTTCGTGTTTATTACTCGCCGCTGATTGATGGTAGTGGTAAGCAAACTGGGTGGATGGGGTCTTTGTACGACATTACCGAACTAAAGCGTGAACGTGAAGCATTAAAAGCCTCGCACGAGCGCTTTATGACAGTACTGAATGGCTTAGATTCTGCCGTCAGCGTATCAGATAAAGAAAGTGGTGAGTTACTGTTTACCAACCAGAACTTTCGAACCCGATTTGCACTGACCGAAAATGATTTACCCGTCTGCGTCATTCCTATGTTGTCTCGCGATCCTTTACCGGAAGATGGACTCGAAGGAGAATGCTGGGATGAGCAAAAAATGCACTGCTATCACTTACAGCGACGCGAAACCGTTTGGGTAGATGGTCGCAAAGTATGGCTTGAAATCTCAACAGATATTACGGATACCAGAAAAGCAACTGACAGAGAGCGCGAACAAACAGAGCGCTTACAGCACTCCTCTCGTCTGATTAGCATGGGTGAAATGGCCTCTTCGCTGGCGCATGAACTTAACCAACCACTTGCAGCCATTTCAAGCTACAGTACCGGTTGCCAAAATCTACTCGATCAACCTACACCCAATTTAAGCCTAATCAAACAAGCCATTGAAAAAACGGCACAACAAGCCCAGCGCGCAGGGCAAATTATTCGGGGTATTAGGGACTTTGTACAACGAAAAGCACCCCAACTAGTCCCTTGTCAGTTTGATCAACTGATTGAGAATGTATTGACGCTGCAAGGTGCAGACCTAAGGCATACGGGTGTAAAAGTGAAGAAGCAACTGTCGGATCTACCTGAAATTCAGGTAGATAAAGTGATGATTGAACAGGTGTTGTTTAATTTGACACGAAATGCCGTAGAAGCCATGTCAAATACCAGTGCGGATAAAAAGGTCCTCACCATTTCAACACAAAAAAAAGGGACATTCATTGAGTGCCAAGTCAAGGACCATGGATGTGGATTGAGCGAGACGCAAAAACAGCAACTATTTATGCCATTCTATTCCACCAAGCAGCAAGGTCTTGGCATGGGTTTAAATATTTGCAGAAGCATTATTGAACACCATCATGGACAACTTTGGGTCGAAGACAATGAAGGCGGTGGATGCTGCTTTACCTTCACAATACCTATTACTACATCACAAAATGCCAGCAATTAAGACTGGTTTATATTTCTCGGTTGAAGACTAAACGGCCAGAAACAAGAGGAGAACTAGATGGAACAACAAGCCAATCGTCAAATTGGAATTGTGGATGACGATGAAGCGATTCGTGATGCCTTAACATGGCTATTTGCTAGCCGAGGGCATCAAGTAATTACCTTTGATTCCGGCGAGCAATTTCTAGAGACCTACCAACACGAACAATTTGGCTGCCTATTACTCGATGTTCGGATGCCAGGCATGAGTGGGCAAACGCTGTTTGAAACCATTCGCCAATTGGATTACTGCCCCCCGGTGATCTTTCTCACAGGTCATGGTGATGTGCCCATGGCGGTACAAGCACTAAAAAAAGGGGCTATCGATTTTATTGAAAAGCCCTTCAACGACAATCAATTAGTCGATCAAGTAGAAAATGCACTGTGGCTGGATGTAAATCAACGTAAAGAATGGGCTGAAAAACAAAACGTCAAAGATAAACTTGCTTCGCTAACGCAAAGAGAGCATGAAGTCATGCAGCTAATTATTGCGGGTAAATTAAATAAGATCATCGCAGATGAACTCAATATCAGCATGAAAACCGTTGAAGTTCACCGCGCCCGTGTCTTAGAGAAAATGGGCGTAAAGTCAGCAGTCGAGCTCACCGCGCTCCTAAACAAGAGTTAGTAAGCAACTGTTTACAAGGAACTTTTTTTTATTTCGCTCCACAAAAGCTGCAGAAGCAGTGAAAACAATCATTTCCTTCTGTTCAATTGAAATGGTGGAGAAAAAATGAAAAGCGTCCAGTCGAATCGACAAAGAAATAAATGGCTTGGCATTTCCGCCTTGTTGCTTGTAGGCGGCGTATCAGGTTATATCTTTCATGCAAATTCACACACAGGAAAGGCGGTCGCTGCACCAGTAATGACGCAAGCAGCCCCCTCTTCTGTCATCAACATGAACTTGCCCGACTTTAGCAGCATCGTTCGTGCGCAAGGTCCAGCAGTCGTCAATATTAGTGTTTCCAGTATGGCGCAAGCCGAAGCGCAGTCTCCCTTTGGCGATGACGACCCATTTGCCGAGTTATTTAAGCGATTCCGCCAACCCGGTCCTAGCCAAAAAACACCCGTTCATGGTTTAGGCTCGGGGTTCATTGTTAAATCAGACGGCACCATCTTAACCAATGCGCACGTGGTCGCAGATGCAGATGAAGTGATCGTCAAACTCACGGATAGACGCGAATTCAAGGCCAAAGTACTTGGTGTCGATAAATTATCGGATGTGGCGGTGCTAAAAATTGCAGCCAACAACCTCCCAACGGTAAAACTAGGTAGCACAGAAAACGTGGAGCCAGGACAATGGGTGGTTGCGATTGGCGCGCCATATGGGTTAGAAAACACCGTCACAGCGGGGATTGTCTCGGCAAAATCTCGCACCTTGCCAGATGAAGGCTATGTTCCCTTCTTGCAGACAGATGTCGCCATTAACCCAGGCAACTCTGGCGGTCCGCTGTTTAATTTAAGTGGGGAAGTCATTGGCATTAACTCCCAAATCTATAGTCAAAGTGGCGGTTCTCAAGGTCTTTCGTTTGCAATTCCAATTGATGTCGCAATGAAAGTAGAAGAACAGCTATTAACCAAAGGTAAGGTCACTCGCGGTCGTCTTGGCGTCACTATTCAACCCGTCACGCAAGAATTGGCACAATCCTTCGGGCTAGTAAAACCAGAAGGCGCCTTGATTCGTTCGGTGGAAAAAGGTAGCCCAGCCGATAAAGCAGGCATTCAATCGGGCGATATTATTTTGTCGTTTAATGGACAAAAAGTGATTGAGGCAGAGACATTACCTTCGATCGTCGCCAATACCACACCCGATAGCAATGCCACGATAGAGGTTTGGCATCAAGGTAAAATTCAGAAACTCGAAACCAAAGTAGCGGAATTAAAGTCTGAAGTTGCGGCGCCAAAAGTAAATGACAACAGCGATAGCAAATACCGTCTTGGACTAATGCTTCGGCCAATTGATCCAAGAGAAGCCAAAGCAGCGGGCACCAGCGAAGGGCTTGTTGTGGGTGGTGTAACGGCAGGCCCTGCAGCAAAAGCGGGCATCTCTGTTGGCGACATCATTTTGTCTGTCAACGGGACAAAGGTAAAAACCGTGGATGCACTCAAAGCAGAACTGGAAAAACGCAAAGGGAAAGTTGCCTTACAAATCAAACGAGATGAAGACATCTTGTTTGTGCCGGTGAACGCAGGGTAACCCTTACCAGCTAACCACGCCTACCAATGACTGAAAACCGTATTTGGTAGGCGTGCGTCAAGTATCCTTCCGTAACTACACACCACGCCGATATTGAATCGCCTCGCCAACATGGAGCACATTAATTGCCGGTTCATCTGACAAATCGGCAATGGTTCGCGCGACACGGAGAATACGGTGGTAAGCCCGCGCAGAGAGATTAAGGCTTCTGGTTGCATTGGTGAGTAATTGCTGCCCGGCATCGTCTGGCTGGCAATGCTTCTCGATTTCTGGCGCAATTAAGCGGCTATTTGGTTTTCCTTGCCGCTGATGTTGCTTTTCGAATGCACGAATCACACGCTCACGAACCGACTCGGAAGTCTCTCCTTGTGGCATGGCGGCAAGTTGCTCAGGAGGCACCGATGGTACTTCCATCATCAAATCAATACGGTCAAGAAACGGGCCTGACAGTTTTCCCTTGTAACGCTGCACTTGGTCTGGCGAACAACGACATCGAGCAGTTGGATGGCCATGATATCCACAAGGGCAAGGATTCATGGCCGCAATTAATTGGAAGCGAGCAGGAAAATCGGCCTGTCTTGCCGCTCTTGAAATTGTGATATGCCCAGCTTCTAAGGGTTCCCGTAATACTTCTAGTACCTTACGATCAAACTCAGGGAGTTCATCTAGGAACAGAACACCATGATGCGCCAAGCTAATTTCACCCGGGCGAGGATCACTCCCACCACCAACTAAGGCAACCCCACTAGCAGTATGATGTGGGCCACGATAGGGGCGTCGTTTCCAAGTTTCACTTTTCCAGCCACCAGAACCTAACGATTGCACCATCGCGGCTTCTAGTGCCTCATGGTCATTCATCGGCGGAAGCAAACCCGGTAAACGTTGCGCCAACATCGATTTACCTGTTCCAGGCGGGCCCATTAAAAGTAGCGAGTGTTGCCCAGCGGCGGCAATCTCCAAAGCACGCTTGGCCTGTGTTTGCCCTTTGATATCAGATAAATCCGGGTACTGAATATTGGTCATTTCCGCATGATGCGGATGAGGAAGTAGTTTTTCGAGTTCGGCCAAATGTGCGCAAACTGCTAGTAAATCTCGCGCCGGCAACACGCTAGCATCTTGCACGAGCGCGGCTTCGATCGCATTATCGATCGGTAAAATCAGTTGTCGCCCTGCTTCTTTCGTTGCCAGCGACATCGCCAATGCCCCTCGAATGGGCCGAAGCGCACCAGTTAGTGCTAGTTCACCTGCAAACTCATAGTTTTCGAGCTGTTTGACTTTTAATTGGCCACTCGCCACCAAGATACCAATCGCCATCGCGAGATCAAATCTGCCAGAGGCTTTTGGTAAATCGGCCGGCGCCAAATTAATCGTGATCTTTCGCTGTGGCAGTTCAAAGCCAGCCGTTTGAATCGCGGCCCTAACGCGATCTCGACTTTCTTTTACTTCTGCTTCAGGTAGCCCAACCAAGGCAAATGAAGGCAATCCGTTTGCCAGATGCACCTCAACCGTAACAAGCGGTGCAGACAATCCATTTAAGGCACGACTATAAAGTACAGCTAAAGACATTACCCCTCACTTTCAAACGGCTGAACCATCAGCCTATTTAGAAATTAACGAGGGATAGGTCTTTCTGGCTATTCCTCGTCTTCAAGCGCTGCTTTTAGATTCAGCGCATGTTGATACAATTCATTTTTAGCTAGCCCGGTGATTTTCACCGCAAGGCCAACAGCTTGTTTTAAAGGCAACTCGGCAATCAATATTTGCAATAGCCGATCAGCATCTGCAGGCAAGCCTTCTTCGGTCGTTACTGGTTTTTGGCAAGCAGAAAGCACCAATACAAATTCGCCACGCTGCTGATTACTATCACCAGAAACCCACTCTACCGCCTCACCCAATGGCAAACGGCGAATGGTTTCAAACGTTTTGGTTAGTTCTCTACAAATAACAATTTCACGGTCGACACCTAATGTGTCGCGTAAATCGGTTAAGCAATCGAGAATACGGTGCGGTGCCTCATAAATAATTTGCAGACTTTCATCTTCTGCAAGTTGCAAAATCGCCTCCACCCTCGCCCCCCGTTTTGGCGGTAAAAAGCCCACAAAACGGAACGTTGTTTCTGTAAACCCGCTCGCAGAAACGGCGGCGATCGCGGCAGACGGGCCAGGAATAGGCACTACTTTTAAGCCAGCCGCCAACACCGCAGCAACCACCACCGCACCAGGATCAGACACACCCGGTGTACCGGCATCCGAAATCACCGCAACGTCTTGCCCTTCTTGCAGCATTGTCACAATTTTTTCTGCGCTGCTACGCTCATTGTGCTCATGCGATGCAATCAATCTTGGTCGAACACCAAGGTGGCGTAACAAGCCACCAGATACCCGCGTATCTTCAGCCGCTACAATATCTACTTGACCTAATACACTAGTTGCACGCACAGTCATGTCTTGAAGATTTCCAATCGGCGTTGCGACCACATATAATGTGCCCAACGCTTTTTTATCGGTGCCGCCATGCGTATTCATGCTATTGTCCTATATGTTGTTGCCATAGTCTATATGACTATCCTACCTGTAGTTAGTCGAGCAGAAGAACAGCCCGCATCTGAGCCGGTCAATTCACAAAAACCGCACATTGCAGTTATCCTGCCTTTGCAATCCAAAACCTTGGGCGATGCCTCTGAAGCCATCAAGAATGGGGTTGCGGCAGCCGCCAGCCAACCGAGTGTGGGCGATCTGCCTTATATGTTCTATCCAATTGCCGATGAAGCGCACGATTTTGCAGGCGCCTACCAAGAAGCAATTCATGCCGGCGCCAAGGTCGTCATTGGCCCATTAATGCTAAATACCATCAAACAACTTGCCGCGAATGCACCAGTGCCGGTACCTACGCTTGCTTTAAATTTGCCGCCTGAGAATACCGTGCTTCCCAACTTGTTTGGCTTAAACTTGTCTGCAGCAGCAGAAGCAAAGCAAATTGCTAATCGCTTATATACAGCGGGCTTTCGTCGCGCCATGACAGTCACCCAAGAATCGCCGCTATCTCAACGCACCTCTCAAGCCTTTTCGACCGCATGGCAAGGTCTAGGTGCATCGGTAAGTACGCAACTGCTTGTTGCTGCCAATAAACCCGATTATAACGCGCTTCGCAAAGAAGCTAGCCAATGTAATTGCGATGTGATCTTTTTAGCCACCGATGAAGCTAGAACGAAGCTGTTAAAACCATTTATGCCAAGCAATATTCCGGTGTATACCACTTCTCAAGGTTTTTCTAGCAAAACCAAAATTACCAATGCTGTCGATGTAGAAGGCTTACATTTCTTTGATATGCCTTGGCTGCTTTCGCCAGACCACCCTGCAGTGATGGTCTACCCTCGTTCAAGTAAACCACTTGTCGTTGAAGACGAGCGATTATACGCACTAGGTATTGATGCATTGCGCGTAGCAGAATCATTAGCCAAGACAAATCAACCCGCGATGGTCATCGACGGCGTGACAGGGCAGCTTACGCTAGGCAATGATGGCATCTTTGTCAGAGACCTAGTCGCCGCCGAAGTGAAAGATGGACAAGTGATCCGTTCTGTCCAATGACCATTGCGCAATCCAAAGGACAAGCCGCTGAACTAGATGCGTTGAACTATCTTCAGCGGCAAGGACTATCACTGATCGATCAAAATTACCGCTGTCGATACGGGGAAATTGACCTCATCATGAAAGATGGTCAAACCTTGGTGTTTATTGAAGTGCGGAAACGACAGTCGGCTAAATTTGGTGGTGCGATTGCAAGTGTGGCTTATACAAAACAGCAAAAACTTATTTTGACGGCGCAACATTTTCTGACCACATTAAAGAAAATGCCCGTATGTCGATTTGATGTAATTGGCTATGAAGGAAGCGCATTGCAGCCTGTTTGGATAAAGGACGCCTTCCAATTGGCATCGTAAACCGATGCTGAACAGAAACTGAATCAACTATCTCAGCGTTATCCAGATTGGGTATGTCGTTGGAACTATTACAAAAGTATGATGTTCTTACAGGAAAGGCCCAGTCAGCGGATCACCTTTTATTAGCGTTAAGGGTTTTATGGATTTAACTGCCCGTATACAACTGCAATGTCACGAGAGCAAAGAAGCAACAGATTGGTTAGCTGAACATTTAGCAAGTCCAATCGCCATTGCAGCGGAATTAATGGTCGAAAGTTTAATGCAGGACGGTAAGGTACTTACCTGTGGCAATGGTGGCTCTGCTGCGTTGGCACAATATACCGCCGCCTTATTACTGAGTAGGTTAGAAAATGAACGGCCTGCTTTGTCTGCGATTGCCTTGGGTGCGACACCCATTTTGATCACCGCCATCGCAGCCGACCAAGGTTTCCAATTTGGCTTAACCAGGCAAGTAGAAGCCCTTGCACACCCGCAAGACATTTTGTTGGTATTTGCCAGCCATGGCAGTCCTGAAAACTTGCAAGCAGCCATTCAAACAGCACACGACAGGGGGATGCGCGTCATTGCGCTAACAGGCCGAGAAGATGCTGATTTGGCGGCGCAGTTAACCGAAGATGATCTGCTGCTGAATATACCGCTAACCGGTATCGCACGAATTCAAGAGATGCATATGCTTGCGATTCATGCATTGTGTGATGCCATAGATTGCCTATTACTAGGAGTTGAATAATGTCACTCAATACCCGTTTTCCAGCTAAATCCGTTGCCATCTTGCTTCTAGCAAGCTTAGCTGCACCATTATTATCTGGTTGTGTTGCCGCCGTTGCCGGTGGTGTTGCCGTAGGTGCAATGTCTGCAAATGATCGCCGTACAACAGGTACTCAGATTGAAGATCAATCCATTGAGAGCAAAGCAGAGTCTCGTATCTCTGCCAAATACGGTGACAAAGTTGCACATGTAAATGTTATTAGCTTTAACCGCCACGCCCTACTGACCGGTGAAGTTGCCGATGCGGCAACCAAAGTAGATATTGAAAAAATGGTACGTGCTGTGCCAAATGTGGCCGGTGTGCATAATGAGTTAACCATTGCACCAGTGAGCAGTTTCTCTGATCGCACAAGTGATGGTTACATTACGTCCAAAGTAAAAGCGCGTTTAGTAGACAGCAAACAAGTCTCTACCAACCATGTTAAAGTCGTGACTGAACGTAAAATTGTCTACTTAATGGGCTTAGTGAGCCATAAAGAGGGCGATGCAGCTGCTTCTGTTGCTAGCACAACAGGCAGTGTAGCCAAAGTCATTACCTTGTTTGAATATCTAGATTAATCAAACTACCCAATCGTTAATGGGGGCAAAATGCGGGATCATCTATTAAAAGAAGTTGCTACATCCCATGGTCTTGATGTTGATGCCCCCTTATTGATTGGTGGAAACTACACCCCCGTTTTACAGCATGCCGGCGTAGTTTATATTAGTGGACAAATTCCACGTGTCGGGGCCACCGTTACCGTGATTGGCGCAGCAGGTAGAGAAGTAGACTTGCATGGCGCACAATTGGCGGCGAGGATTTGCGCCCTACGAGCGGTCATTTTGCTTTATCAAGAACTTGGCACGCTAGATCGTGTTGAGAAGATTCTGAAGCTCAATGTATTTGTTCAATCTGCACCAGACTTTACGCTACAAAGCGAAGTCGCCAATGGCGCATCCGATTTACTCGAACTAATTTTTGGGGCAAGTTGCCTACACACGAGAACCTCTGTTGGTGTGATTCAACTGCCTAAAAATGCGACTGTAGAGGTGGACCTTATCGCAGCGATTTAATGCGAAGAAGGCTATGTCCCGTCCATCAGTATTACGCCTTCACTTCGGTACATAACTCAACAACCAAACCATCTGGGCATTTTAGCCAAGAAACGGTTTGTCCCCATGGCATCTCTGCTGGCAGGGCTAATGAAGTAGCCCCTTCGGCGACCGCATTGGCGTGCGCTGCAGCTACATCCTCGGTCACCAAGGCAATTTCCATCCCGATGGGTTGTGATGAACGATCGGCAGCCACATAACCATTTGGGAAGTGATGAAACCCTAATTCATGCGCAGCGAACGCGAGTAGCGTTTGCCCTGTTTCTAATTCCCCATACGTACCAGACTCATGCAGAAACCGACGTTGCAATCCAAAGGCGCGCTCACAAAACGATAGAGAAGCCTCTACATTTGCCACATATAAAATGGTATAGCCAAATTTCATCTGCTCGTTCACTTTTGTTGGGGTGGATTACCTATATTAGCCCTAGCTTCCCCTGTATGTCATTGGCAAATTGCCGAAGTGCTATTTGCACACTCTCCAAGATAGGTGTTTCTGGGCGATGAATAGGTAATACGACACTGACTTGATAGGGAATAGATGTTGAAAAACGCCTAACGATCATCGACTCGCCTTGTAGAGCTAACGCGGTTAGCGGGTTAACAATCGCCACACCTAATCCAGCAGAAACTAAACTACAGACAGAGACTGCGCTCGCAGTTTCCCACTGTAATTGACGGGTTACGCCGGCTTCCTCAAACACCTGATCTACCTGCTGGCGGTACGGGTCTTCTGGCGCCAAGCTAACAAAGGCACTCCCTTCAAAATCTTGCGGGGAAAGGATTGTTTTAGATGCCAATGGATGATTCGCAGGTAGTACACAAACTTCATCTACACAGAGCACTTCCGTCACAGAGGTACCCGGTGGTGCATCTTGCCCTTCCGTCATCCCGATATCGAATCGCTGCATACTCAACCACTCTTCAAGTAAAGGGGACTCCTGTGGCGTAATGCTCACTTGAATATCAGGGACTAGCTTTTGCAGATAACTGCACACACTTGGCATTAGGGCATGCGCAAAGGCGGGTTGGCACACCACAGACAACGTTGCGCCTTGTTGTTTGGCCAATTGCGTGGCCGTATCGATGATGCGAGATAGCCCAATGTAGGATCGCTGAACCTCCTCAAACAGGGTATAGGCATTTGCAGTCGGCTGTAAGCGCCCCTTCTCCCGCGTGAACAGCGCATAGCCGAGCAACTGTTCAAGTCTGGCTAACTCACGGCTAAGCGTTGGCTGTGAGGTATGCAGTAATCTGGCGGCGTTAGTTAAGCTGCCGCTGGTCATGATGGCACGAAAGACTTCGATGTGGCGGTGTTGGATGGTCATTACATATCAAAAATGAATAGCATTACCAAATATTAGCATTTTACTGAATAGATAGTTTACGAGATGATAGACGGTAATTTCAATTGGACTGTCGATCTCATCATGCAAACACCAGATACCCAACGCCTTTCTCAACTAGCAGCTGAATATCAAACGCCATTGTGGGTTTATGATGCGACAGTAATCCGCGCTCGCATCCACGCGCTAAAACAGTTTGATACCATCCGCTTCGCGCAAAAAGCCTGCTCGAACACGCATATTCTGCGCTTGATGCGCGAAGAAGGTGTCAAAGTGGATGCAGTATCACGCGGAGAAATTTTGCGTGCGCTAGCTGCTGGTTATGATGCGGTGGACGAGCCATCTGGCATTGTGTTTACCGCCGACTTGATCGACCGCGACACATTGGAAACCGTAGTGGCGCACCAAGTTCCGGTGAATGCAGGCTCAATTGATATGCTGCACCAGCTAGGCGAAGCATCAAAAGGCCATCGCGTGTGGTTGCGTATTAACCCTGGCTTTGGCCACGGCCATAGCAACAAAACCAACACCGGTGGCGAACACAGCAAGCACGGCATCTGGCATAGCGATTTGCCGGAAGCCTTGGCGGCGATCGCCCAGCATGGCCTGAAGCTGGTTGGCTTACATATGCACATTGGCTCGGGTGTGGATTACACCCACTTAGAATCGGTGTGTGGCGCGATGGTTGATCTAGTTCGCCAAGCCAAAGCAGCAGGACATGATCTTCATGCCATTTCTGCTGGCGGTGGATTGTCTATTCCTTACCGTGATGGCGATGCAACCATTGATACCGAACACTACTTTGGTTTGTGGGATGCAGCACGCAAAGAAGCAGAGACCGTTGTCGGCCATGCGTTGGGCTTAGAAATTGAACCTGGCCGTTACTTGGTGGCAGAGTCTGGCAACCTGATCGCCGAAGTGCGCGCGACGAAGAACGCCGGTAGCAATCACTTTGTATTAGTCGATGCGGGTTTTAACGAACTAATGCGTCCGTCGATGTACGGTAGCTACCATGGCATTACCGTTGTACCTGCGAATGGACAAGCATCTGCCGCAAAACCAACCGTCGTAGCGGGCCCGTTATGTGAATCAGGCGATGTATTTACCCAAGCAGATGGTGGCGTAGTTACCCCACGTGATCTACCTGCAGCCGCAGTCGGTGACTTAGTGATTTTTCACGATACGGGTGCGTATGGCGCATCGATGTCGAGCAACTACAATACCCGCCCACTGATTGCAGAAGTATTAGTTGATGGCGACGCTAGCCGCTTGATTCGCCGCCGCCAGACAGTAGACGAACTGCTGGCACTAGAAAACGTATAAGCGGTTTTCTCCTAGTACGCTTCAAAATGCCCAGCCAATTCGGTTGGGCATTTTATTTTCTGGCTACGCGGCTACTTCAATCCCTGCTGCTTGTACCGATTGTCCAAATGCTGCCATCGCATAGATGAGTTGCTTCATTTCCTGCCCCAGCGACGTGAGTTCGTACTCGGTGGTTGGCGGAATCGTCGGAAAAATTGTCTTTTTCAGCAGTTGATGTTGCTCCAACTGCTTGAGTCGCTCTGCCAAAATCCGTGGGCTAATGCCAGGAATCCCCCGCTGTAGTTCCGAATAGCGTTTTTTCCCGCTAATTAACTCTCGCACAATCAGCGTTGTCCACTTATGGCCAACCAACTCTGCCGTCAGCCGCACCGGGCAGCCATCATCACACGGCAACACTTTAAGCGAATCCATGGCACTTCCTTTTTGGTAACTACTTCCAAAAGTATAGCACTAGTTTTATGATGCCTAGCAACTGATCAGCCAACTATTTTTTGCAACGCTTCAGAGGAAATTCATCATGAAACCGATTCAATGGATCGCCACCATCGTTGGCATAGTTCAGCTCGTACTAGGCGCGCTTTATCTACTTGCACCGCACCAGCTATTAGGCTGGATGGGGCACTCCACCGTCGCGGCAGATATCGCTTACCCGCTAGGGATGCTATCTGCACGCTTTCTAGTCTATGGGGTGCTGATGTTGGTGGCGGCGAAACAACCGGCACAACACCGTAGCTTGCTACAAGGGATGATATGGATTCAGGTAGTCGACTTGGCTGTTGGCGTCTTTTATACCGCCAACGGCTCGGTAAGTTGGCATTTGTCTGCCTTCCCGATGTTTAACGCCGCACTGATTATTGGGCTGCTACAACTTTGGATGCCAAAATCAGCCAAGACTAGCCCCTCGCTATCGCAGGCAAATGCATGAGCAAGCTAGCCGCCCGCTTCTTCAGGATGGTACAAAGCGCCCCGTTCTACGCCAATCTTCACGCAGAAGCAGTGGCGTGGGTTGGCGTGGCAAGCGGTCAGCAAATTTGGTGGGATATTGGCTGCGGGCCTGGCCTGATTACCCGGCAAGCTGCGCGCAGCGGCTATGCCACCATGGGGATCGATTTATCGCCAGACATGTTGGCAGAAGCGGCGAAAATGGCCAAACAAGATGGGCTACAGATCGCCTACCGAAACATCGACTTACAATGCGTAAGCGATGTGTTAGAGAAGCCAAGTGTGTTATCTGCCGCCTCTCTGTTAGCAGTCTTGTCTGATCGCCCCGCAGGGATGCGGCAGCTATACAATGCGACAAGGGAAGCTGGCAAACTAGTCATTATTGAAACAACAGCAGAAATGACGATCCCACATGCTTGGCGATGGCTAATGAAAAATGGATGGAAAAACGGCAATTGGATTTTAATGTTATGGGCAATTAGCAGAAGAAAAATGATTCCTGTCGATGTTCCTGCTCTCTTGCCTGCCGGATGCCAATTTGATTACCTACCGTTACTTGATGGTATGGTTGGCGCATGGCAAATTAAAAAGCGGTAGAAAGTAGGCTCAGTTTGTTTGGGGGCGTGACAACTAATCACGTCCTCGAACAACGCTTTCAGCAAAACGCGCATATCCATAACCCTCTGATTTCGTTATAATTCCAGCCTTGAATTACCTGCGAAACGAAGTCTCATGAGCCTCTTGCCCCACCAGATCGAACTCCTCTCCCCTGCTAAAACTGCTGAAATTGGTAAAGAAGCCATTTTGCATGGAGCAGATGCGGTCTATATTGGCGGCCCTTCGTTTGGCGCGCGTCACAATGCCTGTAACAGCGTGTCGGATATTGCTGATCTGGTGAAATTTGCCCATCGCTATCATGCGCGGATTTTTACCACGCTAAATACCATCTTGCACGATGCAGAATTAGACGCTGCGCGTAAGATGATCTGGGAGCTGTACGATGCAGGTGTGGATGCGCTAATCATCCAGGACATGGGGATTCTCGAAATGGATCTCCCCCCGATCGAACTACACGCCTCAACCCAATGTGATATTCGCTCCCCAGAAAAAGCGCGCTTTTTAGCAGATTCTGGCTTCTCGCAAGTCGTATTGGCGCGAGAACTGACAATCCCGCAAATTAGAGAAATTAGCGATACCGTAGGCGACCGCGCCACCATCGAATATTTCATTCACGGCGCACTCTGCGTTGCCTTCTCTGGGCAGTGCTATATCAGCCATGCCGACACTGGCCGCAGTGCCAACCGTGGCGATTGTTCGCAAGCCTGTCGCCTGCCTTATACGCTGACAGACGCGAACGGTGGTGTGGTCGCGTTCGAGAAGCATCTGCTGTCGATGAAAGACAATAATCAAAGTAGCAACTTAGAAGCACTATTAGACGCAGGTGTTCGCTCGCTTAAAATCGAGGGGCGTTATAAAGACATTAGTTACGTTAAAAACATTACTGCGCATTACCGCCAGCTACTGGATGAAATCCTGACTCGCCGTACCGAGTGGGCGCCAGCAGCAAGTGGTAAAAGCGATATTTGGTTCCACCCTAACCCGGATAAAACCTTCCACCGAGGCAGTACCGATTACTTTGCCACCGGCCGCAAAGAAGATATTGGTGCATTTGATTCTCCAAAATTTGTTGGCGTTGAGCTCGGTACTGTTCACAAGCTAGGCAAAGACTGGCTAGAAATCGCGACGACAGAATCCATGAGTAACGGCGATGGCATCAGCTTTATGAAAAAGCGCGATGCAGTCGGTGCGCAAGTGAATACAGTACAAAAAGTGGGGCAGACGGACGATGGCCAGAACATCTGGCGAGCAGTGTTGAACGACCATAGTCTGCTAGCTTCGTTGCGCCCCGGTATGTCGCTCAGCCGTAACCGTGACCATGCATGGGAGCAAGCCTTACTCAAGCCTTCGGCCGAACGGAAAGTCGATGTGTGGCTAACTCTATCAGAGCTTGCGGATAAAAGCGGATTATCACTCACCGCGACTGACGCCGATGGCTGTACTGCCGCAGTCAATGTGTTGCACCCACTCGAACCCGCCAAAGATGCGGCACGTGCGACCACCGGCTTGCAAGATAGTCTAGCTAAACTGGGCAATACCATGTTCAGCGCGGTGAATATCGCCTTGCAACTCAGCCAAGCTTGGTTTGTACCAAACTCGATCATCAATGGGTTACGTCGTGATGTGACCGCAGCACTGGAAGCCAATCGAATCGACAGCTGGCAACGCCCAACACGTAAAGCGGCGATCGAACCGCCGGTCGCCTACCCAGAAAAAAATGTTTCTTACCTTGCCAACGTGTACAACCAACTCGCGTGGCAGTTCTATCGCAAACATGGTGTAGAAGTGATCGAGGCCGCTTATGAGGCGCACGAGGAAGAAGGTGAAGTCTCGTTAATGATTACCAAGCATTGCCTGCGCTTTTCTTACAACCTATGCCCGAAACAGGCAAAGGGCGTAAAAGGGGTGATGGGACAAGTGCGCGCCGATCCAATGACACTCAAAACAGGCGACGAAACCTATACGCTAAAATTTGAGTGTCGCCCGTGCGAAATGCACGTGATGGGCACAATGAAGAAACACATTTTGAAGTCCGCCCCACCATCAGACATCCCATATACCGCGCCAGTAACGTTCTTTAAAGAACGTCCACAAAGCTAACGGTTTTACCAATAACAAAGGCGCCGGAAAGCGCCTTTGTTATTTGGAAGACTTATTTCTTGCCCTGCCCGAATAAGACATTTCGCTCTTCATCGGTCATCGGCTTATCGCGCGTGTAGGCAGGCTTTACCCCTTCATAGGCACGAATCACTGCTGGACGCGCCGCGATGGTATGGAACCAGCGTTGTAGATTCGGGAAGTCCGCTAACACTTGTCCGTGCATTTCGTGCGGCACAATCCATGGGTAGCAAGCCATATCTGCGATCGAATACTCACCAGCAATAAACTCACGTCCAACTAACTGTTTGTCTAGCACGCCATATAATCGGGTGGTTTCACGGGTATAGCGGTCGATACCATACGGCACGACTTCTGGCGCATAGACACGGAAATGACCATTTTGCCCCGCCATTGGCCCTAATCCAGCCATTTGCCAAAATAGCCACTTCATCACTTCTGTACGTCCGCGCACATCAGCGGGTAAGAACTGTCCCGTTTTCTCTGCCAGATACTGCAAAATCGCGCCCGACTCGAAAATTGCAATCGCCTCGCCTCCATCGGCTGGGGCTTGATCTACAATCGCGGGGATACGGTTATTTGGCGCAATGGCTAAGAATTCAGGTTTGAACTGATCGCCTTTACCAATATCCACTGGAATCACCTGATAGGGCAAACCGGTTTCTTCTAAGAAAATACGGACTTTTAAGCCATTGGGTGTCGCGGTGTAATGCAGGTCAATCATCGTTTAGTCCTGACTAGATAACATTGAAATGTAACTACATAGATCAGGGCACGTTCCAAAATATCAATAAAAAAGGCGAGAATTCTTCTCGCCTTTACATTTAAAACTGAACCGCTTACAACCCTAAACGCTGCCACACCGTCGACACTAAACCTGCTTGGTTTAATGTATAAAAGTGCAAACCAGGTGCGCCGCCTTGTAGCAGTTTGTCGCAAAGCTCGGTCACCACATCCAGACCAAACGAGCGAATAGAGGCCACATCGTCTGCGTAACCTTGCAAGCGCAAACGCAACCAGCGAGGAATCTCTGCACCACACACATCAGAGAAGCGTGCCAATTGGCTAAAGTTGCTGATTGGCATAATGCCCGGCACGATAGGGATATTTACCCCTTGTGCTTGTACCGCATCCACAAAGGCGAAATACGCATCCGGGTTGTAAAAGTACTGGGTGATTGCCGAATTAGCACCGGCATTGGCTTTATTCACGAAGTTACGAATATCGTCCTGCGCGCTTTTGGCTTGTGGGTGATACTCTGGGTAGGCAGCCACTTCGATGTGGAACCAATCACCCGTTTCTTCACGAATAAACGCCACTAGTTCGTTGGCAAAACGGAACTCACCAGCAACCGCCATACCAGAAGGCAAATCACCACGCAGGGCAACAATATGGCGAATACCATCACTCTTGAATTGGTTAATCAGCTGGCGGATACCTTCGCGCGTACTACCAATACAAGATAAGTGAGGCGCCACATCGTGGCCGGCTTGCTTGATCTCTCTTACCGCGCGTAGCGTACCTTCTTGCGTAGAACCACCCGCACCATAAGTAACAGAGAAGAAATGAGGATTGTACTGCGCCAACTGACGTCGAGTGGCGTGTAGTTTTTCCATGCCTTCTTCTGTTTTCGGCGGGAAAAACTCGAAACTATAAACACGATCTTGAGACACGATACGGTTCCTTGCTTTGACAAGTAGCCATCTGACAGCTACTCATCGCCCTCAAGCGTGTTGAGGGCGATTTATTACATACGCTTAGTAACGGTAGTGGTTTGGCTTGTATGGGCCAGCTTTGTCCACGCCGATATAGCTTGCTTGCGCATCGGTCAACACGGTTAGTTTCGCATTCAGTTTTCTCAACTGTAGACGCGCCACTTTTTCATCCAAGTGTTTTGGCAATACGTACACGCCAACTGGATATTCAGCAGTGCGGGTAAACAGTTCGATCTGAGCGATGGTCTGGTTCGCAAACGAAGAGCTCATCACGTAGCTTGGGTGGCCAGTTGCACAACCCAAGTTCACCAAGCGGCCTTCTGCCAACAAGATGATGCGCTTGCCATCAGGGAAGATCACATGATCGACTTGTGGCTTGATGTTTTCCCACTCGTATTGTTTTAGGGAAGCAACATCAATTTCGTTATCGAAGTGACCGATATTACATACGATGGCTTGGTCTTTCATTGCCTTCATATGTTCGTGAGTAATCACGTGGTAGTTACCGGTACATGTCACGAAAATATCCGCAAATGCAACGGCCTCTTCCATGGTCACCACACGGTAACCTTCCATTGCAGCTTGCAATGCGCAGATTGGGTCGATTTCAGTTACCCATACTTGAGCAGACAAAGCGCGCAATGCTTGTGCTGAACCTTTACCCACGTCACCGTAACCTGCCACAACGGCTACTTTACCGGCAACCATCACGTCGGTCGCACGCTTGATACCGTCCACCAATGATTCGCGGCAGCCATACAGATTGTCGAATTTAGACTTGGTCACAGAATCGTTCACGTTGATCGCTGGGAATTTTAGTTCGCCACGTTCAAACATCTGGTACAAGCGATGCACACCAGTGGTGGTTTCTTCGGTTACGCCTTTAATTAGCGCTAAACGAGTAGAGTACCAAGTTGGGTCGTGTGCCAATTTCGCTTTGATGCTCGCAAACAAGAAGGTTTCTTCTTCGCTACCTGGGTTATTCAATACAGACGCGTCTTTCTCTGCACGGGCACCCAAATGTAGTAGCAAGGTTGCATCGCCGCCATCATCCAAGATCATATTGGCTTGTTCACAAGACCATTCGAAAATCTTGTGGGTGTAGTTCCAGTAGTCTTCTAGTGATTCGCCTTTGTAAGCGAACACAGGGATATTGCCCGCAGCGATCGCGGCAGCCGCGTGATCTTGTGTTGAGTAGATATTGCAAGACGCCCAGCGTACATCCGCACCCAAAGCAACTAGGGTTTCGATCAACACAGCGGTTTGGATGGTCATGTGCAATGAGCCAGCAATGCGTGCGCCACGCAATGGTTGCGCAGCCGCGTATTCTTCGCGAATCGCCATTAGACCTGGCATTTCGGTTTCGGCAATGCGAATTTCCTTGCGACCCCAGTCGGCAAGGTTCATATCAGCAACTTTAAAATCGGTAAAGGTAGCGACCACAGTCAGAACTCCTGATCAGGTGGCCGAGATAGAGGCAGAGGACACACTCACCCTACCCCCATGTCCGGCACGGGTTAACAGGTGAGCGCAGTTTGAAATGCGAGCCTAGGGCAGTGTTAGCCTTGCAGCGCTCCTCGAATGACTGCAATTATAGACGAAAATGGATGAAATTTCAGTGACTTGCTCAAAAAGCATGTCATGAATAAACAAAGAGCAAATTCTTGCTCGCAACACCGGTTATTTGCAATACCGAAGGGTGAGCCAACTATGCGGTAAGACTTCTATCGTTAAGAAATGACCATCTTCAGGCCGAACATGCTGTCCCGCCTTCCGATCGAGTGCCATGATTTCAACTGGAAAACCATTAATCGAAAACGACACCGGGCTGACCCTGGACGAGGGGTTGTGAGTGATGCGCAATATCCCCGTCACCACATAAACAAATGGGGAGGACAAATCTTTTTGAAGCCGAAAAGCGCGGTAGCAACCAAGGGCAGTAGGGATACAACAAAATAGCAGTAACCCCCATAAAAAAAGATCACTAGCATCCCTGCTTAATTGGAAATATAAAAGGAGTAAGGGGAACAAGGCGATCAGAAGACTAATGATCACCGCGCCATTTCGTGCTCTCTTGATCACTCGAATATCTTCTGAAGTGATCGGCCTTTGCTTCATCATGCGTGAATTAAGCTTCAATCAAAAAGACATAATATATACCATATTCATAACTGTGAATCACTCCGGTCACCATGTCATGTCACCATCAAGCTAAATCTCGCTTTAGGCTGGCAACTCGCACCTAATTTTTCATAAAAGCGAATCGCCGATGTATTCCATGCCGGCGTTTGCCATTGCAACTCGGTACAACCAAGTGATGCAGCTTGTTGGCTGACAATATCCACAAAAGACTTTCCCCAGCCTTGCCCTCTTACCTGTGACTGCAAGAATAAGCAATCTAGATGGGCAAATGGGGTGGCCGAGAGGGTGGCGATATCAATCGTCATCGTTGCATAACCAAGCAACTCCCCTTCACTTTCTAATACCCATGCCCACCAAGTAAGCTGCGCATTACCGAACAATAAACCCAAGCGCTCGGCATGGCCTGCAGCCTCGAAAGGGATGCGCTCGTATGCCGCATGTTGTTGGCACAATTGGCTCAACCCTTTCGCATCTGCCATTGTTGCTAATCGAATCTTCATATGAAGAAGCTTGCTTAGCAACTACACGCAATCACGTGTTCATCGCCGGTTAGCTGACCTACCTCGGCACCGGTTGCTAGTGGAAAGCCATCGCGAATCCAGAAATCGAGACCGCCCAGCATTTCTTTGACTAACAATCCTTCTTTTGCCAGTTTGTAAGCACCTTTTGTCGAACCGTTACACCCAATTCCATCGCAATAGGTAACATAAGTTTTGCTGCGATCAAGCTCAGCGGTGCTTTCCGCCGTCATCAAACGATGCGGGAAGTTGATTGCACCGGGTATATGGCCTTGTGCGTATTTTTCTTCAGAGCGGGTGTCAATCACAACAATCTCGACAATGCCATTTTTCAGGTCTTCCCATACATCCCAGGCATCGGCATGAAAACTGAGTTTTTGCAGCATGAAATCGCGGGTATCTGCAGGGCTTGCGGCAGGAAATGCGAGGACACTGGAAGTTGCTTGCGTCATGTTTTTCTCCAATTTGGTGAAGTATTTAAATCTGTTTAATGAGTTGATGGGGTGATTCTATGTCATGATTGGCCATATAATTAATACCAATTTAACCATCAAGACAAGACCAATTAAACAGATGAAATCTGCACCCGCATGGCTCTCTTTATTTGAAACGGCGCAAAAAACGCCATCCTCCTTGAGAAACCAGGTGTGTCTCATGCTCAGAAAAGCCATCCTTAATGGACAATTGGTCTTAGGGGAGAAGTTGCCTGCCACGCGGCAGCTCGCATTAGATATTGGTATTTCTCGCGTCACCGCAGAAGCCGCCTATAGCCAATTAGAAGCCGAAGGCTATGTCATTCGTAAAACAGGCGATGGCACTTACGTTGCGTTAGATCAGCCGTTTACCCAACGAACCGCCGCCAGCCCCCCCAACAGCAATGCGACCCATTCACTCTCTGCGCGCGGCCAACGCATTATCCAAGGAGGAGGCTGCCAAGACCCATTAACACCCCTGCCATTTGCGGCTGGCTCACCAGATTTAAATGCCTTCCCTACTAAAGTCTGGCAGCAGCTAACGCAAAAAGTCTTTCGTCAGCACCAGCATCGCTTATTTAGCTATGGTGACCCACAAGGTTACGCACCGCTTAGGGAGGCATTAGCGAGTTATTTGGCACAATCTCGCGGCGTGCAATGTCATGCTAGCCAGTTGATTATCTTAAGTAGTTCGCAACAAGCCTTACAGCTCATTTCAACGTTGTTAATAGACGAAGGTGATACAGTCTGGGTGGAAGACCCAGGTTACAACGGGGCAAAAACCGCCTTTTCTGCCATGGGCGCCACGCTTTGCCCAATCCCCGTAGATGATCAAGGCCTAAATTGGGATGACACACCAGCGGCAAAGCCACCAAAACTCATTTACACCACGCCGTCTCATCAATATCCAACAGGTGCTGCGCTGTCTTTACCACGTCGGCTGGCGTTATTAGCAATGGCAAAACAAGAACACGCATGGGTAATCGAGGATGATTACGACAGCGAGTTTCAGTACGACGCGAGGCCGCTGCCGGCACTACAAGGCTTGAGCAATAGTCAGCGTGTGATCTATATCGGTACATTTTCTAAAGTGCTTTTTCCATCACTTCGCATTGCGTACATGGTATTGCCACCAGAATTAGTGGTTCCGTTTACTACTGCCAGAACCGTATATGATGGGCATACCCCTCAATTTACGCAGGCCGTGACGGCTGAGTTTATTCATGCAGGCCATTTTTCGGCGCACATCCGCCACATGCGCCAGCTATACAAAGGCAAACGAAACCAGTTTCTTACTTGGCTAGATGAAATCCAACCGCCTTATCCGCCGATTGGTTTTAATGGCGGGTTGCAACTCACCCTTCCACTTGAAAAAGGGAGTGAACAGCCGCTTACCTTGCAAGCAAAGAAACTAGGACTGCTGACACCAGGTTTAAGCCCCATGCACCTAAACCCGACCACAAGCAAAGAGGGTTGGGTACTAGGCTATAGCGCACTTAGCCTAGAGACATTGAACAAAGCCACTCAGCAATTAAAGAGCATCTTCCACACGGCGAATGTACGTTGAAGTTACCTCGAAAAGCCCGCTTGTTCTGGCATTAGTTCTGCGAGTAAATCAATAAATAACCGTAATCGAGGCGACATTTGCTTGCGGGTGGCATACACCGCATATAGGGTGATAGGACGAATCTCCCAAGAGTTTAATACCGCTACTAATTGCCCATTACTGAGCTCTTCTGCCACCATAGCAATTGGCAAGAAAGCAATGCCCGCATTTTCTAATGCCAACCATTTCGCCATGGCGGCACTATCAGTCAGTAAATGCGGTTTTAAAGAGAGTGATCGTTGCACACCCGCTTGACTCATCACCCAGACGCCGGATAGATCTACCTCACTAGGCACAATCGCCGAGGCCTGCATTAGATCTTCTGGGGTAATAACGGCATGTTGTGCCAAGTATTGTGGCGTTGCGACGGCCACAAACCCAGCGACGCACAACGGGCGCGCAATCAGATGCGGCGCAGGGTTATGGGTTGCCCGTAAAGCAATATCAAACCCTTCGCCGATTAAATCCACCAATTTTTCATCTAGCCGAATATCTAGCGTCACCATCGGGTAACGGCGACGGTACTCTGCCACAATTTTGGCAAAAGATGGATGTGTTAACCAAGTCGGCGCGCTGATTTTGAGTTTCCCTCTCGGCAACTCGGCGCTTTCAACCAAGTCAGCCTCTACTTCGTCAATCAGCGCCAAAGCCTGTCGACACTGCATGTAATAGGCTTCGCCGGAGGGCGTTAAGCGGCGTTGCCGACTAGTACGGTGAATTAAGCGTGTTCCTAAACGGTGTTCTAGTGCGTTTAGATACTTGGTCACCATTGGGGTAGACATCTCCAATACTTCAGATGCCTTGGCCAAACTCCCCTTTTCAACTACCGCACAAAATAAACGCATGCTCTTTAGCTGATCCACCCATCATTTCCTTTTAAGAAATCTTACCTTGCCTCTGGCTGGCTAGTTTTACATGTACAACAGTAGCAAAATTTACCCATACCAACTAGTCAATGCAAAGGAATTCAGATGATCGCAGTTACCGGTGTTTCAGGCCAATTAGGACGTTTAGTCATTGAGAAACTATTAAAGACACAAGCGGCGAGCAATATCGTTGCGCTTGTTCGCACCCCAGCAAAAGTAGCAGACCTCGCCGAAAAAGGAATGATTGTTCGCCAAGCAGACTACGATGATGAAGCGAGCTTTGTTAGTGCGTTGGCTGGCGTAGAAAAATTGTTACTTATTTCTTCTAGCGAAATTGGTAAACGTGCATCTCAGCACAGCAATGTGATCAATGCTGCTAAAAAAGCAGGCGTGAAGCTAATTGCCTACACTAGCGTCTTGCATGCAGATCGCTCACCGCTTGGCCTTGCCGCAGAACACGTTGCAACAGAAGCAATGCTAAAAGAAAGTGGTGTGCCATATGCACTACTTAGAAATGGCTGGTACACAGAAAATTATATGGCGAGTGTACCTGTCGCCGTGCAACACGGCGCATTACTAGGTGCAGCGGAAGATGGCAAGATTGCCTCAGCAAGCCGTGAAGATTACGCAGAAGCGGCTAGCGTGGTCATTCAACAAGCGGATGTAGCAGGCAAAGTGTTTGAACTGGCCGGAGACGAAAGCTACACCCTTAGCCAGCTAGCGGCAGAAATTGGTAAGCAAGCAGGTAAAACCGTGGCTTACCAAAACCTACCGGTCGCAGACTACCAATCAACATTAGAATCATTCGGTTTGCCAGCCCCACTGGCCAACCTGATTGCCAACTCTGACGGCGGCGCAGCAAAAGGTGGGTTGTTTGATGATAGCCGTACACTGAGCGCGTTAATTGGTAGAGCAACTACACCACTGGCGCAGTCTGTCAAAGCAGCATTAGGCAATTAAGCATTTACATTTGTTAATAAATTATTAATCATCAAAAATACTAGATAAAAATTTTTTGATTTTAATATTTATAAACTTGATAAAGCATCCCAGATTGGCAATGATGAGCCGCCATACTGGGATGCTTTACTACATGAATACTACAATTTTTGATCAAAAATCGATTGAAAATCTTTCCTACCTCTCACCAGCTTGCCGAAAATCATTGTCAAAGACAACACAAATAACACCGCAAACAATTGATTTTATTAAACAAAAACCAAACGCTCGCCGACCTACTGAAAAGTACAAATTATGTAGTCAACCGATTTGACATTTCTCTGCACCTACCTTGATAATCAGACCATATCATTAACATGTTAATTTAATAAAACATGTAGACACTTAAAATCATTCGAGGAGATGCTTCAAATGAAAAAATCTATCCAAAAATTTACCCTTACTGCAGCAACACTGGTGTCAATTAGCACATATGCAGATCCTGTTATTTTAAAAATCGCACATTTCTTGCCACCTACTTCAGGCGTACAGGTAAAGGTGATTCAGCCTTGGTGTGACACCATTCAGAAAGAATCTGCAGGCCAACTAAAGTGCCAAATTTACCCAGCCATGCAACTTGGTGGCACGCCTGCTCAGTTGGTTGACCAAGTAAAAAATGGCGTCGCGGATATTGTTTGGACAGCGCCGGGGTATTCAGCAGGTCGCTTCCCAACCATTGAAGCAATGGAACTTCCATTTGTGGTGACAGATGCGGTATCTGGCAGTAAAGCCGCATGGGCTTTTTACCAAAAGAATGCGCAAAAAGAATTTGATGCTTATAAAGTACTAGCCCTACACGTAGATGGCGGCATGGTCGCTCACACCGCACGTAAGCCCATCTCTAATATGGCGAGTTTAGCGGGGCTAAAACTGCGCGCATCTACTCGTATGGTGTCAAAACTATTGCAAACCATGGGCGCTACACCAGTGAACATGCCGCCAGCACAAGTCACTGAAGCAATCTCTAAAGGCGTTGTGGATGGTGCAATGGCATCTTGGGAAGTCGTCATGCCAACGAAACTGGCAGAAGTAGCAGAGTTTCATACCGAACCTGCCGCTGGCAAACCGATTTTCTCTACCACCGTACTCTCTTTGCTCATGAATAAGCAAAAGTACAATAGCCTACCGGCCAATTTAAAAGCCATTATCGACAAAAATAGCGGCGCACCTTTGGTCGCCAACTTTGGTAAAGCGTTTGGCGACACCATCACCGATACCAAAAAACAAGTGGCAGCAAGCAAGGGCAAAATTATTGTCCTAGCACCAACAGACTACGACGCCATGCGTAAAACCGCACAGACGTTTGAAAACGAATGGATTAAAGACGTCACCGCAAAAGGCATGAATGGCAAGCAATTAGCGGCAGATGCTCACGCATTCGCACTAAAACCTTAAGCCCGATTAACGACTAGCACAAGAAGGCACTAGCCCTCTTGTGCCACATTCGCTAGACATGCTTAGAGGTTGATTGCAAATGACGGAACAAACACACACACCACAGGTTCCTAATACCTGGCTGCTTCAATTAGCCAAGCTATTCGCCATCTTTGGCGGCATTGGCTTCATTTCCTTAGTGGGTATTTCTTTGTATTCCATCATTGGCAGAAAAATTGCCAATGCGCCACTCACCGGAGATGTGGAATTAATGCAAGTCGGCACGGCAATGTCTGCCGCCGCCCTCCTTCCTTACTGCACCTTACTCGGCGAGCATCTACGCGTCGACTTTTTTACCGAGCATTTATCTCGCAAAGTCCGTGGAAAAATGGATGCCATGGCAGACATCTTATTAGCCATCTTTTTTGCGCTAATCGCTTGGCGAACCGGCTTAGCCAGCATGGATGTCAAAGAAGCGGCAGAAGTAAGCCCACTGTTATCGATTCCGATGTGGCTTCCAATGAGCCTAGTCGTACCATCGTTGATTCTGGCTAGTTTTTGCGCCTTATACAGAGGAATTGCCGAGTTTCTAGGCAAACTATCCTCTCCAACCCATTCCGGAGCAGCAGAATGAGTGGCATTACCGTTGGACTCACCGCTTTTGGTGCCTTATTAATATTACTGGTGCTACGTATTCATATTGGTATTGCCATGGCCATTGCTGGCGCAGGCATCTATTTGGTCATTAACCAAGGCGATACTAGTGCACTGCTGTTTACCCTAAATAATCTAGCCTATGCGCGCTTTTCAAACTATGACCTTGCCGTGATTCCGCTATTTTTGTTAATGGGGCAATTCGCCACGCATGGGGGATTATCTCGCGCACTATTTAGAGCCGCCGGCGCCATGATTGGCCACGGGAAAGGTGGGCTAGCCATGGCAGGAACCGGCGCATGTGCAGCGTTTGGTGCTATTTGCGGCTCGTCTTTAGCGACCGCTGCCACAATGGGGCAGGTTGCCTTACCTGAGCTACGCCGTAATGGTTACTCGGGAAAACTAGCGACCGCCACCTTAGCCGCTAGTGGCACGCTAGGGATTCTAATTCCGCCCTCTGTGCCACTCGTCATCTATGCCGTCTTAACGCAAGAATCCATCGGCAAATTGTTTGTTGCCGCTGTTATTCCAGGTATTTTGGCAACGCTTGGTTACTTCGCCGTTATTCGCATCATCGTCACCCGTCATCCTGAACATGGGCCTGCAGCTTCACCGATTCCTTGGGGAGAACGATTAAAAGCGCAAATAGGCATCTTGCCCGTTTTGGCGGTGTTTGCGGTTGTCGTGATTGGTATTTACGATGGCTGGGCAAACCCGACCGAAGCGGCATCCATTGGTGCGGCAGCATGTGGCCTCATTGCTGTTATATCTGGTGGAATGCGCCTAAAAGGCATTATTCAATCCATCTATGGCACGGCAGTTGCCACCGGAATGATCTTTCTTGTTTTACTTGGGGCGGATTTACTCAATTCAGCGCTTGCGATTAGCCAAATGCCGACAGAGCTAGCCAACTGGGTGAAAGAAAGCGGCATGCCACCCATCCTTGTTTTATTTACCGTATTAGGCGTGTATATCTTACTGGGGTGCGTCATGGATTCTCTTGCCATGATTCTCTTAACGGTACCTATTTTTTACCCAATGATTATGGGCTTAGACTTTTTTGGCATGTCGATGGCCGACAAATCCGTTTGGTTTGGCATCTTGGCACTGATGGTGGTAGAGATTGGTCTTGTCCACCCACCCGTGGGGATGAACCTTTACGTCATCAACAAATTGGCCAAAGATGTACCAATGAAAGATACCGCCCTAGGTGTAATGCCATTTTTGGCGTCTGACTTTTTACGCATCGTGGTACTAGTCTTCTTCCCTAGTTTATCGCTCTGGCTAGTTCACCTAACCAGTAACTAAATCAAAGAAATCCCCCATAAAACCGGTGCCCTGTGCACCGGTTTTGCTTTTCCACGTTTCATACACAACACTTACGACATACACAGCACATACGGATTCCCCTATGATTAGGCATCAGGTAAAATAAGCTGACCATTTGGACAGGATTTTCAGGAGACATTGATGGCCACCCATCTTGTGACACACCCGCTGGTACAACATAAAGTTGGATTACTACGTGAAGCCGACATCAGCACCAAAAAATTTCGGGAACTCACCAATGAGATTGGCCGCTTGCTCGCCTATGAAGCCAGTAAAGATTTTGCATTAGAAACCGTGACGATTGATGGTTGGTGCGGCCCTGTCAATATCCAACAAATTAAAGGTAAAAAAGTCACCGTAGTACCCATCTTGCGAGCTGGCATCGGCATGTTAGATGGCGTGCTAGACATGATCCCTAGTGCAAAAATTAGTGTGGTCGGATTATCTCGCAACGAAGAAACCTTGCAACCAGAACCCTACTTCGAAAAGTTTGTTGGCGATCTTGATGAGCGCATGGCGCTGATCATCGACCCGATGCTTGCAACGGGTGGCTCGATGGTCGCGACAATTGACATGCTAAAACGCGCAGGCTGTAAGAATGTGCGCGCACTCGTATTAGTTGCCGCACCAGAAGGGATTCGTACCGTAGAAACAGCACACCCAGATGTGGATATTTTCACCGCCGCCGTTGATTCTCACCTAAACGAACAAGGCTACATCATCCCTGGTCTTGGTGATGCGGGTGACAAGATTTTTGGGACAAAGCACCAGTAAATCTACGCCCCATCGTAGCGGGTGACAGCGCCGCCATCACCCGCTAAAATTCCGCCTCTAGCCCTTGGAGCCGCAGATGAGCGAGAATACCCAAAAACTAAATCCGGTAACGGCACTTTTATTGAGTGCAGAAGAAGTCTTTGCCCAAAAAGGCTACGAAGGCGCCACCACCGGACTCATCGCGCAACAAGCAGGTATCCCCAAAGCCACCCTACACTACCACTTCGGCACCAAAGAAACGCTGTACCGCCAAGTGCTGCATAGTGTGTTTGATGAATGGCATCAAGCCGCGCTGAAGTTTGATGAAACCAACGACCCTGCCACTGCCATTGAGGGCTACGTACGTATCAAGATGGCCATTTCCCGTAGCCGCCCACTCGGCTCGAAAATCTGGGCACAAGAAATGATCGCCGGCGTGCCGCACCTGCAAGACGTGTTAAAAAATGAGGTCAAGCCTTGGTTTGATAGCCGCACCGCCCGAATCCGCGAATGGATGGAACAAGGTCTGATTGCAAAAAGCAACCCAGACGCCATCATGTTCATGATCTGGGCGATGACCCAACACTACGCCGACTTCGAAACCCAAATCCGCGTCATGACCGGCCAAGAAACACTGGAAAAAGACTGGTTCGATCAGATCACAGAGGACGTGGTGGGGTTGGTGTTGCGTGCGGTAGGTGTTAAATAAGCTGCTTTAACAGAGTACGCCATCTAGTGGCGTACACACCAAGTAAGATGCTCTGGTTATCCACTTAACTGGAGTCTCTGACGTGAAATTTCTCATAGCGATTACCGCTATCCTTTCTACCATCTGCGCCTCTGCTGCGGAACTACCAACCGGAAAATTCACCTACACCGCAAAAGGTTATGCAGGTGATATGGTCATCAAAGCAACTTCCGCCTGCATCATTCACCCCAACCAATTAGGGTGCATGTCGCAGCAAGTATTTACCGCCTCCATTGAGACGGTAGAAAAATCCTCTGGCAATGATTGCGTACTAGAAATGGTTGAAAACGCTGCTGCCAGAATGTCCAACGGCAGCCAGTTAATCACCGACTGGGAAAGCACAGATAAAAATAGCCCTGCCTCATTCAGCATTACCTTTAATGGCAAACAGGCCATCATCCATGATGGAGACATCCAATCTGGCTGCGGCATGAGTGGCAATGTGCTAGGGCGTTGGATCAAGAAATAAGCGGTTGAACTTCACACAAGGGAATATCATGCTTCGGATTTTTCTAGACACCGAGTTCACAAACTTTAGCGACCCACGGCTAATTTCTATTGGTCTGGTCAGCGAAAAAGGTGACGAATGCTATCTAGAATTATCCGAAGGATGGTCTGTGGGCCAATGCTCCGCCTTTGTGCGTGAAAAAGTATTGCCACAGTTAAATCTTCCTGAGCATCGCTTGTCGATTCGCACTGCAAGAGAACGCTTGCGCTCTTGGTTACGTCAGTTTGGAGAGGCAGTAGTCGTGGTGTTTGACGCTGAAGAAGATCGGTATTTGGTAGAAGGGTTGCTAGGGAGTCACGGCCCTGACCTTATCCTGCAGTGGCGTAAAGTTGAACCATTGGAGAGACAAGATCAGGAGGAAGGGCATCATGCGTTAGAAGATGCAAAAACGTTTAAACGTTATACGTTATTGCATCAAGAAATGCCGCTCTAAAAGACCATACTCTTTTTTGTAATGGATCACTAGGCTCTGGCTCATTCCACCATCTAGAATCTATAATCCGCTCGATTACTTCATCCCAATATACATCAACCCAATCTTCTTTTTTGGTTAAATGAGACTTTTTGATACCAAAGTCAGCACTTATTTTACTGCTATTAGATTCATCAATACAAACAAATATATCCGGCCTTTTCATAGCTAATAACCGGCTGGCCGTTGACAAACCAAGCCCACCAGCAGGAAAACCTTTCTGTAGAACATTTATATATGAAAGATACTGACCCCTATCTATATCTCCAACTCTCGGGATACAGTCTAAAGCATGTGAAATATTAATTTCATTTTCATTAACCGCCTTATGAAAACGGCCATTCCCCTTCATGCTCCCAAACCAGCCCCAAAAATCATATTTTTCATTTGGCAAACCTGCAATTACTTTCCTCTCTTCTAACTCAAGCTCATCAAATGGAACTTCTTTTGAAAATATTTCTTTTACAAAATCCAATATTAAAAGTCTACTATCTAAACTATGACCTCCATTTATTTTTTCATTCTTAACTTTTTTGAAGTAATCATCCCAATCCATAGTTACAATGGTAGATTCAAGTATATTTCCACCGCGCCCACCATATTTACTAGATAGACGATCAACAACAGGTTGTTTCAACTTATAGATATTTGCATATGCATCAAGATCTTTCTTAGCAAACACTTTACCTAAAGCAAAATAATCAGCCAAAACCTTCTCGATATCATTCAAATCCACACTAGACTTAATATCATCAATTTTTAAATGAACAACCACCTCTGAGTTTCTTTCCATCGCACCAACAGTAAAGTTGGCACTTCCTATCAATATCTCACAAACATTTTTGTAATAAAACAAGTAAATTTTTGGATGAAAAACACCATTCGTTTCCATTATAAATTTCACATCATTAGAACTAACAAATTCCTTGATGAATAATGGGCTTGTTTGATAAAAATGTAGTCCAACTGTAGATGAGAATATTTTATGTTTATTCCTAACCAAACAATCAAATACTTCGTGGCCGTTAGAGGCCCATGCAACTGCAAATGCTATTCTTTCTGACTTATTTATAAGGTTAACTAAAGTTTTCCTTAGCGTACTATTTTCTGAAATTAATTTCATCACACTGCCCTTTTAGACAAAAACTCTACATATATTTATTGGTCATACACCTTCCTAAGTGTATACCTTCATTCTTAAAATAACTACCACACCCTTCACATACAAACTTGCTTTGCTCACTATACTGCTTGGCCAATAAATCTAAATAGGCATTTCTTGGCGTTATTCTAATTTTTAAACGATCATTTTCTTGCCATATTCGCGTAATACGGGGTGTTTTTACATCTGGTCTTGCATCAAACATTTGCTCTAAATAAGCTTCTATTTGCAAACAGGCATCATCAATTAATTGATACCAGCCATCACCGCACTCAATGCCATGATGAAATAATTCTTTCATTGCTTCTTGGCCTCTAAAGCACAACTTGTATTTATAGAGGATCGCATCTTGTAAATACTGTTTCATTACAATTTCCTGGCATCACCAATATTTGATCAATACCAGTAGTTTAATTCCGCATCGCGCCATTTGGTGGCGCACCCATACCCTATAATCATCCAATCGAACACACCGTTAGGAACCTCAAATGCAGCGCTCCGAAACCCATAAAGATTGGCCAACGCTGGATTTCTACATCGTAGAAACCATTATCAGCACCCTAGCGGATGCCACACAGCCACTGGATCGCACCGCCATCTCGCAAGCACTTGAAAAAAGCATGGGTGCCGCACCAACAAAACGCAGCCTGCAACGCTGGTTGCAACAAATGGCGCTAGATACCACGGACCAGCGAATTAACGGGCCCATCATTGAATATATAAAAGATGGGGATAAATACAAGCTAGCCGATGCTTGGAAAAACCATCGTCATTTATCAAATGGTCAATCCTTAGCGATTTTTATGGCCGATAAGTATTTGAAAGTATTTAGTCCGGCGACAGAGGATGAAGATTGGAAACAACTCGTCAAACGGGCGAATGCACAAATTACTCGACGCAATGATATTCAAAACCGCTTTGCCATTTTGCCGGAATACATGCCATTTGAAACCAAGACCATTGTCGATAAAAGCATGAAAGTATTGCCGGCGATTCATGAGGCCATTGCAAAATCCGCCACGCTAACCTTCCGCTACAGTAGTGCTCGCCAGGGTGGTGACGAGGGGTTTCGCACCTATACGGTGGCGCCAATTGGCCTATGGCAACAGGGCGTACGCTGGTATCTAGCGGCAAAAATTGTCAGCGGGCCATCCCACATTCAGGGAGACTCTCCTACCTTTGCTGTTGTCAGAATGGCGAATGTGGAAGTAAATGATTTATATGATCAGCAACTGCCAACGCTAACCCAATATCTGGAGAAACATGATGGTTTTGGCAAAGCAGGTGATCTACATGGCTTTGTGCCAGTAAAAATTAGAATTCTAGATTCGGTAATGGAAGATATCTTACTTGAGACGCCGCTTAGCAAAGATCAGCGCATCAAATCTTCTGTGCTAACGGCCACCATTCGCCTCTCTAAACAAAGCCTCTATTGGCTGCAAAGTTGCGCGAATTCGTTAGAAGTGCTCGAACCCATCGCCCTGCGAGAACAATTAGCCGCTACGTTTGCTGCCGCCGCCAACCGTTATCAAGCAACAATTTCCGGAGGGTGATCATGCCTGCTCGTCGTCTTGCCAAACAACGTGTCGATGTCCACCTAACGGAATCGGCCTGCCCTGCTTTATTAACACCAATTTTAGCGGCATTTGATACACCGCCAGAGGGAGAGGACCCGCTTGATCGTCATCAGGAAATGTTTGGACTACTGTGGGGGCATATTCAGTACGACCCTGAAATGGACAATCCACGGGTAATCATCAGCCAAGTAACGGTAGATGCGAGAGCAAGCATGTCAGGAAATGGGCTCACCCCTTCTAATCGCTTTCTCACTCGTAGCACCGATTTGATACAGCGCTTTTGGCCGGAACTTACCCTTGTCGGGACGTTTCATGCGTTGCCGGATGAGAAAGTTGCCGAAGCAGGGGGCGGCTATCATGCAGCCTTATCCGAACCCGGTTTTTATCCACGGGTACATAGCTGGTATCAACCACTTTTTCCTACGATGGCGCATTTAATCATCACCATCGCTTCATCCGGCATACCTCATCTTCACCCGAGTAGCAGCGGCAAACGATCGCATGGAGGGTATCAACTCAGCATTGATAACAAAAAACTCTGGATGCGTTGCTACTCCACCCAACAAATCCAGCCAGGCATCAAACCAGTGACCAGGATGGCAAATTTACGGGCGGCGGCGCTGGCTGAACGCTTTCAAGAAGATCAATAGTTGGGTAAAGAACGGAGACAACCATGCAATCAGACAATCAAACCCATCAAGAAGACTATCTGCCGCAATCCATACTCTATTCTCGTGATGGTTCAGAAGAATTTTATGTAAACTCGCAAGCGTTACTCATCGGCAACCTGGCACAAGACCTCATCAAAACGGGGGCAATTACACCGATTGAATGGCTAAAATGGATTCCGCTCGGTCAGCAAACAGACCTCTTCAGTGAGTCGAGGATTCAGGAAAAAAATAACTATATCACCTATTTAATTTGCCAACCTACTAAAACAAATATCCTTATTGCACAGCAAGCAGTTGATGCACTCGCTACAGATACACTCTTGAAAGTTGCCATTTTTATTGGGCATCCAACGTCTGAGACACTCGCGATGCAGCAACTAGAAAGTGCTGTCGATTGCTTCTTTTATGTAGATCGCCAACAAAAAGCGCCACAAATCACACGTGAGATAGAGCATATCTTACGTGGGATTGGTGATTTATATAATTACCAAAATCTGGTCGGGGTTGATTTTGAAGATGTCAGAACGATCATGCAAAAAAGTGGATTAGCCCACATCCGATATTCGCCACCGAATGTATTACTTCATCAAATAAGTGAGCTCACACAACAAGCACTAAATGAGTTACACGCAGAGAACACAAACCATCAACCTATTTCGGGCATGATTGCACTATTACATCATGGTACAGAATTCAAAATGAAACACCTAGTTATCATGATGGAGATCATCCGCCACTCATTAGGAGATGAAACTGAAATCCTTTTCTCAGACGTGATGAGGGAGAACTGGACAGAGGAATGCCAAATCACCATTGCATCGTTTGGTTTATCTGAGGAGGCGAGAAAGCGTGCTGAACCATTTCGAACAGCGTCCGAACCCAGCGCATCCGAGGATAAGCTAGATACACTTGATATCCCACCGTATCTACGGCGTCAACTATCCGACGATTAACGATGGAAAAATCCAATCTTAAACATTCAATTGATGCTGCAGCCCAATATATATCGAATGCCGATAGCCTCATCATTACCGCAGGTGCAGGCATAGGGGTCGATTCTGGATTGCCGGATTTCCGCGGAAACGTGGGATTCTGGCAAGCCTACCCCGCGTTACAGCAAGCAGGGCTTAACTTCCATGACATCGCCAACCCAGCTAGTTTTAGGCAGCGCCCTGAGCACGCATGGGGGTTTTACGGCCATCGGCTGGCCTTATATCGGGAGACGACTCCCCACAAAGGATTTGAGCAATTACAGACATTGGCGGCCAACAAAGCTGCAGGCGCATTTGTGATAACCAGTAATGTGGATGGGCAATTCCAGAAAGCCGGATTTGCCAGCCAACGAATCTGGGAAATTCATGGGTCTATCCATCATCTGCAATGCTTAACGCCATGTTGCCAACGATTTTGGTCGGCCTCGGCATTACACCCACGTATTAACGAGAAGCAGTGTCTTTGGGTATCTGGGCAACTCCCAACATGCCCCTATTGTGGCGGACTAGCTAGACCAAACATCCTGATGTTTAACGATTGGCACTTTGTAGATGTCAGAACCACACTTCAGCAAGGGAACTTCAACAGCTGGCGAAAAAAGGTAAGCAATCCGGTGGTGATTGAAATTGGTGCAGGCAAAGACCTGCCCAGTATTCGTCGTCTATCCGAACGTATGGGCTGCCCAATCATTCGAATCAACCCAACGGCAGCCGACATTCCCTTATCACACCAAGGGATCAGCCTCCCCTTATCTGCGAAAATGGCATTAAACCTGTTGGTAGAAAGCATCTCGTAAAATTCATTTGACATGCACGCTACCTGTATCAAAAAATAGACCTCCTCAGCTAAGGAGATATCCATATGATCGACCATACCGGCGTTATCGTCAGCCAGTTCGATGTATCCAAAACGTTTTATCAGTCTGCTTTTGCGGCGATTGGTTATTCGCTGATCTGTGAATTCCCTGCCAGTGTCACCGGCCATACCGATGTGGCGGGGTTTGGGGAGAATGGTAAGCCGGATTTCTGGATTAGCCGCGGGACACCTAACCACCCGCCGATTCATGTCGCGTTTCGGGTCGAGAGCCGAGCTATGGTGGATGCATTTTATAAGGCGGCCATTGCCGCTGGTGGGCGAGATCATGGTACTCCGGGTTTGCGGCCCCACTATCATCCGGATTACTACGGTGCCTTCGTGCTAGACCCGGATGGGCACAATATCGAAGCAGTGTGCCACTTACCAGAATAATCAGTGATTGAGGAAGGCTTGCTGATATTGCCTTGGGGTCACGGCAAGCCGTTGTTTGAAAACCCGTTGAAAATGGCTTTGATCGGCAAAGCCCAGCTGGTTGGCTAACTCACTTAATTTCGCGCCCCGCTTCAATTGCTGACGTGCCGACAGAATCCGTTGATCCAGTTGATAGGCATGCGGTGTTTGGCCATAGATTTGCTGGAAACGTCGGATAAGGTGATAACGACTCATGCCAACTTGCTTGGCAATCTCTTCTAGCGAGAATGTCTCGCAGAGACAATCCTGAATCAACTCTCTTGCCATACGAACAGCCCTATCATCCCGGATAAGCGCCTGAGCATGCACATTTGGGAATCCATGATTCAGCAAGAAGGAAATTAACGCCTCTTCAGCCCCTAATGGGTCGGCAATATTTAGTTGTTGATACAACTGATCAAACGAGGATTTCGTCTTTGCATCACCGAGCAGATTAAACGCAAACGGCGTGTAATCTAGCGAGCCAAATCCGGGCGTTTCGCTTTGCAAATCGCCAATCCAGCCCGTATCGACAAACAACATCCGGTATGACCAATACTCTCCTTTTGCAGGGTTGCAAGCATGTACCGAGCCGGGGTTAATCAGCACGGTCATCCCCTGCCCGATTGCGTAATGCTGCCCTTGCGATGTATAGGCAGCCCTTCCTGAATCAATGACCCCAAAAGAGAATTCATCGTGGGTGTGCTTTTGAAAGCAGGCGGCGGAGTCTCTGGTCACACGAATATCGACAAAGGGCAGCGCGGCACTTTGTCGGAAATTGTGTTCAGAAGGAGTAAGTAACTTGGCAGTCATCGTCACCACACTAACAAATTTAACGGAAGTAAATCAAGCTAATTGAGGCGATCAACGCAAATCCCATGATTCGATTAAATCCGCGTTGCCAACGAAGACTACCCATATAGTGGCGGATAGATTGCCCGGCATATGCCCACACAAAGATCGAGAAAAAGCAGATGAGGCCAGATAGACTGCAAAAAATAGCTAGCCGCCAACTCTCTTTACTAGTGAGTACAAATAAAGAAATGCCCGACATCGCAAATAGCCAAGCCTTAGGATTGAGTATCTGCATCATGGCACCTGCCCACCAAGGCGCTTTGGTCTGAGATTGATCAGCTAAGGGGGCAACAGGTGCGGTCGCTATTTTCCAGGCTAGATACACCATGTATAAGAGCCCAATCCCTTGCATCCATTGCATACTCGCTTGATCAAGCCCTGTCATCCACTCCAGAATACCCGCCCCCACCAACCAGACAATCATGACATAACTCACCGAAGCACCAGCAACGTAGGGAATAGCACGCCACGCCCCCCCTCTCGCCCCGACATGAATAGCCATTAAATTAACCGGCCCAGGTGTGATAGCGCCAGTCAGGGCAAAAAGGGACATCGACAAACAAATACTCCACATGCACAGACTCCTTACAATCATTTAGCCGGTAGTCTAGTGAGTGCGTCGCTAAAAATATTGAACAAAATTGCGCGATATAGACAAAGAAAAACCCGCCTATCCTGTAAAAAAGAAGGCGGGTTATTTCACTATTTTTGATACGAAGTGTTTAGCGCGATTTTACAAACGGCACGCCAATCGCTTTTGGTGCGGTGGCTCGGCCAACAAAACCGGCCATGAGCAACACGGTAAGCACATAAGGGATTACCTGAATAAATTGTGATGGCACTTCACCCACAATTGGCAATGCCACGCCTTCGAGGCGAATCTGAATTGCATCAAAGAAGGCAAATAGTAAACAACCAATCACCGCCGGCACCGGTCTCCACTTACCAAAGATGAGGGCTGCTAATGCCAAAAAGCCTTTGCCGGCAGACATTTCGCGAATAAAGCTACCTGTTTGGTAAACCGACAAATACGTTCCAGCAAGGCCGCATAATAAACCGCCCCAGAATAACGCTGTGTAACGGATTTTTGCGACGCTAACCCCTGCGGTATCTGCCGCATGTGGGTTCTCGCCCACCGCGCGTACTCGCAAGCCAAATCGGCTTCGGTAAATGAACCAGGTCACGACAGGGATAATCACGATGGTCATATACACAATAATGCTATGCCCCGAGAGAATATGGTTATAAAACTGACCAAGTACGGGGACATTTTGCATCATTTCTTCGCCCGGCCAATGGATTTCTCTAAATCGCATTTCAGATTCCAACTGCGGGGTATTGCCCCCTTGCTGAAACCAAGCCAAGCCAAGTACCGGTGTGAGACCAGAGGCGATAATATTAATCGCCATCCCAGAAATCAGTTGATTGCCGTTGTAGGTCACAGAGACAAAGCCATGCACCATCGCCAACATGACCGCCACCCCCATGCCGGCGAGCATACCAACCCACGGAGAGCCAGACACATAAGCAGCAGAGGCAGAAGCAAATGCGGCAAAGAGAATCTTGCCTTCTAGGCTAATATCCACCACGCCAGAACGCTCGGAAAACAAGCCCGCCAGTGCGGCCAGCATTAGCGGCGTTGCCGCACGAATGGTCGATTCAAGAATACTAAAGAGGAGATCCATGCTTAAGATTTCCTTTTGAAAAGTGGGGCAATAAACGGCTCGAACAGATTTTCCAGTGCACCGCAGAAGAGAATGATTAAGCCTTGAATAAAGATAATCATCTCACGGGTGATATTTGGTTTATCTAGCGAGAGATCCAAACCACCTTGGGTTAGCGCGCCAAACAACAATGCAGAAAGCACAATACCCACCGGATGGTTGCGACCCATTAGCGCTACGGCAATTCCAACAAAACCGATACCGTTAGTAAAGGTCATGTTCATTCGGTGAGTAGAACCCAGCACCTCGTTCACGGCGGCAAGCCCTGCCAACGCGCCAGAGAAACACATCGCAACAATAACGACTTTCGATACCGAAATACCCGCATATTTTGCAGCGTGTTCGTTTGTGCCTGTGGTACGCAGTTCGAACCCCCATTTGCTGTGCCAAACCACTTTCCAGAACAGCACACAACAAATCAGCGCAATAAACAAACTCGCGTTCAGCGGCGTGTTAGGTAGCTCTAGGCCAAACCAACTGCCCATGTGCTGAAACGACGGCATCCAAGCTGCTTGGGCAAATTCCCTTGTTGCGGTATTGGTGCCGCCCTTTTCCATTAACACACGGTTAAATAGATAACCCATTAGCGCAGCGGCAATGTAGTTAAACATGATGGTCGTCACCACCACATGGCTTCCGCGTTTGGCCTGTAAATAGCCAGGCAAGTAAGCCCATGCAGCGCCAAAGGCCATGGATGCAATAAGGGTAATCGGAATGAGGATAGGAGCAGGTAAGATGCCATCAAAAGCATAGCAAGCGAGCGTTACCCCAAGCCCTGCAATGTACACCTGCCCTTCGCCACCAATATTAAATAGCCCCGCATGAAATGCTGCCGCCACTGCCAGGCCGGTAAAGATATAACCAGTGGTATAGAAAAGGGTATAACCAATGCCTTCCCCATAGCCAAATGCACCACCGACTAATAACTTCATGCATTCCCAAGGGTCTTCGCCAATCGCCCAAACCACTAAAGCGGTAATCGCCAATGCAGCGATTAAGTTAAGTAGCGGCAGAACCGTTAATTGCGCCCAGCGCGGCAACGTAGATGGTTGACCAAACTTCAAGATTGCACCCCTCCCATCAAGCAGCCAAGGCCTGTTGCGGTTGCCTCGTGCGCAGGCACTTCACCGGTCAATTGCCCGCCCGCCATCACAATGATGCGATCAGACAATGCTAGAATTTCATCTAACTCAACAGACACCAACAAAATCGCTTTACCCGCATCGCGCAGCGCAACAAGTTGCTGGTGAATAAATTCAATCGCGCCAATATCGACGCCGCGCGTTGGCTGCCCAATTAGCAACACATCTGGATTACTATCAATTTCGCGCGCAAGCACCACTTTTTGCTGATTGCCACCTGACAATTGTCCCACCCGTAATAATGGGTTGGTTGGGCGCACATCAAAACGGCTAATAAACCCTTTGGCTTTTTCTACCAACGCCTGCCGATTTAGCCACCAGCCTTTTTGAATATCGGGTTGGCGGTGATACCCCAGCATGCAGTTTTCAAACACGGGAAAGGTTTTGACCAAGCCTTCACGGGACCGATCTTCCGGAATATGGGCAATACCCTTTTCACGGAATAGCGCTGCTTTTGGTCTTGTGGTGGAGATGGCTAACAGATCTTCCCCACGATACATCACTCGGCCACTATTAGCCGCCATCGTCCCTGCTAGCACTTCTAATAATTCGCTTTGGCCATTACCAGACACCCCTGCAATCCCGACAATTTCACCTGCTCGCAGCTGGAAGGAGATATTCTGTAAAAGCTGCACACCACGGGCATCTTGCAAATTGATTTGCTGAACGTCTAGCACCACCGCACCGGGTTCGCTCTGACGCTTTTCTACTTTTAAATTTACTTTGCGGCCTACCATTAGGTCGGCCAATTGTTCCGTATCCACCTCTTTGGTGAGTACATTACCAACCACTTCTCCCGCGCGCATCACGGTAACGTGGTCGGTCACATCAATCACTTCTCTTAATTTGTGCGTGATGATCACCACGGTTTTACCCTGATCACGCAAGGCACGCAAAATACGGAATAAATGATCAGCCTCTTGCGGAGTGAGTACCGCTGTTGGCTCATCCAAAATTAATACTTCTGCGCCACGGTAGAGCGCTTTGAGAATTTCTACGCGCTGTTGTAGTCCAACGCCAAGTTCGCCAACAATGGCATCTGGGTCTACTTCTAAACCGTAATCTTGGTTTAAGCGTTTTAGGTGATCACGAGCGGCGGCCATGCCACCTTTCAGCACAAAACCGCCTTCTGCCCCTAGTACAATATTTTCTAGGACAGAAAAGTTATCTACTAGCATGAAATGCTGATGGACCATGCCAATCCCTAGTCGGATCGCATCATGACTATTGCGGATGTTCACTTCTTTCTGACGCACGCGAATACTGCCTTTATCCGCTTGATAGTATCCATACAAAATACTCATCAACGTCGATTTACCCGCGCCATTTTCACCAATAATGCCGTGAATACTGCCTTGGTAAATGCTGAGCGAGACATCCCGGTTGGCATGTACATCGCCAAACCGCTTATCAATATTCAAAAGTTCGATGGCAATTTCGGCCATGCTACTTCCTTTTAGGAGAATAACGTTCGATGGATAGACATGATCATCTAGCATCTGACACTAGCAAAACGCGTTCTGTACCCAGTTTAGATACAGAACGCGTCTGTGTTTACTACTGACTTACCCAACTAATGGAGCGAACCCCATCAACCGCATGCCTTATTGCACTGGGCAAGTATTGTTTACACGGTAATCCACCACTTGAATCTTACCGGCGATGATGTCTTTTTTCGCTGCGTTTACTTTTTGCTCAACCGCAGCACTGATTAGCTTGCGGTTATAGCTGTCTAGCGCCCAATCCACACCACCTTCTTTTAGGCCAAGTACGGTTACGCCTGATTTCCAGCTACCGTCTTTTGCTGACTTGAATGCACCGTAAACCGCGTTATCCACACGTTTTACCATTGAAGTTAGCATCGTGCCTGGTTGTACATAGTTTTGGTTGCTATCTACGCCAATCGCTAGTTTCTTCGCATCTTTTGCTGCTTGGTACACGCCAATACCAGTACCACCCGCTGCGGCAAACACAACGTCTGCACCACGGTCAAATTGAGACTTGGCCAATTCGGTACCACGTGCAGGGTCGTTAAATGCCTGTGGTGTTGTACCAGTCATGTTTTGGAATACTTCGGTCGATTTGTTGGCGTATTTAGCACCTTGTGCATAACCACAACCAAACGCACGGATTAGCGGGAAGTCCATGCCACCGATAAAGCCAACTTTCTTAGACTTTGATACTTCCGCCGCCGCAATACCCACCAAGAAAGAACCTTCTTGTTCTTTAAACACGATGTTCTGGACGTTATCGCCCTTTGCCACCGCATCAATCAAAGTGAATTTCACTTTTGGGAATTCTTTCGCAACGGTTTCCACCGCTTGCGTGAAAGAGAAGCCAACCGCGACCACAATATCTGCGTCTTTACGGGCTAGGTTGCGTAGTACTTGCTCTTTTTGTGCTTCGTTAGCAATTTGACCTTCGCGGTAATTCACTTTTGCTTCTTTTTTGAAACGCTCAGCACCTTTGTAAGCCATTTCGTTAAAGCTCTTGTCAAACTTACCTGCTTGGTCATAGACCACTGCAGGTGAAAAATCTTTAGCAGATGCAGCACCAGCAGCTAATGCAAACAAAGTGGCTAGGGCAATCGTGGTTTTCTTAGCGATCATGCAAAAACTCTCCTCAATAAAATCGGATGACTCACTCATCGGACAAACACATTTCACAACAGAACGGTTTACTTACTGATGCGGATGCATCAATAAGCGATTTACTCACTCTTTGCCTGCAATAATTTTCTTGCGGCACCAACCACCACTTGCACACTACGTTGCTCAGTCGCTTTTGCGACTTCATGGTCTGGTTGTTCTTGCTGAGTACGATTCACAATCACGCCCGCTACCATGCCAGCTTTTAATCCCATCGCTGCGCACATCGTTAGTAGCGTGGCGGATTCCATCTCATAATTCATCACACCAAGGCTTTGCCACTCTTGCATCAGGCCAACCCAGTCTTTCGCTACTTTACCAGTAAATGTATCGTATCTTTCTTGACCTGGGTAAAAGGTATCGGAAGAAGCGGTAATCCCCACGTGAAATGGCAGTCTCATTTCAGTGGCCACATCCACTAAGGCGCGCGTGCTGTAAAAATCTGCCGCAGCAGGGTAGGCAGCTGGCGCAAAATGATAACTCGCTCCATCTAATCGAACCGATGCGGTTGTAACAAGGATATCACCCACCGCAATATGAGGCTGAATAGCACCGGTGGTCCCCACGCGCAAGAACGATCTCACCCCTAATTGCGCTAATTCTTCTACTGCAATAGAAGTAGATGGTCCGCCAATACCGGTAGAACACACCACGACCGGTTGTCCATCTAAGAAACCTAACCAACTATTAAATTCGCGCGTATTGGCGAGTGGTTTTGCATTATCGAGTAATTCAGCAATACGCGGACTTCGCGCAGGATCACCCGGTAAAATGGCTAAGGTCGCCCCTTGAAGGTCTGCTTTGCTTAACCCTAAGTGGAAAACGGTTTGGCTCATGGGTTTTCTCCATCTTGACGCTGACTAAGGAAAAAAGCCCCCGGTAATAGCGCCGCAGGATTCGTTTCTTGAACATCACCCTTTAGGTTTGCCAGCATAATCGATAAAGATTCTGTTCCTAGTTCTGCAATCACTTGTCTACACGCACCGCACGGAGACACCGGGCCTTCTGTATCCGCCACCACCGCTAGTCGAGAGAAGTCCCCAGGACGATAGCCCGCAGCAATCGCAGCAAAAAATGCCGTTCTTTCCGCACAATTACACACTGGGTAAGCGCCGTTTTCTACATTGCAACCATGGAAAACTTTTCCATCTTTCGTTTCTAGTGCCGCACCCACCTTAAAACGAGAATAAGGTACATAAGCTTTTTCGCGAGCCAGTTTTGCTTCTTCGATTAAGCCATCAAAAGCGTGTGTCATTGATAAATCCGTGATCTATTTAATTAGAGTGTAATTGCGACCAGAAGCTCGTGCCATCATCGAATGGGCTTAAACCAAAACCTTCTGCCAGGGTTTGCCCCATGTCCGCAAAAGAGTGGCGAATCCCTAGGTTTTTCTTCGCTACTTTGTGGCCGAAAACTAAAACGGGCACGTGTTCGCGCGTATGGTCACTACCAGGCCAAGTAGGGTCGCAACCATGGTCGGCCGAGATCAACACCACATCATCAGGTTGTAGCGCGGAGAAGAGTTCGGGTAGACGCGTATCAAAATATTCCAGCGCGGCCGCATAGCCAGCCACATTACGACGGTGCCCATACTTTTCATCAAAATCGACGAAATTCGTCATGACAATACTATTGTCTGGCGCTTCCGCTACCATCGCAAGGGTTCTATCCCATAAAGCAGGCAAGCCGCTCGCTTTATATTTTTGGGTAATTCCAACGTGCGCATAGATGTCAGCGATTTTGCCAATGGACACCACTTCGCCACCCTTGTCTGCTAGTTTTTTAAGCAAGGTATCTGCTGGCGGTGGCACGGCTAGATCGTGGCGGTTGCCTGTTCGTGTAAATTGGCCAGTCCCTGTTCCTACAAATGGACGGGCAATGACTCGGCATATATTGTAGGCATCCACTTCTTCACGCGCGATTTCACACAAATCGTACAGTTTTTGTAAACCAAAGGTTTCTTCGTGACAGGCGATCTGAAAAACAGAATCTGCCGATGTGTAGAAAATCGGCTTACCGGTTTGCATATGGGTTTCGCCCAATTCATCTAGAATCGTTGTACCAGAGGCATGGCAATTACCTAAAAACCCCGGCAACCCAGCGCGGCGGACGATGTTTTCTAACATAGCGGGCGGAAAAGAATTGGTTTTCTCTGGAAAATAACCCCAATCAAAACGAACGGGGACACCAGCGATTTCCCAATGACCGGATGGGGTATCTTTGCCTGAAGACTCTTCTCTCGCTGCTGCATAAGCGCCGATCAATGCTGGCGCGGCCTGAAACCCCGCAGGAAGTTGTCCACTTGCCAATTGGCAAGCCAAGCCTAAGCCAAGGCGCTCTAGATGAGGGATGGCTAATGCTCCTGTCCGGCCATCATTTGCCTTGCCTGCAGCACACGCCTCTGCAATGTGACCGAGCGTATTCGAACCTTCATCTCCAAAACGAGAAGCGTCTGGCGTCGCACCGACCCCCAACGAATCCATGATTAAGATAAATGTACGCATACCGGTCCAATCCACAACTAACCATTTGGTCAGTTAACTACAAAAAATTACCCCACGACGGGGCCAATCAATTCTGTATATTCTATATCAGACTGCGCCGAGACGGTATAGGCAGCGCTAACTGCGTTAACGGCCTGTTGTGCATCTACCTCATTTGCTGCATGCACCCAAGCTAAAGGCTCACCAGCCATCACCTTTTCACCAACCTGCTTCATCTGGCTCAAACCAACACGAGGATCAACCACATCTGCCGGCACACGTCGCCCACCGCCCAACCCAACCACGACCATGCCGAGTTGACGAGCTTGCGTCCGTGTTACCCAGCCAGCTTCCGTCGCCAAGACAGGCTTAATCACTGGCGCCTTTGGCAGTACATCATTTACAGAAAGATCTTCGACCGTAGCGCCTAATGCATGACACATCCTCTCAAACCGCACAAAGGCTTCACCACTATCTAGCACGTTCAGGAGTTGTTGTTCCGCGTCCATCGTCGAACTAGCCAACCCACCGGCGACCAGTAATTGCGCAGCTAGTGCGATTGTCACTCGGTGCAATCGTTCTGGTCTTGCTCGCCCTGTCAGATAATCTAGCGCAATAGCAATTTCCAACGCGTTGCCAGCTGCAGGAGCAAGCGGCTGACTCATGTCCGTTATCAAGGCAGATGTCTTTACCCCAGCTCCATTGCCTGTATTTACAATCGTCTGCGCTAAATCTACCGCGTCTTCAAACTTAGGCGTAAAGGCACCATTCCCTACCTTTACATCCATCACTAAGGCATCTAGTCCTGCCGCTAATTTTTTAGAGAGGATCGAGGCGGTAATCAAGGAAATTGACTCAACGGTAGCCGTCACATCACGCACCGCATAAATACGCCGATCCGCAGGTGCCAATGCGGCGGTTTGCCCCACAATTGCCACACCAACTGATTTCACCACTTGCTGAAATTGTTCTCGCTCTGGCGTCACACAATAACCAGAAATTGCTTCTAATTTATCCAGCGTACCACCTGTATGACCAAGTCCCCGGCCAGAAATCATCGGCACAAATCCACCGCACGCTGCGACCATCGGCCCAATCAGTAACGAGGTTAAATCGCCTACCCCACCCGTAGAATGCTTATCGATGACCGGACCTGTCAAATTCAACCCGGACCAATCCAGCACCTCGCCAGAATCTCTCATCGCCAAGGTGAGTGACACACACTCTTCAGCAGTCATCCCCCGAATACACGTCGCCATCGTAAAAGCGGCGATCTGGCTATCACTAACGAAGCTAGACGCAACCCCTTTCACAAATGTGTCAATCGCATCAGCACTTAGCGTCTTACCCTCTCTTTTTTCGCGCAGGATTTCAGAAATTTGCCACGTCACCGTTTAATATCCTGCGGTTTGGTTATTTGCTGTATTTTCGCCTAACGTTTGCAACAAGGCGCCAAGCAATCCAGAAGCACCAAATCGGAAAGTTTTTGCAGACACCCAGCCTTCGCCCATGATTTCATCGGCCAAATCTAGATAAGCAGCAGCGTCTTCTGCTGTCCGCACACCGCCCGCCGCTTTAAAGCCAACCGGCTTTCCAGACGCCTTGATCGCTTCTAACATAATGCGAGCAGCTTCTAAGGTTGCATTAACAGACACTTTGCCCGTAGAGGTCTTAATAAAATCAGCACCGCACTCAATCGCAATATCACTTGCCTGACGAATTAATTCTGGTGTTTTTAATTCACCCGACTCGATGATGACCTTGAGTAATTTGCCACCGGCAGCTGCCTTACATTTGGTGACTAACTGTCGGCACACAAATTCGTCACCATTTTTCAGGGCTTTATATGGCAACACCACATCGATCTCATCGGCACCTAACGTCACCGCACCAGCCGTCTCTGCCGCCGCTAATTCAGGCAGTGCTTCACCATCAGGGAAATTAGTGACCGTTGCAATAGGCAGTGACAACCCGACAGATTTCAACCCTTGGCGAGCCGCCTGAATAAACTGGGGATAGACGCATAACGCAGCTGGAGAGCCTTGCGACGTATGGGCAGACACACCCAACTGACTCACACTCTCATCAGAGTCGTTTTCATTTAGTGAAGTCAAATCCATTAAGCCTAATGCTTGGCGAGCTCTTGATTGCAATGACATGTTTCTTTCACCCAATAAAAAAGTCCCGAACGGATCGGGACTTTATATCCATTCAAAAATGGTAAGCTTACTTGCTTTCTTGTAGATTGTAACGCTTTACGATTTTCGCCAATTGGCCACTTTTCTTTAATTCGCCAAGCGCATCGTTGAGCTGTTTAAGCTTTACCGGCGCATTTTTTGAAAGTGCGCAATAGGTTGGCATCTCGGTCACATTGTCTTTGCCAACATAGTAGAGTTGTTGTTCTTCTTTTGGCTGGCTACGCAAAAATGCACCAATTTCGCCACGGGAAGAAATCATGGCATCAATCATCTTTAGCTTTAGCTTCTTAAAGTTGCCTGATACATTCGTTTCATCAACGCGTTTGGTAGCGTCTTGAAAATACTTGTCTAGCGTCGGGTAACCATAGCCGTGGATAGTACCCAGTCTAAGTCCTTTTAAATCCGACTCTTTATCTGGGCGAACAGCCGCATCTTTAAGTGATACAAACGCTTCGACCTGATCAAACACCGCACGACTCCAATCGAACCACTCCTTATGTTCGTACCAATCTGGATTACTATTACAGGCCAAGTGCGCCTTACCATCTCGTAAAGAGGTCTCCACTCGTTTTCTTGAAAATTCTACAAACTTGACTTGCATGCCAAGACGCTCGCCGAGCGCCATGGCTAGATCATGAATGACACCACCAGTTAACGTATTGGGCGTTTTCGGATTCGCATACTCCACAATTGGCTCACCATCTCCATGACCAATCATGACACGCAACTCCCCTGCTGCCTGCACATGCCCCAGTGTTAACAGACTGACCACCAGCCCGGTTAGTCTATAGATGCTCTTCATTTTGTTTCCCTTATGTTTCTCTTCACTACGAAGTAACGGCAAGCAGTGTAATCGTCAGATATTTCTTCTCACTTGCGGCAACACAAATTTTTAGCAAAAAAAAGACCGGTACTAACCGGTCTTTCAATTGTTACAAGCTACTTAGCAACCGGCATCAGCACGCAATGCTTCTGCTTTATCGGTTTTTTCCCAGCTAAATTCAGGTTCTTCACGACCAAAGTGACCATAAGCAGCCGTCTTCGTATAGATCGGACGAAGCAAATCAAGCATTTGTACAATGCCTTTTGGACGTAAATCAAAGTGGCGCTTCACTAACTCAGCAATTTCACTGTCTGGCAACTTACCTGTTCCATTGGTAAATACCATCACACTCGTCGGTTGAGACACGCCAATCGCGTAACTCACCTGAATTTGACACTCACGCGCCAAGCCCGCAGCAACAATGTTCTTTGCCACATAGCGCCCAGCATAAGCGGCCGAACGGTCCACTTTTGAAGGGTCTTTACCAGAGAAAGCACCGCCACCGTGTGGTGCTGCGCCACCGTAGGTATCTACAATAATTTTGCGACCAGTTAACCCACAATCGCCCATTGGACCACCGATCACAAAACGACCGGTTGGGTTAATAAGGAATTTGGTTTCTGGCGTTAACATATCCGCAGGTAAAACAGGACGAATAATGTCTTCAATCACCGCTTCACGAAGGGTTTCGTAAGAGATATCTGGATCATGCTGAGTTGATAGCACCACGGTATCAATACCAATTGGCAAACCAGTCTCTTCGTTATAACGAACAGTTACCTGGCTTTTTGCATCAGGACGCAACCATGGCAAACGGCCATCTTTACGTAATTCACTCTGGCGTTGAACCAAGCGGTGGGAATAATAAATTGGGAATGGCATCAGGCTAGGTGTTTCATCACACGCATAACCAAACATTAAACCTTGGTCGCCCGCACCTTGGTCTAAGTCTACGCCTTGACCTTCGTTCACGCCTTGGGCGATATCTGGGCTTTGCTTATCGTAAGCAACTAATACCGCACAACCTTTTGCATCAAAGCCTAGTTCAGAGTTGTCATAACCAATTTTACGAATCGTATCACGTGCAATTTGAATGTAATCCACATTCGCAGTCGTGGTAATTTCGCCCGCTAACACGCACAGGCCAGTGTTCACTAACGTTTCAGCGGCGACACGCGCATATTTATCTTCGGTTAAAATCGCATCCAGAATCGCATCAGAAATCTGGTCGGCCACTTTATCTGGGTGACCTTCTGAAACGGATTCCGAGGTAAATAGATATTCACTCATTATCTTTCCTCTAAATAAAGCGCCAAAACCATCGCAACCGATACAAACTTGCCTTCTATCAACTCTTCATGAGTATTTTCATGAGAAGGTTAGGCGCATTGGTTGGGCGCGTGTAAAATAACTACCAGCAAAATTTCTGCTAGTAAAATAAATCTTGGTAATGCAAACACAACCATCTATTAACAAGCTATCTCTCCCTCTTCGCCTATTAAAAACAGTAGGTCGATTGCCCATGCCAATTGTGCATGCGGTGGGATGGTTGTTAGGCTGGTTTGTTTACCTAATTGACAGCAAATATCGGCAACGTATTAAGCAAAACCTAAAAACAGCCAATCTCACATCGTCAACTTCACATTATAGCCGTATCTTATTTAAAAATGTGGGTGAATCTGGCAAGGCACTACTCGAATTACTATGTGCATGGAGTCGAACCCCAACAGAAGTCGCCTATCTATGCAAAAAAACCACAGGTTGGTCGCATGTAGAAGCAGCCAGGGAACAAGGGAAGAGCATTCTATTTATTACGCCACACTTAGGCGCATACGAAGTAGGTGGTCACTTTTTGGCATCGAAACTCCCCTTACTCGCCATGTTTCGTCCGCCGAAACTCAAATGGCTAGCCCCCTTAATGCAAGAAGGAAGAGACCGTGACGATAGCAATGCGGTTAGCGCAGACGGCTCCGGTGTCAGAAAACTGTTAAAGGCATTAAAATCGGGTAGTTCAACAATGATCTTGCCCGACCAAGTCCCCGGCAATGGAGATGGCGAATGGGCGCCATTTTTTGGCAGGCCGGCCTACACAATGACATTAGCCGCGAGATTGGCGGTCAGCACTGGCGCCGTCGTGATTCCTTTTTTTGCAGAAAGGCTTTCATTTGGCAGGGGCTATCACGTACACTTTCTCCCCCCTGAAAATGGCTTTACGGGGGATAAAACGATTGATGCGGCTTTACTCAACCAAATTGTAGAAAAACTAATTAGGCAACAACCGGAACAATACCTGTGGAGCTACAACCGATTCAAAACCCCGAAGAGCAGCAGCACCCCCGCTACCAAAGACAATTTGCCAGCAAATTAGTCGTTTGTGGGTTGTGGCTGATTAGCTTCCTTCCTTTACCAATTGTTAGCTTAATTGGTTACGGGTTCGGCTGGCTACTATATGCACTAGGCCGGGGCAAAGTCGTCGATCGTAATCTATTACTTTGCTTTCCTGATTGGACAGCAAAACAAAGAAAGTCAGTAGCAAAAAGTCACTTCCAGCGCTTAGCAAGGAGCTTTGTCGAATTAGGTGTACTGTGCTGGCAAAAGAAGTCGCGCATTACGGATAGTGTCGAAATCATCGACTTTCATCACTTAAGCAAATTCGAAGGCAAGCCCGTTATTTTGCTAACGCCTCATTTTATCGGCATGAATTATGGTGGCGCGGCGGTAGGAGAAAAAGTCGATGTACTCGCCATGTACAGCGCCAATAAAGACGCCGTTCTTGATGAAGTGCTGCGAAAAGCGCGTTCGCGTTTTGGAAACCCAGACTTAATCAGTAAACAACAAGGTATTCGGACGATTTTACGCGCATTAAAAACGTGCAAACCCCTAGTGTATTTACCCGATTTAGACTTTGGCGCAAAAGACTCTGTCTTTGTCCCTTTTTTTGGTATCCCCGCGGCCACCATTACCGCTACCTCTAGACTAGCAAAGGCAAGTGGTGCCGCGGTCATCCCCATGGTGATACGCCAACGGGAATGGAATAAAGGCTACGAGGTGCGTTTTTTTGAAGCTTGGGAGCATTTCCCGAGTGGAGATGAAGTCGCAGATGCCATCCGAATGAACCAGTTTATTGAAGAACGCATCAAAGAAATGCCAGACCAGTATTATTGGGTTCACCGCCGATTTGGTAGCCGGCAGCCAGGCACACAAAACTTATACAAACAACTAAAAGACAAACACTACATACCGCCAAAAGGCTAATGACTACATGCGATTTTTTTTAGTATTACTTTCGTGGATGCGTTTTATTCCTCGTCCTATATTAAAAATCCCCGCTTATTTACTCGGGGATCTTCTCTTCTTTTTATCTGGCGATCGCAGACGGGCTACGCAATACAATATCGACACAGCTTTTCCAGAGAAAAGTAAAGTCGAGCGCTATCACCTAGTTCGCCAACACTTTCGATTGTTTGTGCTAGCGTTATTCGACCATACCTACATCTGGTTTGGCTCAGCCGAGCAACTAAAAAATCTGGTTAAGGTGACGGGTTTAGAGAACCTTCCCAAAGACCAACCAACGCTTTGGTTTGCGCCACACTTTTTAGGCTTAGACGCGGGTGGCATGCGGCTGGTTGTTGAAAACAAGATGGTCGCCATGTACGTTAAACAAAAGAACCCGGCGTTTGACGACATGCTAAAAAAGAGCCGTGAACGCTTTATGCCGGCCAAGCCAGTCTCTAGACAAGATGGTGCTCGCGCACTACTTAAAGCCTTCAAAGAAGGTTACCAACTCCATTATTCGCCAGATCAAGACTTTGGCAGTAGAGATGCTGTATTTGTGCCTTTTTTTGGAAAATCAGCCGCAACGGTCACCGCCTTACCACGTATTGCCCAAGTAACAAAAACCGTCGTGGTTCCTGTGATTACCACCATGGAAAAAGATGGTTATACCGTGCGATTCATGCCCGCATGGGAAAATTATCCAACTGGCAATTTAGAAGCAGATACACTTAAAATGAATCAGTGGTTGGAAGCCGTGATTCGCGAGTATCCAGCACAATACTTCTGGTTACATAAGCGTTATAAAACGCGACCAGACGGGGAAAAGAATCCCTACAAAAAATAAATATGGCACACATAGCCATAGACGAGGAGAACACGATGTTTGAAAACCCAAGTGATGAAAGTACACAAGCAATACTAAAGAAAAGCAGGCGAATTGCTGTGGTAGGCTTATCGCCAAACCCGGCAAGGCCTAGTTTTGGTGTATCTAAAATTATGCGTACTTTTGGTTACCAAATTGTGCCCGTTCGCCCCGCCGTCACTGATGTCATGGGAGAAAAAGCCTATCCAGATATCCAATCGGTGCCTGGCGAAATTGATTTAGTGAATGTTTTTCGCAATGCCAATGAGTTAATGCCGATCATTGATGCCTGCATAGAAAGACGAGTGCCGGCCATTTGGATTCAAGAAGGCATTATTAACGAAGAAGCGGCGAATAAAGCCAAAGCCGCTGGTATTTGGGTGATCATGGATCGCTGTATTTATAAAGATTATTTAAGACTTTGCCGTTAATACACCGCGAAGCAATTAATACCCTTTATTTCGCATTGCAAGGTCTTTATCCAGCAACATGAAGGGTATACACTCGATTTGAAATCGATCTAAAGGGATATCTATTGGCTAGGTATCCCTCTTTAATTTTAGACTGGCAAGATAAATGGCAACAAACACCTTATCCTTTACCAAAATGCAGGGCTTAGGCAACGATTTTGTTGTGCTAGACGGCATTAACCAACAGATCACAATTACGCCTGAATGGTTACGCCAAATTGGTGACCGTAGATTCGGGGTGGGGTTTGACCAGTTATTACTAGTCGAAAAACCAGATCATCCAGAACATGATTTCAAGTACCGCATTTTTAACTGTGATGGCAGCGAAGTAGAGCAATGTGGCAATGGCGCCCGCTGTTTTGCCCGTTTTGTGGTGGATAAAGGCTTAACCAATAAATCTCGTTTATTGGTAGAAACCGCCAAAGGGGTAATTGAACCAGAACTAGGAGCCGATGGGCTGGTAACCGTCAATATGGGCGCGCCACGCTTTCTTCCTGAGGAAATCCCCTTTATTGCCAGCACAAATGAAGTGCTATATGAATTAGCGCTGTCGACAGGTGAAAATGTCACCATTAGCACCGTATCGATGGGAAATCCACATGCGGTCACTGTCGTAACAGATGTAGAAACCGCACCAGTTGAATCCTTTGGTCCGCTTATTGAAAAGCACGAGCGTTTTCCAGAAAAAGTAAACGCGGGTTTTATGCAGGTAGTAAGCCGCCAAGAAATTAATTTACGTGTTTTTGAACGTGGCGCGGGCGAAACACTCGCGTGTGGCACAGGTGCTTGTGCCGCCGTTGTGGCCGGTATTCGTCAAGGATTATTAGCTAGCCCGGTATTAGTGAATGCGCGTGGCGGACAACTTTCTATTGCTTGGAACGGGGACAACCAGCCAGTCATGATGACAGGGCCTGCGGTGACGGTTTTTGAAGGCATGCTACCAGCAGCAAGTAAATAGACCAATATTGTTAATCCCAATTAAAATTGAACATTGCTTGGAGAAACACGGATGCAAGCAGCAGACGTTGCACAATATCTAAAAGATAATCCTGCCTTTTTTGAGGATTATGCAGATTTCCTCGCGGATATTTTTGTTCCACACCCTCATGGTGGACACGCGATTTCACTTGCTGAAAAACATATGCTAACGCTGCGTGAGCGCACCCGTTTGCTAGAAAGCAAACTAGGTGAACTTCTGCAATTTGGCGAAGAAAATGACGCAATTAGCGACAAAGTACATCGAATTGTTGTCTCATTGTTACGCACTCCTTCAACAGAAGCAGTGGTCAACACCTTCTTGTTTCACCTAACCGAAAACTTTAACGTGCCGCAGGCTAGCTTACGTGTGTGGCAAGGCGTGAAAGGCCTAGAAGGCTTACCGGCAGCGGAAGCCGTCGATGACAGCGTAAAAGCGCTGGCACTAGACATGCAGCACCCTTACTGCGGCCCGGAAATTCACCCTGAGATTAAAACTTGGTTTGGCGACAGTGTAGAAGAGCTAAAGTCTTATGCGCTGGTTCCGCTACGCCATGGTGAAACGATTGGTATTTTGGCAATGGGCAGTGAAGACCCACATCGTTTCTTCCCAGAAATGGGGACATTGTACCTAGACCGTCTTGGCGAATTGCTAACTTCTGCTTTACAACGGGATGCAGCGATTTCAGTAGCGCAGCAACACACCAGTGAATCGGTAGAGTAAGACTCGGTGGAAAATGGGCTAGTTATCCGTCAATTTCTAGACTGGCTAAAATTGCAACGCCAAGCTAGCCCACATACGCTGTCTGCGTATCAATTAGATCTCGCCCAATTAGAAAAAACCGACGTTGCCTTTGCAGAACTGACCGCCAAAGATATTCGAAATCGAATTGCTGAGTTAGCAGAATCTGGCTTATCTGCACGCAGCATCGCGCGCACCTTATCTGCTTGGCGTCGGTGCTATGCGTACATGATGCAGTTTCACGGATGGGCGTCCAACCCATGCGAAGGCATTCGTGCGCCACGCATGGAAAAGAAACTACCAGAAGTCGTTACGCCCGATTTAGCAAACTACTTTCTCGATAGCATTACGGGCGATGAACCCATCGATATTCGGGATAGAGCGATGTTTGAGCTACTCTATTCTTGCGGCCTACGTGTGAGTGAACTAGTGGGTTTAGAAACACCGGATATTGATTTACAGACGAAACTCTTACATGTACGGATGGGTAAAGGGAAGAAGTCGAGATTGGTGCCATTTGGAGAATCGGCGAAAGCAGCCATTCAAGCTTGGTTGCCAATTCGCCCAGTGAATAGTGGAACTGCCATTTTCACCAACCAGCATGGCGATAAGCTCACAACCAGATCTGTTCAATTACGCATTAAGCATCACGGACTCAAAGCAGGCATCCCACAAAACCTGTACCCTCACCTGCTAAGGCATGCCTGCGCAAGCCACTTACTACAATCGTCTCAAGACTTGCGCGGTGTTCAAGAAATGCTAGGCCATGCCAGCATTGTGTCAACGCAAGTCTATACGCACTTAGACTTCCAGCATTTGGCATCGGTATACGATGCCACGCATCCAAGAGCCAAAGAAGAATAACTGCCTAGCATCGCTCAAGCCTGACACTAAGCAGTCAACCAGCGATTAAGCAATTAGCCCTGCAATTGGCAATAAGGCACCCGTATTTTCCATATTATGGCGCTCTAACAAGACCAAAATTGCATCCGCAATATCTACCGGCGACTGCCAAGTATGCGTATCCGCATCTGGCATCGCAGCGCGATTTGCTGGGGTATCAATTACCGTCGGTAACACGGTATGAACCAGAATATTGGCTGATTTCACCTCTTCGGCCAATGCTTCAGACAAGCGAGCTAATGCAGACTTTGTCGCCGTATAGGCGCTCATCCCAGCCATCCCTTTTTTGGCTGCCATCGCACCAATAAAGACGATACAACCTTTACCTTCTTTTTGAAAATAAGGCAGTACAGCTCTCGCGGTGACCACCGCAGAAAGCACATTGCTTTGGAACATTTTCTCCCAGAGTGATAATTTACTTTCTTCAAACGCACTGAAAGCAAAGCTGCCCGCCACATTCACTAAGGCATCTATTCGGTGCCAGTGAGCAAAAATCGCAGCAATTCCATCTGTGACTTGTTGCTCATTAGAAAGGTCGGCTTGTAACTGCAAACAATCTGGATTGCCCGCCAGACGATCTGTTAACTCGCCTTGCCCCATAATGGCGACTCGATAACCCTTCTCAAGCGCAACCGCCAACACAATTTGTCCTAATGCACCAAATCCGCCGGTTAGTAAAAGTACCGATTTAGTAGTATGCATACGTTTATCCTTTCTGTTGGATAGCATCCATTCGGTTGGCTAATTCGATATCTAATGCCGTAATACCGCCAGCATCATGCGTGTTGAGCGTTACATTCACCTTGTTATATACATTGAACCATTCTGGGTGATGGTCCAATTGATGAGCATCGAGCGCAGCACGAGACATAAAACCAAATGCCTCACTAAAGTCCTTAAACACAAAGGCTTTATAGATAGCTTTATCCTCTTGAACGAGTTTCCATCCGTTGGAAGACAGTGCGACCATTGCTTCTTGCAACATGACTGCATCTAATAGTTGCCGAGACATGTGTTATTTCCTTATAGATCTTCTGATTCTGACCAGCCTTCACGGCTACCCACTTGCATAATGACATCTGTCGGCGTGATCTCGCCTGCACCAATCGCAGGTAAATGTCGAATCGCCGCGTAGTACTGGCTGAGCAACTGAAAATCGCTCGTCGCGGTAAATAAGCGCTCAAAACTATCAATCACAAAGTAGGTTTTTTGGAACGTATCAATGCGATAACGCGTTTGTAAGATACGTTGCATATCAAACCCTACGCGATTGGGTGCGTTGCTTTCTAGCGAATAAATCGATTCGGTCCGGCTAGAGACGATACCGGCCCCATAAATGCGTAAACCGGCACTAGTCTGAATCAAGCCAAACTCAACGGTGTACCAATACAAACGTGCCAGCATATGAAGTGCATTTTCAGACTGGGCGGCAAGCCCAGCTTGACCATACGCAGCGAGGTAATCTGCAAATACAGGATTAGCAAGTAGCGGTACATGGCCAAATAAGTCATGAAACACATCGGGTTCTTGCAGGTAATCGATCTGATTCGCTTCTCTTAGCCACCAAGTCACCGGAAACCGTCTATTGGCTAAATGATGAAAGAACACTTCATCAGGAATCAGCCCATGCACCGCCACAATTTTCCAGCCAGTTGCCGCTTGCAAGACCTGATTTAACTCATCAAAAACAGGCACGCGATTTGGCTCTATTGGCAAACGCTGTAAGCCATCAAAAAATTCATCGCAGGCACGGTCTTTTAATATTTCCATTTGCCGATGATACAAAGTAGACCATACCTGATGGTCTATTTCTGTGTAGCGATCAAGTGGCTGGGCTAAGGTGTAATCTTCAGCCAGCACCAGCCCAAAATTCTTTCGCGCGGTGATATCCGGCACTTTAAATTCAGCAACATCATTCATGGTCGTGTCTCCTGTTTAAGCTCCCGGCCATTCATTTTTTTGTGTGCCGGTAACCACTACAGTCTACGAAAACGCCCCTGCTTATTTGCCGCAAAATTGCGGCATACATGAAATTTGTTACATAATAAATGCGTCAATTGTTATAAATGTGCGATATTAATGCATACACCTTTTGGATGATGCTAAATGCTATTAGATCGCTTTGACCATTTGATTCTTCAAGCCTTACAAAAAGATGCGCGAGTGACGCATCAAAAATTGGCACAAACGATACCCTTATCTTCATCACAAATCGGCCGCCGTATTCAGCAACTAGAAGAAATTGGCGTGATTCATGCCTATCGTGCCGAACTCCGTCCCGAATCAATGGGGCTTGGCGTGCTTGCGTTTATCGATGTGTGTCTAGAACGACATGGGGAAAAAGCCATTCGCGATTTTCTGATCGGTATTGAAGCCATTCCTGAAATTCTAGAAGCACATGCAATTACTGGTGATGCTGACTACGCTTTGCGCGTGGTTGCCGCAGACCTAACTTCACTCTCACGATTTGTGATGCACAAATTATTAGCGATGGACTGTGTCAGAAGCGTCCGGTCTAGCATTGCACTAGAACAAGTAAAGCAATTTAGTGGGCTACCTAGTCCGCATCATTTTTCCTAGCTATCAGTATAGAACATCTCTGACAAATGAAATGACAATGCGATAAATGGTTGAATTAAAGGAGTAAAAGGAAACCCCACTATCGAGCTACCATAGTGGGGGGATTTGATTGACTAGACCAATAGACAAGCAGCTTCTGTCTGTTGATTCGATTGCGGCTGATGTAACTGCGGCGTAGTCGTAGCACATTTGCTTTCTGCAATCGGGCAACGTGTTCGAAATACGCAGCCAGAAGGCGGGTTCATTGGCGAGGGTAGATCGCCTTGCAGCAACTGAATCACTTTTTCACGCTCCAGTTTTGGTTCTGGAATCGGGATGGCGGACAACAGCGCCTTGGTATACGGGTGTTGAGGTGAAGCATACAAATCTGCTTTCTCTGCTAACTCCATCGCACGGCCAAGGTACATCACCAAAATACGATCACTAATGTGCTTTACTACCGCCAAATCATGCGCAATAAAGATCAGTGCCAATCCTTTTCGACGTTGCAGGTCTTTTAGCAAATTGACGATTTGTGCCTGAATGGACACGTCTAGCGCAGAGACGGGCTCATCACAGATAATTAACTTAGGTTCTAAAATTAACGCTCTTGCGATACCAATACGCTGGCACTGCCCACCAGAAAACTCATGCGGATAGCGGTTGATTTGCTGCTCTGTGAGCCCCACTTCCTTCATCACTTGCCGCACTTTAGCCATCACCTCTTCTTTTGATAAGGAAGGATGATGAATACGCAATGGCTCGGCAATAATCTGACCAATGGTCATCCGAGGATCAAGCGAGGCCAATGGATCTTGAAAGATCATTTGCATGTCTTTCCTCGCCGCTTGCCATGCGGCTTGGTCAGATGGGTTCATCGTTTTACCCATCCATACCACTTCGCCAGCCGTTCGCGGAATCAGATTGAGGATACCCCTGGCTAACGTCGATTTTCCGCACCCAGACTCGCCAACAACGCCGAGCGTTTCCCCGGCGCGAAGGGTTAGCGATACACCATCGACCGCCTTTAAGGTACGAGCAGGCGTCCACGGCCAAGCTTGACGATCTTTGATATGAAAATGCACTTTTAGATCGGTGACTGACAGGATGATTTCAGCATTAGACATGCGCCACTCCTTCTACAACACGGCGAACTTCTGCCACAGGATGGTGGCAAGCACGCCAACGGGTCGCATCTTCTGGCAATGCGATAAGCGGTGGCAAGGTATCATGGCAATTCGCGCCCGCATGTTCACACCGAGGTGAAAATGGACACCCCGCCGGCATGTGATTCATATTGGGAGGATTTCCCGGGATGCTGACTAAGGCATCAGTCTCCAGATCTAAGCGCGGCAATGCCCCCAATAAGCCAATCGTATAAGGGTGTGTTGGCTGATAAAAGAGTTGCTCTGATGCAGAATATTCCATCACGCGACCACCGTACATCACCATCACCCGATCACAAATCCCCGCAACCACGCCAAGATCATGGGTAATCATGATAATAGCCGTGCCAAAATCACGCTGTAGATCACGTAACAGCGCAAGGATCTGCGCCTGAACGGTCACATCTAATGCAGTAGTGGGTTCGTCTGCAACTAACACTTCCGGCTCGCAAAGCAAAGCCATTGCAATCATCACCCGCTGACGCATACCGCCAGAAAACTCATGCGGATACATATTGATTCGGCGAGCTGCTTCGGGGATTTTGACGGCCTCTAGGAGTTCTATCGCACGCGTTTTGGCGGCTTTACGTGTCAGACCCTTATGAAGTTCCAGTACTTCGGTCATTTGCCGCTCAACCGTTAGATACGGGTTCAGCGATGTCATCGGATCTTGGAAAATCATCGAGACCCGATTACCACGAATTTGATTTAATTGATTAAGTGGTAAGTTAAGTAGATTCTGACTTTTGTAGAGGACCTCACCAGTGGCTTGGCCATTTTTGGCCAGTAGCCCCAGCATGGCTAATACGGTTTGCGATTTGCCTGAGCCAGACTCACCGACAATCCCTAGCGTCTCGCCTCTACCCAACTCAAAATTCAAGCCATTCACGGCATAAACCAAACCGTCATTGGTTTTAAACTGCACGCCAAGATCGCGGACCTGCAGTAATTTTTCCTGCGTATTCATCTGATCCTCTCCTAGCGGTCTTTTGGATCTAACGCGTCGCGCAGACCGTCACCAATATAGTTGGCGCAATAAAGGGTAATAGAGAGTGCAGCACCTGGAAACAAAATCAACCACGGCGTGGCTTCCATGACACTGGTGCCATCTTCAATCAGCACCCCCCAGCTAGTCATCGGCTCTTGTACGCCTAAACCGAGGAAAGAGAGAACAGACTCCGTCAAAATCACGCCAGGAATGGTCACCGTGGTATAAATCACGACGATACCTAAAAGGTTAGGCACAATATGCTGCAAGATAATTCGCCATGTAGGCACCCCAATGGCTCTGGCTGCTTCGATATATTCTTTTGAACGAATGGATAGCGTTTGGCCGCGTACCACCCTTGCCATATTCATCCAAGAGAAGACCGAGATGGTTAAGACCACCAAGTAGAAATCACGGCCAAAGATAGTCACCATCAGGATGGCAATCAGCAAATAGGGAATCGCATACAACATATCAACGATTCGCATCATTAAGCTATCTACTTTGCCGCCCATAAATCCGGCAGTTGCTCCCCAAAGAATCCCTACGGTGACAGATGCCAAGGTAGCGAGTAAACCGATGACCAAAGAAATACGACCGCCGATGAGCGTTCTCACCAATAAATCGCGCCCTAGTTCATCTGTACCAAACAAATGCCAATCTTGAAGGGTGGGCGCAACAGACATTGCGTTCCAATCGGTATCTTCATAAGTATGCGGTAAGACCATGGGGCCAAAAGCACAGGCAAGCGCAATCAGCACCAAGAAGATTAAACTAAGCACCGCTGCTTTATTTCGGAAAAAGCGAATTCGCGCATCTTTCCATAGGCTACGCCCAGCAACCGCTTCGTTTGCCGCGTGGGTTAATGTGGCTTCGAGTGCGTTATTTTTAGACTGCATGACGCCCTCTCTTAATATCGAATTTTCGGGTCGAGTAAGGCATACGCCAAATCAACCAATAGGTTTAACAAGACAGCAAGCACGGTCACCAAGACCACCAGACCTAACACGAGAGTGTAGTCACGGTTAGATGCACCATTCACTATTAGCTTTCCAAGCCCTGGCAATGAAAAGACCGATTCGGTGACAATAGCAGCGGTAATCGAATCAATCGCTAATGGGCCAATGACCGACACAACCGGTAACAAGGCAGGTCTCAATGCATGACGAAACACGATGGTTCTAAGCGGCAAACCCTTTGCTCTGGCGGTACGGATGAAGTTCGTGTTGAGTACCTCGATTAAGCTACCTCGCATAATACGACCAATGGTAGAGACGTTAATAAAGGTGAGTAACGCAATCGGAAGCACCATATAGCGATAATTAAACTCATCCCAACCACCGGCAGGAAACCACTTCATCCACAGCGCAAACAGCATAATGAGCACAGGACCAATCACAAATGATGGGAAGGCGCTGCCAATATTCCCTAACAGCATCACAAAGTAATCGACGATGCTGTTTTGGCGAAGCGCAGCAATGATGCCAAGCGCAATGCCAATCACGATAGAAATCAGCATCGAAATACCACCAACAGCCAAGGAAACTGGTAAGGCTCGTGCAACGAGATCATTAACTGACCAGTCCGCGTATCGGAACGAAGCGCCCAAATCGCCATGCAGCAAATTCCAGAGGTAATAGAGATATTGCTTCCAGATCGGCATATCCAGATGATATTTGGCCTGCAAATTTGCCAAGACGGCAGCAGAGACCTTTCTTTCAGAATCAAATGGGCCACCAGGCGTCAGGTGTAGTAGCAAATAACAGACCGTGATCACGGCCAATAAGGTAGGGAGCGTCGATAAAAATCGACGAAGTGTATAGGTCCACATGACTAGACGTTCCTTCATGTGGGGCAATGGCAATCACCATTACCCAATCAGCAACAGACCTTAGCCAACCAAGGCGACAATGCTTCATCGCTGGTTGGCCGAGGAAAACCTAAGAAAGCGATCGCCACTAGCCGGGGGAAACAGCTAGATGGCGATCAAACAGCAATTAATGCTGAATAATGTACAAGTCCTTATTACGGAATCTGTCCATTGAGTTCTTCTGGCTATAACCACCCACGTACGATTTCACCAACCGCGGTACGGTGTACTGCAACAGCGGCAGCATTGGGTAGTCATCCATGATGATTTTGGCGGCTTGAGTCATTAGCACTTTGCGCTTAGCCGGATCTAGTTGGCTAGAGGCTTGCTTGATGAGTTCATCACCCTTCTTATTGCAGTTCTTGTTGTCGTTCTGATCAGAATCACACTGCACTAAGGTTAAGAATGTAGTGACATCGTTGTAATCCGCCACCCAACCATTACGTGCAATTTGGAAGTCGCCATCGTGACGCTTTTTCAGCAATACTTTGAATTCCATGTTTTCCATTTCGGTATCTAAACCTAATTTGGTCTTCCATTCAGAAGCAGCAAAGATCGCCATTTTTTTGTGATATTCACTGGTGTTATACGCAAATTTGACTTTAGTTCCCGGTTTTACACCCGCTTGCGCTAGCAGCTTACGCGCTTCTTCTACGCGTTTTGCCATTGGCCATTTTGCCCAATCGTAGGCAGTCACATCCGCACCAGCAGTTCCCTTCACTACCACACCGTAGGTAGGTACTTGGCCATCTGCCGTGACTTTCGCCGCCAAGATGTCTCGGTCGATCACCATCGATAGCGCTTTACGCACGCGAATATCTTTAAATAGCGGATCAGTATTGTTGTAAGAGTAATAACGCAAGCCAAGCATTGGCGCGTTGCGAATATCTTTCGGGTATTGCGACTTCAACTGGTCATAAGTACCAGGAGGCAACTGATACACCCAATCATTCTCACCAGATTGGAATAGCTTTACATCGGTATTACCATCTTCAACCGGAAGATAAGTCACTTTCTTTAGTACAACGGTTTTGGCATCCCAGTATTTCGGGCTCTTTTCCAAGATGATCTTGCTGTTTACTTGCCAGTCTTTTAGAACAAATGCACCGTTACCCACCAAGTTACCTGGTTTTGTCCAGTCTTTACCAAATTTCTCGATCGCAGCTTTATTCACTGGGCCAAGCTGTGTGTTAGACACTAGGTCGGCCATAAAGCCTACTGGGCCTTCCGTTTTGATTTCTAATGTGTATTTGTCTAATGCTTTAATGCCTAATTCAGAAGGCGCCTTCTTGCCTTCGGTAATCGCTAAGCCATTTTGAATAAAAATGCCGTAAGTAGAAGCGTATGGAGAGGCGGTTTTTGGATCTAAGAAACGCTGCCATCCGTAGACAAAGTCGTCTGCGGTGACGGGTGTACCATTCGACCACATCGCATTTTTACGTAGCTTGAATACCCATGTCGTTGGATCGGTTTGTTTCCAGCTTTCTGCAACGCCCGGTACGATTCTACCGTCGGCATCATTGGCGGTTAGCCCTTCAAACAAATCGCGCGCAATATTGTTTGCACCAACCGATTCTGCCAATGCAGGGTCTAGCGATTCTGGTTCGGAGCCATTATTACGGGTTAGTTCTTGTTTCGCGGCGAGTTTCACGCCAGCAGGTACCACGGCTGCGCCAGCAGAAACTGCAAATGCAGATACTAATGCGGCACAGATTAATTTTTGCGTCAATTTCATAGGTTCTCTCTCCCCATATCAAACGGAACAAATTTCGATTAACCAACCAATTCAACCATTTGGTCAGCTAAAAACTGACTGATTAAAACACAGGCTTTCTATAACAACCAATCAAGTATTTTTCATATCCTATAAAAAAAGGTTATTGAATAACCCCGTCTAATCTTGTCAATCGTACTGCTGAAAAATCCATCAAACTCTTCAAATATTCTGAACCCGAAAGGGGGCGACTCTGCTTACAATAGTCTTGTTTTGAATCGATAAAGAAAGCCGCAAATGGACATCACTACTTATTTAGGCAAGCAGGTACTCGGCGTCATGGCCGCTTATCGATGTGATGCCATGGTTATTCACATTTGTTGTGTTTTCCCCGAATCAGATCATCGATTAAAGCTATTTTTCCCCCGTGGCCATGATTTCCAAGTGGGCGATCTCACGACGATTCACCTAGATAATCGCTCTGGGGTGGACGAATTTGATTCAGATATTCGCGTGTATCGTGGGTCATACAAAGGAAGAGTGCTTTGGGCAGAAGGCGACTGGGCGATTGTCGAACCACGCGAATTAATGCTGCTACATGGATTTAGAGCGGTGATTAATTATCAGGCGGTTGGCTATGAATACCCGGATGACGATCGTACTGAGATACCAGTACCGTGGACAAGCTTGCGAGATTTACCCGTCTTTGCAGATAAAGATCACATGAATAAAGTCGGCGTCCTGATTACGGTAGCTAAACAGCAACCTCACACGACCGTCTTGGCATTTTTGTCTAGCGAAGCTGATGATATTTTCCTCATCACCTTCCCTGAAACATTTAAATCAAAATTGCTAAAGCGCGATACCCATTGTTACTTTGTGATGGATGAACGCGCCTCGTTTACATTTGAACGTGCAATCGAATGGAATTACACCATTATAGAAAGCGAAGCCTCTCTGATTCCAAAAGGCACCGCACTCTTTGAGCATGTGCGGCAAGGGTTTATCGAGAAAAACCCATGGGAAACGCCTTTCTTTATCCGCGAAGATCTAGAAATGTATCATCTAAAGAAAAAGAAACTGGTTTGCCCAAGCACGCTGACACCGATTGCTTAGTCCATCAATTTTAATCTTCATGAATCACGCAATCCGATTGCGTGATTCATGAAGATTTAGCAGAAAATCATCTCTTTAGACTTCTAAAGCAATTCATTTTGCCATCGGATTCGCCACCAATCCGCGTATGATTTCTCTCTACAGTCTAGCCATATCGATTGGATAAAGGACTAGAATAAATTAAGCCGAAACAATAATTTGGCAAAAAAGAGGAAGATATGAATACGCCACTTTGGACTCCATCGCCTACGGCCATTGCAAATAGCAACCTCACCCAATTTCGTGAATGGGTGAATCAGCATCGGCAATTATCGCTACCAACCTATACCGCGCTTTATGATTGGTCCGTCAGTCACACGGCGGACTTTTGGGAGTCCTTCTGGCAATACGCAAATATCAATGCAAGCACCCCATATCAAACGGTCCTCTCCAATGCACAACAAATGCCTGGTGCAAGCTGGTTTGAGGGTAGCCAATTAAATTACGCGGAACATTTGCTACGCTGTAAAGAAAATAAAACTGCACTGCATTTTCAAGGGGAAGATCGCGTTCAGCGTTGCCTCTCGTATGCAGAACTGTTTGACGCCGTCGCCAAAGTGGCGAATCAACTGCGAGCAGTCGGGGTGACTAAAGGGGATCGTGTCGCGGGGTTTTTACCGAACCTTCCAGAAACGATCATCGCGATGTTAGCCACGACAAGCTTGGGCGCAGTATGGTCTTCTTGCTCTCCCGACTTTGGTACACAAGGGGTGCTCGATCGATTTAGCCAAATCTCACCTAAAGTACTATTTGCCGTTGATGGCTATTACTACAATGGCAAAACCATCGATTGCTTGGACAAAGTCAGCGTGATCAGTCACGCATTACCCAGCGTATCGCATCTCATCCTCGTTCCTTACGTGGGTACTGCTGCACTTGGCGTAGAAACAGCGCCTACTCAACAAACGCAGCAATGGAACGACCTTTTGCAAGGCGAAACGCCCGCATTGGCATTTACCCCCTGCGCATTTAATGATCCGCTTTTTATCATGTATTCCTCCGGTACAACGGGCGTACCAAAGTGCATCGTCCACTCGGTGGGTGGCACACTGATTCAGCACTTAAAAGAACATCTGCTACATGGCGATCTAAAGCCAAATGACACGCTCTTTTTCTTCACCACCTGCGGTTGGATGATGTGGAATTGGCTGGTAACCGGTTTAGCTACCGGCGCAACATTAGCGCTTTATGATGGCTCACCTTTTTACCCATCTGCAGATGTACTTTGGCAGTATGCAGAACGTGTTGGCTTTACTACTTTTGGCACCAGTGCAAAATATCTATCTGCGCTAGAAAAGTCTGGTTATCAACCTCGCGAGCATTACCCGCTCCATGCACTTAAGGCTATTTGTTCAACAGGCTCCCCTCTGCTACCAGAGAGTTACGATTTTGTGTATCACCACATCAAATCCGATGTGCGTTTAAGCTCGATGTCTGGTGGCACAGACATCTTGTCTTGCTTTGCATTGGGGAACCCGATCTTGCCTGTTTATCGATCTGCATTGCAGTGCAGAGGCTTAGGCATGGCGGTAGAAATCTGGAATGATGATGGCCAGCCGATCAAAGGAGAAAAAGGGGAGTTAGTATGTACCAAACCTTTTCCTTCCATGCCCATCGGCTTTTGGAATGATCAAGACGGCAGTAAATATCAACACGCCTACTTCGATCGCTTCCCCAATATTTGGTGTCATGGTGACTATGCAGAATTAACCGAAGAAGACGGCCTCATCATTTACGGACGGTCAGACACGGTGCTAAACCCAGGCGGCGTCCGAATTGGTACCGCCGAAATTTACCGACAAGTTGAAACCTTCCCAGAAGTCATGGAATCGATGGCGGTTGGCCAACAATGGGATGGCGATGAACGGGTGATTTTATTTGTGCGGATGCAACCCGGTCAGCATTTAGATGATACCTTACGCAAACGGATCTGCCAGCAAATCCGGTCTGGAGCGAGCCCACGCCATGTCCCCGCCAAACTCATTGAAGTGAGTGACTTACCAAGAACAATTAGCGGAAAGATTGTTGAACTAGCGGTACGCAACGTGATTCATGGGCTAGCGGTTAAAAACACCGATTCACTCGCGAACCCAGAAGCGTTAACATTGTTTGAAAACCTAACCGCTTTACAAGAAAACTAAACACGCTCTTGCACAGTTGGTTTAGCACTTAGCGGCTTCATCGAAACGGCGGCCGATCCACTGGCCGTCTCATTGGCTTTGGTATTTAACAGCTGACGATATTGCGCAAGAAATTGCAAATAGCGGCTATTTGATGGGGATATTTTTTCAATCCGCCCTAAATACTCTTTGGCAATCGACAAGTAGTTTTCATGCCAACCATTGTTTTCGACAAAGGCAAGTAAGGCATTAATTGCATTGAGCAAGATGGTGACATTATGCGGGCGGTCGCCAACCGCTGCCAAAAAGTGCAAAACGGCACCTTCTAAATCACCCTTTTCTTTCATGAAAGCAGCAAAGCGATTCATTTCCTCAATGGCAGAGCGATGTTTCACAATGAGTGCTTTACCATGCTCTTCATGCCCAATCGATCGAAACATCAACTCCACATGCATCATTACTTCTGTGCGATCTGCGTGGTTAAGTAAGACCTCCTCAATTAGCGCCCCCGCCTCTTCTTGGCGATCTGTCGCATAACATGCACCGGCCAATTCAATCACCACGGTTTCACTAACGCGTTCTTTAGATTGCTTTACTTGCGAAATCGCCTCGTCAATCCATTGGTTTGCTTTTCTAAGTTCGCCTCGCCCGAATGTAATCCGGCCTTGCGCCACCTTATAAAGTAATTTTGATTCCGGCGTATCAAAGACTTTCGCAAGCTTTAACATACTCTGCTCTGCTGCGTGGTAGTCACCTTGTGCAAGTTGCGCATGACTTAGCTGAGCATAATCTAAGGGATGATGATGAAAGGTAAACTGCCCTAGGTCGATGGAGGATGCATAGGCAAACGCAACACGCTCCCAGTCTTCATTGCTTCTAGCCACCGCGCCAAACTGTCGTAGCCGAACAATCATGGCAGGAGACAAATTCAGTGCTTTTTGTAAAAGCGCTTGTGCGCCTAAGGTATCATTTCTTGCGATCATGCAATTGGCTAAGCCATCATAAGCTTCCATTGCAAAGGGATAACTCGCAATCACCTCTTCAAACACGTGCTGTGCCTTTTCTGGCAAGCCTTGCAAGAAAAGTGCCTTACCTAAACCAATCTGCGCCCAAGGCAATGGTTTTTTTGCCAAGATCATGCGGTAAATTTCACCCGCTAATTTGGCGTCGCCCATTTGAAAATATAATCTCGCTTTTAACTTGAGAAACTCGCCGGAAAAAAGATCGCTATCTTTGATTCGGATATCACATAAAGCGAGCGCTTTGGCATAGTCTTTTTTCGCAATGGCTTCGTCTACGAGACGAAAATGCTGCTTCTTGTAAAAGGCACGCTCAATCCGCAAGCGCAATGCTTCTGCAGAGAAAGGCTTTAATAGATATTCATCTGGGGATAATTCGGCGGCAGAAACCACAAGGCGACTACTCGCCTCTGCAGACACCATCATAAACACCATCGATGGCTTGATTAATTGCTTCGTTCGAAGTTCATCTAATAGATACAAACCATCATATCGATGATTGATAGTAAGCTCACACAACACGACATCGTATTGACCATTACTGATGCGCTGCAGTGCATCGTCAGAACGTCCGACATGCTCGACCTTAGTGATGCCAAGCGTAGTTAAGGCATTGACTAGGGTTTGCCTAGCCTCTGGCATACTTTCAACAATGAGGTATTTCGCTTCCGATAGCGAGCGTTTTGCAATAGCCACCACAAATACCTTTAGCAATCGATTCTAAAACTAGACTAGCGCATTCAAATGAGAATTACTAGCAATTCGAACAGATTTACGTTTAAGCGAAGCGGTTGATTACTTTTGCTTACGGCGTGAACGAAGTTGCTTTTGCAACTCAGCAATCTTATCGTCTTCTAATTGGTGCTGCTCTAAAGAAGCCATATGCTCCCAGTAGCCGAGATTGGTGGTTTTACCTAACTCTCGGGCTTGGATAGTCACCGCTTTTTCAATTTGCAGTTGAATGTGATTAAAAAAACGTTTCGATGATCGGCGATTTAACACCCAGCGCACACAAACGGTGAGGAGCAATGCGGCAAAAATGATTGCCAGTAAGTAAGTTCCATCCATTTCATCACCACCCATGCCGTTGTCAATTCCAAAAGCATATCACGTTATATATCCGTCATCCTACCCTCTTTACAAATACTTCGATAGCAAAGCTATTTTATTGCGCCAGTTATCCATTTTTATTTAGATAATTTCTTACTATATTGAAAATGAGAAACATTTTAAAAGCACATATCAAGCAGCTACTTGTATGATTTTCTGAAGTAATCCGAGCTAGCAACTAGCCTAGCCGACACACAGAAAAGAGGACAACACCATGAAACTTGCCACCCTAAAAAATGGCGGCCGTGACGGCACGCTGGTTGTCGTCTCGAAAGATCTACAATCTGCAGTGCTCGCCAATAATATTGCCGCCACGATGCAATACGCGATGGATCATTGGGATGAAGTTGCCACGCCACTAGCTGATTTATATGAAGCATTAAATAGCGGCAAAGTAGACAACGCCTTTGCTTTTCATCCTGCCGATTGCCACTCCCCCCTACCAAGAGCTTACCAATGGGCGGATGGCTCTGCGTATGTCAATCATGTCGAACTCGTTCGTAAAGCCCGTGGCGCCGACATGCCACCAGAGTTCTGGCACGACCCACTGATGTACCAAGGTGGATCGGATAGTTTTGTACCACCAACCGCGTCGATTGATGTATTCAATACCGAATGGGGTGTGGATCTAGAAGGCGAAGTGGCGGTCATTACTGGCGACGTGCCAATGGGTAGTACCACTGAACAAGCGGCTAGCCATATTCGTTTACTCATGCTGGTAAACGACGTCACACTACGTAACCTCATCCCCGCAGAGTTAGCCAAGGGTTTTGGCTTTTTTCAATCGAAACCGGCAACCGCATTCTCGCCTGTTGCCATTACACCGGATGAACTCGGGACACACTGGCAAGATAGCCGCGTGACCTTACCTCTATCTGTACATGTGCGAAACGAATTATTCGGGCAACCCGATTGCGGCACGGACATGGTCTTTAACTTTGCCGACCTGATTGCACACGTAGCGAAAACCCGAGAATTAGAGGCAGGCTCGATTGTGGGCTCTGGCACGATTTCAAATGTAGACAGAAGCAGCGGTTCAGCCTGTATTGTCGAAAAACGCATGCTAGAAACCATTGAAACGGGCAAACCAGTTACCCCTTATTTGCAAGCCGGTGACACCATTCGCATTGAAATGTTTGATGAAGATGGTCATAGCCTTTTTGGTGCGATTGAACAGGTGGTTCGTGTTATCCCCCGCCCTTGACCCCCATTGCAATTTCTATTGAATCAAGGCGCAACATGAACCACCGACCTTACACCACACCGAGTTGCCAAGTGCTGATCTTTGGCCAGCACTTGGCTGCTAGTAAACGAGGCATACCTTGCGCACCACCTACCCGGTGAGATGAGAAAACGAAGTAAATCGTTATTGCGCAATCAACATAAAAAACGCCTTTACAAAAGGCAGAGAAAAGAGGAACACATCATGGCTGATTTATTTGACAACCCAATGAGCCTAATGGGCTTTGAATTTGTTGAGTTTGCCTCGCCTACCCCTGGGGTGATCGAGCCGATTCTGGAAACACTCGGCTTTACCAAAGTGGCACACCATCGATCAAAAGACGTAGATTTATACCGTCAAGGCGATATCAACTTTATCGTCAACCGTGAACCACGTAGCGTAGCAGGCTACTTTTCTGCAGAACATGGTCCATCTGCTTGTGGCATGGCTTTTCGCGTCAAAGATAGCCACCATGCTTATCAAAGAGCACTTGAACTAGGTGCGCAGCCGATTGATATCCCGACCGGCCCGATGGAGCTGAAACTACCGGCGATCAAGGGCATTGGCGGGGCGCCACTTTATCTGATTGACCGTTTTGAAGATGGTAAGTCTATCTACGATATCGACTTCGAGTTTATCGAAGGCGTTGATCGCCACCCGAAAGGTCATGGTTTCCGGGTAATTGACCACCTCACCCACAATGTTTACAACGGCCGGATGAAGTTCTGGGGCGATTTCTACGAGCGCATCTTTAATTTTCGTGAGATTCGCTACTTTGATATTAAAGGCGAATACACGGGACTCACCTCTCGCGCGATGACGGCACCAGATGGACTGATTCGTATCCCGCTAAACGAAGAAGGCGGCAATGGTAAAGGGCAAATTCAAGAATACCTGATGCAATTTAATGGTGAAGGTATTCAGCATATTGCCTTGCTAACAGACGATCTACTCGCTAGTTGGGACAGTATGAAAAAAGCAGGCGTCCCGTTTATGACCGCCCCCCCTGCTACCTACTATGAAATGCTAGAAGGACGTCTGCCTGGGCATGGCGAAAACCCTGCTGAATTGCAGATGCGCGGCATTTTATTAGATGGCACAACAGAAAATGGAAGTAAGCGATTATTACTCCAAATTTTCTCTGAAACCTTGCTCGGCCCAGTGTTTTTTGAGTTTATCCAGCGCAAAGGCGATGAAGGTTTTGGTGAAGGTAACTTTAAAGCCTTGTTTGAATCCATCGAACGCGACCAAGTCCGTCGTGGCGTGTTAGGCGCAGCATAAGGAGATCGCATCATGAGCACCTTGCAAATTGACCGTATCCATCACGTTGCTTACCGCTGCAAAGATGCCAAGGAAACCGTACTTTGGTATCAGAAAATGCTAAAAATGGATTTTGTGTTGGCGATTGCAGAAGACCTTGTACCTTCGACAAAAGAACCAGACCCTTACATGCATATCTTTATGGATGCAGGGAACGGCAATGTACTCGCCTTTTTCGAACTGCCAACGAAGCCCGAAATGGGCAGAGACCCTAATACGCCAAATTGGGTACAGCATATCGCGTTTAAAGTGAAAGACCGTGAAACCTTGCTGGCGTATAAAGCACACTTAGAAGCCAACGACGTAAAAGTATTAGGTGTGACCGATCATGGCATTTTCCACTCGATCTATTTTTTCGATCCAAATGGCCACCGCTTAGAACTAGCTTGCCCGGATGAGCATGAAGTTGAGCAATTAAAACAATTGAATTCAGTCAAGTGGGCGATGCTGGAAGAATGGTCGCAAACCAAACGCGCACCGAAACATGCTGCGTTCTTGCACGAAAAAGAGTTTAAAGACGCTTAACTAACAGCTTACCCTCCAATCTTCTTCGTAGATGATGGGATTTACTAGTACCCTTCTCAAAGGGAGGGCACTAGTTAGGGTTAGTCACAAAGGATCTACTGTGGAACTCTATACGTACTTTCGCTCATCTGCCGCTTACCGTGTTCGCATTGCTTGTGCGCTAAAAGGGGTTTCACCAACGCCCCATTTTGTTCATTTGCTCAATCATGGCGGGGAGCAAAAACAAGCGGAATACAGCAAGATAAACCCGAACCAAACTGTCCCGACGCTGGTGACAGAAGAGGGTGCGATTACGCAATCACTCGCTATTTTAGAATACCTAGAAGAGCGCTACCCTAACCCACCACTACTGCCTGTCCATAGCCATGATCGCGCATTTGTCAGAAGCATTGCGCTGACCATTGCATGTGACATTCATCCAATTAATAACCTGCGCGTATTGCAGTACCTAACAGGCACGCTAGGCATAGCGGAAGACGCAAAAAATACTTGGTATCAACATTGGGTAATGCACGGTTTGAACGCGCTTGAATCACAACTAGCCAACCACCCAGCTAGCGGAGATTTTTGCCATGGTGACCAACCAACATTTGCAGATATCTGCCTGATCCCACAGTTATACAACGCAAGACGTTTCAAAGTGGATTTATCCGCCTACCCAACGCTAACGCGCATTGAATCGAATTGTTTGGCAATCAGTGCGTTTATCGAGGCATCGCCCGAAAAGCAGCCTGATTATCAGTAACAAATAAAAATACCAAATGCATATCTGTTTGCGTATAATGCGCACTTTTCATGCATTTGGTATAAACATGTTTTCTATCTACTCTATTCGCCGAGTATTTATTGGCGCCCTATTCGCCTTACACCTTGCACCAGCAATGGCCTGCGAACAAACGGATACGCCTAAAAATCAAATTGGCAGTTTGCCTGCCTCGCTCAAATCAAAAGTTCCTCAAAACATGGGGGTTGAACAAGTTAGCCTGACCACGCTCGCAAACGGCAGCAAAATGGCCGCGGCTATTTTGACCCCGAAAAAATGGTTTGTGCCTTGTGGGATGGATGAGTTAGCCGCCAACGACCCACTTGAGCGTGTTTTAGTAGTTTGGCAACAATTAGAAACACAATGGGAACAAGTTGGGCGAAATTCACAGATGCTGTATTCGATCGATACGGCTGGCGAAACCAATTTGCAATTAGCTTGGACAAAAGGACAATTGCGAGTCCGTCAAGATATGGCGGCCAATAGCGCCCTAACCGCTGACCAATTCATTCTGCAACCTAATCCAGCGAAGAAACAGATCAACATTTCAGCATGGACCTCTACGGCTTTAGATGATCCAGCTTGTTGTGGCAACGGGGATGAAGCCATGTTCAATAAGCTAGATGCTGCTAAGGCAAAATATGGTGAAGATAAAGTGTGCGAAAAAAATGGTTATGCTGGCACCATTAACTATGCCACAGGAAAAGTAGATATTAATCGCTGTGAATATGCAAAACCAAAACGTAGTGTATCCAACCAATCTAGCGTGCAAGTCATTGAACTAACGCAGTTCAAACCGGTGCCTTTTGATCAGCAAAAAGGATTACCGAAGTAACTTTTTTCGCTCGCGAGGGTTAGTAAGTGCCACTAACCCTCGCGCGACAGCCACCACGTAAGAAAGTGGGCTATTCCCACACACAAAAAATACCAATGGCATAATAATTATGTAAAATGATGCTTTACATGTGCTTGGTACGAACATGCTTTCTTTATCCGCTATCCAACGAGTGCTGATCGGTACTTTGCTAGCCTTACCTCTTGTTCCCGTCGTCGCTTGCGAAACGTTTACACCTCCCAATCAAATCGGCGAGCTGCCATCTACGCTACAGCCACTCATCCCAAAAAACATGGGTGTTGAAGCATTTAGTCTCACTACACTCGCCAACGGTAGCAAGTTAGCCGCTGCGATTCTGACACCTAAAAAATGGTTTGTCCCAGAAGGGAGACACCAACTAACCGCCAAAGACCCACATGAAAGAATTTTAGTATTTTGGCAGCAATTAAAGACAAAATGGGAGCCAATTGGCAGGAGTTCGAAGATACTCTATGCCATCGACTCTGTAAAAATGACTGGTGTCCAGCTATCATGGACCAAGGGGCTACTTCATGTTCGTCAGGACATGTGGACAGAAAGCATACGTGCAGCAGATGAATTCATACTGATGCCTAACACGGCGAAACGGCCGATCAAAGTCGTCGCCTGGACCTCTACCTATTTAGTTGCCCCTTCCTACTATGGCAATGGTGATACAACCATGCTCAATAAACTAGTTGCCGCCAAGGCAAAATATGGCAAAGACAAAGCCTGCGAGCAGGATGGCTATTCCGGCACCATCGACTACACTAGCGGCAAAATCCTGCTCAACCGCTGTGAATATGCAAAACCCAAGCGCACGCTGAACCAACAGATAAGCTCGCAATGGATAGCTCTGAACCAATTCAAACCCACAGCGTTTGATCGGCAGAAAGGGATGCCGAAGTAATCCCCTGGTGAAAACGCCCTTCCTTTTTGTATATTGGCTGGGCGTACTTCTCTCATCAAGGATCGTCTGCATTCTTCTCTCCACTCACATGATGTAACCCTTTTTTGGCTATTCAAAAAATTACATTTGCATAACAGATTGATTCGTAAAGCATTTTCAAATCGCACAGGTGTAATCTCTACGTAATTTTTCCGCCATCTTATCGTCACGTTTTCTTCGTATCCTAAGCGCCATTGTTACTGACCGAGTCGTCGGTTGCTTATTTCATCGAAGGAAACACCATGCTGAACATGCAGGCTGTAAAAGAATCTACTGCCGGATTAAGTGAAATTGAATCTGAGTACATTGCGCGTAGCCTAATGCGCGATAGTCCAACAGTAACGCCACAACATACCTGCTTTGAAGTATTGGATGTGCTAGCAAGACACCCTGAAGTGATTGGCTTGCCTGTATTAGAAAATGGCTTTGCGATTGGCCTTATTAACCGTGGCATTTTCAATGATGAAATGGCGAAACCATTTCGCCGCGATTTATATGGTCGTAAAAGCTGTATTGCCTTTATGGATAAGCAGCCGCTTGTCGTGCCAGAAACCATGAGTATTCAAGACGTTTCTTTCAAGGTAATTGAAAGTGGCGGCAAAACATTGAACGACGGTTTCATTATTGTGAACCCAGAAAACCAATACCTAGGGATTGGCACCGGCGAAGACCTAGTCAAAGTAGTGAGTTTCTTGCAAGCGGAGAAAAACCGCTTGGTGATGGAAAGTATTAACTACGCTTCTGTGATTCAGAAATCCTTTATGCGTTCTTCACGTGATGATCTAGCTTCTATGTTGAAAGACTATTTCATGCACTGGGAGCCACGGGACAAAGTAGGTGGCGATTACTTCTTCTGCAAGAAATTCAATGATGGCTTTTTCATGGCGCTAATGGATTGTACCGGCCACGGCGTGCCGGGTGCATTCATGACCTTGATTATGGCTGCGTTCATGGATCACTTGTTGCAAGACAATAACCGTACTGATCCAGCGGGTGCGCTTGGCCTAATTAACCGCAAGGTAAAAACTGCGCTTGGTCAAATTAGTGAAGACAACGTAGTGCCTATTCATCCAGAACAACACGAGCGTTCGGATGATGGCATGGACGCCGCATTTATCTGGGTAGATCAAGCCAATAACAAAATGGTATTTGCTGGGGCAAAAACACCGTTGTTCTGCTTGCCTTCTGGGGAAGCAGACTTTGTAGTGGTGGATGGTGACAAAAAAGGCGTTGGCTACACCGATACCCCACTAGATTACGCATGGACCAATAAAACCGTTGCGCTTTCTAAAGGCGACATGATCTATCTGACCACTGACGGCATTATCGATCAAATTGGTGGTTTAAAGAAAATTGCATTTGGTAAAAAGCGCTTAATGCAGTTGCTATTGAAACATCGCGTGAAATCGATGGAAGACCAATGTGAAGCAGTGCTTCGCAATTACTACGAATACCAAGGTAATCAGCGCCGTCGTGATGACGTGAGCTTCTTTGGATTCCGTCACAACTGATTACGCAGAGAGTGTGGTTATGCAGTTAGATCTATTTAGTGCTTTTCGCAATAACGCCGAATTCAACGGGGTTTTGTTCTATTACAACGGTGCACTGTCTCAAAACGTGATTAACACAATGAGCGACACCTTAAAACAGCGATTGGCACAAGAAGAAGGCACGCAGACAAAAGCTAGAAAACTATTTTCTAGCTTTATCGAAATGGTGCAAAACGCGCTGTTTTATTCGCCAAACAATCCTGACGTAGAAGGCGAAAAAATCGGCTCGGTCGCCGTTGGTAAAGATGGCGATAAGTTCTACGTTGTATGTGGCAACTTGGTAGAAAGTAAATACGCAGACCGTATTCGTGAAAAGGTTGAGCCACTTCGTTCAATGACCTTAGACGAAATTAAAGCGGCGTATCGCACCCAACTAAAAAATGAAATGCATCACGAAGAAGACAAGGTAAGTAAAGGGGCTGGTCTTGGCTTTTTGACCGTTGCCCGTGACGCCTCTGAACCAATTGAGTATCGACTAGTAGAAGTGCCGACGCATGAAGAACTAGCTTACTTCTATTTAAAAGCAGTCATTTAACCATTAAAGAATGTCAGCAAATTGGGAAGAAACGCCCAGTAAATAAAGGATAATTAACATGCATGATTATTATTTAGCCCGTACAAGCCATAGCCCAGAAGTGAATTTTCAATTTAGCCGTCATCATTTATCGATGACTGGTGAAGCATATCCTGAGAATGCGAATGATTTCTTTCTGCCGATTTTGGCGCAATTAAATCATTACCTAAGCTATACCGATCATCAACATATTATTTTTGATTTCCGCCTAACTTACTTCAATAGTGCGGCCACCAAAATGTTGTACACATTGTTTGGCATGTTAAATGACTCTGCATCCTCTAGAAACCGCATTACGCTAAATTGGTTTCATGATCCAGAAGACGACACCATTCTTGAGTTTGGCGAAGGCGTGCAAGATGATTTCTTGTCACTCGACTTCCATGCGATTGCAGAAGATTTAGCGGCAGCATAACCAGTATTTTTCAGTCGCATTGCAATAGTAAATTGTTGCAATGCGACTTGATTATCATTCCCGTTACTTTTAGCATGCTTTGCATTCGATAAAACTGTCGAATGTATACAATTTGGGAACTCTATTTCATTTATAGATTCTCATGGATTGTTTGATTTATTAAAGGCAGAGGAATGAAAGTAAAAGTCTTTGAAGACGGGAAAAGTCAGCGAATTGTTTTGTTATTAAGACAGGGCTATTCGATGGATATTTTGGATCAACAAGATCAAGCGATTGCCTCAACCTTACAAGCAAGAGATGGTTTTTTATTGGAAGAGCAATTATACCAATACGGTATTGATGTGGGGCTTGCTATTCCTCAACTGATTACAAATGGTTATTTTATTTGCAATCAGTAGTTAAGAAATTGTAAAGCCACTCGCTTTTCATCAACATGCATCACATTTATGTTACTCACAGATTATTAACATGTTAAAATTTAGCCTATTAAATTGATTTCATCCCCCCCGTGACCACACCCCTCAGTTTTATATTGTCTCTTCCCTTTCGTCGCCTGCGCCGATTACTCAATATTTCGAAACGGCGCTGGGAAAACCACCAAAAATATCAGCCCGATGAAGACGCTCGTTACCGAAAGCTAATCAAAAAAGCGGGAAGTGATTGGCAGGCAGAAATAGAGATCGCAGAAACCTTACGTCACCATCCTCATCTCAGCCGCATCGGCGCCATTGAAGCAGTATTAGCAAAGTACAAATCGGCACCAATTCAGTAAAGACCTGCTAAAGTAATTCGCATGACGACTTGAACAAAGGCCATCCGATGCTTTCCCATGTCTATATTGGTGTCGCAAATTTTCCTCGGGCACTCCCGTTTTATCGGGCGATCATGCAGGTTTTAGGGGTGACAGAACGGTTTTGTGAAGCGGATAAACCGTGGGCTGGATGGCAATCCGCCCCGGACCCACGCCCTTTGTTTATTATTGGTATACCGTTTAATAGTGAGGCACATCAGCCGGGCAATGGACAAATGTTTGCGCTAACCGCAAAAGACAGAGCCACCGTTGATATGGTCTATCAAACGGCACTAGCAAATGGTGGAAAAGATGAAGGCGCACCGGGTTTACGCCCACACTACCATGCCAACTATTATGGTGCTTATGTGAGAGATACCGAAGGAAACAAGCTATGCTTTGTTTGTCATGATCCTGATTAATTGGTCGAATGGGGAAATGCCACGACACTCGGCGCGATTAGCCGCACACCGATTTTCGTCCCTACCGCATAGCGCTGATAGCTTGGTAGTAATGCCTTGAGCGATGCACCAGAAGCTAACCTTAATTGGTACATCCATTCAGCGCCCCTAAACTGAGCCGACTCAATGATTGCTTGTAGTGTGGAGGAAGCGTCTTCAACCACATCATCAGGGCGAATCAAGACATCAAAAGTAGCTGCATCTACTGGCGAGCAAGGGGAACTCAGCTTCACTTTGCCGGCTTCCGTTTGAAGAACATCCTCGCTTAGCAACGCCCCTTTTAGCCAACTACTTTCTCCAATGAAATCGGCAGTAAAGCGATTAGCCGGCTGGTGATAGACCTCATAAGGTGAGGCGAACTGCTGCAATTTCCCTTCATGAAGCACCCCCACCTGATCAGAAAAGGCAAACGCCTCAGACTGATCATGCGTGACTAAAATAGCGGTCATGTTTAAAGACTTGATAATCGCCCTAACTTCTTCTGCTAATCGGCTACGCAATGAAACATCGAGACTAGAAAATGGCTCGTCGAGTAAGAGCATTGCCGGTTGCATCACCAATGCCCTTGCTAATGCGACTCGCTGTTGTTGTCCGCCAGATAATTCGTGCGGGTAGCGCTTGCCTAAGGTTGGCAGCCCAACTAATTCGAGTATTTCTTGTATTTTGGTGCTTCGATTCCTCTCTTTTTTGGGAAGACCAAAGCCAATATTTTCAAATACGTTCAAATGGGGAAATAAGGCGTAATCTTGAAACACCATCCCGATATGGCGTTCATGGGCAGGCACACACACGCCCTTTGCCAATAAGGGTTGCTGGTTTAAAGAAATTGCCCCCAACTGAGGTGTTTCAAAACCGGCGATACAACGTAGCGCCGTGGTTTTTCCACTACCAGAAAAGCCAAGTAAGCTGGCAATCTCTCCCTTTTCTAAGGTAAAAGAAAGCGATTGCAATACGCTTTTTGTTTCAAAGGCGTGAGATAAATCATTCACTACAAGATAACTCATGTTTCTTTCACCGATGCGTGATGTGGACTAGCTTGTTTGGCAATCAGGATGACGGGAATTAGCCCAACGACGATGAGTAACACTGCAGATGGGGCGGCCATTTCCCACATACCTTCAGAGGTCATCGCAAATATACGGGTAGATAAGGTGTCCCACCCAAATGGTCTCGTCATCAGGGTGATCGGCATTTCCTTCATCACATCGACAAACACCATCAAGATCGCGGTAAAGAAACTCCCTTTTAGCATGGGGAGATAGACCCGAAACAGACGTGAAATCGTCGATAGTCCAAGCCCTCTTGCTGCTGCATCATGGTTGGGGGATATTCGCCGCATGCCATTACCAATGGCAGTATGAGCAACGCCATAGAAACGCACCAAATACGCCCACAACATCACCACTAATGTGCCTTTTAATACGCTGGCGTGTGAATCTAGCTGAAATAGGCTCACCATTTGCTGATCAAACCAAGCGATCGGAATAAAAACACCAACTGCCAGAATTGAACCCGGCATGGCATAACCCAAAGAGGCCAATTTAGCAAAAAGCGCTTGCCGCTTTAACGGCTGAATCAGCACAGAAAAGAGCAACGCAAATAAGGCAATTAACACTGCAGCCATGAAAGACAATCCAGCTGATCTCGCAGCGAGCGCAAGGAGTGCTAACGAAACCTCTTCCGCCCAGACAGACCCACTCCAGACAAGTAATTGCGTAAATGGCACCACAAAGGCGAATCCAAACACCATAGAACAAGCCAGTGTCACTAATCCGCTGTGTGCATGTTTTACCCGAATAGACGGCCGCGATTTAGTATGGTGATAGGCTTTGCGTTGGTGCACATATAAATCGAGTAACAACAAGAGAAATACTAGCAAGATTAAGAGGCTTGCAAGCTGCCGAGCCGTTTCCAAGGAGAAAAAGGAAAACCAAGATTTATAAATGGCGGTAGTGAAGGTATCGATATTAAAAACCGAGACAGAACCAAAGTCTGCTAAACACTCCATCATCACAAGTAAGACGCCCCCAGCGATCCATGGTCTGGCTAGGGGTAGTGCAATCCGCCAAACACTTTTTTGAGGACTGATTCCAAGCGACTGACCTATTTCGATCGCTTGCTGCCCCATACTTTCAAAGGCATTTTTTGCTAGCAGAAAGACATAAGGGTAAAAGGCAAATGCCATGGAGACAATTAGCCCTTTCATTGACCTTACTTGAGGAATCCAATCGGTTGGCCACTTTAGGAATTGGCACAGTGCGTAGATGGGGCCAGTAAAGTCATACACACCCATGAGCGCCATGGCTTGTACATAAGCGGGAATGGCCAAGGGCAACATTAATGCCCAAGCAAAAAAGCGACGCCCGGGAAACTGATACCGAGCCACCCACCAAGCTAATGGCACGCCAATGAACAACGATAGCCCAGCAACACCCACCACCATCACCACGGTATTTTGCAATAAATCCCAAAGCAAATAGTCAGCAAGATGCTGCCAAATCTCTGCATTTAGCTGAGAAGGCGATCCGAGGATGATCATCAACGGCAATAAGATGATCAGCAGTAATAAACTCGTTAGGGCGTAGCGAAGGCGTTGATTCGGCATATTGTTCATCGTTACTCCGCCTAAAACACGAAAGCGGAGTAACGCATTTCACTCAATTAGTGGCTTATTTGTAGCCCATTCTATCCATTAACATCACGGCTTCGGCTTGTTTACGCCCAGCAATGGCTACGTTAATTAAGTTTGGTTTAAATTTGCCCCAAGCACTAACAGCAGCGTTTGGCGCGACTTTCGGGTTGGCCGGAAACTCCATATCTATATCGGCAAACATGCGTTGGGCTTTTTCAGAACTTAGCCATTCCAAGAAACGCGTTGCTTCTTTGACATTTTTGGAATACTTAGTAATGCCAGCGCCAGACACATTCACATGCACGCCTTTACCAGATTGATTCGCCCAGAAAATGCCAATTGGTAGTGTTGGCTTGTCTTTCATCAAGCGGCCATAGTAGTAGCTATTGGCAATACCGACTTCACATTGCCCTGCAGCAATCGCTTCCAACATTTTGGTATCGTCTGCAAAGACAGGAACTGCTAGGTTATTGACCCAACCTTTCACGACGGCTTCGGTTTGCTCTTTGCCAATATCAGAAATTAAGGTGGCCACTAAAGATTGGTTATATACCTTTTTCGAGGTACGTAAACATAGCTTACCTTTCCATTTCGCCGAAGCTAAGTCTTCATAGCTAGACAGTTGTTCTGGCTTCACTTTGTCTTTATTAAAAAAGATGGTGCGTGCACGAACCGATAACCCTGTCCATGCATTTTCTGGATCGCGTAAGTTGGCAGGAATATTTTGCGTAATGGTGGCGGACTTAAACGGTTGGAATAATCCAGCATTATCGGCTTGCCACAAGTTACCCGCGTCTACTGTCATGAAAATATCGGCTTCTGAATTGCTACCTTCTGCTTTTAGCCTTTCCATTAACGGGCCTTCTTTATCGGCAACAAAACGAATATTGACGCCTGTTTCTTTGGTATAGGCTTCAAAAATCGGCTTGGTTAGTTGCTCGGCACGTGCGCTATAAACAACCAATGAATCAGCGGCAGAAGCGGCCAGTGGCAAGGCGGCAACTAAGAAAGCAATTTTCTTCATTCAGATCTCCAATTTATTCATTTACAAAAGATTCAACAGGATTCACAAACACAAACAGAAGCAATAACCATTCTCATATTCAGAATTTACATTTCTTAACAAAGAGTAGATGAGCATCGCTTAGACTTGCTTCTGTTCGTATAAGTTCAAATTTGAAATGAAAATTATTTTCTTTTATCAAACTAAGAGTTCCTCTTCTTGACTTCCCCCCTTGCTCATCAGGATAATCACCTCAATGTAAATGCGTATAATTATTATTTAGCTAATTTCGCTTCAAAATCACCTTTTCGAACTGTCTTTATGTCTGATTCATTGGCTTTAAAAGCCGCGCTCACCCAACATCGGCTACGTGAAAAACGTCGCTGGATTTTTTTGGCTCTCGTTGTTGTACTAATTGGTATTAGCTTTTTGTTTGATGTGGCAACAGGACCTTCGTTGCTACCATTAAAGGAAGTCATACAGACGCTGTGGTCGCCAGAAGCCGCTGATCCCATGAATAAAGCGATTGTGCTAGACATGCGTTTACCAATCGCCCTCATGGCGCTGGTCGTTGGTGCAGCACTGGGGTTAGGTGGCGTGCAAATGCAAACGCTATTAGATAATCCACTTGCCAGCCCATTTACACTTGGCCTCGCCGCTGCCGCGGGATTAGGGGCTGGGCTTGCCTTAGTAAGTGGCGGGTTTGGGTTATCACCACTCATTGCCATTCCCGTTGGTGCCTTTGTTTGCTGTATGTTGGCGGCGTTTTTACTGTTTGGATTAGCGCTCTTAAAGCATGTCAGTAGCCAGACGATTATCTTGGCCGGCATTGCTTTGCTATTTTTATTTCAGTCCCTGCTTTCCTTATTGCAGTTTTTATCTTCCCCAGAAGTAAATCAGCAAATTGTGTTTTGGCTATTTGGTAGCTTAATGCGTACCAACTGGGACTCGTTACTGATCACGAGTATCGTAACGATTGTATGCGCCATTTTTTCTTATACCGATGCATGGAAACTCACCTGCTTAAGACTAGGTGAAGCAAGAGCAAAAAGTCTGGGCGTGAATGTCACGCGTTTACGTCTTAAAACCTTGATTCTAGTGGCGCTCATGACCGCAACGGCAATTAGCTTTGTCGGCATTATTGGCTTTATTGGCCTTGTCGCACCACATATTGCCAGAATGCTAATTGGCGAAGATCAGCGTTTTTTGATTCCTTTATCAGCACTTTGTGGGTCGTGCATGCTGTCGATTTCCTCAGTAATTTCGAAGTCGATCATCCCCGGCGCACTCTTCCCGATCGGGATCGTGACAGCAATTATTGGCGTGCCATTCTTTATTTGGCTGATTCTAGGGAAAGGTCGCAAACGTGTTTGAAATTGAACAACTTCAGTTATCGATTGGCAAACAGGCCATTGTCAAAGACCTTTCGCTATCGCTATTTCCTGGTGAACTCAATGTGATCATTGGGCCAAATGGCACCGGTAAAACCACCCTATTACGATCTCTATTTGGTGAACTCAGTAGCGATAAAGGCGAGATTCGCTTCCAAGGCAAACGCCTTTCTGACCAGCGCCTAACACATTGGCAACAACACTTCGGCTATATGCCGCAAAATACGCAGTTAGATTTAGACCTCACCGTACTAGAAGTGGTGGTGCTTGGCCGACTTGCAAGCCTAGGAATGCGGCTTCATGATGAAGATCTAACCGCTGCTTTATCTGCTTTAGCTGACTTGGGCATTGTTCACCTTGCCGATCGCCCCGTGTATTCGTTAAGTGGCGGTCAGCGACAACTAGTGCTCTTTGCCCAAGTGTTACTGCGCACCCCAAAAATTATGCTGTTAGATGAGCCAGTCAGTGCGCTCGATTTACAGCACCAAATGCAACTGATGGAACACCTGCACCAGCAAACCAAGGCGAATAATTGGATTAGCATTGTGGTTTTGCATGATTTAAATCTGGCCGCACAATTTGCAGATAAATTAATCGTCTTAGCCAATCAAACACTCCAAGCATTTGGCACACCTTCTGAAGTGCTCAATAGCGAATTGATTCATACCCTCTACAATGTACCAGTAGATATTCACCACGGTAGTGACGGCACGCCCTTTATCCGCACCATTCGTAGCAATGCTGGTCAGCTGGCATCAGTGCCTCACTAAATACCGCAGGTATCACGTTTCTTTATGCGCTTGAAAGCAACTGTAGTGCGCGATTGGCAGCAGCTTAGCCCTGCGGCCAAATTGCTTATCTTAAATGGTCTGGCATTTAACACCGGCTTTTATATGCTGATGCCGTTTCTCGCCAACCATTTAGGGGGCACGCTCGGGCTTGCTGGCTGGGCAAGCGGGCTAATTATTGGGATGCGTGTATTTAGCCAGCAGGGGCTGTTTTTAGTAGGTGGCATGCTAGGCGACCGTATTGGCTACCGACCGGCAATTATTCTGGGTTGCCTGGTTAGAAGCATGGGGTTTTCTTTGTTGGGCTGGGCAAACAACCTGCCGTTACTCCTCCTTGCTGCGTGCTTAACAGGGTTTGCCGGTGCCTTATTCACCCCATGTGCGCAGGCGTACCTAGCGGCAGAATGCAAAGACAACGGTCAAAGGCAAGCCGCTTTTTCTTTACATAATTTGGCCAGTACCGCAGGGATGTTACTTGGACCATTGATTGGACTCGCCTTACTATCGACTAGCTTTATGCTCACAGGGCTAGTTGCTGGTGTGGTGTTTTTTCTGCTGACTTGGGCGCAGTGGAAAATCCTACCCGCCGATAGTGTGGTTGAAAAAAAAGCCCAGCCGAGTATTCGTGCGCAATGGTCAACCCTAATAAGCAATCGCCCTTTCTTAATTTTTTGCAGCTTTGCGACGGCCTACCAGCTGTTGTTTCATCAACTTTACTTAGCGGTTCCTGCTTTTATTCATGGGAATCACTTAGATAAAAGTTGGCTCAGCGTGTTATTCACCATCAATGCGCTTATCGGTGTGTTACTGCAATTACCGGCCAGTGCCTTAGTGAATAAGCGCTTAGGCACGCCAGTAGGAATGGGGATTGGGCTAGCAATGATGGGGGCTAGCTACCTGCCGTTTATTCTTTTCCCTTCCTTCCCCATTGCAGCCATCATCAGCCAGATTGTGTTGTTTTCAGTCGGCTCGATTCTCTGCTATCCGCTCTTTTCAGCCTTCCTACCAAAGTATGCTAGCCAAACTGCGTTGGGTGCTTACTACGGTTTTTACTCTAGCTTTGGCGGTTGCATTGCCTTATTCAGTAATTTACTGGTGGGTGCCTTATTGGGAAGCCATTTTCTAGCGCCGCCCATGTTTGTCTGGTTACTCCTATCGGCTTGGGGAATATTGGCGGGGTTTGGGCTTTACCATCATACAAAAGCGCACGCGACCTCAGCTTAATCGAATAATTTACGCACATTTATATTGAATGATAACGGTTATCATTTATAATAACCGTCATTGTTTTTGCAGCGCGTTAGCGCCCGCACCCTACCTTCTTTTTAGAATAGATCGAGTTTGTATGTCACATTGGAAGTTCATCAAAACCGCCCTTGCCACCTTGTCTCTAACCCTGTGCAGCTTAACTAGCCACGCAGCCATCACGACCATTAAAGATGTGAATGGCCGTAGTGTCACCCTAGATTTACCCGCCAAACGCGTCTTGCTAGGTTTTTATATTGAAGATTATTTTGCCGTTGGCGGAAATGCATCGTTTGATAAATTGGCAGGCATGTCTCGCGGCTGGTTTGTTAGCTCCCGCCCTGCGACTTGGGCACAGTATGTAGCTAGCAAGCCACAACTTCAAAAAGTACCAGATGTGGGCAACGTGCAAGACCAAACTTTCTCGATTGAAAAGGTATTAGCCAGCCGCCCAGACGTAGTTGTATTGGCCGATTGGCAATACAAAGCACTCGGCCCGGATTTAGCCAGACTAGAAGCCGCTAAAATCCCAGTGGTCGTGATTGACTACAATGCGCAAACCCTAGAGCGCCATTTGGCGAGCACCCGCATTTTGGGCGAAATTACCGGCGAAAAAGCCCGTGCTGCAAAAATCGCCGGTGAATATCAGAAAATTGTAACGGATATTCAACAACGTATCGCCAAAGCCAAACTCCCGAAACCGCGTGCCTATATTGAACTGGGCGATAAAGGCCCCTCTGAATACAGCTACACCTACGGCAAAAACATGTGGGGGGCAATGGCTTCCTTAGCCGGCGGCGAAAACGTCGCCGCCCCTTTTGTCGAAAACTGGGGGCCAATTAACCCTGAGCAACTATTGGCAAGCAAACCAGAAGTCATCTTGATTGCAGGTTATGAGAACGTAAAAAGCCCAACCGCAATGCAGATTGGCTTTGGCATTGATCAAAAAGAATCGATCCAGCGCTTAAAAGGCTTTACCCAACGAAATGGCTGGAGCGAATTGCCGGCAGTCAAGAATAAGCGCGTGTTTGGTGTTTACCATGGCGCGACACGTAGTATTCTAGATGCCGCCCTGCTGCAATTCTTGGCGAAATCTTTTTACCCAACGGTGTTTAAAGACTACAACCCAGAAGCCACGTATTTAGGCTTTTACAAACGCTACCTTCCGATTCAGCCAAAGGGCACGTTTGAAGTAAGTTTGTAATTGTTATTTCCGGTAGATCATCACAGATTCAATCAACAGGGTGATGATCTACCGGCAAATATCCTTTAACTGCTTGCCCATACTTTCTGCTGTCATCTGAACATCTACTGGTGTATAGCTTGGTTTATACAACGCACCGCCCACGCCAAACCCATCCGCCCCAGCCGACATAAAACCCGCCATATTCTCTACCGTCACGCCACCAACCGGGATCAGTTTTGTTTCTTTTGGTAGTACTGTTTTTAGGGCTTTGATCACAGATGGGGAAACAGCTTCACCGGGGAATAACTTAAGACCATTCGCTCCCGCTTTTAATGCTTGGAAACATTCGCTGGCCGTTTGCACGCCGGGTAAAGAGACCATGCCTTTTAATTTGGTATAGCGCACAACCTCTACGTCTAGATTGGGCGATACAATCAGTTGCCCACCTGCGGCATAGACTTGGTCGACATCCTCAACCGTGAGTACCGTCCCTGCGCCAATCAGCATACGGTCGCCAAATGCTTCAACTAAGCGAGCAATACTTGCAAATGGCGAAGGGGAGTTCAGCGGCACTTCTACGATGCGCCAGCCTGCTTCGTATAGCACTTGGGCAATAGGCACAACATCATCTGGCGTGACGCCACGCAAAATAGCGATTAACGGCATTTGTTGGAACAGTGTTTCAAATTGCTGATCGGCGATCGTCTTTTCTGCATTCATTGCTAATGACCTTATGAATTCATGATGAGTGGCTGGTGGCTTACAAGTTGGGCAGACAAGGCGATTTCCCATAAGCCGCGTGCGGCAAACGCATCGCCATCTAAGCAAACCGATTGGATAGATAAGGCAGAAAGTGCGCATTGGTAACGCTGGCAGAGCGATTGGCTTCCCAGTAGCCCCACCGTTTTGATTGTATTGTGACGATGCGCATTGAGTGCGGCATGCACTTCATAGCCAATTAATAAGCCGGATAGCCAGTGCGTTAAGGCGTCTCCGCTCATTTGCTTGCTCACCCCTCTGGCTCTTACCCCAAATAACTGATGCAACCAGTCGGGATGTTTTGTTGCTGTGTTTACCCCGTCGATAAATGCGCTTTCATCCCATGGGCTATCGACTAACACGGCCCCCACTAAACTATGTTGCTTGAGTAGTGCGAACATTTCTCCGGTCATATAGGTAGCGAGATAAGCAATTTCCTCCCCGTCTAGGCGAATCCATTTATTGTGCGTGCCCGGGGTAAGAATAAGATCCAATGCGTGAGAGGCGGGTTGACTAGCGATGAGCCCGACCAACTGCGTTTCTTCTCCGCGCATGACATCAGTAAACCCATCTTGGGCTGAAAAGTGGCTAACGCCAGGGACAATCGCCCATTCTCGCCCACCTTCTTGCCAGCGAAGCAAACCGTTAGCTAATGCAGACGTGGGCGCGGGTGTACTCACATAAGGGGCGACCTTCCAGCCAGAAGCACTCCCCACCATGCCACACGCAATCACCGGAATAGCTGGGGATGCTTGCAACCAACTAGCTAGCCATTCCTTCACCTTAGTGACGCCAGCAAGCCCTGCGTAATGGCTAACACCAAGGGCGGCGTCTTGCTGTGCAATCACCTCCCCGCTTTTAGCAAATGCAAATGCGCGAATATGGGTAGAGCCCCAATCTAATCCAAACAATACGGGCGGTGTAGACCACGGCATGGTTTGTCCTTTTTGGTAGGTTTCACTTGGCAAAAAAATGCCACGCAGGTCATGGAAAGCCATACGTGGCGGGGAGCAAGTAAACGTGTTCGGTTTATTTATTTTTGTAGTACACATCCACCCAGACTGCGGCGAGCAGCACTAGCCCTTTAATTACCTGCTGATAATCAATACCGATCCCCAGAATGGACATACCATTGTTCATCACCCCCATAATGAAAGCGCCAATCACCGCCCCCATTACTTTACCCACGCCACCAGATGCCGACGCGCCACCGATAAAGCACGCGGCAATCACATCGAGTTCCATCCCTAGGCCCGCTTTTGGCGTTGCCGAATTAAGACGTGCCGCAAACACTAGCCCAGCTAGCGCAGCCAATACGCCCATATTGACGAAGGTGTAGAAAGTAAGCCGATTCGTATTAATGCCAGATAACCGAGTTGCTTTTTCATTGCCGCCTAAAGCATAGACGCGACGGCCAACGGTGGTTCTGGCGGTAACGAACTGATAAATCACGATCAACAGGCTCATGATGATGAGTACGTTAGGCAGCCCTTTGTATGCAGCGAGTTTGTAGCTGAAGTAGATAAAGATGCCGGCAAATACAATCTGTTTTAGCCAGAAGAAAGTGGCTGGCTCTTCCTCCATCTCTTGACGGGTTTGCGCAATACGTTGACGGACAGCCAAGGTAAATAATACCGCTGCCACCACAGTGCCAATGATCAAAGAGCTCCAATGAATACCGTCTTGCTCTAGCGCTTCAGGAATAAAGCCCGAGCTAAGTTTTTGGAAGACTTCTGGGAATGGGCCAATCGATTGACCATCGAGCAATGCTAGCGTTAATCCTTTAAACACCAGCATGCCGGCAAGCGTCACAATAAAAGAGGGGATTTTGGTATACGCCACAAAGTAGCCCTGCGCAGCCCCAATGATAGCCCCCGCAATCAAGCAGGCAATCGTCGCCCAGATGACAGGGATATTGTGGTCCACCATCAGCACCGCCGCTAAGGCGCCAACAAAACCGGCGACCGACCCCACTGACAAATCAATATGCCCCGCCACAATCACCAGCAGCATGGCCAGTGCCATGATGACAATGTAACTGTTTTGCAAGACAAGGTTGGTCAGGTTCAAAGGCATCATCAAGGTGCCTTCGGTCTTGATCTGGAAAAACACCATGATCACGATTAGCGACAGGAACATCGCGTATTCGCGCATGTTACGACGCAAAAAACCGGTATATTTTTTCTTTTCGGCCACCGGTGGCATTACTGCGGTTTCATTACTCATTTTGTACTCCCGGCACGAACAATCGCGCCCATAATGTTCTCCTGGGAAGCTTCTGCGGCGGCAAACTCGCCCACCAAGCTACCTTCATTCATCACATAAATGCGGTCACACATACCGAGTAACTCGGGCATTTCAGATGAAATCATCAGTACACATTTACCCTCGTTGGCTAACTGACTAATGATGGTGTAAATCTCGTATTTGGCCCCCACATCCACGCCACGGGTCGGCTCATCCAGGATCAGCACTTCCGGCTCGGAAAATAGCCATTTGCTCAGGACTACCTTTTGCTGGTTACCACCAGACAGGTTCATGGTGGCCTGTCCGACGCCAGACGAGCGGATTTTTAGCTTTTGCCGGTAATCGCGGGCGACGCGTACTTCTTTGCCTTCATCAATCACAGACCGTTTGGATACGCGTCCAAGGTTAGGGAGGCTGATATTCTGTTTGATGTCATCGTGCAGGATCAGACCAAGTGCTTTACGGTCTTCTGTCACATAGGCAATCCCTTGGCGGATCGCTTTACGTACCGTTTTTACATCCACCGGCGCACCGTGAAGTTTCACTTCGCCGCTAATGTGCTTACCGTAAGATTGGCCAAAAATACTCATTGCCAACTCGGTTCGCCCAGCCCCCATCAACCCCGCAATGCCAACGATCTCGCCTTTACGCACATGCAAATCAATCCCTTTGATGATTCGACGCTCAGGGTGAATCGGGTGATAGACCTGCCAGTTTTTCACTTCGAACACCGTTTCACCGATCTGCGGTGTACGGCGCGGATAGCGATCCGACATTTCACGACCAACCATCTTCTGAATGACCCGTTCTTCCGGGATCGGGCCATCGCTACAATCCATGGTTTCGATGGTCGCGCCATCACGAATCACGGTGATCCGGTCGGCTACTTTGGAAATTTCATTGAGTTTGTGAGAGATGATGATCGAGCTAATCCCTTCCTCTCTTTGAAGCCCGAGCAGGAGTTCTAGCAGCGCATCACTATCTGTTTCATTCAAACTGGCCGTTGGCTCGTCCAGAATCAGTAATTTGACGTTCTTCGATAGCGCTTTGGCGATTTCCACTAACTGCTGTTTGCCCACACCAATGTCGGTAACTAGCGTAGAAGGAGATTCCTTTAGCCCCACTTTTTTGAGTAAGTCGCGCGTGCGCTGGTGAACCGCCACCCAATCAATTACCCCACGGCGAGCAGGTTCATTCCCCAAAAAGATGTTTTCTGCAATCGATAACTGCGGCACCAAGGCGAGTTCTTGGTGAATAATGATGATGCCTAGCTCTTCCGAATCCCGAATATCTCGGAAGGCTTGTGGCTTGCCTTGAAAGACAATTTCACCTTTGTAGGAATCATGCGGATAGACACCACTCAACACTTTCATCAGTGTTGATTTGCCCGCCCCATTTTCGCCCACAATGGCATGTATTTCACCTGCCCGAACAGACAAGTTGACTTGGTTTAGCGCGATCACACCGGGAAATTCCTTGGTGATCTGGCGCATTTCCAGAATTGTTTCCACCGTATTTTCCTGTCGTGTTATTACTCTGGTGCCGCGTTCCGGCAGCACCAGCTTGCTGTGTAAAAGCAGCAGGCTTATTCCTCGGTCTGCAACACCAAGGAATAAGCAGCGTCACAATCAGTGAACTTGGCTTTCTGAATAATAGCCGCTATCCACCAGCACTTTTTTCCAGTTGCTCAGATCTACATTCACTGGCTTGAGCAAGTAAGAAGGAACGACTTTCACCCCGTTGTTATAGGTTTTAGTATCGTTGACTGGGACTGCTTTACCCGCCATCATCGCGTCGATCATGCCAACAGTGACTTTAGCTAGTTCTCGGGTATCTTTAAACACGGTTTGCGCTTGCTCTTTCGCAAGGATGGATTTCACAGAAGGCAGTTCGGCATCTTGGCCGGTCACCACAGGCATCCGCAAATTACCAGAACCATAGCCCACACCTTTTAGCGAAGAAATAATGCCGCGGCTTAGACCGTCATACGGAGACAATACCGCATCGACTTTGGCGCTAGTGTAGTTGGCACTCAATAGGTTATCCATCCGCGCTTGGGCCACTGCACCGTCCCAACGTAGGGTAGATACTTTATCCATCCCTAATTGTTTACTACGAACAACCAACTTGCCTTTGTCGATGTAAGGTTTTAGTACCGACATCGCGCCGTTATAGAAGAAGAACGCATTATTATCATCTGGTGAGCCACCAAATAATTCAACGTTAAATGGGCCTTTGCCTTCTTTTAGATGAAGCGCTTTCTCGATATAGCCGCCTTGCATCACCCCCACTTGGAAGTTATCAAAGGTCGCGTAGTAATCGACGTTTTTCGAGCCTTTAATCAAGCGATCATACGCAATCACTTTCACGCCTTTCGCCGCTGCTTTGCCAAGCACATCAGACAGCGTGGTGCCATCAATCGCTGCAATCACCAGCACTTTTGGTCCTTTGGTGACCATGTTTTCAATCTGGGCCAGTTGGTTAGGAATATCGTCATCCGCGTATTGCAAATCGGCTTTGTAGCCTTTTTCTTGTAGGTATTTCACCATATTGCTGCCGTCTGCAATCCAGCGTGCAGATGATTTCGTCGGCATAGAAATTGCAACCAATCCCTTGTCCGCCGCACTGGCAAACAATGGGGCAGCAAAGGCAGCACCTACGACTAGGGCAATAACGTGCTTTTTCATGAAATCTCCTCTTTTTCATCTATTTTTTGTGTGGCCAATCTGCTTAAGACTTACACCCCAAACTAGTCGGCCGATATCTGCTACGTTGCCCGGTAGCAGAGCGGGGGTACGACAAATTCAAACTTCTAAACAACAAACTTCGATCTATTTACCGCAGTGCGCTTAACCAGCAGCGGTATAAGCCGTTTTTACCGTGGTATAGAATTCAGCCGCATAACGTCCCTGTTCACGAGGGCCATAACTAGAACCTTTTCTACCGCCAAACGGGACGTGGTAATCCACCCCCGCCGTGGGCAAATTCACCATCACCATACCGACCGCCGCTTTACGTTTAAAACGCGTTGCGTATTTAAGCGATTGGGTACAGATACCCGCACATAGACCAAACTCGGTGTCATTCGCTAACTGCAAGGCATGCTCAAACGAATCTGCCGCCTGTACAACGGCAACCGGGCCAAATACTTCTTCGCGAGAAATCCGTAGATGAGGGCTGGCTTCAAAGAGGGTTGGCTGCAAGAAATGGCCTCTGGTTGGTTGCGACAATAATTCGCCGCCAAAGAGCAAACTCGCCCCTTCTTGCTTTGCTAATTGGATGTAGCCAAGATCTGTTTCTAACTGCTTCGCATCCACCACCGGGCCAATATCTACCCCTTGTTGAATCGCATTACCGATAGTTAGCTTGGATAACCGTGTTTGCATTGCTTGCACAAACCGGTCATAAATTCCTTTTTCGACGATGAGCCGGCTTGATGCAGTACAGCGTTGGCCGGTTGAAAAATACGCCCCATTTACTGCGGCATTCACCGCGACGTCCAGATCCGCATCTGCCATCACGACGAGCGGGTTCTTGCCGCCCATCTCCAACTGAACTTTGGCGCCGCGCTTCGCAGCAACGTCTAGAATTTGCTTACCCACCCCAACCGAACCGGTAAAGCTAATCGCATTGACTTGCGGATGCTGGACAATGGTATTGCCCACTAATCTGCCGCTACCCATCACCATATTAAAGACACCGGCAGGAATCCCTGCCCGATGCAGCATATCGGCCAATACCCACGCACAACCAGGCACTAATTCGGCAGGCTTGAACACCACTGTATTGCCATACGCCAAGGCTGGTGCAATCTTCCAGGCAGGGATCGCAATCGGGAAATTCCAAGGCGCAATAATCCCCACCACGCCCACTGGCTCGCGGGTGATATCGACCTCTACCCCAGCCCTAATTGACGCTAAATGTTCGCCGCCAATCCGCACCGCTTCCGCAGCAAAAAAACGGAAAATCTGCGCCGCACGGGTTACCTCGCCAATCGCTTCTGGCAAGGTTTTGCCTTCTTCTCTGGCTAATAAAAGCCCAATTTCTTCCTTACGCGCTTGTAGCTCTTGCCCAACGGCATCCAAAATATCGGCACGGCGCTGCACACTACTTTCCGACCAATCATTAAAGGCAGCAGTAGCAGCCTCAATCGCTTCGGTCGTGTCAGAAACACTTCCTCGCACATACTCGCCCACTGGGTTATCTAGATCCGAAGGGTTTTCGTTCACCCCCATGGTGGAACCATTCACCCAACGGCCATTAATGTAGTTGCGATAAACAGGTAGGCTCATAATGCCACCACGCTTTCTACCGTATAGACAGGTTCGGCCACTTTTACTGGGTTGCGTAATTCAGGGCCAAATCCTGGGAGAGATAAAACAAATTCATCCCCTTCAGCTACTGAAATCCCATCGGCAAAACTCAATGTCGCCGTGCCAAAGAAATGAAGGTGCACGTCACCTGCACGTAAGAACTGTGCGTACTTGAATTGGTGATACTCCAAATTCGCGAGTGAATGGCACATATTGGCTTCACCGGTTAAAAACGGCTTCGACCAGCGGGTTTCCCCATTACGTTCAATCCGGCTTTCACCCGTTAACGCGGCAGGTAACTCGCCTACCCGCAATGCAGGGCCAATGGAACAAGGACGCAATTTAGAATGCGCTAAATAGAGATAATTTTGGCGCTCTGTCACATGGTCAGAAAACTCGTTCCCCACCGCAAACCCCAAGCGATACGGCACACCGTTTTCCCCAATCACATACAAGCCTACTAGCTCCGGTTCTTCACCATGATCCAGCGCAAAATCAGGTGATGGCAAAGGTTGCCCTGGTGCCATCACAATGCTGCCGTCTCCTTTATAAAACCATTCCGGCTGCACGCCCGCTTTTCCTGCCTGATGCTTGCCACCTTCCACCCCTAGGCGGAACATTTTCATGCTATCGGTCAGCTGGTCATCAGCTGCATTTAGTTTCTGGTGCATGGCATCACGGGTAGCTGCACTACCGAAGTGGGTCAACCCTGTGCCTGTAACATAGCAATGCGCAGGATCAGGATGGGTTAAGGGTGGTAATACCGCGCCACGAGAGACAAGGTCCGCATACACAGCAGGTGCGGCCAATGTGTAAGTAGCCACACAACTTGCCAAATCAATGCCTGCAGCAATCGCGGTTTTAGCTAATTCATAGGTAGACGTTGCGCCTTCAATCTTTTGATAAGAGACACCGTCTTCTGACAACACCCCAACGCACGTCTTTTGGTTGGTAGCGGTAAACTGAATCAGCAACATGGCAAACTTCCGTCAATGAGAATGGTTTGCAGCATACTATCGCCAGAAAAGATATATTTCTAATGAAAAAAATGAGAATATAGATATCGATTTGGTTATCAGTCTTCAGGAGGGCAAGATGGCGGGCAATTATTCCAACTGGTTTATTCGGGCAAGATTAAAGACACGCCAGCTATTGCTGCTGGTTGCTTTAGACGAAGAAAGAAACATTCATCGCACCGCCGAAGTCTTGTTAATGACCCAACCTGCCGTCTCCAAATTACTTAAAGAATTGGAAGATATGCTGGAAGTGCCATTGTTCGATCGGCTGCCGCGCGGCATGAAACCCACGTGGTACGGTGAAATCATGATTCGCCACGCACGCATGGTGTTATCTAGCCTCAACCAAGCGCACGAAGAAATTAACGCCTTAAAAGCAGGCATGGTGGGGCAAGTACGCATTGGCGCCATTACGGACCCTGGCACGACCCTCGTCCCGCAAGCCATTGCCAGAATCAAACAAAAATATCCCCTATTAGATATTCATGTCAGCATCGATACGAGTGACATGCTGCAACCGAAACTCATGTCTGGCCAACTCGATATTATGATTGGCCGCATTTTTCAGCAGCACGATAAAGCCAATATGGTGTACGAACGGGTAGCAGAAGAACCCATTAGTATTGTTTGCCGCCCGGGTCACCCGCTACTGAATATTCAAGGCTTAGGATTACGGGATGTTTTTTCTAGCGCGTGGGTACTTACCCCAACGGGTAGCGTGTTACGTCACCGAATCGATATGGCGTTCCGCCAACAGAATATCGATCCACCGATGAATGTGGTCGAAACCGTCTCGCAACTCGTCATCACCACCCTGCTGGAGTCTACCGACATGCTCTCTGCCATTGCCACCCGTGTTGCTAAACACTATGAGCGCTACGGCATGATCAAAGTCTTACCGATTAACTTTCCCTGCAAAATGGATGAGTTTGGCTTTATTACGCGGCGCGATCAGCAACTCTCACCCGGTGCCACGCTGATGATGCACGCGCTCAAAGAAGTATCAAACGAGCTTTACCAGACCGATTTCTAAGCACACTAACTACATGTGATATATTTTTCGATATCATTTATCGCTATTTTTTCATTAGAAAAGCATCATTCTATGTTGCTAAGATGCGTTCCATCTTGCACGGCCATGTGCATTGCCTCAGGAACACATCATGACAAAAGAAAAGAAGACACTTCGTAGCCAAGGCTGGTTCGGTAAACAAGACCGCGATGGATTTATGCACCGTAGCTGGGTAAAGAACCAAGGATATCCAGATGATCTCTTTGATGGTCGCCCCGTCATCGGCATCTGTAATACCTGGTCAGAACTCACCCCGTGTAACGGCCATTTCCGCGAATTAGCCGAGTTTGTGAAACGCGGTGTATATGAGGCTGGCGGCTTTCCGCTAGAGTTTCCGGTAATGTCATTGGGTGAAACCCAGTTACGACCAACGGCCATGCTATTTCGCAATCTGGCCAGTATGGATGTAGAAGAATCTATCCGTGGCAATCCGATTGATGGCGTAGTGCTACTGATGGGCTGCGATAAAACCACGCCTTCCCTACTGATGGGCGCAGCGAGTTGTAACTTACCAACGATTGGCCTTTCTGGCGGCCCGATGCTCAATGGCAAGTTTCAAGGTAAAGATGTCGGTTCGGGCACCGGTGTATGGATGATGTCCGAGATGGTTCGTGGCGGACAAATGAGCATGGAAGAGTTTGTCGCCTCGGAATCTTGCATGCATCGCTCCAAAGGTAGCTGCATGACGATGGGTACCGCCTCTACGATGGCGAGCATGGTCGAAGCACTTGGCATGTCACTGCCAGAAAATGCGGCGATCCCAGCGGTGGACTCTCGCCGCAATCGCCTTGCCCAACTCACCGGCCGCCGCATTGTGGAAATGGTGAAAGAAGACCTCACCATGGATAAAATCCTGACCCGCGAAGCCTTCGAGAACGCCATCAAAGTCAATGCTGCGATTGGTGGCAGTACCAATGCAGTAATTCACCTACTCGCAATTGCTGGGCGTATGGGCGTGCCTTTAACCCTCGAAGACTGGGATCAACTCGGCCGTGAAATGGATTGCCTGGTCAACCTGCAACCATCGGGCAAATTCCTGATGGAAGACTTCTACTACGCAGGCGGCCTACCTGCCGTCATTAAAGAAATCCGGGGCGTCCTGCATGCCAATACTGTTTCTGCCAACGGCAAAAGCATTGTCGAAAACTCGCTTAACGCCCCGAACTACAACGAGGAAGTCATCACTCCTGCCGCCACGCCTTTCAAGAAAGATTCTGGTATCGCCGTTGTGAAAGGGAATCTGGCACCCAACGGAGCCGTCATCAAACCATCGGCAGCCACACCATCACTGATGACCCACACCGGTCGCGCGGTGGTGTTTGAAGATATTGATGATTACCACGCCAGAATTGATGACCCGGATCTGGATGTAGACGAAACCTGCGTACTGGTGCTGAAAAACTGTGGTCCACAAGGTTATCCGGGCATGGCAGAAGTAGGCAACATGCAGTTACCGCCAAAAGTATTGCAAAAAGGCATTACCGACATGGTTCGCATTTCGGATGCACGCATGAGCGGCACCGCCTACGGCACCGTGGTTCTACATACCTCACCAGAAGCGGCTGTCGGCGGCCCATTGGCGTTGGTCCAAAATGGTGACATGATTGAGCTAGATGTACCAAATCGCAAATTGCATCTGCATGTGAGTGATGAAGCGCTAGCCAAACGCAAAGAGGCTTGGGTTGCACCAGAAAAACCAAGCCGTGGCTGGTATCACCTCTACGTTAAACACGTTCAGCAAGCGCATTTGGGAGCGGATTTAGACTTCTTGGTCGGTAGCAGCGGCGCCGCTGTACCAAGAGAATCACACTAATCCAGTCGTCACATCACGTAATAAAACCGGAGGTAACAGACGTGAGCTGTTACCCCATCCAAAAGAGAATCGGCATGACACAATTCGCAACCTACCCCAGCTTAGCTGGCAAGGTAGTCTTTATCACGGGTGGTAGTTCCGGCATTGGTGCCGATATCGTCACGGCCTTTGCCAGACAAGGCGCATTAGTTGCCTTTACCGGCAGAAATGCTGCATCCGCAGAAAGCGTTATCACCGCAGCGAGTAGCAAAGGCCCTACGCCTCTCTTCTTACCCTGCGACATGACAGACGTCAACGCGATCCGTGCCGCTTTTGATACCGCCCGCCAACAGCTTGGCAGTATCGATATCTTAATCAATAACGCCGCCAACGATGATCGCCATCAGTTAGAGGATGTGACACTCGAGTATTTCGACAATATGGTAGCCATCAACCTGCGTGCCGGTTTCTTTGCCGCCCAATGCGCTGCAAGCGATATGGCAAAGTCAGGCAACGGGGTGATTGTTAACCTGAGCTCAGTGAGTTGGAAAATCAAAGGGGCTGGCTATCCGGTATACGAAACCTGCAAATCCGCCGCGATTGGCCTAACCCGTGCCTTGGCCAAAGACCTTGGCAAACAAGGGATTCGCGTGAATACCCTTACCCCAGGCTGGGTAATGACCGAAAAGCAATTGCGCCTTTGGGTAGATGCTGCCGGTGAAAAAATGCTGGATGACAACCAGTGCCTAAATGGGCGGCTAGTGGGTGAAGATATTGCGAATATGGCGTTATTTCTGGCAGCAGAAGATAGCCGAATGATCACCGCGCAAGAGTTTGTTGTCGATGCTGGGTGGACATAATGGAAGCCCGCCTGCTGTTAGATCTCCAGGCCACACTAGGGGAAGGACTGATGTGGTCTCCTTCCCTACAACGACTTTATTTTACCGACATCAAAGCCCCCGCCCTGTTTGAACTAGATCTGGGTACGCTAGCCTACCAGCGCTGGTCGATGCCTACCCTCACCGGTTGGCTAATCGAGCGTCAACAAGGGGGGTTTATCGCCGGCCTGCAAACCGGCTTTGCAGAGGTCACACTCACCCCTTCGTTTAGCGTCCACCCCTTTCTCAACCCGCATCCAGCCAACCCAGACATGCGGCTCAACGATGCAAAAGCTAACCAGTTAGGGCAAATCTATGCGGGGTCGATGCATAATCTACAGCCAGAAAACGCCATTGGTAGGCTTTACCGGCTAGATCCAGACCGTACGCTATATACCCTCGATACCGACTACCATATCTGTAACGGCCCCGCGCTGAGTGTCGATCTACGCACGCTCTACCATACCGATACCTTAAAAAAGACGATTTATCGGTACCAGATAGATGCAGATGGCAATCTTTCTAACCGCCAAATCTGGAAAGTATTTACAGAAGCAGAAGGCTATCCAGATGGAATGACGATCGACAGCGAAAATTGCCTCTGGGTAGCACACTGGGGGGGCGGCTGCGTATCCCGTTTGGCACCAACGGGAGACCTACTTGCTCGCGTTCAATTACCCGCATCACAAATCACCAATGTCACCTTTGCTGGCCCCAATTTAGACCGCTTAGTGGTCACCTCTGCACGAGAAGGATTAAGCGCAGCAACACTCACCAAAGAACCACTCGCTGGTGGCTTATTTGAGGTTCTCAACACCGGCTGCAAGGGCCTACCCGCAGGAAAGTTTGGAGGGTAACAGCCGTGACACACTTATTAACGCTAACGGATGGCCCCTTACGGGTACAACTTGCCCCTGAAATTGGCGGCAGTATTGCGCGTTGCGACTGGGTAACCGACGCAGGTATCACTCCTTGGTTAAGACCGGCATCCGAACCAAGTATCGAAGTTAATCAAATCGGAGAAATGGCTTGCTTCCCGATGGTCCCTTTTTGCGGCAGAACAAAAGACGGACGCTTCACCACCCAAGAGGGAGACCTCATTCAGCTACCGGCAATCGAAGGTCACGCGCATGCCTTGCATGGAATTGGTTGGTTGCGCCCTTGGGAGGTGTTATCTCCCACCTCCTCTGCGGCAAGACTCGTGCTAGAGATGAGCAAAGGGGAATGGCCGTATCCCTTTATTGCGAGGCAGTGGATTAGCCTACAAGATCAACAGTTGCACATCCATTTATCTGTACAAAACCTGAGTGATCACACCCTGCCATTTGGTGCCGGATTGCACCCCTATTTTCCACGCGACACAAAGACACGACTCACCACGCAAGCGAACGGACACTGGGCCGTTACACCAGAAATCCTTGCCGTTACCCCTGTGGAAGACCCCGCCTTGCTGAAACAATTGGCAGAAGGCTGCTCACCCGACAGTGTGGTGTTGGATCATACGTTCTTTGGATGGGAACAAAAGGTGTTGATTGATCAACCATCGACGCATTTAACGCTGACAGCCAGCCATTGCGCCACCCATTTGGCCATCTACACACCGAAAAACGAAGACTATTTCTGCCTGGAGCCTTGCTCCCAAGTACCTGGCTTTCCGAATCTGACACAATTTTCACAGAACGAAACCGGTGGACATTGGTTATCGCCAGGAGAAACACTATCTGTTTCAATGGCGTTGTCATCCATCAACTGACCACTCAATTTCAAGCAGCCGTCATGTCCCTTAAGTGTATTTGCCTGTGCGTAACGCGACTAGCCAAGACTTGATCGTGTGTCACCAATAACAAACTGGCGCCTTTGGCAGTGATTTGCTGCAGCAATTGTTGCATAGTTTGCTGCTGCGTCAGCAAATCAAGTCTGGAGGTAGGTTCATCGGCAAAAAGTATCTGCGGTTGGGTAAGTAACGCACGGATAATCGACAATCGTTGTAGCTCTCCTCCAGATACCGCCCCAGGCAAACGATCGAGTAACCGAGGCGATAAACCGAGCGACTCCATTTGTTGAATGACCGACTGCCACGCAACCCCAAATCGCTTCGCCACATCTCGCATCGCTAGTTTTAAAGTCACCAGCGGCGGAAATGCTAACGCAGGATCTTGATATAACTTTTGAACTTGCCCCACAGCCGTCCGCAAGTAATGAATGACCTCTCCTTCCGCGGGGCGCTCCATGCCAATCAACAAATTCCCTAATGTCGTTTTACCGACACCACTCGGCGCGCAAATGGCCAATCGTTCCCGCTGATGCAACCGAAGGTCTAGTGGTGCAAATAATCGTCGCTCCCCATAACGATGAGACACCGACTTCGCTTCCAGTTGTAAAGCCCCCCTATCAGGAAGCGAGGTTGCTGGCCAGTTCTCAGGATCTGCAGCGATTAATTGGCGGGTGAATGCTGCTTTTGGTGTTGCGATGACAGCGGTGGTATCACCCTGTTCGCAGAGAGACCCTTGATGAAAAACCATTAACTCACCAGACAAGGCCTTTGCAACCTGCAAATCATGGGTAATGACCAACAAGTAGCCGCCTGCCGCTAAGTGTCGCCGAAAACAGGACAACACCTCATCACGGGCAGCGGCATCCAGGCCTTTGGTGGGTTCATCGGCAATTAGACAAGCGCCACCAGCAGCGAGACTAGCCGCAAATGCTACCCGTTGCGCCATACCACCCGAGAGCATATGCGGGTAATATTTTGCGGTATGGGCAACAGCAAAATTATCTAGTAGCTGCAATGCTGCCGGTACCTTAGATGAATGCCTCATGCCTTCTGCAACCTGAGGCAATACACGCATGGTCGGATCAAGCGCCAGCATGGGCTCTTGTGGCAACATGACTAATTGACGCCCCCATAAATGGCGACGATTTTGCATGTCATGGAGTGGATAAATCTGCCCATCCACCTGCATCTCGCCATCCGCAACCAATGCCTTTGGAAGCGTCCCCATCAGCGTTTGGGCAAGCAAGGACTTACCCGAACCACTTTCCCCCAGCAACACTAAGGCATGACCTGGCTGCAAAGCAAAGTCTAACGGTGCTAACAGGCTGCCTTCAGGTCCTTTCACCGACAATCCACGTACCTGAATGGTCATTCGATGTGCCTGCCTTTCCATAACAAACAACTCAACAACAAGATGGCTAAAATTGCCATAGGGCCGATAATCATCCATGGCGCTTGCGCATAGTGAGGCAATGCCTCGGTTAACATTTGACCAAGTTCCGGGGTGGGCGGCTGAACCCCAACACCGACAAACCCCAAGGTTGCCAACGCCACCACATTACTCGCCAAGCCAAACATCATCATCGGCAAGATAGTCGGTACTATCGCCGGCCATAAGTGTCGACGCACCAGATAAGGCAAACCAAACCCAAGTAGTCGTGAGGCCTCGACATGCTGGCTGGCGACAACAACAGCGGCCGTCGAACGGCTCATCCGGAAATACTCAACCCATCCAGAAAACGCGAGCCCAATAAACATCATGCTAATACCACCCTGCGCAATCGCGGCAAATAACAACACCAGCAATAATGGCGGCAAAGTAAGCACCGCATCGGCAATGCTGCGCAATATCGCATCTAGCCATTTACCGTAATAAGCGGCGAGCAAACCAAGGCAACACCCTAAGATGGCACTGATCAGGACGGCCAATAGGGATAGCCCCAACGATAACCGGGTTGCCGCTGCCAACCGAGCTAACACACTTCGCCCGTAATGATCTCGGCCTAGCCAATCCACCACATCAGGCGCAGACAAGTAGCGCATCAGATCCTGCGCTGTTGGATCTGGCAAAAAAGCAGGTGCTACCACAGCAAAGGAAATCAGCAGTAGAAATAAGCCACCGGCAACGAGTTGGCCGATGGAAGAAAACCGACCGAAGATTCGCATCACGCCCCCCGTCCTAGCCGATGCCGGGTACGAGGATCAAGATAGCAACACAGCCAATCGACCATACTATTCATCACCACAAATCCAAGCGCCAGCACAAGCACTACGCCTTGCACGACCGGCACATCGCGCCAGAAAATCGCATGTACTAGCGCATGCCCTAATCCTGGCCAAGCAAATAAACTTTCAACCACCACCACCCCTTCAATCAGCAAGAGCAGTTGCATCGCGGCATAGGAAAGTAAAATAACACCACTGTTGCGTAGCCCGTGTCGTATAAATACTCGCTGGGGTGACAAGCCTTTTGTCAGGGCAAATTGGTAATAGTCCGATTGCACGACGGATAACAGGGTTTGCTTGACGATCAGCGCGAGCGCCCCCGATACCGAAACGCCCAACGTAAGCGAGGGTAATAACAAGTGTTGCCAACTACCATTCCCTGCCACCGGCAGCCAACCCCACTGCACAGAGATCACTAACATCAGTAACAAGCCCAAGAAGAATGCAGGCATTGCTCTCGTCATGGCAACCCATGCTTGCAAGCAACGATCCACCCTCCCGCCGGGGCTCATGGCGGCAGGTACACCAAACAACATGGCGATGACAAATGCAGCCAATAGCCCACACACAGCCAGCCCTAGGCTATTTGCCAAATGGCTAACCACCTCGTGCATTACCGGCTCATTGGTCACTAATGAATAACCCAGATCCCCTCTGAATAATTGCGACAACCAAGCCATGAGCCTAAGCAATGGCGGCTCATCTAACCCGAGCTGCAGCCTTACATGTTCAGCTGCGGCCACGCTGACTTGATCATAACCATAACGACCGGCGGCAATTCGGTAAGCAATGTCACCCGGCAGAGCCAATAACATCGCAAACGCAAGGCACCCGACCAACAAAGCGACCAATAGCGCCTGAAGCAACCTCACCAGCAAGAAACGACTTACTTCCGCCATGACATCCCCGTCAGCCCATAGTTACGTTCTAGCGGATCTAACACCACACCCGCCAAACGATGATTCACCACCGCACTTTGGCGATACCAGGCGACAGGAATCATCGGTAATTCTGACTGGATAATGGAAGAAACTTGCAAGCGAGCCTTGGCGTTAGCCACTGCATCCAGTTTGCCACTGGTTAATTGCTGCAACGCCTTATCAAAAGTCTCACTATGCCAACGCATCGCCCCCCATTCGCCACCATCACCGGCAAAATCCGTCATCAAGGTGACAATCGGATCCGGCGCCATCGCATAATTGCGGGCATACAAGGCTAATTCCAGTGAGCCCTCTTTATGGGCAGCCGGAATCTCGCTCGAATTGCCAACTTTGACTTCCACCTGAATCCCCACTTGCTTCAGTTGATCCTGAATCGCGGTTGCTAAAGTCGGCAACTCTGGACGATCGGGGTAAGTACGCAAGGTTAGCTTAAAGGGCTTCCCTTGCCGGCTCAGATAGCCATCGCTCCCTTTTACCCAGCCTGACGCTTTAAACGTCGCCATCGCCATCGCCGGTTGGTAGGTAAGAGCAGGCAAACCTTTTTGGTGCCATGCAGTCATACTAGGCGGGAATAACTGCGTCGCTGCCATCTCTGGGTCGCGTAGCAAGGCCGTCGCCATCGCCGCACGATTCAGCGACTGACTCAGTGCCAAGCGCAATTTCGGGCTTAGCATGGCAGGATGCGAGGCATTTAGTTTTAGCTGAATACTGCGGGGTAACGTGACAGAACTGATTTGCAATGCGGGATTGTTCTTCAGTCGCTGCAAGCTCACGGGATCTAGCCCAAACACCAGATCAGCTTGACCAGACTCCGCCATTAGGGCACGACTTTCCCCCCTCCCTACCGACAAATATTCTGCCTCTTTAATGACAGGTACTTTACCCCCCCATTTGACGAAGTAACTAACGCTCACCCGCTGAGGTTGTGCCAACTGCTGTATTTTGTATGGGCCAGATCCAATCACAGCCGTCACGCCGCCATCCGCACCATAAGCAGCAGGAGCCAAGATAATTAGCGAAGGATGGGCCAGCATGGCGGCTAATGGGGTAAATGGTTTACTTAATTCAATCACCACGGTGTTGGCATCACTCGCACGGATAGTCTGGATGGGTGCCTGCTCGATTACCCCTGGCTTTTTACGAGCTTTCTCCAATGCCGCCGCCACCGCCGCTGCCGCCACAGCCGTGCCATCATGAAAAAAAGCGTTTGGACGCAACTGAAACGTCCAGCTAAGTCCATCAGGGGAAACGCTCCATTTACTAGCCAGACCAGGGCGTACCTGACCTTTTGTATCTGCATCTACCAACGTCTCAGCCACCTGCAGACGCGTAAACATCACACCATTACTAGCAGGATCGAGGCTATGAATCTCCCAAGGGCCAACTAGTTGTAATGGTTTTGCTGATAACGGCAACGTAGCTAAAGTGGCAAAAATAGTAACAAACGACATGGCAACACGCATATTTAATCAACCTAAGAAACCCAGTAATTAATATGTTATAACATAACACTTAATAAAAAGGCAAATGATATCCATTATCAACTCATGAGCCCGTTCGGCGTAGAGTCCCTTTTTACGCCCACATACAGGAACGTAATGTAGTGCAATTGACGCGCGAACTAATACACCTCAATCCGATCTGCTATTACGGAAAAATAGGAGTAGATCCAACTAATTTGTAGCAACAGATGATTGGACGACTGCTTCTGTGTTCAGAACAAAAATGCGCGAATTACTCCAACGACACAACAAGCCAGCACCAATTGGATAATTGAGCATCGGTTGCTTAACAAAGCAACCATGGAAGCCGCAAACACAAAGATAGCCCACCAATCCAACGTGGCGAACCCGTTTACAGGCCAAAGCACATGCTCAGCAAAGAAGATCGCTAGATTGAGCATCACGCCCACGACTGCCGCCGTAATCACCGCCAACGGACCTGCAAAAAAAGAAGATTGCCTGCTAGCCTCAATCAACGGCCCGCCTGCAAAAATAAAGATAAACGAAGGTAGGAAAGTAAACCAAGTCACCACAACGGCAGCGATAATGCCAGCCCAAATGGCGGTAGGCTCACCCAAGAATTGGGTATGGAAACCACCCAAAAATCCAACAAACGTCACCACCATAATCAGCGGCCCAGGCGTGGTTTCTCCCAAGGCCAAGCCATCCATCATCTGAGAAGATGAAAGCCAAGCAAACTGATTCACCGCCCCTTGGAACACATAGGGTAAAACGGCATAGGCGCCACCAAAGGTCAGTAGCGCGGCCTTGGTAAAAAACCATCCCATTGAAGTGAGCGGATGATGCCAACCGCCCATCCCGGCGATGAGCAACAAGGGAACCAACCAAAGTAGCAAGCCAACCGTAATCACCCATCCTAATCGCCGCCAAGCAAATTGCGTATGTGCCAGATGCACTTGATGATCAATCACACACGGTAAGTCAGGAGAAAGTGTTTTCGCGTGATGTCCGGTTGCAATCACCCAATCTGGCCGCCACTTCATGAGTAGCCAACCAATTAACGCGGCACCCGCAACAATCATCGGAAAAGGCACATGCAAGAAAGCAATTAAACATAACGCCAAGGCCGCCACCACCCACATTACAGGGTGTTTTAAGGATCGCTTTGCAATGCGATACACTGCCAGCAAAACAATGGCGACCACCGCCGGTTTAATCGCCAATAGCACAGAGGCAATCACGGGTAACTGTCCATAACTCACATAAAGAATGGATAAGCCAATCAACAACAATAGAGAAGGAAAGATAAACAACACACCAGCAACAATCCCACCCCATGTGCGGTGCATTAACCAGCCAAGATAGGTTGCTAACTGCTGAGCTTCAGGCCCCGGCAATACCATGCAAAAATTCAGTGCATGTAAGAAACGGGCTTCAGAAATCCAACGCCGACGAGTCACCAACTCATCATGCATGATGGCAATTTGCCCCGCCGGACCACCGAAGCTAATAAAGCCCAATTTAAGCCAAAAACAAAACGCCTGCCAAAAGGAGATCTCCATTTGCGCAGGCGGTGTAGCGGTGTGATTAGTTTGGCTTGACGCTTCGTTGCTCATAAAACCGCATCACTTCTTGTTGAATAGTTGCTAATGTTTCTCGTTGCGCGGGCGTTCGGTAAAACAGGTTATATGCTTCAAAGGGGATCATTTTGTCTTCTGTCGCAAAATGAATGCACGATTTCTTCAGCGCCCGAATGTCCATCGTCGCTGCATCCATAAAGTTGACAATCAGCACACGAAACACATTTTCATAACTTAGATTGGTATGTTGAACAGCAGGTAAGCAACACATCAATTCAGACAAACAATTTGCTTGTTCTGTCGCATCTAAGTTGGTTGAAAACGTCTTAAAAAGTTGTGCTTTTAAGTCTGGCTGAGTCTCGAAAACAATCGTGTTTTTTGAGGCATCGATTAACACAGCAGGATCAATCAAACCCGTCAGTGGTGTCACATCACCTGCCAGTTTTAATGCGTAAGCCATCGCCAGATTATCAGGGTTACATGGCACAGGAATGACATCGGCCAGCTGAAATACACCACTTTGCTCGGCAATTTTGCGGCGAATCTCAGAAATCGTTAGCTTATGATCTGTTAATTGGTAATTTTCCACCCTACCCGCATTTTGAATCGGCTGTAGCGTCACCCCTCTGACGCATGGTTGGGATAACCCATAGCGAATCACCTCGCCTATTTCATCATCATTCAACCCTTTTTTGACCGTCATCACCAAGGTGGTAGAAATCCCATATTGGTTTAGTTTCGCAATCGCCGCTTCGCGAATTCGCCACAAGGATGCGCCCCGCAAGACTTGCAAACGCTCGTCTTGCAAGGAATCAAACTGCAAATAAATCTCTAACCCTTTTTGATAGTTCGCCAATCGCTCAACAAAGACATCGTCACTAGCTATCCGCAAACCATTGGTATTAATCATGACATGGCGAAATGGGCGCTTTTTGACTTCGTCTAGTATGTCAAAAAACTGCGGATGGATAGTCGGCTCTCCACCCGAGATTTGTAGCACATCCGGCTCTTTTTCATTTTTGACCACCACATCTAACATGCGGCAGATTCGCGCTAAATCATAGTGTATCTGCTTTTTTGGGCCAGAATCCGCATAGCAAACCGGGCATTCCAAATTACAGGCCTCATTAATATCGATGATCGACAAACAGGAATGCTGCATGTGATCAGGGCACAGCCCACAATCATACGGGCACCCAAACTGCATCTTGGTATTAAAATAAAACGGCATTTCTGGCTGCTTAACGTAGACCTCTCTGCATAGTTTGTAATAGTCCACATCGTCAGAAATCATCACCCGCTCATCGCCATGCACTGGGCACCATTTATCCAAAAAGACTTTTTCATCCCGAAAAATCACATGCGCCTGAATCGTGCGCAGACAATGGCTACATAAGGCCTGAGTCGTATCGTAAAAGAGATAAGGACGAACTTTTCTATCCACGCGATAGCGCCTTGTAATCTAGGTATAGGAGATAAAAGAACCAAACCAATGCCAAGCAGCACACCAATTGAATACCGCTCATCGACACCCCAGCCACTTTATATACAAAGGGGATGGGTTTTAGGCCATCAATACATAATCGCCAAGCCATATATAGGAACACAAAAAGCCGAAATAGCATGCCATTTTGTGACACGATTTTCACCTCAAGCTTGTTAAGAAGAATATACACGCACATCAGAAACGCAATTTCATACAACTGTGTCGGGTGACGGCCAATGCCATCCCCAAAGTCTACCGCCCAAGGTAAACTCGTCGGCATGCCATAGGTCGCATCGTACCTACCAGCAAGAAAACATCCTACTCGTCCAATAACGATGCCAATCATCAACCCAAACACCAACACATCGCCGCTCGAACGCCGAATGCCAAACCATTTTTTATAGGCTTCAATAAATAAGTAAGCCCCTAAAATTGCCCCAACAATGGTTCCACCTTGCCGAATTAATTGAATCCAAGACGTGCCCTGCCAATAAGCATGCGGTTCTTCAATCACCGAGACAAACTTAAGCCCAAATGAAGCGCCAGCTAAAGCAACAAAGACTAGCAACCATGAATGCTGACGAATCAACTCATTACCGGCGAGATGCTTACGGCGATGAAAACAATAAGAGCCAACAGCAATGCCAAGCCATTGGCAAAAGACATGCAGTTGTAGCGAGAGAGAAGGAGGCAAATCAATGGTCAACATACTGCCATCATACGGTATTTACAACTATCAACCCAACCAAAGCACATGATATGCTCATAAATATCAAACACTCGCCTCTACAATAAAGCATTTCAAATGGACAATCCGATCGACAATTTATTACAAGCCGCCAATGAAGGAGATGCCAACGCACAGTTTGCGCTAGCAAAAGCTTTTGGTAATGGCAATGAAGTCGAGAAGAACCTAACGACTGCTTTTAACTGGTGTGAAAAGGCAGCCCAACAGGGGCATGCAGAGGCCATGTTTATTCTGTCGGAAACTTACCGAATCGGTTTAGGTATTCCTAAAAATTTACGTTTGGCGAGACAGTGGCGGCAAGCCGCCGTCAAGGCAGGATGGAAGCGCAATGCGACAAAAGCAGATCAAGCGCCGGTAGCGACTTGGAAGGTGGTATTAAAATTTATTTTACTCATGCTTGCCGCAGGCGTAGGCATTTTGTTGTTAGTGGTACTCGTGATCTTTGCCATTTGCGCAATGTCAGCACCAATGAATTTTCACTAAGTGAGTTAACCGAAAGCACTTATTGCACCACACACCACAAAGCCTGCTAGCAACATCAGAAGCATAAACATTGCACCGTGAATTAGCGAAATTAACGTTGTCCGAAACCAAAACACGCCAACTGGTTTAGACAGTTCTGCATACGGTCCTCTAGAAACTACCCACCATGTCACCAACGGTGTGAGTAGCCACGCAAATAAATTAGATAGCCAAATCAGTTGAACAGCGAATAAGAAAGACCAAATCAGCACTGCAAATAGAATAACGCTTCGGCTGATGTGGCTCGGCTTTGGCAGTAACACCCCGACCAGTAAGCCGAGCGACAAACAGATACCCACCATGACTAATTGATTAATCAATAAATCAGACGTGGCGTCAATAAAAAGGTACCACCCTGACCACACCCAAGCCCATGTAAAGAAGGAATGCGCACGATAGACTTTAGCGGGTAACTGCATGAGTTTTATAGACAAAAACTATCCATTCCCAATATTCATAGCTGGCGGAGAATGTTGTGCTACCGCCGATGAGTCACTTACTGCAATGTACTCGACTCATCCCGTGAGTCATCCATCACTTCAGAAGACGCTTCCGCCTCATCATCTTGCATTGCCCAATATAGACGATCAGGGACATGGCTTCCCATCCCTAAGCGGTATGCTTCACTCAGCGCTTGCCAGGTATAGTCTTGTGCATCTAACACTGCCTCACGCATCATCATGCCATTCGCTAGCCCTGTCGCAATACCGGCAGACAAGGTGGCACTTGCTCCATGGTAGGTATGCGGCAAGCGCTGCCAAGCGGTTTCTAGCACTTTACCTTCTTGATCTTGGTAAAGGCGGTTAATCACTTCGTTGGTTGGGTCCATCGTACCCGTAATCAAGACGTACTCAGCGCCCATGCTCAATAAGCCAGCAGCCAAATCATCAATGCTCATGGTTTCTAATGCGTCTTCATCGTCCTCGTCGTCAGACTCTTCTTCGTCTAGACGATCCCGCAATAGTCTGCGCGCCTCGAGCAAATTCACTACCACTAAGGTCGCCTGTGGAATTAGCATTTCGTTAATGGCATCCACCACTTCATCGTCCGCCAACTCGTCTCCACGACGAGACGCCAAACAAGGATCGATAATTAACGGTACATCAGGGTAATCCGCCACGATTTCAGCAATCGCCGCTACCCCTTCCACGCTACCAACCATGCCAATTTTAAACGCCGTAACAGCCATATCTTCTAACAAAGTACGGGCCTGATCAGCAATCCATTCGGCTTCTAGCTTATAAACGGATTCAACACCTACGGTGTCTTGGACAGTAATACACGTCACAACCGAGAGTGGATGACCACCTAGGCTAGCAATAGTTAATGTATCAGCCTGAATACCATTACCACCGGTAGGGTCTGATGCGGCGAAAGAAAGTACAATTGGAGGTGTATCCGACATGGTGGGCGCTTAACGAACGTTCGAGTAGAATAGTAAAAAGTAGGCATTCAACTTATTTTTGATTGCCATGACCATGAATGTAGCAGTAAGAGGAACAAAATGAAATCCTATATGTGCCTGATTTGCGGTTTTATCTATGATGAAGAGGCCGGACGCCCTGAAGACAACATAGCCCCGGGAACCCGCTGGGAAGATGTACCCATGAATTGGACGTGCCCAGATTGTGGCGCGCGCAAAGATGATTTCGAAATGGTGGAGATCTAAGATGAAGCCGATTACTTGGGGTAAAAAAGCACTTGTCGTGTGTATCGCCGCAGTGGTCGGCCTTACTGCATGTAAGCAAGTTAATACCACATCTAGTGGCGCGATCGGTATTAACCGCAAGCAATACATGATGGTTTCTGCACAAGAAACCGACCAAATGGCGGCGACGTCTTACCGCCAAACGCTTCAAGAAGCAACCAATGCGCGCACTCTCAATACAGACAAACGGCTTACCACCCGCGTGCGCAATATTGCCAATCGACTCATTCCGCAAGTCGCAACCTTCCGCCAAGATGCTTTGAAATGGCAGTGGGAAGTCAACGTCATGCAAAGCGATGAGCTCAACGCCTATTGCATGTCGGGCGGAAAAATTATGTTCTACTCTGGCATCATTACCCGTTTAAAACTAACGGATGATGAAATTGCAGCAGTGATGGGCCATGAAATTTCTCATGCACTGCGGGAACATTCGCGCGAGCGTTTGTCTCAAGCCTATGGTTCCTCAATGGCACTGAATATTTTGGGGAAGGCCGCCAAACTAGATACCGGCAGCCAAGATCTGTTAGAAAAAGCGTTTACCGTGGCTTACACCCTACCGCACAGCCGTGATCATGAAACAGAAGCGGATTTAATGGGTGTGGAGTTAGCCGCCCGTGCAGGTTACGATCCTCGCGCAGCGATATCTCTCTGGCAAAAAATGGGTAGTACAGGTGGCAGCAAACCCGCAGAAATTTTGTCGACCCACCCATCAGATCAAACACGGATGAACACCTTAAATAATGCCATGCCCAAAGTAGTGCCTATTTACGAGGCAGCTCGCGGCACCCGCAAAGGATAAGCATTTCATATGAGTTACGCCGTCGTAAAATCGCTCCACATCATTTTCGTCACCAGCTGGTTTGCTGGCCTGTTCTACTTGCCTAGAATCTTCGTCAATATGGCGATGGTGACCGATGACAACACCCAAAAACATCTTCAATTAATGGCAACGAAGTTGTTTCGTTTCATGATGCCACTCTCCACGCTCACTATCGTTTTTGGTGCATGGCTATGGTTTGGCTTTCATATTCAAGGCGGCTGGCTACACGCCAAGCTCCTCTTGGTTTTGGGGCTAATTGGCTATCATCACTGGTGTGGGCGCATTTTGCGACAGTTCATCGATGGTAAAAATACCCGCAGCCATAACTGGTACCGCTTCTTTAACGAAGTACCCGTCATCGCATTAGTCATCATCGTGTTATTAGTGGTGGTTAAACCCTTCTAATTCGCCAGTTGCTGGAAAGGAACCCATTGTGGGAATGGAAATTGAACGTCGCTTTAAAGTGAATGGCGACGCATGGAAAGCACTCGCAGAAGGTGTTTGGTACAAACAGGGCTATTTGTCGGTCGAAGCAGAACGCACCGTGCGCGTACGCGTCGTTGGCGATCAAGCCTGGCTCACTTTGAAAAGCCAAATTTCTTCCGTCAGCCGACATGAATTTGAATACGCCATTCCATTGGCTGACGCAAACACCATGCTATCGGTCATGTGCCCAATGCTGGTAGAAAAAAAGCGTTACCGCATTGAGTTTGGTGGCTATATTTGGGAAGTAGATGAATTTTTTGGCGAGAACAGCGGGCTTGTTTTAGCCGAGATCGAACTACCCGATGAAAACACCCCGTTTGAAAAACCGGAGTGGATCGCTAAAGAAGTGACCGAAGATGGCCGATATACCAATGCATACCTGTCTAAAAACTCGTATAACAGTTGGCCGGAAAACGAACGCTAAGCCATTTATCGCACTTCATTAAATGGACAACAACATAGTGCGTTTTCCAAAGAGCAGTTTGGAGAACGCACATGAGCACCAAAATACCTTCTGGTAACACCTTAAATCAACTATTTAGCTATATTCAGCAGCAAAGTTCATCGAACACAGCGCTGAGTAATGCAAGCCGTTTACAAATCACCCAACAAGAAGTGGTGTTCTTATCTAATCTGCCCGCAGATACCTCAACCACGAAAACATCCGCCTTAGAGCAATCGCTTTCTCGCTTTAGTTTGCTGAAAAACTCACTCACGCAGATTCAACAATTTAGTCAGTCTTTGTCTGCAAATAACCCGCTGAGTAGTTTGTCTAGTTCGGACAAAGACGCAGCAAGGCAGCAAGTCTCGCAAATCAAACAACGTATTGATGCATTAAAAAAACTTTTAACCTTCGCTGATCCACAAACCGCCAAGACAATTCAACAACAACTCAAACAAATGGCGAGCCAATTAAAATCAGCGGCAAAAACACTAGGAGACACCAGCACTAGTACGGCAACAACCAGCACTAGCAATACGCAAGCCGCTACAGATAACACCCAAAGTTTAACGAAGAGCGCACTTGGCCAATCCATCCTAGCGGCACTGAGTAGCAATACATCGACTAGCAGCAGCACAAAGGATGATGCCACCCAAATTAAAGAGACCGCTCAGCAACTAAGTAGTTTAAATAACAGCATCAAATATTTATTACGTCGATCTCCGAATGCTAAGCAAATGTCTTCTGATACAGAAAAAATGCTAAAAGAAGTCAATAACATCGCCAAAGAAATGAGTACATCTAGTACCGCCAACACGCTGAGTAATTTGACGATCAGCACAGGAAATATAGATACCAGTGCCTAATAAGGCGCCCTTAGTCTGCCATACGATACAGGACTGCGATTGAATAATTAATTCATTTGACATATAATTACTCGTGCAGATTTTCATACCAGAATAGAAGATGCCATTCACTCCATTTCATATGGGCCCCGGCCTATTCGTCAAAGCGCTACTTCAAGGTAGTTTTTCGCTCATGGTATTTGGTTGGACACAAATCGTGATGGATCTGCAACCACTACTCGTGATGCTGCATGGCAATGGGCACGTACATGGCTTTACTCACACCTTGATTGGCGCCACCTTAGTCGGCGTGGTATCAGCCTTTACCGGAAAATACGCTTCAGAATATGGGCTTCGACTAATCGGACAAACAATATTTTTGCCAATCAGTTGGACGGTGACAATTACGAGTGCATTAACCGGCGTATATAGCCATGTCCTGCTAGATGGAATAATGCATGATGATGTAGAACCATTCGCTCCATTTAGCTTAAACAACCCTTTACTGGGTTTAATTTCTATTCATTCACTTCATCAGGTGTGCCTCTATACTGGCCTATTCGGCTCTGCTATCTATATAGCTATTTCTTTGTGGCAAAACAAAACAAAGCGTGGAGCCAAGCCGAAAAGCTAGCCATACCAAACAGTTGATTTCACTGTCATTGGCATCCTGCACAAGTCATTAGCCTCCCCCTTATCTTCATTGCGCCAAATCAGCCACAAGCACCTCAAAACCAAGTAAAATTCCCCCTGATTATGTGATGGTCAAAGTAAGTGCCATTACTACCTTAACTAATTCCATGTGATCTGCGCCCACGACGCAGGCGGTAAACCAATCAGGAACCCCTCATGAGCCGTAACCAGCAATTATTCGATCGCGCCCAACTAACTATTCCTGGCGGCGTGAACTCTCCCGTTCGTGCATTTAAATCAGTAGGTGGTACACCTAGATTTATTGATCGTGCAGATGGCCCGTACATGTGGGATGCCGATGGCAAACAATATATTGATTACATCCAATCTTGGGGCCCAATGATTCTGGGTCATGGCGATAAAGACGTGATCGAAGCCGTGCAAAAAGCGGCTACCCGTGGTTTTTCTTTTGGCGCACCAACCGAAGGCGAAATCGAACTTGCCGAACTGATCTGCGAATTGATCCCAAGCATCGAACAAGTCCGTTTGGTATCTAGCGGCACTGAAGCGACCATGTCGGCGATTCGTTTAGCACGTGGTTTTACCGGCCGTAGCTTATTGGTGAAATTTGAAGGCTGCTACCACGGTCATAGTGATTCATTGTTGGTAAAAGCTGGTTCTGGCTTGCTGACTTTTGGTCAAACCAGCTCTGCTGGCGTTCCAGAAGACATCGCGAAACACACACTGGTTTTGCCATTTAACGATATTGAAGCACTTGAAACCGTCTTTGCCGAAAAAGGGAACGAAATTGCGGCGGTGATCATCGAACCATTTGCCGGCAATATGAACCTGATTGCCCCAGGACAAGCCTATCATCAGCGCCTGCGTGAACTGTGTACCAATGCGGGTTCTGTGCTGATTTTTGATGAAGTGATGACGGGCTTCCGTGTCGGCCTCACCGGTGTACAAGGCCGCTACGGCATTACCCCAGATTTAACCACACTAGGCAAAGTGATTGGCGGCGGCATGCCCGTTGGCGCGTTTGGTGGTCGCAAAGATATCATGGCACACATCGCTCCATTAGGTGGCGTGTATCAAGCAGGTACATTATCAGGTAACCCATTAGCGGTGACCGCCGGCTTGGTTACCCTAAACAAAATTCGCCAACCAGGTTTTTACGATACCCTAACCGCACGCGCAGCACGCTTGGCGGCTGGCTTTCAAGCCGAAGCGGTAAAAGCAGGGGTTCCTTGCACGGCTCAAAGCATGGGTAGTATGTTTGGCGTGTATTTCACCCCCACTATTCCGCAAAACTTTGCAGAAGTCACCAAGAGCGATATCGCCCGTTTCAATGCATTCTTCCACGCCATGCTAGATGAAGGTGTCTATCTAGCACCGAGCGCATACGAAGCAGGCTTTGTCTCTATCGTTCACGATGATGCCATCATCGACGAAACTATCGCTGCAGCAGGACGTGCATTTAGTAAAGTGTAAGCACGTTTACCAGCCTGTTTGACTAACAAAGCCCGGTTCTCCCGGGCTTTGTAACATATGCAAAGGATCTCCAACCATCATGATCACGCTCAACGAAGCACAACTCGCTTTTGCCCATCAACTCGCCACCCTTCGCAGCCAACATGAGCGAATCACTAGCGCATCCTTAGCGGTTGAGATTCCTGATGCACCAACCGCAGAAGCGATTCAGCAAGCCGTATTAGCGGCCTTACAAACGACGACTGGCGGCTGGAAATGCGGCGTACCGGCTGGCGATAAAACCATTATCGCCCCCATCCCCGCCAATCAAGTGGTCAACCTTGTTAATCAGCCTTCGGCAACCACCGTCAACACCACTAGTTTCGAGGGAACAGTGCGAATTGAACCAGAATTCGCCTTTATTTTTAAAGAGGATTTACCTCCAAAAGATACTGCCTATTCAGAAGCAGAGATCCATGCAGCCATTGGTGATATTCGCTTAGCCATCGAGATCATTGGTTACCGGGTAACCGATCCTAGCAGCCTACCCTTTTTGCACAAATTAGCAGATGGCTTATCTAATCTTGGTTTAATTCTCGGCCAAAGCATTCTTGCTCACAAAGATAATCTGCCCGGCACTGTTGTGCTAACACTGAGAGAAGGCGATCAAACCAGAACCTTCGATGGCAAGCACCCCAACCAACAACCTTGGCTACCGCTTTATTGGCTGGTGAATCACCTGACTAGCACAGGTAGAACCATCATGGCTGGGCAACCGATTATTACCGGTTCGTTTGCTGGCGCTATCGAAGTTAACCCTTCGGTAAACTGCCAATTGCATTATCAAGATCTGGGGACAATTGTAGTTAACTGGCAATGCATCGCAGCAAAATGAACGAAAAACTTAAATAATTACAACAACATAAATGCAAAGCATATAAAATCATACAAATTGCTTTTGTTAACTACGCCCCTATCGAGACGCGGTTAAAGTATGGTTTTTACTACTTAGCACTAACCACCTATTTAGCCGTGATGACTTACGATGTACATGAAATGATTGGACGATAACCCGGTGTTATTTACAGCACTCGCCTCATTGCTCATCTTAATTGGTTTCGCCGGTACGGTACTACCAGCGCTGCCCGGTCCACCATTGGTGTTTGGTGGTTTATGGATATTAGCGTGGCAAGATCATTACACGCGGGTTCCTACCTGGGTTGTCATGCTACTTGGCGCGCTCACCGTACTTGCCTTGGTGATTGATTTACTCGCGAGTCTGTTTGGCGCAAAAAAAGTAGGCGCCAGTAAATTTGCGCTAATCGGCTCCGCACTAGGCACCTTGATTGGCCTTTCTGCTGGCTTGGTGGGCGTCTTAATTGGCCCATTTATTGGTGCCTTTTTAGGGGAATATCTTTACCGAAGAGATGCCGGACAAGCAGGTAAAGTTGGTATCGCTAGCTGGTTGGGATTCATTATTGGCACCGCACTTAAACTCGCCATTTTATTCATGATGCTAGGCATTTTTGCAGTTAGCTGGTGGTGGTAAGCCCTCCATAAGAAAACAAAAGGCCGCTTCTTTGAAGTGGCCTTTGCATAAGTCATCAATACAACGTTTCTTAGGCTTTTTTTCCCAACCGCCTCAGTACAGCCGCGACAGGGAAAAGCACCGACGCACCAAACTGGCGACTACGCTCTCCATCCCAGCCGGTTTCTTCATCAGGCCAGTCAAAGTTATCTTTAAATGGCATCTCGATGGTGTAAGCTAAGCAATCAAAATAATCCGCGACATGGTTCGTTGATAGTGTCATGTTCGCTTCACCAAACTGATCAGGCGTATATCCATGCTTCACTTGGAAATCTGGATTAGTCGCTAACCACACTTGCTTAAATAGCGTTTCTAATTCGGCACGCCCTGCATGGTAGCCAGGATTTCCCTCGCTGCCAGCCACAAAGTTAAACGGAATGCTCTCGTCGCCATGTGCATCTAAATAGAGATCTACACCTGTTTCACGCATCGCTTCGCGTACTAAGTACACTTCTGGGCTACGCTCCATGGTTGGGTTGGCCCATTCACGGTTCAAGTTCACACCAGCCGCATTGGTTCTTAAATGACCGCGGCAACTGCCGTCAGGGTTCATATTCGGTACGATGTAGAAAACGGCCCATTCCAACAACTCACGCGCTAATGTATCTGCTGGGTCTAACAGGCGCTGAACCGCCCCTTCGACAAACCATTCCGCCATGGTTTCACCCGGATGTTGGCGCGCAGTTAGCCACACAACACGTTTATGATCGGCATCTTCGCCAATCTGCAAGACATCTAGATCACGGCCATCCAATGTTTCACCCAAATGATGCACGCGGCAATCCGGGTGCATTTGTGCCGTTGAGATTAAATTCAGGTGGCGTTCCCAAGGGTAAGGCTCAAAGTACGCAAAGTACATGAGATCGTGCTCTGGCGTCACCGAAAGTGACATCACCTTACCGTCGTATTCAGTTGGCAGGCGGAACCAGTTTTCACGGTCATAACTCGCCACCACGCGGTAATCCACCCAACCTTCCGGGTATGCACAGCTTGCTGCGTTATCAAAATGCAGCTCGCAGGTTTCTCCTGCGGCGCCTTCTAAACGAAAGTAAAACCATTGTGCGAATTCAGACTGATGATCATTTGGAATTTCTAAATGAATCACACCACTTTCTTCATCTAATGACACAACTCGGATACTACCCGCATCAAATGATGCACTGATTCTCATATGGATTGTCCTATTTTGATTGATCAGCAAAATTACTTTTGCTCACCTTCTGTCGCTTGTTTAGCTAAATAATCTTGAATAATCGGCTGTGCCGCACGAAAAGCATCAATGCACAAAGGCATTCCGCAATATACGGCGGCATGAATAAAGACTTCGCGAATTTCATCTACTGTCGCGCCATTATTTAGCGCGCCACGAACATGACCTTGTAACTCTTGCGCGCGCCCCATGGCAGTTAACATCGAAAGCGTCATGAGACTTCGGGTTTTCAGATCCAGCCCATCCCGATTCCATACCGTTCCCCATGCTTGTCTAGTGACAAACTCTTGCAAAGGCGCGGTGAAATCATCCACATTGGCAAAGGCTTTTTCTACGAAGGCATCGCCCATGACCTGTCGACGTTTCGCCAAACCATTCTGAAACAATTCATCATCCGGCAATTGATCTGACAACAAAGAAGACATGGCCATTTCCCTTCGTGTAAAAACTTTATTCTACCCCTGATAAATCAAATGATGCCAAGTCCTTCTTTGTATAAGGTATGCGCTATTGTTTGACGGGGCGTTTACCTAGTTTGCGTTGCAAGGTGCGTCGATGCATATTCAACGCCCGTGCAGTCGCAGAAATATTGCCATCATGTTCGGCCAGTACACGTTGAATATGCTCCCACTCCAATCGATCAACAGACATCGGTTGCACATCGTCCGCTGCGTCTAAATCACCGTCTAAGCGATCAAATGCAGCGATAATTTCATCCATGCCAGCAGGCTTTGGCAGGTAATGTGTCGCCCCTAGTTTAATAGCCTCTACAGCAGTCGTGATACTAGCATAACCCGTTAACATCACGATTCGGCAAAGGGGGGCAACCGCCAGTACGTCGGGAATTAATGAGAGACCACTTGCCCCCGACATTTTCAAATCCAGCAATGCATAATCCGGGAGGATTGTCGGTAAAATGACTTTTGCCTCTTCTGCAGAGGTGCAGACAGTAACAGCGAACCCACGCTTTGATAAGCCTCGCGCTGCCACCCGTCGAAATGCTTCATCATCGTCAACCAATAACAGTTGCGGTAAATCTTCATGCATTGTCAACAAGTCCTTTGATTAACGGGAGGGTCACCACCAACTGAGTGCCACCCTCTTCTCTTGGCAGTTGGCGAATCTCACCACCATGTTGCGAAATAGCGGTATTACTAAGTAATAAACCAATCCCCATGCCACCTTTTGTACTAGCCAACTTATCTGTTCCCCATACGGCTATTTGATCTGTGGGCATGCCAGGGCCCCGGTCGAGGATAGAGAACTGCACGAAGTCATCGTTCACGACACAATCCAAAGCAACAGCTGCGGGAGATACATCGGCTGCATTATTGAGTAAATTCATCATTGCTTGTGTTAACCAATCAGACCAAGCTAGTTGATAGCGCACCAACAGCGCAGGTTGAAATACCTTTTCAATCGGCACGCTCGGTCTTAACAAATCCCATCGATTGAGTAATAAATCCAGTACGTCCGTCACCAACATAGGGGGAGACTGTTGCGCCCCCGCTTCTGGAATAGCGCGAGCAGACAATGAAGACAAGATAGATTTACAGACCCCAATTTGTTGCTTCATCAACAAAATATCTTCTCGATCTAAAGACCCGGAACTGTCCATTTCATCGACTAACAACTGCAAGGTATTGAGTGGCGTACCTAATTCATGCGCGGCACCCGCTGCTTGCGCACCCAATGCGATCACTCGCTCATGTTGAAGCGTTTTTTCACGCGCTTGAGCTAATGCCGCATCACCCAAGCGTAGCGCCTGATTCATCCGCGTTAGCAAATAGATTAAGATCGCCAAACTAAATGTAAACGTGACTCCCATACCCAGTCGATGGAGTAACCATGCCCTAGCAGGATTATCTGCCGCCTGCATCAAGGGCACCTGAAAATTCATCAGCAGCACATAAAGAATGAGCGTATAGCTGCCAAATACCCAAGGTACCCACTGCGTTCTTAGCATCGTAGTAAAAACAACCGGCAACAACATTAACGCAGCCAACGGGTTACTGGCGCCATCGGAGAAAAACATCAACAGCGCAAATGCCGTCACGTCGATAATCAGTTGCTTAAAGACATCTACATCACTTAATCGCACATCTTTTTTTAAGTGAATCAATTGCACATGCCATAGGGTGTTATGCAGAACCAGAAAACAACCAATCACAAGAATAGGCAATGCAGGCAGATCAAAATGCCAAACCCATTTCACCCAGAGCGCAACAAGTAGCAATAACAAGATATTTGCCCAGCGAATAGCAATCAGTTTCGATAGGCTAATCGAAGCAATACCATTTGATAACTGGCGGTAAGCAGAGACAACATCGGCGATTTTCATTCTTAATATTCTACCCTCTTCCTATCACCCAAATCGCGGCATATTGTCACATCCTTAGTCAAAAAGAATCCCATATAGAAAAACAATACGCTATGATTTCAACTTAATCACAGCCCTTTTTCATTCATGTCTTCTGCTGCAACCTCCTATCGCCTCTGTATTGCTTTAGCGATCGCAGTGTTGCTGCATGCCCTGTTGTTTATCTGGTTGAAGCAACCGAAAACAATTTACAACCCTCCGCCGTTACAAGTTCAACTGCAAAAATCGGAAACGCTTCCGTTAGCACCGACATCGAAAGAGAAACCACCAACAGAACCAACCAAACCAGCCACACCTCATAAGAAAAAGAACACGACGACAACGTCGTCTATAGATGCTAAGCATCCGGTAGCACAAGCAATCGTCACAAACACGATAGAAAAACCATCTACATTGCCAACGGTAGCTAATATGAAAGTGGCTAATCAAGCAATGGACAACGTCTCGGCAGACACTTCAAAGGCTAAAACTGAGGCATCCAATATAGCGACTACAGGGACGCCCAAAGCATCAGGAGAACCTAACAGTAATCAGACAGCGAAAATCAGCTTTAGTCAGCATGCCTCCGTGCGCCAACGGGTTGAGCCACTCTACCCAGAAGAAGCTAGACGCCAAAATAAAGAGGGACTGGTGAAAGTGCGAGTTCGAGTCAATAAAGAAGGCATCATCACCCAATCCATGATTGCATTCAGCAGCGGTAATTTAATGTTGGATGAAACCATCGAGAATGCCATTAAAAAGTGGAAATTTAACCCCGCACTAAATGAAAATGGCCAAGCGGTTGAAGAAGAATTACTCATTCCCTACCGATTTAAACTTAGAAAAGAAGATGAAAATGACTAGTACACATGCATGCCGTCCCGCATGTGCAGCCTGCTGTATTGCGCCCTCTATTTCAAGCCCTATCCCAGGCATGCCAAATGGCAAACCAGCAGGGATTCCCTGTATTCAGCTAGACGACGCACTACAGTGCAAAATATTTGGAAAGCCAGAGCGACCCGGCTGTTGTAGCGGGTTGCAACCATCGTTAGAAATGTGTGGTAATCATCGAGAAGAAGCACTTATTTGGCTCAGCCAGCTAGAAGACTTAACAAAGCCATAAAAAAAGCTGGGTTTCCCCAGCTTTTTGTTTCTTCATCTCGCTTAAGCAAGCGCTTCCGCTTTTAAGTTAAGGTAGTGCTGGATCTCAGCCAATAACTCATCTTCCTGATAAGGTTTACCCAAGAATCGATTTACCCCTAAATCTTCAGCCACCTTACGGTGTTTTTCCGCTGTACGCGAAGAGATGATAATAATTGGGATATCTTTGGTTAATGCATTGCCACGCACATTTCGTGTCAATTCAAAGCCATCCATCCTTGGCATTTCGATATCCACCAGCATTACATCTGGTTGATGATCTTCAATTTGCTGTAAGGCATCCACACCATCTTTTGCTGTCATCACGGCAAAGCCCTGACGCTCCAAGAAACGGCTCGTAATCTTACGCACAGTGAGTGAATCATCCACCACCAAAATATGCGGCTGTTGCTGAATGACTGGCTGTGGCGCATAAGTTTCTACCACTGCATCCACTTTAGACAAGCGATCTGCGTGAACCATCAATTCCACAGGGTTAATGATCAACACAATTTGACCAGAACCCAGCACAGTTGCGCCAGAAACCCCTATCACACGCGCTAATTGCGGCCCAATATTCTTCACCACAACCTCTTGGTTACGGGTCAGACTATCTACATGGATTGCCACACGGCGGTTGGCACTCTTTAACAACACAACGGTGTTATAGCGAGCCAACTCAGGCATAGTTGCTTCATCACCAAGTAGGCGTGGCAAATACCAGAACGGATACATCTGACCTTGCCATTCAATGCCTTTTTCAGCATAGCAACGGTTTAGCGCATCCACCTTCAATTCTTGTACCTGTTCAACTAAGCCTGATGGAATAGCATACTGGTGCGCGCCGACATTCACTAACACGGTTTGCGTTACCGCTAAAGTGAGCGGTAGACGCATCGTGAAAGCAGTACCCTGTCCACGGTTGGAAGCCACGTTAACGCGACCACCCAAACTTTCGATCTCGCTCTTCACCACATCCATACCAATACCACGACCAGAAACCTGGGTCAGCGCATCGGCTGTAGACAGCCCTGCACGGAAGATCAATTCTAGTAACTCATGGTCAGGGCGTACGTCATCCGCCTGAATCCAGCCTTGATCAATCGCTTTCGCTTTAACTTTAGCAACATCAATTCCGGCCCCATCATCTGATAGGGTAAGAATCATCTCGTTACCTTCTTGGCGAGCTTCAATCAGAATTTCACCAATGTCCGGCTTCCCTGCCGCCAAACGGTCTTCGCGCTTTTCTAGCCCGTGGTCAACCGCATTGCGTAAAAGATGCTCAAACGGACTTGTCATCTTTTCAAGCACAGAACGGTCAATCTCCATCCGTGCGCCACGAATTTCCAAGTTAACCTTTTTACCTAGATCTTTCGCCGTTTGACGAACAATACGATACATACGATCCGTTAGCGTCGATAACGGTACGGTACGAATACGCATGAGCGATTGTTGTAGGTCACGTGTCTGACGAGATTGCGCGATCAACGCGGCTTCACTATCCGCCACGTTTTTCAATAAGTTGTGCTGAACGGTTGCCACGTCATTAACAGACTCGGCTAGTAAGCGAGTCAACTCTTGCAGACGCGTAAATCGGTCAAACTCTAACGGATCAAACGCCTCATCACCTTCACTCAGAATCGATAGACGAGACTGCATCTGGCTTTCTGCTTGAATCTCCAACTCACGTAATTGGCTACGCAGACGGTTCACGTTATCGGTTAATTCGAACAAGGATTGTTTCAAGCCGCGCACTTCAGAATCAATGCGCGCGCGCGCAATACTCACCTCACCCGCCTCGTTAACTAAGCGGTCAATCAAGTCAGCTCTTACGCGAAGCGTAGCTTGTGCATCAGCTTCCGCGCTAGACAACTCTTGTTTTTCCTTTTGAAGCTTCGCACCACCCACAGGGGCAGCCTCACCGCCCACCGCATTGGTGGTTACGACCTCAGGAGCCGCAACCACTTGTTCAGGATTCGCTAGCACATCGCGATACTGGTTGAGTAAATCTAGCTCATTCTCAAAACCATCAAAGAGCGCATCATCTAGCAATGCAATCTGAGCCGCTTGCTGTACACGCGTTTCAAACGAGTGCGTTAGCTCACCAAGGCGCATTGCACCTGCCATACGTGCACTACCTTTTAAGGTGTGCAGATCACGGAGCAACTGTCTTACCTGCGCATCGTCGTTAGGAGAATCTCGCCAAGCGCGTAGCGTCTCTTCAATCTGCGGCAACAGTTCATCCGCTTCTTCTAAGAAGACCGGTAATAACTGCTCATCAATCTCATCTTGTGCTTCTGGTTCAAGCACCGCGCTTGCAGGCATTTGCACTTGTATCGTACTTGCTGGCGCAGCCGGTGCACTAGTTGCAACCAACTCCTCTTGCTGAACCGCCAATACATTTTCCATCGCTTGGTGCAACATATCCTCAATCGGCATGTCGACCAAATCGTCCTCTTCAAATGCATACTCAACCGGCGCTTCCGATGCAAGAGGCGCTAGTTCAGATAGGCCATTAAATGCATCCAACTCTTCTAGCGCGACATCGTCAGTTGCCACCTCATCAGATGCAACTTCTTCATCTAAAACGATTTCGTCTGCTAATGCCATCAACTCATTAGCATCATCGATAGAAAGGACTTCTTCATTACCTTCTAAAAGCGCCAGTGCTTCTGTCGTACCGTCGACTTCATCACTGTCTTCATCCAGCAAAGTAACGGTTGATTCAACAGGCTCGGCAATTTCCTGAATATCTGAAACAAAATCAGAAGAAACCTCTGGTGTAAACTCTGCTGCTTGCAGTAACAAATCATTTACTGGCAATGCAAGAGCGTCATCATCCTCTTCAGTCTCTTCGTCAGAAAGATCAAATGACAACGCTTCTTCACTTGCGGTGAATGCCTCTTCGCTGCTGGATTCGTCAGGGAATGTGACAGGTGCTTCAAGTGTTGGAACTTCATCAATCAACTCGATGTCACCTAGATCCAATGAAACTTCCTCTGAATGAGAAATTTCTTCAATTGGTTCCTCTACATCCATTGCCTCTAACTGCTGCTCCAGAGAAATCGCATCGGTTACTGGCGGCGTTGCTTTTAGGCGTGCGATCAATTCATCTGCGGCAACAGGCGGTTCGAATTGTTCAATCGCCTCAACCATGCCATGTAAGACAGCAATCGTCTCAGAGACCAATGCAAAAACCTGATCATCTAGCGAATGTGCGCTAACTTGTTTGGCTAATAGATATTGCTCTAAAGCATCTGCCAAGTGGCCAACGGTAACAAACCCGGTAGTATTTCCAATACCACGCAAAGTATGTGCTGCGTGGGTAAATTCAGATTGAATGTTGCCACCATTGGCAACCGCTTCTAATTCGTTATTGAGTGTCGCTAGATGTTTATTTGCTTCTGCAACAAAAATGCCATATAGCACAGCAGAAATGGTGACATCTCCAATCGTGTATTCTGATGGAGGCTCCGCAATTTCTTCAATGACCTCGATATCTGCTGCCTCAATATCCAATACAGGTAGTTCGTCTGTTAACGCAGGGGGCGCAGAGTCTTCTACTGCGGGGGTATCAGAAACCGTGATCTCTTCATCTAATAACAAGTCATCTTCAAAGGACAAATCAAGAGATGGTAAATCGTTAAAGACAGCATCTAACGGGCTATCTGCATCTTCTGCTGGCGCAGCTTCACTGACGACTACATTCGGTAATGGTCCATCTTGCCAAGCTTTAAATGCATCAATCAGTGCATTCAATTCATCTGAGTCAACAACGGCTTTGCCATCATCTGCCAATGCGGAAACCCATGCACTAAATTTTTGACGAGCAAAAGCAATTAGATTTAATAATTCTGGGTACGCTGGTCGATCTTCTTGCAACCAGCGATTCATGACTTGCTCGACGCCCCAGGCCGCTTCACCTAAATGGGTCAAGCCAACCATACGACCACTACCTTTTAAGGTATGGAAGCTACGTCGGATTGTCGTCAAGCTATCTTGGTCATGCGGGTTAGCACGGCAAGCAAGCACGTGCTCTGACAAGCCGCTTAAGATTTCACCCGCTTCTTCAAGGTAAATATCTAGCAGATCTAGATCACTTGGCTCATCAAGCTCACCAACAGATGCAGCAACTGATACTGTCTGTTCCTGAACGACAGGAATTTCTTCCTCCGTTTCTAGATGAACAACCTGCTTTTCAACAGGGAGTTCAACAGGTGCAAGCGGCGCATCGACAATATGTGCTGGCGCAGCTTCCCCGAGGAAACTCTCTAACAGCTTATCTGCGTCAGCGCGTTGATTTTGCAAGGCTTCTACATAGAACCCAACGGCTGATAACATTTCAGCCACATGTTCCATGTCATCTTGCACTGGCGAGGCTTCGGCACGCCACAGGTTCACTTTTTCCGCTGCCAGACGGACAACCTGGCTACCTTTTTCTGCACCAAGCATCATGAATGCACCATCAACTTGGTGCATTAAGTTTGAAACCGGCAGCAATGTCGATTTTTGATTTAAATCGCGGAAGTACGTATCTAGATGTTGTTCAATCTGTTGCAAACTGCCAGCAATTTCGTGCGCCACTTGAGATAACAGCAGCTTTTCTTGCGCACGTTGAGAAATTTCATCTAAGAGGCTATTAGTTGAAAGTTCTCCATGAAGTTTAGCTAGCACATGTTTGATTTGCTCGGGCAGTGAAGCATCCCAATGCGGATATTGCTCTAATGCGGTTTCACCCAGCAATAATGCAGTCGCCACACCCATTGCATCCGTTTCCGAAGGCATTTTCCCTGCTGGCAAACCGTCTGCGAATATTTGCAAGCCATCAAATAATGGGCTTAACACTTCTAGCTCATCTGACTTTAACTGGCCCGACAGTTGTTTTAGCAAAGCAACAAAATGCGGTAGTTTGTCAGATTGTAGGGTTGTTACTCTCGTCCAAGTATCTTTGATCTGCTCTAATAAAGATTTTAGCTCTCGAACCTCAGAGGCCGACACCAATGGTACTTGATAAGAGTCCGTTTGTTGGGGCAGTAAGTCCGATAACCCGTAAACAGATCTGACTTCTTCAATCTCTGAATTAGTAACTTCAGCAATCGCAACAAAGTACAGCATTTGTCGCAGTAAAATCTCAGGCGCCTTAGGTGTTCCATCAACCAATCGGCGCATTTGCTGATCAAGTCGAGATAACAAACCTTTACCAGCACCTTGCAAGCGTGCATTCAAAGATAAAGACGCAATAAAGCTAGCCGCAACCCACCAGAAGGCTCGCAAGGCGCTTGTGTTTTGATACTTAGCTAATTCCGCGACCGGTTGAATCATCTTCGTCAGGCTATCCGAAGTGCCAGAACGAATAAATGAAATTAATCCCTGCTGGTAAGCCACACGCAAACGTCGGTTAGCCTCTTTAGCATCGCCAACAAACATCTGCGCAGATTTCAATCGCTCTGGCAGCTCAATAAGCAGATCGGGGAAAAAAAGATCGCTCTCGGAGTACTGATGGCTACCACGAATCTCAAACAATGCTTGATAGGTAGCAAACAGATTTAATGTGGTATTAGGTGCTCCATCAATCAATGCGGCAATATACTCGGTAATCTGCCCAAGTGCTTTATCTAATAAATTAAGCGCCTCAACTTGATTTGCCGTTGCCCCATTAGAAACAGAAGCGATTAATCCCTCGATGGCTTGCGCAAAAGCCGTTAGACCTGGCAAACCAACCATCTCGATCGCACCGGTTGCTTGGTGCAAATGAGTAGAGGCAAACTTTAATTGCGTGGTATCGGTAGGGTTGGCAGAAAACTGTGCAACTTGCTGTCTAGCAAGTCCAATTGCACTATCAATTTCCGCTTTTACCCAAATTAATGAACCCACGTCAAAGTCTATTGTACTCATATTATTTTCCGGCTTTGGGTCGAGAGCTCACCGATATTTCTAATTAAAGATGGGCAATATCGGTGAGTTACTTGGTCTTAATCTGTCAATTAAGCGAGTTTAAAGCCCGCAACAGAACCTTTCAGTTCACGAGCAAGTGTAGTTAGCTGACCAATAGACTCAGCGGTTTGCTTAGTACCTTCAGTGGTCTGATCCGTCACCGTCAAGATATGCTGCATGTTACTTGCCACTTGTTCAGCCATCTGTGTTTGCTCTTTCGTTGAACTAGAGATCGAGTCAATCAAGTTAGCTAGGCTCTTCGAAACCTGTCCAATTTCTAGCAGTGCTTGACCTGCCGCATCAGATAGTCGGGCACCTTCTACCACACCCTGAGTAGACACCTCCATCGCTGCAACCGCATCTTGTGTATCGGTCTGAATCGTCTTCACAATGGCTGCAATCTGCTTGGTCGCTTCCGCAGAACGTTCCGCTAGACGCTGAACCTCTTCCGCCACCACGGTAAACCCTCGTCCCGCCTCACCAGCAGACGCAGCCTGAATCGCGGCATTCAACGCCAATACGTTCGTTTGCTCGGTAATGTCTGAAATCAATTCAACGATTTCACCAATCTCTTGCGAACTTTCACCCAGACGCTTAATACGTTTTGAGGTTTCTTGAATCTGCTCGCGGATCTCATTCATACCTTTGATTGAGTTTTCTACTGCCTCAGTCCCTTTTTCAGCAGCATCTAGAGACATCTGCGCAACGCGTGCAGATTCGGCAGCGTTTTCCGCCACGTTCTGAATAGATTCCGCCATGTAACGAACAGAAACGTTCGTATCCATAATTTCATCCGCTTGCGATTCTGTCGCTTCGAGTAGACGCTCAGAAATTGAGCGTGCATCTTGCGATGCGGTGGCCACCTGGTCAGTTGCGCGGTTAATACCAGTAATCAGGCTTCGCAATTCATCAATCGTATAGTTCATAGAGTCAGCGATCGCACCGGTCAAGTCTTCGGTCACCGATGCACGTACGGTCAAATCGCCATCCGCCAAGTCAGACATTTCGTTCAGCAAGCGTAAAATCGCTTCTTGGTTACGTTTGTTTTCTGCTTCTGTTTGAAGCGCACGACGTTGAATTTCACGGCTATATGAAATACCAAAGAAAATCAGACCAAGTAGCGCAATACCCACAGTCGCAAACTTAATGACGGTCAAAATGACATTAGATGTATTTACACGATACGCTTCAGTCAAATCACCTAGTTTCTTCAGCAGCGCTTCAGAATCAATGAACACCCCCTGAGAGGCTTGTTTAGCATCTCTTAGGTTTTTCATGTTTTTAGAGAAAAGAGAAACTGATGACTCAAACGGTTGGAAAACACGTTTCACATCATTTAATTTTTCAATGACGTCAGTGTTCGTAGCTGCAGGAATTTGCAAATCGGCATTACCTGCAATCAATCCTTCCATCGTGTCACGGAAGGTATTGGTATCTTTACCCAACATAAACACAATTTCTGGGCTAATGGTCGCCTCAGCCAACATCGCGTTCGCGTTTTTTGACATACGCTGAGTTAACATCACTTGCTGGTTGGCCAAGTTCAAGATACGGTTATCTGCACCATTTTGCTGCAGTAAGGCAACCAATTGCTGAGACAACTCTAAAAGTTCGGTATCAGAGGTGTTGATGTATGACACCGATTGGGTCATCTGGCGCAATACCTTTTTCTCACTAATAATCGTCGACACGTTTGGACGATTAGAAGGAGCAAAAGAGCGACTCCAAATATCCTTAATTTCGGTTAATGTCTGCTGAGCAAATTCCGGGGAGGCAGGCACTTCATCACTTTGATCGGCCAAACAGGCGCCACCATCGGCTAGTTTTTTAAGTTGGCATTCAAAGCTTTTGTAAGCAGTATCTAACTGCTCAAAGGCCATCGGGTTACCTTTGGTAGATTCTGATGCCGACATCGCAAGACGCTGAGATAACATCTGCAATTCTGTAGAAGTCGTTAGATAGTTCGCATATCGAGTTGCTCGCACACCATCATATGCAGCAGTTCCGACAAATGCGGCCAGACCGATAATCATGAGCAGTAGTGCACTACCCTGTGCTCCGCCCGGTAAACGAGAAACAAATCCACTACCCGCATCACCCGATTTAGTCTTAATCAAGTTATCCATAATGGACGTTGTGCTCATTGGCTCGAAACGGACTTTACCATTGTCTTTCGGCTCTTTATTTGCGCTCCGAAATAGTTTCGATAATTTGTCTAACTTGAGTTTCATATCGGTCCCTTACACTGCTACTCGTGCCCTAAACTTAAATGGCAAGATTGCTTTTATTATCTATTAACCTAAAAAGAAATTAGATAGGTTAAGGCGGTCAATGCTAATTTACTGCTCGCGATTCACTTGAAGAAAACTAGGTTGTTTGACTAGTTTTTCTAAATCTAACTGATGCCAAATTGCACCCGTCTCGTCTGTAAAGCTTTGACCAACACATTCGCCAACCAATCCGGTTAACGAAGCGATGTCTTGATTTAACAAATCTAACTGGCGTAAACCGACGATTTGTTCGACCAACAAGGCCGAGTTATCTAACAATTTGTGCTGCAATAAAAGCAATCGGTTTCCAGGGCGAATCATTGCTGGCTCCCCTAGCAAAAAGAGGGACAAGTCCGAAACGCTGTACAACGTTCCGCGAATATTTGTCACGCCTTTATACCAATCATGCGTCATTGTTACTGGCAAAACTGGCGGCACACTAATCACCTCACTCACCTGAGTAAGGTCAATCAGAAAATGATGGCCACCGACTTTCACCCCAAGGCTAGAAAGTTTTACTTGGCCACTGGTCGCTGATTGAAGTCGTTGTGATACCCGTTCTTGGAACTCACGAAGACTGACGCGTTTTGCCATTTAGTTTAACGCCGAAATTTTTGACAGAAGCTCAGCTTGATCAACTGGTTTTACCAAGTAATCCCTCGCGCCTTGGCGTAGCCCCCAAATTTTGTCGGTTTCTTGGCCCTTGCTGGTGCACATAAAAATAGGAATGTGCTTTGTCGCTTCGTCACGACTAATTTGACGCGTCGCTTGAAAGCCATTTAATCCAGGCATCACCACATCCATCAAAATCAAATCTGGCATGATATCTTTTGCCTGTTGCACAGCTTGCTCACCACTTTCAAGCATCACAACCTGATACCCATTACGGGTTAGAATCTCACCAAGGAAGTGCCGTTCTGTCGGCGAGTCGTCTACAACTAGAATTTTCTTGATCGGCATAATTTCAAACACCCTTACGCAAGACTTTTTCAAACAGCCCGTTTAACACGGTCTGCCACAACATTTAATAAGCTATCTTTAGTGAATGGCTTGGTTAAGTATTCATCAGACCCAACCATTCGGCCTCTTGCCCGGTCAAACAAGCCATCTTTGGAAGACAGCATGACAACTGGCGTAACTTGATAACGTGGATTTTTTTTGATCAGTGAGCAAGTTTGATAACCGTCCAGACGTGGCATCATTACATCTACAAAAATGATATCTGGTAAGTGGTCGGTAATTTTTGACAGTGCATCAAAGCCATCTTCAGCCAGAATGACTTCACAGCCAGCTTGCTTCAAAAAGATCTCTGCACTTCTGCGGATGGTATTGCTGTCATCAATTACCATGACTTTTATACCGCTCAGGTTTTGCGAACCAGCCACATGCCCTCCCCACTCTTCTATTGGAATGTTATCCAACCTACCTCATCTCAAGAAGGTATGATATTTATAAAAATGGCGCAACCAATTTAAACAACGAACTACTAAGCGAATGGCATTTTATGAAAATTGCACAAAAAAGGCAAAGTAATGCAAAACAAATACATATTTGCCCTGAACTACCCTAACTGTCAATATTGTATTGAGCGATCTATTGATACTTTATTTGATAACACCACGCAATTGCTGCCATTGCCGCCGACTAACCGGTAATTTAACCCCACATTTCAATACCGCTAACCAATGGGGCTCTTCATCTGCGACGGTTGAGCGCTCAAATCCAGATAGTTGATCGGTATGAACCAAGCAGTTCCGATGAATTCTGACAAAATGGGCGGAATAATCCTGCTCGAGTTGCGTTAAAGCACCTTCTAATAAATATTCTTTTTCTTTTGTTACAATCGTGATGTATTTGAGTTCCGCTTTTAAATACAAAACATCGCCAATGGGCACCAAAATAATTCTTCCACGCTCAGTTACAGAGATAAAGGCATCTTGATCTAACACCGGCGAGGGCTTTTTCGTAGGCTTAACCCTTCCAAGGGCTTCCAATAAGCGCTCCAACCTAACTGGCTTCAAAATATAATCAGTAGCAGCTAAGTCAAATGCCTGTAGGGCAAACTCATCATGGGCCGTAGTAAAAATAATGTTTGGCGACTCCGGCAATTGTTTAATCCACTTTGCTAGTTCAACGCCCCCCATGCCCGGCATATTGATATCTAGCAGCACAACATCCATCCGTTGCTTTGTTAACAACGCCTGGGCCTCTTCTGCCGTTCCTGCCTCACCAATACAGCTGACCGCCAATTTGTCATTACAGTCTTCAAGTAACTGTTTAATACGTGTTCTGGCAAATTGCTCATCATCAACAACTAACACCTTAAGAGCACCTGTCATTTGGCCTCCTTCTGGTACGGCATGCGAATCATGACCTGAAAATAGTCGTGTCCTGGTTGCGCAGAAATTTCTGCCTCCATATCAAAGTGCAACATCAATCGCTCACGAATATTAGCGAGCGCCATCTTATTTCCTTCATGAGGTGCACTTTCACTGACACGATGAGAGTTTCTAATTTGAATAAATACTTCATTACCTTTGTAATAAATGTTTACCCCGATATTGCCCACACCCACACTTCTTTCAATGCCATGATATACCGCATTTTCTAGTAGCGGTTGAAGCACGAGGGGAGGAATCATAGCATCCCCCGGCATTTTGCTAACATGCCATTCGAGTTGCAAGCGATCTCCTAGCCTTACTTGCTCAATTTCTAAATATTGCTTTGCAAGCTCTAATTCTTTTGCAAGCGGGACTAATTGCCGATTATCAGCCATTAACACCCGGAAAAGTTCAGCAAAATTTTCCAATACCCGCTCCGCTTTACGCGGATCAATTCGGATCAACACGAGCACGGCATTTAAACTATTAAATAAGAAATGCGGCCTAATTCTAGCTTGCAGTGCCTGCAAGCGGGCTTCAGTAATCGCAGGCGAAAGCGCCAACTCTCTTACTCTAAAATAATACAGTAAGAAAATGACAATACTAGGAGTTAACAGCCAGGTTTTTTGCAAGTCAAATACAAGCGCATTACTTAACCACAGCCAAGTGACAGCACATAATTCACACCACAAAACGACCACCATCGAAGAAAACCAATAAGGGCGGTTTGAAAGTGGTTTTGAAAGGAAATAAAGACCAAGCAGGATGGTTAACACAATCGGTGAAAAAGAAGAGACCATCACACTAAAACGTGTCACAAAATCAGTCACACTGTTTGAAATAATCAGCTCATGCAATGCCCCAAAAAACACCAATGTGATGCCAATACGAAACAACACACCTAACTGAGTAAAGTTAGGTAAGTTCGGTGATGAAGGTTTTTGCTTTATACTGTGCATATTATTAGTTTTGTATTTGATGTCGCTGTTTGAACGAACTTTCTTGATTCAACCCCGCGGCTTAGAGAGTACTCTTTTCATTGCAATAGATACTATCTGAGGACATCTCTTTCAACAAGGAAAAATGACAATGCAATCTTCTGGCGACAAGCTTTGGTCCGGTCGTTTTAACGAACCCGTTACGGAGTTAGTAAAGCGTTACACTGCATCGGTGGATTTCGATAAACGACTAGCCGAGTTTGATATCCAAGGCTCACTAGCACACGCAAGTATGCTAAACAAAGTTGGCATTTTGTCAGCAGAAGATTTGGATGCTATTCGCCAAGGCATGGCTGACATTTTGGCGGATATTCGTGCAGATAATTTTGAATGGTCGTTAGACCTTGAAGATGTTCACATGAATATTGAGCGTCGCCTAACTGAAAAAGTAGGTGATGCAGGTAAGCGTTTGCACACCGGCCGCTCAAGAAATGACCAAGTAGCAACAGATATTCGCCTATGGTTGCGCCATACCATCGATTTACATCTGAAAGAAGTGGCTGAACTACAAACCAGTTTACTAGAGCTTGCAAGCGCTCATACTGATACCGTGATGCCTGGCTTTACACATTTACAGGTAGCGCAACCTGTGACATTTGGCCACCACTTGCTGGCTTACTTTGAAATGCTGCAAAGAGATGCAGAGCGCTTGGCTGATTGCCGCAAACGGGTAAACCGTCTGCCATTAGGTTCTGCTGCACTTGCTGGCACAAGCTACCCAATTGATCGCCATTATGTTGCTGAGCAACTTGGTTTTGAAGCCGTGACAGAAAATTCGCTAGACTCCGTATCTGACCGTGACTTTGCAATTGAATATACCGCAGCAGCTTCCTTAATCATGACGCACTTGTCACGTTTATCTGAAGAGTTGATTTTGTGGATGAGCCCACGTTATGGCTTTATCGATTTAGCTGACCGTTTCTGCACCGGCAGCTCTATCATGCCTCAGAAGAAAAACCCTGATGTTCCTGAGCTAGTTCGTGGTAAGACCGGTCGCGTAAATGGCCACCTAATGGGCTTACTGACCCTCATGAAAGGCCAGCCACTAGCTTACAACAAAGACAACCAAGAAGATAAAGAGCCGCTATTTGATACCGCGGACACGTTATCAATGACATTAACCATTTACGCAGACATGATGCGTGGCGTAAAAGTAAAACCAGAAGCCATGCGCAACGCCGTATTGCAAGGTTTTGCCACAGCAACTGACTTAGCTGATTACTTAGTGAAAAAAGGTCTTCCGTTCCGTGATGCGCACGAGGCAGTTGCACTCGCCGTTCGCCATGCAGAACAACAAAGTTGTGACATTGCAGATTTATCTTTAGAAACGCTCCAAAGCTTCTCATCCCTCGTCGCTGCAGACGTATTTGAAGTACTGACACCAGAAGGTTCACTTGCTAGCCGCAACCATATTGGTGGCACAGCACCTGTACAAGTAAAAGCGGCCATCGAAAGAGCAAAAACACGTATTTTGGCAAAATAATCGGCCCATGCGATGAAACAAAAAAAACGGACCTTGCGTCCGTTTTTTTTGCGTTAACTTTTTACCTACGACCCCCTAGAAACCAACGCCTCCATCAGTCTAAGAAACTCGTCATGCAAAGCCGGTAACTCTGCATATACTTGTTTTAACTCGGGGATCGACACATTTTGTCGGGCGCCAAATTCAATCGCCTTGGCCACCTCCCAAATGCGAGTATCCGTAAAAGTCGCTACACTACCTTTATAGGTATGAGATGTCTTCATCACCTGAGTAACATCACCCGAAGCAAGTGCCTCGGCGATCGACATTAGTTGCGCAGGGAGTTGCTCGACCACTACAACTGCCAAATCGGGCAACAATTCTTCAGGCATCCCTAAAGTTTCAGCATAACTGACGATTTGTTCAATACTAACGCTCATTGTAGTGATAACCTCAAAATAAAACAGACAACACTGGGACGGACTAGCATGTTTCCAGTTAAAGCTTGATGCAAATTACATAATTAAATGGACATACCACCCACTGTTTATAGCACATGATTTATAATCACATAGTTAACTATTTCGAAGATACTTAATAATAGTCAAACATTTACTAAAATTTTTGTAATTTACACTTCGCGACCAAGACATTTAATGGACTTACCGAAAAGTCGGCTATTCAAAAACCTATTTCACCCCAGCATTCTTTTATTGCTGGCATTAATCGGTTGCGCCTACCTTGGGCTTACCCATAGCAATCTCGAAACACAGCATCTCACCATGCTGGTACTCATTTCGATTGCAATCTTAATTATTCTCTCTGTCATCGTTAACGCGCTATTTCTAAAGCAACTCAACAAAATTAATAAACAATTATCTAGTGCGATTAATCTAGAAGCTTTGCATTCGGCGACAATTTATGGTGCGATTCGACACTATCGACAAGTTTCTAGAAAAGTTGAAGAGCACTTACAAAAATCTCATATGCAGCATACCCTGCTAAGAACGGGGATTAGCGATGAAAGAGAACGCTTGAGACAGCAGATGGCTCAACGCAAAAAATCGCTAGATTACCTCACCAAATTTCAAAAATTGCTCTCGAAAAATTTTAGTGAACTGTTGCTGATCCCTGCCGACCAAGTAGAAGCTGAATTAACAGAAACATTAGGACGAGTAGCAAGATTTATGAGTATTGAAAGAGTTTCTTTATTTCAATACGATCAAGAAAATAAGCAGTTTGTTTATTCAAACGAGTGGCTAGAAGAAGATTTCCCAAGTAGCCATTTGCTATTGTCAAAAGTGACACCAGCCGAATACCCATGGTGGTTTGAGCAGTTAAGTAAAGGCCCAATCGTGATAGAAAGCCTTGAAGAATTGCCGGAAGCTGCCTTTCCTGAAAAAGCAACGCTTGCCAATCATCGAGTGAAAAGTTTAATTGCGATGCCGTTACAGCATAATGGTGGCGTCATTGGCTACATTACTTATGACTCACTCACCCATAAACGACAATGGGAAGAAGATGAAATCACCCTACTTTCTATTGCCAACGCATTAATTGTTGGCACACTCGTTAATCAACAACGCTACAAAGAGATCCAAAACGCCCGAGAGACCCTTGAGATTGCAAATAAGCAACTAAAAGCGATCACAAGGACAGACTCATTAACCGGTTTAGCCAATCGCCGTTATTTTGATGAGATGCGTCAAATTGAATTTAGTCGCGCAAACCGCAGTAATCAGCCACTATGCCTGATGCTATGCGATTTAGACTACTTCAAACGGTTAAATGATAGCCTTGGGCACTCTGCTGGTGACGAAGCCATTAAAGCGTTTGCTCAGGCACTAGAGCAGGTATTTGGACGCAAGAGTGACCTTTGCGCCAGAGTGGGTGGTGAAGAGTTTGCCGTCTTACTACCTGAAACCCCATTACCGCAAGCTATCAATCTGGCTGAAGTTCTTCGCAATTCCCTTTGGGAAAAAGCAGTACCTCACCCGGCCTCTCCAATTGCTGACCGTCTCACAATTAGCATAGGAATAGCGACCTTTCAACAAGGCAACTATGAGCGGTTTGATGCATTATATAGCGCTGCCGACAAGGCTTTGTATGAAGCAAAATCGCTCGGTAGAAACCGGGTGATTGCGAACCATTAGTTTTTGGGGAAAACGCTAAACTCTTTTTCACTAACCAAAGCATCCATCCTAATATCCCAAGGATCTGCTTCTAGGTGATTCACCTTCTGCAACTCATAAGCAACACCAATTAATTTTGGCCTAGTCATATTTCTTAACCGTCGGCAAGCAATCGATGTATCGTAAAACCCACCACCCATCCCTAAGCGAAAACCATATTGATCAATGCCCATCAAGGGAACGAGAACGACATCTAACTGTTCGGCTCGGATACGTTCCGGGTGAATAGGTTCTGGGATACCAAAACGATTGTTTTTCCACCTTGTGCGACTATCTTTGCGCACAAACCATAGCCTCCGCCCATTTTTGGGGACAACAGGTAGGTAGCATGCCTTTCCTTGTTCCTCCCAAAAAGTAAGCATCGGCAAAACATCGAACTCGTCTGCCATAGGCCAATAAAATGCAATTCGCTTTGCTTTTAGCAAAGGAATGTATTTTCTGCAGAATTTGAGCGCAGCTTTTGCCGCTTGTTTTCGTACGAGTGGAGTAATGGTTTTTCTTAGACGTCGTATTGACCGACGAATAGCTTGCTTATCTTGACTCATAAAAAATCTTTTTCAGGATGAGTCACTAATGTAGCAGAGAAGGAAAGAAAAAAAACAGAATAAAGAAATTTTAGGGGATAGAATCCCCGCAAGTGCCGTCGGTTTCTAGTCTTGAACCTAAGGTTCAAGGGGCCGCCTAACCGGAGCTTTAGGCCTTTTCACTATGGAATAGCTCACCACTCCGAACTCTGGCAGCCAGAGTCACAAATATTGGTTCAAAGATATCGAACCCTAACGAACACTGCAGGGATAACCTTAAAAACGGTTAGAACAGAGAGTTCTGTTCTGCAATTGTCTTGTCGATCAAGCCTTGCATCCGAGTAATACGACGCTTGAAATCTCCTAAATCAACATCAGGAGTCACTTTCATGTGTAAAAACTCATGCGTGATGTTTAGTGCTGCCATCACTGCAATACGATCTATACCGACTATTTTACCAGAATCTCTGATTTCGCGCATCTTAGAATCAAGATAAGCCACCGCTTCTAGTAAACCCTGCTCTTCTTCTGCAGGACAAGCCACACGGAACTCTCGCCCCATAATGGTTACATCTAAACCTTTTATTTCACCAGCCATTATGCGTCCTCTGGCAATCTGGAAAGTAGTTGCTCTAAGCGTTCAGACGCAGAAACAATTTTCCCTGATAAAAGAGAGTTTTGCTCACGTTCGGCTTGCAACTGCGTCAATAAGTCGTGATTCTCCTCACGAATTTTTTGACACAATAAGGTGAGCGTCACAATACGCTCTTCAAGTAGATTTAGTTCAGCTTCCATTGTTTCACTATAAATGGAAAAATCAAAACCGGTCAAGCAATCAGCCAACCGGATATCGGATTATGCTATTTTACTGCTTCTCGCTCGTTCGTGCTAACGTAATTTTACAAGCTCCATCAAACCTTTACTGCATTTAAAACATAGTCCACGGTCACATGATTGCCCGGAGGATGAAACACCACTTGTTTAGACAGTGATCTCACCAGCGCAATCCCTTTTCCAGAATGCGCTACTTTAATCAATGCACTAGAATCAGGCACATCTGTCGTATCAAATCCAGCACCAGAGTCCTCTACATCTAAGCGAAGAACATTCTGTCCATCTTCAACGATGACCGCCACCTCTAACTTGATACGGCCCTCAAACAAATCGTGCAAACGTTTTGCTCGTTCATCAAAATAATCGTCCACACCGCCTAGCGTTTCTTTCATTGCCGAATCAAGGAACAACAATCCGTGATCTAATGCATTTGCAAACAACTCGGTCAAAATAAGGAACACTTCTGAGCGCTGTTTTCTAGAAACGTTCATTTGATCCAGCACGTGAATCAACAGTGGAATGGCATTGACACGTTTGAGCTCTGCAGGCCCTAGATCCAGCATAAAGCGCCATCCTGGGGTAAGTTTATCCCCTACAATGTCTTCTTCTGCTTTTGCTTTTAAGCGCATTTCATCAAAAAGTGCTCGTTGACAATTGAGCACCATTAATGAGATATCATCGTGATGCGTATGCCCTTGTAGATGCTCGACAATCGCCTCTTGAATGGCGGCCACTTCATGCCCAACATCACAGTTGGTAATCGCTTTAATTAAGCGTTCATGTCCAAAGAGTTCGCCACCTTCATCTCCCGCCTCAATCAGGCCATCAGAATATGCAATGAGGCGTAAATCTTCATTAATTGGGTAGGCTTCTACTTTTGAATCAAACATGTACTCTGGCAAAATGCCTAATGGCAGGTGTTTAGAGTTGAACTCATGCTTTACCGCGCCAGAACTATCGAGCACAAAGACTTTAGGAATACCGCCATTCCAAACTTCAATACGGCTAGCGATCATATCGACAGAAATGAGCACAGCAGAGATGAAGCGGTCCCTAGGCATTAATTGCCGAACTTTGGCATTGATTTCCCGCGCAATCTCGACAATTGAAAACCCTTTTGCTGTCATTGTGTAAAAGGGTTGCGTTACAGGTAGTACGTTCAAAGACGCGGTTAGTCCATGCCCAACACCATCGGCAAGCATGACATATAAGACATCACCAGGCGTTCTTGCCGCGGCCATCAAGTCGCCAGATAAAAATTCTGCAGAGGAGTTCCAGTGACTTAGGAATGGATCAGCTAATTTATCTCCACTGACAATGCGGCTCATCAAGTGCTGAGCAACGCGCAGTTCTTCTCTAGATCGATCCTGATATCTGGCTAATTCGATAGACTGTTCATGCACCCGCTTATTCAGCATGACGCTACGTTCGAAAGCACTTAGCTTGGCACGTAAAATGGGGAAGTTTACAGGCTTGGTAAGGTAGTCATCGCCGCCATTAGACAAGGCAGCGACCAAATCAGCCTCATTATCCAGCGCCGTTAAAAACAGAATAGGGGTCCAGCGCTCATCGCGCATTTTTTTGATTTGCTTGGCGGTTTCAATCCCGTCCATCCCTGGCATGACCATGTCCATCAGGACAATATCAGGATTAGCTTCCGCAAATAACGTCAATGCCTCCTCGCCACTTGCCGCCTCAACGACTTGATGTTCGCAAGACTCTAAAAAGCGACGCAGTAATAATCTGATCATCCGGTCATCATCGACAACCAGAATCATCATGGGGACATTAGACAGTTGCAAACCGATTCCCTTTATTCCATGGTGAAGAGTTTGCTGAAATTAGCAATGTCTAGCACTTGCCTTGCGACGCCAGAACAATTCGATAGCGTTACTTGCTTTCGGGCCATATCTGCTTTTTCTTTAAGCAGCATCAACATCCCTAATGCCGAGCTATCAATATAGTCGACACTTTTGAAATCGATCGTCAGCTGTCTTACGTTTGGTTCTGCTAAGCCTTTATCGATCGCTTCACGGAAAACACGATGGGAGTTGAAGTCAAAGCGCCCAGTCAGTGAGACGACCGCAACGGGGCCATTGAACGAACAACTAGCCTGCATAGGTATTCCCTTTCTGAATGAAGCCTTTTGGGGTTAAAGGCTAGCGTTAATCACATACTAATTATGGCAAAAATCGACGAATTTTCCCGTAAATAGTTAAACTCTATTGAGTTTGCCATATTTTGACAAATAGGTCAGTACTCGCTCCGTCATTTTCGACAAAGGAACGATCTCATCTGCCCCACCTAGTGCAATTGCTTCTTTAGGCATACCAAAAACAACGCAACTCGCTTCATCTTGAGCAAAGTTATATGCCCCGGCTTGTTTCATCTCCAGCATACCGACTGCGCCGTCTTTTCCCATGCCAGTCAGGATCACACCGACCACATTAGGGCCTGCAATGTTAGCACCAGATCTAAACAACACATCCACACTTGGTCGATGGCGATTAACAGGCGGCCCTTGATTGAGTTCAATCACATAGTTTGCACCACTTCTAGCAAGCAGCATGTGGGAGTGCCCTGGCGCAATATACGCATGCCCCGGCATGACACGCTCACCATGCTCTGCCTCTTTTACCTCTATGCGACACAAACCATTCAGGCGTTGGGCGAACGATTTGGTAAACATTTCCGGCATATGCTGAGTAACCAAGATCGCAGGGCTATCTGGCGGCATTGGCACCAAGAACTCTCGTAATGCCTCTGTACCACCGGTTGATGAACCAACTAAAATCAGTTTTTCTGTCGATAGCATCTTTCCTTTGATACTTGGCAGGATGCTGTCTGCCGTATGCTTTGGTGTAACATCCATAACGCGTGCTTTTACCGTTGCTTTTGCAACTGTTCTCAATTTATCTCTAATTTCATCGGCAAATGCTTCCATCCCTCTTGCAATATCGAGTTTTGGTTTGGCGATGTAATCAATTGCCCCAAGTTCTAATGCTTTTAACGTTGCATCTGAACTGCGCTCAGTTAGCGTAGAAATCATCAATACCGGTGTTGGACGTAATCTCATGAGTTTTTCGAGAAAATCTAACCCGTCCATTTTTGGCATTTCGATGTCTAACGTAATCACATCTGGATTGGTGTTCCGAATCACTTCCCTCGCTGCATAGGGATCAGCAGCTACGCCCACTACCGTCATGTCTGATGATTGATTAATAATTTCAGTCAGCAAACTACGAATGAGTGCGGAGTCATCAACCACCACCACCTTCAGTCTATTCATTACATCCTCTGAATTGCAAAGTTGTTGTCTAACGGAAACACTGTGCCGCACCAGCGAAATGAATTAGAACAGTTCAACCTGTCCATCCACCTTACCGTAATTAATGCGCATGCTGTAATCGCGTTCACGTTGCACAATCGTATTGTTATGTACAGTTTTCAACTTTCTGACTAGCACTTTGCCAGTTTTCGGGAAGTAATATACTTTCCGTGGGTAAATATCGAGTAGATCTTGCGCAACAATCGGAATGTTTTCCAAATCCAAAAAGTGATGCACAAATTCTGAATTGCGCTGGCCTACATTAGATACTGTAAATCCCCGCAACACATTACCACCACCAAACACCTTTGCCTCTAACTGATTTCGTTTAGCACCATTTTTAAGCAATTGGTTAATGAGAATTTCCATTGCATAAGCGCCGTAACGTGCTGACATCGATAAAGGGCTATCAGCATCAGCATTTGAATCTGGCAACATGAAGTGATTCATTCCACCAATCCCCGTTACCCGATCCCGAATACAAGCAGAAACGCAGGACCCCAGCACGGTCACAATCAGCATATCTCTGGTCGTGACGTAGTATTCACCAGGCAAAATTTTGGCAGCTTCTGTTTCAAAGCGTTTGTCAAAATATAAGTTAGGAGTAATAACCTCTTCTTTTGGCGCAGCCATCCATTAGCCCTTCAGCTTGTAAACCGTTTTGCCGCATGGTACATAAATATCTGCAACATGACTCAGATGCTCTGAATGCCCGACAAAGAGTAAGCCATCTTTTCTTAGCAGCGGCGCAAACTTTTCCAACATTTTTCGTTGTGTTGGTTTGTCGAAATAAATCATGACGTTCCGGCAAAATATCGCATCGAAAGGCCCACGGATTGGCCAAGCGTTATCGAGCAAATTGAGTTGTCGGTAAGTAATTAGCTTTTGCAATTCAGGGCGAACACGGGCATAACCTTCTTGCGCTCCCGTTCCTTTTAGGAAGAACTTTCGCATCCGATCTGACGATAATTTTTCGACCTTATCTAACGAGTAAACACCTTCACGCGCTTTAGCAAGCACATTTGTATCTAGATCACTCGCTAGAATCGCAGCGTTTGGTGTGGCGGACTGGAAGTGCTCCATCAAGGTGATGGCTAAAGAGTAAGGTTCTTCGCCTGTACTAGATGCATTACACCAAATATTAATCTGATGTCCATCTTTGCCAACGTTCGACAAGTGCTGTTTCAGCATATCGAAATGGTGAGACTCTCTGAAAAAGGAGGTCAAATTGGTGGTCAGTGCATTCGTAAACTCTTCCCACTCAGGAGAGTCTGGACTTGCTTGTAGCATTTCCAAATAGCTACGAAAACTGGTTTTTTGATTCGCACGTAGTCGTCTTGCCAAACGACTATAGACCATTTGCTTTTTACTATCCGCTAATGAAATACCTGCTTTTTGGTAGATCACTTTTCTGACTAGTTCAAAGTCTTGATCTGTAAACTGGAATTCGCGATGAAGATCATCGTTACCGACCATAATAAGCCCTACTCTCTTTTAATATTCTATTTTCATTGTAGACGGCAATTTGCAACTAGCACACCTAACCTTAGTAGCTAGCCCATGAATCTTGCTCACCTACCGGTTTTTTCACTGTCAACGAGGCCAACCTGGGGACGTTGCCTCTGACATTCACTTGATTATTCACTGTCAGTTTAAATCGACTGACTAACTGCTGTAGATTCTCAGCTTGTTCTTTCAGGCTACTTGCTGCCGTACTTGCTTCCTCTACCAAGGAGGCATTTTGTTGAATGGCGGCATCCATTTGCGAAACGGTTTGGTTGACATGCTGAATGCCTGCGCTTTGTTCCGCACTGGCTTCCGTGATTTCACCCATAATATCCGTCACACGTTTAACAGAGACCACGACTTTTTTAATGGTTTCCCCTGCTTGGTTAACTAGTTTTGTGCCGCTATCTGTTTTAGAAACCGAGTCGTTAATCAGTTTTTTAATTTCTTTAGCTGCGGTTGCGGAACGCTGAGCCAGCCCCCTTACCTCACTTGCCACGACGGCAAACCCTTTACCCTGCTCACCTGCTCTAGCAGCCTCTACCGCTGCATTGAGTGCCAAAATATTAGTTTGAAATGCAATACCATCAATCACACTGATAATGTCTACAATCTTTCTTGCTGATTGATTAATTTCGTTCATTGTTGAAACGACATTTTCAACCGCTTCTCCACCGTGACCTGCCACAATAGATGCACCAGAAGCTAATTCATTTGCTTGATGTGCATTTTCAGCATTCTTTTTAACAGTGCCCGTCAGCTCTTCCATGCTGGCAGCCGTTTCTTCAATGCTTGCTGCTTGTTTTTCCGTCCGACGGCCTAAGTCAAAGTTCCCTGTGGCAATCTCTTGCGATGCAGAATGAATGGAGTTGGTGGAGTAACTAATTTGCGAAACGATCTCTGCTAGTTGATCGATCGTTTGGTTACAGTCCTCTTTCAATTGAGCCAACATACCTTCATATTGGCTGTGCATCTTAACGGTTAAATCACCATTGGCTAACGCGGAAAGCACGCCACCTAATTCCGATAGCGCACTCTCTGTAGACGCCAAGAGCGTATTCATCGATTCTGACAACGTCAGAAAAAAGCCATCTTTACCATTCACAGAAATACGTTGATTGAAATGGCCTTGCTTAGCCGCATCAATCACTAATCTTACTTCTTCTTGCACCTTTAACAAGTCGGTTTGGTCATGCCACTCGCCAATCGTGCCAATCAATTGCTGTTGTTCGTCAAAAACAGGCGCAGTTTTTACTTCAAACGTCCTACCACCAATATTCATTAGTGATGTTCGCTCTTGTCGTAGCGATTGCGCCGAGCGCCCGTCTGACATTGTGTCATCGTACAGTTTAGTGATATCCATTCCAATAAACTGTGAGGCTTGGAAAGATGGCAGTTTTTGCCGAATACCTACTTCTAATTGTTTAATTGTTGTATGTAACTTTTGATTGGCATACAACACAATTCCGTGTTCATCTGTAATACGCACATTTGAGCTTACTGCATCTAGTGCACGTCGAATCCGCGCATTTTCTCTGGCTTGCCGTTGCGCAGCGAGTAATGAAGACTGCATGCGCTGCAAATTAAACATTAAGCTTTGTGTATCTTGCGTCACTAACGGGATTTTGCTTTCTAAATCACCATTTGCCACATTCGCCACGACGCGAGCTGCCTCTCGTAAATCGCCCCCGATACTTCTTTTTACTTGCTTTGCAATTGCTTGCCCTAACCACATAATGACAACCAATAGCAGACAACCCACGCCGACTAAGGTAATTGAACGACTGTTGATCACATCATGCGCGGATGCTTCATCTCCTGTCACACGCGCATTGGCCATTTCTACGACTTCATCAATCTTTGCGCGATGAGCCAAGTAAAGTGCTTTTAATTTTGGTAATAACGCTTGCGCAGAAGCAACATCATTGCGTTCTATTGCTGGCAGGTACGCCTGATCTCTTAGATTCAGAAAGGCACGACCGGCAGGGTATGCACCTTTCAGAAACACTTCTTTCAGCTTGCCGTCTGACAACACCTCTTGCCAATAAACTTCTCTGGCATCAAAGTCTTTTCTTAGCTGGTGGCTTTTTGCCACTAATACTGCTTTATCTTTTGGAGAAGAAGTGACAGCTAACTCCAAGGTTACTTGCCACGCTTCGATTAAATACGCAGGGGGAGGCAAAATATCTGCGACTAAATCTTTACCGTCTGCTACTTGCTTAAAAATTGGGCCGCCAACTTGAACCTCTTTTAGCGTGGCAGTCATGACACCACCTAGCAATAGCAATGAAAACACAAAGCTTGCAATTAAGATCCATAATTGCTGTGCAATAGAGTAACGATTTAACCAACTATTAGACTTCAACATTTGCCTTCTCCAACCCACAGACTAACTATCGTAACTACCTAGGCATTTCACAGTTTTGAGGAGTATTTCTACCCCTTATGTGCTTAGCTTAGGCGATTCTTTACTATAGATAAACGGTTGACGTTACAAATGTTGCAGTCTTTTTCAATTAACTGACAAATGAGTCAGCTAATTAAAATTCCTCCCATTCACCATCTTCATCTTTGGCCGGAAAGGAGACACCGGTACTTGGGGCTCGCTTCGCGACAGCTGGCGCAGTGTTTGAACTCGTAGCCATCGAAGGTGCTGGTGCTCTTCTTGTTGTTACCGCTCCACCACGCTCTAGTTTAAAGGCGGCAACTGACATAGATAATGACTGAGTTTGCTCATCTAGGCTCTCTGCGGCAGCCGCTGCTTGTTCTACCAAAGCAGCATTTTGCTGGGTTGCATCATCCATTTGAGTAACAGTTTGGTTTACTTGCTCGATGCCCGCGCTTTGCTCAATGCTAGCAGAAGCGATTTCGCTCATGATGTCGGTCACGCGCTTCACCGCAGTCACAATTTCACCCATCGTGTGACCTGCCTCATCGACCAACCTAGCCCCTTGATCGGTCTTCTCAACCGAATCATTAATCAGGCCTTTAATTTCTTTGGCCGCAGCAGCAGAGCGTTGTGCCAATGTACGTACTTCACTCGCCACCACCGCAAAACCACGGCCTTGTTCACCTGCACGAGCAGCCTCTACCGCGGCATTCAAGGCCAAAATATTGGTTTGGAAGGCAATGCCATCAATCACGCTAATAATATCAACGATCTTGCGAGAGGCATTATTGATGTCGTCCATGGTTTTCACTACTTGACCAACTACATCACCACCTTTCACTGCGATATCTGATGCGCCGCGAGCAAGCTGGTTTGCCGTGCGGGCATTGTCCGCATTCTGTTTTACCGTACCGGTTAGCTCTTCCATACTAGAAGCGGTTTCTTCTAGGCTGGCAGCTTGCTGTTCAGTTCTGCTGCTTAGGTTTTGGTTACCTGCAGCAATTTCTTTTGAAGCAATTGTGATGGTATCTGTCGCTTCTTTAATCTGGATAACGATATCGGTTAGTCGATCAATCGTACTATTACTATCGGCTTTCAGTTGGCCCAATGTGCCTGAGAAATCACTCGCCATCCGTTGGGTAAGATCCCCACGCGACAAGGCACTAAAGACATCCGCCAGTTCATTCAGCGCTTTTTCCGTATTGTCTAGTAAGCGATTAGTGGTTTCTGCCAAGGTTTTAAAGAAACCTTGTTTTGTATTGGTTTCCATGCGAACAGAGAAATCACCACTTGCAGCTGCAGTAATTACACTCTCAATTTCTTCTTCTGTTTGCACTTCTAATGTACGGTTAGCCCATTCCACTACTGTACCAATCGAAGCGCCATTCGCATCTTTAATTGGGTTCATGGTCAGACGGAAATGTAGTGCCCCGACAACAATATTCGCCACATGCGTTTTTGTTAGTCGCGCCAACATTTGTTGCTGGTAACTTGGATTTTTGTGGAAAATATCGATGTTTTTGCCAATGACATTGTAAGCATCAAACTGTGACAACTCTTTACGAAGTTGATCATTCAGTGAAATCAACATCGCTTCTTGTGCTTTGTTGATAAAAGTAATGTTTCGATCTTGATCTGCAATCATCACACTGGTATTCACTGAATTCAACGCTTGACGAATACGTGCATTTTCTAACGCCATCACAGCCGTTTTGCGAAGCTCTACCTGCATCACCTGCATTTGCGCCATAACGCTTGTCGAGTCGCCTTTTTCTACCGGTAGCTCCTGCCCCAATTTACCTTGTGCAATTTCTAGCGCTGCATTTGCTAGTAGCTCTGGCTCGCCACCCAATTGGCGATGAATGCGTTTGTACAGTTTCGATACAGCAACGACAAAGATGAGAATGGCCGCGAGTAATCCACCCAGTAAGCCGATACCCATCTGGGTAGAATCTGTAGCAGATTCAGACTTAATCTTTTCAAAATACTCATCCGCAAATTTATCTAATGCGGCCATTTTTTCTGTTAATGCAGCAGAACGCTCATCAAAACCGGTTGATGGACGTTTCATGATTGCATTGCCAACCGCTTGGCCACCACTCAGGTAACCATTTGCCATTTCAACACCAGTAGAATAAGTGCTGTTTGCCGCATCTTTGATCTCATCTAGCTGAGTGGCTAAATCTGGCCTTAATATTTTTGCTGCGTCGATATTTTTGAGTAGTTCATCGCGGTTTGATTTTGCCTCTTCAAAGCCGCCACGATCCCCTGTTGCACTCACGTCAGTCAAGAATTGCTGCACTTGAACGGCATGGTAACGAGCTTTTAACGTTAACTCGCCAAACTCTCTGGCATTGGGAAACTCTACTTTTACGCGATGATCGAGCCTGTATAGCAGAATAAGACAGACCACTAGCAACGCTGCTAGCAAAATAGAGATACCAGTGCCAAATTGCACCAGCTGCGTTTTCAGACTTTTTTGTTGTGAACTAGACATAGCATCACTTCCTAGCTAAGGAGTAAATCCAATTTCCGTGGCAAGAATCACCGCACAACTGCTGTGTTGTGCGGCAGCTTTCTACATTCAAAATTTACTGACGGTTAGACGACCAAATCAACCGATCGGATTAAAACTCTTCCCAATCACCTTCTAGCTCAGCTTTAGATAATTTCGGGATGCTAGATGCCGCTGACGGCGCCGATGGTCGTTTGACCACGGCATTAGGCATTGCTCTTGTTGTATTTGTCTGATTACCTATGAATCGTCCATTGGATTGTGACAAGCGGAATGCGGCAACTGCCATCGCTAATGATTGTGCTTGCTCTTCCAGGCTTTCTGCTGCAGCAGCCGCTTCTTCTACTAATGCAGCATTCTGCTGAGTCACATCATCCATTTGGGTGATGGTGGTATTCACCTGCTCGATACCCGTGCTTTGCTCTACGCTAGCAGATGCAATTTCGCTCATAATGTCGGTCACGCGTTTAACGGATGTAACCACCTCGTCCATCGTGCCCCCTGCTTCATTCACGAGTTTGGCACCTAAGTCGGCTTTTTCTACCGAATCATTGATCAGGCCTTTAATTTCTTTTGCCGCTGCTGCAGAACGTTGTGCCAAGGTACGTACTTCACTCGCCACGACGGCGAACCCACGCCCTTGTTCGCCTGCACGTGCCGCTTCCACCGCTGCGTTTAACGCCAAAATATTGGTTTGGAACGCAATACCATCAATCACACTGATAATATCGACAATTTTGCGCGAAGCATTGTTGATGTCATCCATTGTTTTGACCACTTGACCAACCACTTCCCCACCTTTGACTGCAATGTCAGAAGCGCCACGAGCAAGCTGATTTGCTTGACGAGCATTGTCTGCATTTTGTTTCACAGTACCAGTGAGTTCTTCCATGCTAGAAGCAGTTTCTTCTAGGCTGGCTGCTTGTTGTTCTGTACGCTGGCTTAAATTCTGGTTACCTGCGGCAATTTCTTTTGCCGCAGTATTAATCGTATCTGTCGCTTCACGAATCTGAGTCACAATTTCAGAAAGTTTTTCTGCCGTTTCGTTACTATCGTCCTTCAACTGCTTGAAGGTGCCACGATAGTCACCATCGATACGTTGGGTAAGATCACCTTGAGCCAACGCTTTTAATACACGTCCAACCTCAGTCAAGCCTTTGTCGCTAGTAGACATCAGGCTATTTAGCCCCTCTACCATTTCACGGAATTCATATTGATATTTGGCTGCATCGCCACGCGCAGTGAAGTTACCATTATTCGCTGCAGTGACTAGCTCTTTGATTTGTGCATTGACTTGTTGGAGGCTGGTCTTCACACCATCAATGGCGGTCGTGATTTTAGCCTTTTCACCAGGTAGGCGATCCATATCTACAGACAGATTACCTTTTGCGTATTCCGTCACCACATCCACAATCCGCATTTTGACGGCGATGTGTGCTGCAACTAGCTCATTTACCAAGTTTGCCATGGCGGCAAATCGGCCTTCGAAGCGGCGGCTATCTATACGGAAGCTAATGGCACCTTGATCATGCTGTGATTTCATTTCCTCTTGCGCAGCAACAAACTGCTGCAAGGTGGCAATCATGCTTTGCATGCTTCTTAGCAGCGTGGCGGTTTCATCTTTTCCACTCGCACGTACTTGTACATCGAGTTGACCATGCGACACCGCATTTGCAACTTCAACTGCCTTCGCCAATGGCTTGGTGATAGAACGGGTAATCAAAATCGCGAGCAAAGTGCCAATTGCCAAAGCAATGATAATCACGGCAATCACTAACTTTGTCGATTGATTAAATACCTCATCAGCAGAAGCAACAGACTTTACAGACCCATCATGATTAATTTTGACCAGCTTATTGAACAGCAAGGTCAAGTTGGTGAAGTTTGTACGCATTTCACCAGAAATAATCGCTTCTGCTTGCTCTTGCTGGCCTGCACTTAATGCATCTACTAATGAACCCTGATTCTGCAAATGAGTCGCGTATACTTTTTTTGCCTCTGCGTAAGTCGCTTTTTCTTCTGGTTCTGTAATCAGCTTTTCATAATTGGCCATAGCGACTTCAACGCCGGTATTTGACTCTTTCAATGCTTTTTGTGCAGATGCAGAGTTTTTCTCTACAACCAAACGATACTCACGTTGCCGCATGCGGTACAACTCGCCATTTACTGTCGAACTTGCTTCAACACTTGGCAACCAGTTTTTCCCAATTTCATTTGCATCGCCATTTAACGAGCTAAGCTGCGTCAATGAAAATACACCTAACCCCGCCAACATGGCCAAAACAATTACAAATGAAAATCCTAACCGAGTGCCAATTTTCAAATTCGAGAACGACATACAAACCCCTGTGGTAAATGGCTTTTACTTCTTCTATGAATCTTTATGCAATTACACTGCAACACTTTCGACCAGCATCATTTCACCACTAGTCATTAGCTTTTCAATATCCGTCAGAATAATCATTCGTTCTTCAACCGTACCAAGACCTTGGATGTACTCTGTGTTTAGCGTAGAACCAAATTCTGGCGCAGGGCGAATTTGCTCAGATGCCAGCGTAATCACATCCGACACGCCATCCACCACAATACCCACCACACGGTTTGCGATATTTAAAATAATCACTACCGTAAATTGGTTGTACGTTACGTTTCCTAGATGAAACTTAATCCGCAGGTCCACAATCGGTACGATCGTACCGCGGAGATTGATCACCCCTTTAATAAACTCTGGCGAGTTCGCAATACTGGTCACGGTATCGTAGCCGCGAATTTCCTGCACTTTCAGAATATCAATTCCATATTCTTCTTTACCGAGCGTGAATACCAAGTATTCGTTGCTACCATTCATGTGATGGTCTACAGCGGAATTATCCATTTGCTTGTCCTTCAAAATCGCTATTCAATGGTTGTTGTCTAGGATTTGCTATTAATTAGAACTCTTCCCACTCGTCACCTGTGTCTAGCTTCGGTTTAGATAAACTCGCAGCAGAAGGTGAAGCGGCTCTTGCAGGTTTTGCCATCACTCTGGCAGCTGGTTTAGACAGCATCGCAGGTTTGCCACGGCTAACTACCGTGTCGCCACCGTTTAACTGGAACGCTGCTACCATATTAAATAAAGATTGTGACTGATCTTGTAGACTTTCCGCTGCAGCTGCCGCTTCTTCTACTAAAGCCGCGTTTTGCTGAGTCGTATCATCTAGCTGAGTAACCGCCTGGTTTACTTGCTCGATACCCGTACTTTGTTCCAAGCTAGCGGCAGAGATTTCTGACATGAGATCGGTAACGCGTTTTACCGCCATCACCACTTCATCAATGGTTCGCCCAGCTTCATCAACTAGCCTTGCGCCGGATTCGGTTTTCTCAACCGAGTTACCAATTAATTCTTTAATCTCTTTTGCGGCCGCCGCAGAGCGCTGCGCTAGCGTACGTACTTCACTTGCCACCACCGCAAAGCCGCGACCTTGTTCTCCTGCTCGCGCCGCTTCCACCGCAGCATTTAGCGCAAGGATGTTGGTTTGGAAAGCGATACCATCGATCACACCAATAATATCCACTACCTTTTTAGAAGCTGTACTAATGTCCGACATGGTATTCACTACTTGTCCAACCACTTTACCGCCTTGTACCGCAATATCAGATGCACCTTTTGCCAACTGGTTGGCTTGTTTTGCATTTTCTGCGTTTTGTTTCACGGTACTGGTTAGTTCTTCCATACTAGAAGCCGTTTCTTCTAGGTTGGCAGCTTGCTCTTCTGTGCGTTGGCTAAGGTTTTGGTTACCACTCGCAATCTCACTAGACGCAGCATCCACCGCCATGGCGGCTTGTTGCACTTCAATTAACACGCCACCAATACTGCTAAGTAGTTCGTTAATGCCGCTGCATAAGGTAGATACAGGGCCAGAGATACCATTCATATCAATTGACTGGGTTAAGTCATTCTCTTTGGCGGCATTTACGACAGCAAGGGAACGCTCTACGGCAAGCTCTAGTGCACGTGCGCCAAGTACTTGCTCAGTCACATCAGTCGCAAACTTCACTACTTTGTATGGGCGGCCATTTAGATCCAAAATTGGGTTGTAACTCGCCTGAATCCAAACTTCTTTGCCGCCTTTGCCAATACGCTTGTAACGGCCTGCATCGTATTCACCACGTCCAAGTTTTTCCCAGAAGGCGCGGTAATCGGGAGAGGATTTGTAGCTATCTTCTACAAACATACTGTGGTGACGGCCTTTCACTTCAGACAGTGTGTAGCCTAAGGTGCTTAGGAAGTTTTCGTTAGCGTCGACGATCGTGCCGTTTAATTCAAAACTAATCACTGCTTGGGCTTTATTAATGGCTGCTAACTGCCCTGAATTATCAGCTTCTTGGATTTTGCCAGCGGTGATATCCGTAGCGAACTTCACTACCTTAGTTAGTTTGCCGTGGCTGTCGAATACTGGGTTATAGCTAGCTTGAATCCAGATTTCTTTTCCGCCTTTAGCGATCCGCTTGTACTGTGCAGCATCAAATTCGCCACGTCCTAGTTTTTCCCAGAACATGCGGTATTCCATCGAACTGCTATACGAAGGCTCAACAAACATGCTGTGATGCTTACCTTGAATCTCTTCTAAGGTGTATCCCAGAACTGACAAAAAGTTTTGGTTAGCCGTTAGAATTTTTCCCTCTGGGGTAAACTCAATGACTGCTTGTACGCGATGAAGCGCTGTTAACACCGCCTGCATTTCCCCAAGCTTGTCTTGCATGGCCTGCTTTTCTGCTTGGCCAAATAGATTCTGGAATAAAGACATCATTAGCTCCTTTGTTATTCTTAATAGCCGTGATTAAAGTGATTCGATCGCTTGTTTTCCACGTGTCATACGGAAAAGCGCTTCGACATCAATAATCAATGCCACGCGGCCATCCCCCATAATGGTTGCTCCCGACACCCCTGAAACTTTTCGATAGTTGGTTTCTAGGCTCTTGATCACCACTTGATGCTGACCTAACAAATCATCCACAAACAATGCAATTTTGCCGCCATCCGCTTCTAAGATGATGACAAGACCTTTATCAAACTCTGTAACGTGTTGCTCGATATTGAATACATCGTGAAGCGCAACTAGCGGCAAGTATTCGCCACGCACATGAATCACACGCCCTTTACCTGCTAGCGTATTGATGTCTTCATTTCTTGGTTGGAGTGACTCCACAATAAAGGCCAGCGGAATCACATACACCTCTGGTCCAACCGAAATAGACATGCCGTCCAAAATCGCTAAGGTGAGTGGCAAGCGGATAGACATGGTCGTCCCTTGGTCTTTCACCGACTCAATATCGATTCTGCCACCCATGCTCTGAATGTTTCTGCGAACCACATCCATGCCAACCCCACGACCGGACACATCAGTGACTTTTTCGGCAGTAGAGAAGCCCGCTTCGAAGATTAAGCTCCACACTTCTTGGTCTGGCATGGTATCGCTGACATTCATGCCGCTAGATTTGGCCTTCGCCAAGATACGATCACGACTTAAACCACCACCATCATCCATTACCTGGATCATGATGTTGCCACCTTGATGGAAGGCTTTTAAGGTAAGCGTCCCTTTTGCTGGCTTACCTTTAGCAATACGGTCTTCCGCTTTTTCGATGCCGTGGTCTAGGCTGTTGCGTACCAAATGCGTGAGAGGATCGGCCAATTTCTCGATCAGCCCTTTATCCATTTCGGTATTTTCACCCACTAGTACTAGCTCTACTTGCTTGCCTAGTTTGCCTGCAACGTCTCTTACCACGCGTGGGAAGCGGCTAAACACAAAGGAGATTGGCATCATACGAATCGACATCGCAGATTCTTGCAGTTCCCGCGTATTGCGTTCTAGTAGCGCAATACCATTGTGAAGTTGTTCGTAAAGCACAGGATCAAACTGACTAGCAATCTGTGCCAACATCGCTTGCGTAATCACCAGCTCACCCACTAAGTTGATGATTTGGTCTACCTTTTCGACCCCAACGCGAATTGAACTGGCTTCTGCAGAGGCTGCAGGGGCAGCTGCTTTCGCTGGTACATTGACTTTTGGCTTTTCTACAGCAGCAGCAGTCGCAACCACTGCTTCAGGTGTAGCTGGGGCAGCACTTTCTGCCGCCAAGACTGCCTGCTCCCCTTCATTTAGCGGAGTGAACAAGCCAAACCCGTCGGATTCTTCTGCCACAATTGGTGCTTCAGGTAATGGGGCAAACAGGCCAAAGCCATCACCTTCTTCAAGAATGTCCGCCACTGGAGATTGTTCATCTGCCGTGAGTGGTGCAAACAATCCGAAGCCGTCAGATTCTTCTAGCACTAGCGTGTCAGGTGCAGGTTTATCGGTAAAGAAACCAAAACTACCATCATCTGCATCGGTCAAATCGGGCACATGTAGTGGCGTTACCTCGAAAGCAAATTCAGGCAACAAGAAAGAGAACATGTCGATTAAGTCCGCTTGCGTCGACGCGGTATCAAACGTATATAAGCGATGCATGCCCGCATCATCTCTAGGCAAATCGGCCAATACGTTAAGCGTTCCAAAGCCTTTTAATCGCTTCTCTAGATCATCTAAATCAAAGCTGGAGAGTAAATCTTCAGGTAGTTTTAGTGCCAACTGAAATGATTGCTCTGACATCACATCCGTTACAGCAGTGTTCGCCTTACTTGGCGAATTTACTTTTGGCGGCGCAGAGACTTGTCCGCCGGTGAGTGCGTGTAAACGATCGCAAATCTCCACTGAAGCAGCTTCATCAGACTCCCCTCCATTTTGGTGAGCGTCTAGCATGCCTTTTAGGACATCGCCGGCTTCTAAAAAGACATCGACCATTTCGCTAGTCAACGCCAACTCATGCTTGCGAATACGATCTAGCAAATTTTCTAGAATATGGGTCACTTCGGTTAAATTATTAAACCCGAAAGTACCCGCACCACCCTTAATTGAATGGGCCGCGCGAAAAATTGCGTTTAATGATTCTGCCTCTGGCTGCTGAATATCTATTTTCAGCAGGAGAGACTCCATATCCGCTAAGTGTTCCGCCGCCTCTTCAAAGAAGACTTGGTGGAACTGAGACATATCAATACTCATCAACCTCTCCGTGACTTAGGTTTCATGCACACATTAGGCATGGCAACCATGCAAACTAGCGTCCATCCGTAAGAAGGCAAACTCCGAGGAATTAGCCGATGACTTTTTTGACGACTTCTAGTAGCTTTTGAGGATCGAAAGGTTTTACAAGCCAGCCAGTTGCCCCAGCGGCACGACCTTGCTGTTTCATTGCATCACCAGCTTCTGTCGTTAGCATCAGAATTGGCGTTGAACGGTATTGCGGCAGCGCACGTAGCGCCTTAATCAAGGTGAGGCCATCCATACCCGGCATATTTTGGTCGGTCAGGATTAAGTCTATGTTACTTGACTTCGCGGTGGCCAAGCCTGCGTTACCATCTGGCGCTTCAACCACCGTATACCCTGCCGATTTCAGGGTAAACGCTACCATTTGTCGAATGGAAGCGGAATCATCTACGGTTAGAACGGTTTTAGGCATTTTTTTACTTCCTCCGGATATTCAGCACTAAGCTTAGTCAGCTATTTCAGAATAGTTCAATATCACCAGTTTCCATAGTTTTTTGGGTAACTGGGTTAAATTCGACATCAGAATGCAACTCTGCAACACGAGCATTAATATTTTCGATCAGCGTAGGTAGCTTCTCTTGCAGGAACTCTGCGTTTTTTAATAGCGCAGGATTAGATTCCAACTCGCGTTGGAGATCGGACATTTCGCTACACAATGCGCGCATGTTTTCCATTCGGCGATGGGTATGCGTTAGCGATTGGGTAACTAAATCTTGGAACTGTAAGGCGGATACGGCTTGGTTAGTACTTACTTCGACTGACTGAGCAATCGTGGCTAGTTCATCTAAGGTACTAGCCATCGATGCATTAAGACTGCTAATAGCGGCCATTGTCCGTTCTACACGCAATTTCGACTGCAGTGCAAAGTTCATATCTTGGGCAGCCAGTTCAGAAATTCGGTTCTCTGCATCCATCACTGAACCGTGCACCAAACCAATATTGTCACGAATTTTCTGACTAAATTCGTTGGTTCGTAAAGATAGGTTACGTACTTCGTCTGCAACGACAGCAAACCCACGCCCTGCTTCGCCGGCGCGTGCTGCCTCAATTGCCGCATTTAAAGCCAATAAGTTGGTTTGTTTAGAGATGGCTTCAATATCACCCAAGAAACCAAGAACGCTCATCACCTGATTGGCGATGTCATCCATTTTCTCAACCAATGCCATACCAATCGTACTGTTACGAACCGTACTATCTACAAATAAGGTCAGTGTTTTAGAAGTGTCTTCTGCAAAGCCTTCAAAGGTAAGACTCTCCCCTTCGTCAGTCATGGCAGACCCGGTGGTAAGACGGTGAGCTAAATCTTGCTGATATTTTGCTTGCGAGGTGATATTGGTAAAGCTGTTGATTAGATCATCCGCCGCATCATGCACCATGGTGCGGACACGCTGAATCTCAGCACCAGAAATATCGAATTGGTGCATAAATTCTTCGTCAGCCTGACGAAAACGCTGAAACACCATGGGTTCAGCATTATTTTCATCAACGATCTGTTTTGACGTTTTAGTTTTCTGAGCGCCAGATGCGGTAGCAGTTGATTGCTGAAGTAAAAAGACCGCAATTGCAAAAATAAAAAGGATACCGGACTGAATGGCAGCTTGAATCAATGACCATTGGTCTAGCGCAAATAGCCCCCATTCGGCCGCTAGTGCGATCACTAAAAATAGGATCGTCAGACGGTTGGTCTTAGTTATCGTCACAGGCACCCCTTGATTCTTATTTGCTTTTTACGTTGCCATTGCCCTAATTAACACGTTAAAAATTAGAGCAACTCCCTTCAATGCTTCTTTTTCTTGCATTTAGCATGTGACATGCAAATCGCAGTATAGCCAAACATTCTGCAGTTAAGTAGTAAGAATATTCTTAGTTTTGGGGAAAAATACTTAGATTTTCTATTTTCTTTGTGTTTTATCAGAATTCTAGAACGAAACCAAGATTGATTTGCCTATTAAATCAGCAGCTCCCTATTTGCTACCCCACCTATTTCAAATGACAAATTTGCGGCAAATATTACAACCCTAATATGTACTGTAGATGAAATACGCGAATTTGTAGGGTTTGATTTATACTTTCGCTTTAGAAATTTACCCCTGACCCCGCCAATGCCAACCATTGCTTTATTACCCGATCACCTGATTAACCAAATTGCCGCAGGCGAAGTGGTTGAGCGCCCTGCTTCGGCACTGAAAGAGATTGTAGAAAATAGCCTAGATGCGGGTGCAACAGATGTACACATTCAGTTACAAGAAGGTGGTATTACCCTAATAAAGGTCAGTGATAATGGTTGTGGCATTCAAAAAGAGCAGCTAAGCCTAGCGCTCGCAAGGCACGCCACCAGTAAGATCCGATCATTAAATGATTTAGAGCAAGTGGGCTCTTTAGGATTTCGCGGCGAGGGGCTAGCGAGTATTGCGGCGGTTTCTAGACTGACGTTGACCAGCAGAGAAACCGGTAGCGACTATGCTTGGCAAGTAGAAACGCAAGAAGGTGAAATTTCTGCCCCAGCACCAGCCGCCTTGCAAAAAGGCACCGTCATCGAAGTACGGGACGTGTATTACAACACGCCAGCAAGGCGTAAGTTTCTGAAAACAGCGACAACTGAATTCGGCCATTGTGACGACACCTGCAAACGCCTAGCCTTAGCGTGGCCAACGGTTAGCTTTACCTTTAGCCATAATGGAAAAGTCTGTTGGAAGTTTCCTATACAAAGCCGGCAAGCCAGAATTGCAGCGGTTCTGGGTGAATCCTTTATGGAAGAAGGATTACCTGTCGATGCCGCCAACGGACAACTAAGCCTCTATGGCATGATTGGTAGCCCGACGCAATCGAGAAGCAGCCGTGATGCGCAATACTTCTTTGTGAATGGTCGATTTGTAAAAGACAAATTGGTAAGCCATGCGCTACGTGAAGCATATCGTGATGTGCTTCATCATGAGCGTCACCCGGTTTACGCGCTGTTTTTTACTCTTCCGCCGGATTTGGTCGATGTGAACGTTCACCCACAAAAGAGCGAAGTAAAGTTCCGAGATAGTGGCGCAGTGTATCGACTGCTAAAAGGTGCTATTCAACAGGTACTAGCGGGCACAGTGGCAGGAGCCCAGACACCTAGCATCGATACAAACATGAGCACATCGATCCCATTTACACCAAGTTCGCAGGTAGGTGAACGGGCAGATACGGGCACACCACCTTGGCAAACTAGCCAACCGCAGTGGGGCAAGTTCGAGCAAACACGGATGCCCCTTTCTGCGGGAGAAAATACCCCAGCGTATTTCTCGCAATTACGCCCGGTAGATTTACCAGCCACATCATTCGTGTCAAATAGCCAGACAACATCATCTCCACAGCCGCTACCTGACACGGTAGACAGCCAATCTCCTCCGCTTGGTTTTGCGGTTGCTCAGATTCATGGCGTCTATGTTTTGGCACAAAACCAATATGGGTTAGTCGTGGTAGACATGCATGCAGCCCACGAGCGGATTTTGTATGAGAAACTAAAACAAGCCATCGATGCACATACAGTCGTCAGCCAACCACTACTGATCCCTGCTAGCTTTCACGCAACGAGCGTAGAAATGGCAACCGCTCAGCAACAAGAAGAGGCTCTTCGGGAATTAGGGTTTGAACTGGCACCTGTGTCGCCCACTCATCTGGCGTTGCGAGCCGTTCCCATTGCCTTACAAAAAGCCGACCCTGTGTCGCTCGTTCGGGATATTCTGAAAGATTTATCTGAAGTTGGGTCGAGCAATGTGTTACTGGCCAAACGAAATGAGATTTTAGCCACCATGGCATGCCATGGCGCAGTAAGGGCGAACCGGCATTTAACGCTACCTGAAATGAATGCGTTGCTACGGGAAATGGAAGCAACGGAGCGCTCTGACCAATGTAACCACGGCCGCCCGACTTGGTTTCAGTTATCGATGAACGATTTAGACAAACTATTTATGAGGGGGCAATAATGAGTCAGACAACTAACGCCCTCCCCAAAGCAATTTTGCTTGCGGGCCCAACGGCCAGTGGCAAAACAGCCAGCACCTTGCATCTATGCCGTACCTTGCCAGTCGAAATTATCAGCGTGGATTCTGCCTTGGTTTACCGAGACATGAATATCGGGACAGCCAAACCAGATGCCTCACTATTAAGTGAAGCACCCCATTTTCTGATTGATATTATTGACCCGACAGAAAGCTATTCTGCTGCACAGTTTAGAAGTGATGCTCTCGCCTTAATGAAGGTCATTACAGATCGTGGCAATATTCCGTTATTAGTCGGCGGCACGATGCTGTATTACAAAGCCTTGTTGGAAGGCTTGTCTGACTTACCGGAAGCGAACCCTGAAGTACGGGAAGCATTAGAAGCAGAAGCAGCAACTGTGGGTGGCTGGCCTGCCATGCATGAGAAACTGGCCCAACTCGACCCGATCACCGCTGCGCGATTAAAACCGAGCGATAGCCAGCGCATTCAGCGAGCGCTAGAGATTTGCATTGTGAGCGGCGAACCCATGTCGACACTCATTGCGAAACAAACCAGTACGCCACTCCCCTACCAAACGCTAGATATTGCGCTTGTGCCATCTGATCGCGCGGTTTTACACGAGCGAATTGCCCTGCGCTTTGATGAAATGATCAAGCAAGGGTTTCTAGAAGAAGTAAAAGCACTTCGGAAAAAGTACCCCACACTCACACCGAATCATCCGAGCTTGCGCTGCGTAGGCTACCGGCAAGCGCTAGACTATTTAAATGGTCTAGATGACTTCGACACCTTTAGAGAAAAAGGGATTGCCGCCACCCGCCAGTTAGGCAAAAGACAATTAACTTGGCTGCGCGGCATGGAGAATTGGCAAACAATAGATAGCCTGCAAGATCTGCTACCAGAAATAATCGGCCAAATGGTGCAGGATTGGCTAGCGAATTAGTCTTTTGTTAATTGATGCCCTGCATTATCTGCTAAATTTTTGGTGATCCACATCGAGGCAATACTCGAGAAACCGATCACCAAAAACGCGGGTAAAAAATCGGCTTGCTGAAGAGAAGCATGTCCATGCATGTACATCGATAAATGCAGTGTTGCGCCTGCGACTGTCACCCCCATCCCTAAGGATAACTGCTGCATCACACTGGCAAAACTGGTGGCGCGTCCTGCTTGCGCGTCGTCAATATCCGCGTAAACCAAGGTATTTAGGCTAGTGAATTGCAAAGAAGGAAATAAGCCACTAATTGCCACCACCATCACAATCAACCAAATCGGCGTGCTTTGAGAGAACAATCCATAACCCGCCACACAGATACCCGTTAGCGCAGCATTGAGTAATAACATCCGCCGAAAACCGTAGCGCTTAATAATCCTCGTCCCAAATCCTTTGATAAATACGGCGGTTAATGCCGAACAACAAGTAATTAACCCTGAAGCAAATGGACTAAGCCCTAACCCAAGCTGCAGCATCAAAGGTAGTAGAAATGGCAATGCACCTAGTGCAATTCGAAATAATGCACCTCCCAATACACTGACTCTAAAGGTAGGGATTTGGAGAAAACGGAAATCAATTAAGGGGGATGGGTGTTGAATTGCATAACGCCAGTACATCAACAAAATAGCTGATCCAGCAGCTAACAAACTAGCCGCCCACCACCAAGCCACTAAACCACTACCCAATAAGGCTGTGCCCAGCATAAATAGCGAACCACCTAGCCCCGTCAGCACAAACCCTTTTACATCCAAAGGCGGCACTTCTTCTGGTACTTTGTTATCGATAAAACGCTTTGCTAAATATAGTCCGACCAAACTAATCGGGATATTCACCAGAAAAATCCAACGCCAATGAAAGTAGGTAGTAATAAAGCCACCTACAGGCGGCCCCATAACCGGCCCCAATAAGCCAGGAATAGTGAGATAACTTACTGCCCGAATCAGTTCGGACTTTTCCACTGCGCGGAAAATGATAATCCGTCCAACGGGCACCATCATCGCACCACCAATGCCTTGCAGAAATCTAGCTGCAACGAACGCTGGCAAGCTAGAAGACACGGCGCACAACAACGACCCCGCCATGAACACACCAATGGCACTACAAAAGACACTCCTTGGCCCAAAACGATCTGCCACCCAGCCGCAGACAGGAATAAACACGCCCAGGCCCACCACATAGGCAGTCAGTGCGAGTTTGAGCGCAATCGGGTCTTCGCCAAGGTCTTTGGCAAGCGTGGGTAAAGAGGTCGCAATTACCGTAGCATCCATGTGCTCCATAAACAGAGCACAGGCCACGATTAACGGCAGAATAACAACACGAGACATGGATCAATCTATAAAGAAAAAGACTACCGATTAACGGTAGTCTTTTGGTAGGCGCTTAGGCTTGACGAGGATTCAAGTGCCCACGCAGTTGCGCTGCGGCATCGCGAATCATATCTTCTGTGGTTTTCCAATCCACACAGGCATCAGTCACCGAGCAACCGTACTTCAATTGTGACAAATCTTCTGGGATAGACTGATTACCTGCTTCGATATGGCTTTCAATCATCAAGCCAACAATCGATTGGTTGCCATCACGAATTTGGTTGATACAGTCGGTCATCACAAGTGGTTGTAAATCATATTTTTTGTATGAGTTACCGTGAGAGCAGTCCACCACAATATTCTTTGGTAAGTTTGCTTTTTTAAGAGCAGACTCTGCAATTGCCACACTCACAGAATCGTAGTTTGGACGACCACCACCACCGCGCAACACAACGTGGCCATAGGCATTGCCACGGGTGCGGATAATGGCAGAACGACCATGTCCATTGATTCCCAAGAAACTGTGCGGATGGCTTGCCGATAAGATCGCGTTAATTGCTACATCTAGCGAACCATCTGTACCATTTTTAAAGCCCACAGGCGTAGACAAGCCTGATGACATTTCACGGTGAGTTTGCGATTCTGATGTACGCGCGCCAATCGCTGTCCAAGCAATTATATCACCTAGATATTGTGGTGAAATAGGGTCTAAGGCTTCGGTCGCTGCTGGCAGGCCAATTTCATTCACCGCCAATAAGAAGCGGCGGGCTTTTTCCATCCCTTCTTCGATATGGAAAGAATCATCCATACGTGGATCGTTAATGTAACCTTTCCAACCAGTCGTGGTACGTGGTTTCTCAAAATACACACGCATCACTAAGAGCATTACATCGCTTACTTCTGCCGCTAACGCTTTTAGACGGCGCGCGTAATCTAGGCCTGCTTCTGGATCATGGATAGAACATGGACCGAGCACCACAAATAGTCTTGGGTCAGTGCGGTCTAGAATATTCTTTAGTGCATTACGACCATCTTCAACGGTCTGAGCCGCAGTATCAGATAGTGGCGCACGAGATTTAATTTCGTCAGGGGACGGCATATCATCCAACTGGATGACATTGAGATTTTCCAGATTGGCGTGAGTCATGATAAGGATCTCTTGGTCTTCATTGCAAAACGTTCGGCGCGATTGACGAGCCAGACAAAACCACATCATAACGCTATTTTGCTGCGTTGCGCCACGTAAGAACCAAACTTATATGGTTAGTTTTTAATAACCATCATGTTCAATGATTAAACCTAACATTGCGGAATAAGTGCATTGCAAAAAACACAAAGGGTGCCAATAAGCACCCTTTGTGTTTTTTGCACCAGCTAAATAGCGCAATGTCTAGCCACTATTACGCAAGCCCGCTGCTACACCGTTAATGGTTTGCAAGATCGCCGTTTTAATTGCAGGATCTTCGTCACCACTACGCCAGCGTTTGAGCAAATCAACCTGAATGTGAGACAAGGCGTCCAAGTAAGGTAGGCGTGTATTCAAGCTTCGCGCCAATGTCGGGTTAGCTGACAATAATGTTTCATGCTCGGTAATGCGCAAAATAGCATCCACTGTGCGTTGTAGCTCGGACACAATCGTACCAAACACGCTACCAGACAATTTCTTATCCTCGACCAATTCCGAGTAACGCGCTGCAATGGTCAGGTTGGTTTTTGCCAATACCTGCTCCATGTTTGATAGCACAGTACGGAAGAATGGCCATGCCTGATACATCTGAGAAAGCATTTCCCAACCTTCTTCGCCACGCTCTTCCACAAAGCGAGAAATCGCCGAACCAAAGCCATACCAGCCAGGAATCATCAGACGGGACTGTGACCAGCTAAATACCCATGGAATCGCGCGTAAAGAAGAAATCCCTTTAAACCCACCACGTGCGACCGGACGGCTACCAATATTAAGCGAGGCGATCTCGCTAATTGGCGTACCTTGTGAGAAGTACGTTTCAAACCCGGCAGTCTCGTAGACTAGGCCACGGTAAGCACGGAATGATGCATCAGATAGCTGCTGCATTGCCGCCAACCATTCTGGGTTGGTCTGATCGACTGGTGGATGCAACAAACTAGCCTCTAGCGTAGCGGCTACTAAGGTTTCTAAGTTACGGAAGCCAATTTCAGAGTTTGCGTATTTAGATGCAATGACTTCGCCTTGCTCGGTAATACGAATCTGGCCGCGCACCGTTCCTGCTGGTTGCGCCAAAATCGCTTCATAGCTAGGACCACCACCACGACCAACCGAACCACCACGACCATGGAATAAGCGCAGTCTAACGTTCGCTGCATCGCAGACTTTTACCAGCGCAACTTCCGCTTGGTACAGCTCCCAGTTGGAAGTCAGGTAGCCACCATCTTTGTTACTGTCTGAGTAACCCAGCATGATTTCTTGCGTACCGCGTTTTGCCTCAATCAATGCTTTATAGAATGGCAACTCGTATAGTGACTGCATGATGCCAGCACTACGCTGCAAGTCATCAATCGTCTCGAATAGTGGCACCACCATCAAATCTGCTTTTGGTGATGGGCTTAAGCGCATCATGCCGCATTCTTTTTGGATTAATGCTACTTCTAGCACGTCAGATGCACTGTTAGCATTCGAGATGATCGCATGCACGATGGCATCTTTGCCAAATGACTGGCGTACTTCACGGATCGCATCAAAAATCGCTAGTTCTTTAGCGGTTTCTTCGCTGTATTGGAAGTACGGAGAGCGCAATGGACGTGGAGAAGTTAGTTCACGTAGCAAGACACGAATTCTGGCGGCTTCGTCTAGCGCAGGGTAATGCTCTAAACCGGCGGAAGCCAGAATTTCGGTCACGATACGTTCGTGCACTGCAGAATGCTGACGTACATCAATCGTAGCCAAATGGAAACCAAACACCTGAATCGCACGGCGTAAACGTGACAAGGTGCCATCGTTTAACCAACCACTGCGGTGTGATTCTAGCGAATCCGCCACAATCGCCAAATCAGCCAAGAACGCTTCTGGCGTATCGTAAGCCACTGCGCCTTCACAGAAGGTCACCACGCCATCTAGGCCCAAAGCGATGGCTTTAGCGGCTAGTTTTTGACGGATCGCCATAAACGCTAAGCGGTACGGTTCTTCTTTTCTACTCTCTGGCTGCTGCACAGAGCTAGCGGCTAATTCAGCTAGCGAAGGCGAAACATTCACCTCTCTAGTTGATAGCATCATGCGAGACTCTAGGCGGGCTAGTAGCTCGAAATAGTGCTTAAACGCCACTTCCGCTTGCGTTTTAAATGCGTAGCGCAAGACTTCCGCATTCACAAATGGATTGCCATCACGGTCGCCACCAATCCAGCTTCCCATACGGAAGAAAGAAGGTAACTCTACCGGCGCACCGAGCATCTCGGATAATGTTTCTTCTACATGCAAGTAAAGCGCTGGCAATTGCTGCAAGAAGGTGTAGTCGTAATATGCTAAGCCATTACGAATTTCATCAAACACTGTCAGCTTGAAGCTACGAATCTCTGATGATTGCCATAGTGTTAAGACCAAACGGCGTAACGCCTCTGTATTGGCTTCTTTTTCTTCTGGCACTAACCAAGGATTACTTCTGACTGTGAGTAAACGCGCAATTTCGCGCTCACAGTCCAAAATACTTTTACGCTGCACTTCGGTGGGGTGAGCCGTCAGTACAGGGCTTAACCAGCCATTTTGAAGCAACTCAATCACTGAACCTGGGGTTACCCCTTTTTCAGTCAAACGTTGCATCACATTTGGCAAACTACCTAATTGAGGTGGAGAACCTTCAATGCGGTGAATGCGACGACGGCGGTTGTGGTGAAGATCTTCAGCAATGTTGGCTAAGTGCGAGTAGTAACTGAATGCACGAACCAAAGCCACCGTATTGCCATGCGATAGCTGAGATAATTCAGCCTCTAATGCAGCACGCTCTGTTGGTTTGGCTTCGGCCAGCGCATGTGCGGTATCACGAATCCGGGTAATGACCGACCCAGTTTCTTCACCTTCTACACACGACAACACGTCTCTTAAAAGTTGATCCAATAAAGAGATATCTTCTTGTAACGGTGCGTCTTTATCCCGACGCAGAGGCAATGCACCTTCTTCCACGAACTTTCCCCTATTTGTGTTTGATACCCGGCAAGAGGGAACCCAAGTCTTGTGAACACCATCCTTTGCTGACAACTATGCCCATATCAACCAACCCGCATATTTGTATACGGCTGTAAGTTGGTGATCTTAAGGAGAGCGAAGACCTGCATCCCTATGTCGTTGCCACAGGAGAAGTGAGCTTCTCTCCGCGCAACGTTATATTTTTTTATGATGTGCATCTGTTTTTGTGCATGAGTAGGCGTTACAGCCGGTCTCATGTGGGCAAGAAACGAGTGTACCAAAGCTAACCATAAATCACACGCCATAGGCAAAGTGATCTGTCAATTCGGGTAAACAACGCTTGACTCAAGACTCATACTACATTAATTAAAATAAAAAATGGTAGTTTTACTACACAAAAATCAATAATACTTTTCAAGAGGCAATGAACTGCGCAAAACCGCCCAAAGTGCTTAGATCTTTAGACAAAACCGTTTAAATTCTTAAGCTTTCTATGATCGACATCAGAAAAAGCCATGGGAAAGACACACGGTTTGGCGAGGTGACATGCTACAATTTAAGCCAATCTCTTGCGTCAGATCGACCCAATCCGCCACGCAGTTGCAACACAAGGATGCATATGGCCTCGCTTACCAAACTCGTTATCGCTACCCGTGAAAGCCCACTTGCGCTATGGCAAGCAGAACACGTTCAACAGCTTATTAAAAACACCTTCCCTGAGCTTGAAGTCACCTTATTGGGGATGACCACCCAAGGCGACCGCATTTTAGATGTGTCTCTCTCTAAAATTGGTGGTAAGGGATTGTTTGTTAAAGAACTAGAAGTAGCGATGCAAGAAGGTCGTGCAGATATTGCGGTTCACTCGATGAAAGATGTACCGATGCATCTGCCCGAAGGGTTTGCGCTACCAACAATTTTAGAACGCGAAGACCCGCGTGATGCGTTCGTTTCTAACCAATACGCGTCATTAGACGAACTACCAGCAGGCAGTATTGTTGGCACGTCTAGCCTACGCAGAGAAAGCCAATTACGCGCGAAATACCCGCACCTAGTTATCCAACCACTTCGAGGCAACTTAGGAACCCGTCTTAAAAAGCTAGATGATGGCCAATATGCCGCCATTATTCTTGCGGTCGCTGGGTTAAAACGTTTAGGGCTAGAAGCACGGATTCGCGGCACACTATCCACGGAACAAAGTCTTCCTGCTGTTGGCCAAGGCGCGGTAGGGATTGAATGCCGAGCCGATCAGCCAGAAGTGATTGCGCTACTTCAGCAGTTGAATCACACCGAAACTAGTTTAAGAGTTATTGCAGAACGTGCCATGAGCCGAACACTCGGTGGCAGTTGCCAAGTACCGCTCGGTGGCTTTGCAGAGCTTGAAGGTAGCGCATTACGATTGCGTGGTTTTGTGGCTGAACCAGATGGTAGCCGAGTGTTGAGCGCCGAAAAATTCATTACCCTTGAAGGTGCAGATGAAACCGCTGCAAATCAGCTAGGTATTGATGTTGCCAATCTGTTGATTCAGCAAGGCGCAGATAAAATCATGGCAAAACTAGCCTAATTATTTAAACGAAGGATTCTACTAAGGCATGTCGCTACCGCTAACCGGCAAACGAATCTTAATTACTCGGCCAGTTGATCAGGCGACGGAGTCGATGAACCTTGTTCGTGAGCTTGGTGGCGAACCGATCTTACTGCCCTTGTTAGAGATTTCGCCAGTAAAAGATAAAGGCGAGATATTAAAGGCCGGCCTTCAGTTAGCGTCTGCATATGCCGTCATTTTTGTTAGTCCGAATGCAGTTCAATTTGCGCTAGACAGCTTACCCAAAGGAAAAGACTGGCCTGCTGCTACACTTGCCATTGCAGTGGGTAAATCCACCGCCGAACGCCTTATTGAAGCGGGTATACCGAATGTGTATTACCCGTTAAGCAGTTCTGATACGGAGGGTGTGCTTGCCATGCCCGAACTACAGACGATAGACAAACAGTTTATTTACATTTTTCGCGGGCAAGATGGTCGGCCTGATTTAGGTGATCAGCTCACTGCGCGTGGTGCACGTATCCAGTATGTTTGCTGCTACCTGCGTACTCCACCGACCGATTTAACGCATCGTTTATCCGTACAATTATCCTCCAAATCACCAGATGCGATCGTGATCACAAGTAGTGAAGCGGGTCGGCATTTGTTTGCGGCGGTTGGTGAAAACTACGCGAAACAGCTACAATCTATATTAATATGCACCACACACCCACGAATTGCCCAGACAATTAAGCCATTTGGGGCGCGCGTGGTAACCGCTCAAGATGACAGATCGCTATTACTAGCGCTTGCAGACGTGTTAAAGTCTCCACTAAACGATCGACAGCCAAACGAAACAGCCATGTCCGAAAATCAAGAACCGACACAAAATACCGCTAGCCAAACTAACTTTGGCAACAAGCTAATCGAAAAGCTCAATCCAACGCTAATTGTTGCCTTGGTTGCGCTTGGTATTATTGCATTGCAATGGGCGGATAATCGGAAGCAGCTCACTAACGCCCAATTAGAAGTTGGTAAAAAACTAGCTCAATCGGAAGCCTTTTTACAGCAAAGTCGGGCACAAATCAGCGTACTAGAAAAAGATCGCCAAGATGAGCGTGTGCGTCTAGCGGTCGTTGAATCTAAATTGGCTGAAGCACAAACTCAACAAAGTGCCCTAAACAATTTATACCAAGATCTTTCTCAACATAGAGACAACTTGGTCTTAGCAGAAATTGAACAATTGCTGATGGCAGCAAGCCAGCAACTGCAAATTGCTGACAACCCACGTGCAGCCTTGGTTGCCTTAGAAGGCGCGCAATCTCGTTTATTAGGCTTTGATAGCTTACGTTTTAACCCATTGCGCCAAGCAGTTGCTAAAGATATTGAAGCACTAAAAGCGCTGCCCGATATTGACAGCGAAGGGATGACGCTAAAGTTAAACAATCTGCTAACGAATATAGACAGTTTACCGTTCATCATTGATGTAACGCCTAAAGCAAAACCAGCGGCCGCGAAGCCGCTAGCTAGTGACGCCCCTTGGTACAAGCGTTTGAGTAATGAAGTATGGGGTGAAATGAAGGATGTCATTCGAATCCGTCGTCTAGACAAGCAAGATGTTCCTTTGCTACCGCCAGAACAGATGTACTTTGTACGTGAAAATATTAAGTTACACCTGCTTGCAGCAAAAGTTGCTTTACTACAAAGGGATCAAAATAGCTTCCGCAATGACTTAACCGCTGCTCGTGCAATCTTGTATAGCTATTTCGATCGTCAAGCTGGCGAAGTAACACGCTCGATTCAGACGATCGACAGATTGAATGCAACGGATATTCACGTCAGCCTACCTGATTTAGCCCAGAGCCTAACAGCACTCAGCAACTTAAAAGCCGCACAAGCAGAAATCCCGGCGACTCCTGCTGCAGGAGATAAAGCCCAATGAGAGCGCTTTTCTGGACCTTAACTTTATTCGCACTAGCTGTAGCATTTGCCTTACTAGCAAAAGTAAACACTGGCACGGCAATGATTCACATTCCACACTACTTTAATATTGAGATTCCGCTCAATGCACTTGTCGTGTTGATCATCATTGCCTTTTCACTCGTTTACTTTTTGATTCGTGCCATCGTTACCACCGTTGCCTTACCAACTAAAGTAAAGAAATTTCACGCAGAGCGTAAGCAAGCTGAAGCCAATACGGCCATGCAAGATGCATTGGTTGCCTATTTTGAAGGACGCCATAGCCGAGCAGAACGTCTTGCCTCAAAAGCGCTAACGCTAGAAACCAAAAACAAAGCACGTGCTATTAGTGCCTTGGTCGCCGCCGCCGCATCTGACACCATCAAGAATTTCGGTAAACGTGATGAGTATTTAGCCCGTAGCGAATTGGCAATGGAAGACACACAATTAGCCAAGCTAATGACCATTGCAACATTACAGGTAAAAGCACACCAGTACGCAGAAGCACTAGAGACGATTGGCAACGCTCAGAAAATTGCACCGAAGCTAACATCTGCCCTTCGCTTAGAGCTGACAGCCCGCCAAAAGCTTGGCCATCACGCGCAGATTCCTCCGCTCATTGAGCAACTAGAAAAGAGCGAGGCGATTAATCAGCCACAAGCAGAACGCATGCGTCGCCACGCTTTAGCGAATCAATTAGCCGATGAAATTAGAGACGCCAGTCAATTCAAACGGTTCTGGAATAAACTGGATAGTAGCCTGCACACGGATCCTCGTTTAGTCAGTGTCGCTAGCAAAAAGCTCAATGAATGGGATGACCATGAGCAAGCGGGTGATCTAGTGACTAAGGCACTAGAGACACAATGGGATGCACAATTAGCACTAGCTTATGCGCAACCTCTAGAAGGTATGCCAAATAAAGAGTGTCTGCGCCGTATTCAACAAGCGGAAAAATGGCTACAGCAACACCCCGGTGACGCAAGCTTATTGCTGACGTTAGGCCGCCTATGTAAGCAACAGCAACTGTGGGGTAAATCAAAGAGCTATTTGGAAGCTAGCTTAGCGGTGGCAGATTCTGCAGTTACGCACATTGAATTAGCACGCCTACTCACCCAACTAGAAGAACATGAAGAAGCAAGATTGCACTTTGAAGCGGCAGCAAGTGCCGTGGAAGAGGCACTTGCAGAAGAGTCTTAATTCACAATAGTTAGAGGGACGGGTTAATCTCGTCCTTCAGCGTGTTCATCACAATAATCGAGCGCATTTGACGGATGCCTTCTATGGCATGCAAATCCCAGATAATGCGCTGATAATCTTGCATATCTTTTGCTACTAGCCTAAGCAAAAAGTCAAAGTCCCCTGCCACCACATGGCACGCGAGCACTTCTGGCTTGGTTTTTACTTTTTCAATAAATTTCTCTGCCAGTGCTGGGATATGATGGTTTAACGTAATTTCTGCGTAGGCAGATACGCTATATCCAATCGCTTTGTTATCTAGCGCCACCAGGTAGCGATCAATAATCCCTTCTTGTCTTAAGCGCTGAACCCGACGCAGGCATGGCGCAGGGGTTAAGCCCACCCGTTCTGCCAACACATTGTTTGGCAAATTTCCTTCGGCTTGCAAGGTACGAAGAATTCGACGATCAATCACATCTAGTTGCATATTGCGCCCGCTTTAATGACTTAGAAATTAAATTTTAACATTAAATAAAAAATAGCCATATAGTTGCCAATACGGAGTCAAACCTCGCAATCTTGCAATCAAATAGCGCAGAAAATAGTGGAAAATATTGCATACATTATTCCAACTATTACCTGATCTGCGCCATGACAACTTTAGAAATCTGTGCACTCTTTTTGGCAGCCCTTATTGCAGGCATTGTTAATGCCGTTGCAGGCGGAGGTAGCCTGATTAGCTTCCCTACGCTACTCATGTTTCACGTGCCTAGCGTCTCGGCCAACGCGACCAATGCAGTCGCAACTTGGCCAGGGTTACTTAGTAGTGCATGGGGCTACCGCAAGATGCTGATGAAGTACAAAACCGGTCTGATCACACTGGCGCTATTAAGTGTGGCCGGAGGGGCGCTAGGCGCGATGCTGGTGATGATGACACCAAAAGCGATGTTTGCTTTGGCAACGCCGATGTTTATTTTGATTGCCTTTTTATTCTTTGCGTTTGGCCCCATGATGGCGCGTAAGCCATCAGCACTAGCAGACAACGCTGCTAGTGCAACAGATACACAAGCGCTTTACACCCCAAAACGCAAACTCTTACAGTTTATTGCGACGAGCTATGCGGGTTATTTCCCGAGTGGTGGCGGCATGGTCATTATGGCGTTGTATAACAGCTTTGGCATTCGAGATGCACAATTGATTAATGCAATTAAATGTCTTTTAGGCGTTACCGTGAGTGGCACGGCCGTGATGACGTTTGTACTATCTGGCCAAGTTTTGTGGCCACAAGCCGTAATTATGATTATTGGCTCTTTAGCTGGAGGTTTTGCTGGCGCAAGGTTAGCTCAAACGCTGAATCCACGTTTAATGCGCCGCATTATGCTGGTGTTAGGCGGGGTAATTACCGCATTCTTCTTCCATAAGTACTATACCCCGCTACTATTCGCCTAACTCGGGATGCTCAACTAGAGCAACTGACCTCTAAATGGCTAGCCCAGGTTGGTGGATGACTCGCAAATCGCTCGAATGTGGGGTGTTCATCATACGGGTTAGCCAATACCTGCATTAGCTCATCAATCTGCTGATAATTCTGTTCATCGCGGGCTTGTCTAATCACCTCTTCTGCCAAATAGTTTCTTAGCACAAACTTAGGATTCACCCGCTTCATTTGCGCTTGTCTATTGGCATCGCTTGAAGATTGCTGCTGTAAACGATGCCGATACTGGTTTAGCCATTCACTAGCGGCTGCTCTATCGATAAACTCATCTAAAACAGCAGCGTCGCCGTTTGTATCACTGGCATTTACTTGGCAAACTGCACGCCAAAAACGGGTATAGTCGACACGGTGTTTTGCTAGTAATGCGAGTACATCTGTTAGCAATTGCCCATCCACTTCACCTAACCACGCATCCAACCCCAACTTCGCGCCCATACGGGTTTCATAGGCATGTTGATACAAACTCGGGAAGCGATCTAGGCATTCAATCGTGATGTCTTTATCCCCAATGAGCGGCAATAACACACTGCCAAGTACGCGTAGATTCCAATACGCCACGGCGGGCTGCTGCTGGTAAGCGTAGCGTCCATAGGTATCTGAGTGATTGCAAATGTGGTTTGGATCAAATTGATCTAAGAAGCCAAAGGGGCCGTAATCAATCGTTAAGCCCAGAATAGACATATTGTCGGTATTCATCACGCCGTGGCAAAAGCCTACCGCTTGCCAGTCTGCAATGAGGCTCGCGGTTCGGAGCACCACCGTTTCTAGCATCGAAAGATAAGGGTTTTCTTTGTATTGGCACTCGGGCAAATCATGTTCAATGAGAAAGTCAGCGAGCGCTTTTGCACCATCTAGATCATTTTGCAAGAAAGCGTATTCAAAATGGCCAAAACGAACAAAGCGCTGGGCAACGCGTAAAACCACGGCCGCTGACTCGGTGATTTCTCTATACACGGCGGCAGGGCTAGCAATCATTGCTAGCGCACGCGTCGTTGGGATACCCAAACCATGCATGGCTTCGCTGCATAGGTATTCTCGGATACTTGAACGTAAAACGGCACGGCCATCGGCATGGCGAGAATAAGGCGTTCTACCCGCCCCTTTTAGTTGCCACTCATAACTAAAGCCAGCGGTGCTTTCGACTTCGCCTAACAAAAGGGCTCGCCCATCCCCTAGCCTAGGGACGCAAACGCCAAATTGATGTCCGGAATACACCGTTGCCAATGGCTGCACCCAATCTGGGAATTGATTGCCCGCCACCAGATGAACAAAGTCAGGCGATGCGCAATCCTCCTCGCTCAATCCAAACTTTTCTGCAAGTTCAAGATTGGCATGAACCAGCACAGGGGAAGGCAGTTTTTCTGCGCCAAGCGCGGTATACCAGTTGGGCAGCGATTGATAGAAACGGTTGAGCGCGGGTAATTGGCTTAATGCAGTCATGGTAGACACCTAATAAATTCCCGACTATTTTAGTCGGCTTTTAGATGCCTGACCAGTAGATTTAGACGCTTGGGTATTTTTCAGCTAGTTTGTCCCACAGCGCATCCACCGCCTCTTGGTGGCGGCGGGTTTCCCGATAGAGATGAATCTCCATACTGACCTGCCATTCTTCCCCACCGGCAACCGCAAGTTGGCCATTTCGTACTTCTCTCGTGACCGAGCTTTCCGGTAGAAACGCCATGCCATGGCCTTCTAAAGCCATGTTTTTTAGCCCTTCGGACATATCTGTTTCGAACACTTGCTGTAGATTAGAGTGTTCTGGTGTTTGATCAATCAACATATCGACCATCCGGCGTAAGTAGGCGCCGGGGGCATAACCAAGAAAAGGAATCACCTCTCCCTTTTGCCCGGGGAGCTCGAATACCGGCTGCCTTTGCTTATCACAACGGCTGTAAGGGCGAATCCATTCCACGCCTAGTTTTAGCCCACTATAACGCTCTGGATCTAACGCCACAGGTTGCAAAGGATGGTGATAACACATTAGTAAGTCGCTGTTATTTTCTACAAAGTGCATCACAGCATCGTGCACGTTCGCCGCAAATAGCCGGGCAGAAACGGTAGGAAATAGCTCTCGAATACGGGTAAACCATTTTGGGAAAAAACTTAGTGATAACGTATGAGGGAGAGCCACCGTTAGCCCGACATCTTGCTCAAAATGATGCCTCGCTTGCGATCTTGCCTCGGTTAATTGTTCTAACATAGAGGCGGCTTGCGAGCGAAATTGCTCTCCTGCACGGGTTAAGCGTGTTGGGTAGGTTGAGCGATCAACCAAATCTACCCCTAACCAGCTTTCTAACGCTCGAATACGACGGGATAATGCAGGTTGTGTCAGGTGGCGAAGTTGCGCTGCCCGCGTAAAATTCCCGCAGTCTGCCACACTCAGAAAATCTTCTAACCAACGAGTATCGATGATCCGCCCCTAAGCACTAGTCAACATCATGTAAAAAGTCGCCCATTATCAGTAGCTATTAAACACACTGTCAAACAGATGCTTGGATTTTGCCGCCTGGTAGGCACGTTTGATTTCCAGCAATTGATGTAAAGGCAGTCTGGGAGAGACATACAAATAAGCATCTAGCAAAGTTAAGCCGATCGGCGCACCAAATTTACGCTGTTGGCTTTTCAAAGATGGGGACGATTGCACCATGTACTTCAACCCTTGATCGACACCTAGCACGGCATCTACCCGATTCATCAGTAGCATTTGAAACGCCTGCTCGTAATGCTCAACCGGGGTGAAATCAGCCGACAAAATACCGGCGAGTTGCGTGTGGTAGGTAGTTCCCCGTAAAACAGCAATACGCTTATGTTGCAGATCAGAAAGTTGCGTCACCCCAGCATTGGATCGGGGGATAGCTACTAACGGCAACTGCTGTACAAGTCCTACCTTTATAGAGGAAGCATTGAGATCATCGTTATCCGAAACAATGGTAAATGCAGAACCGCCAGAGGCTACTTCTAAAGGGACGCGCAAATAGGGGAGTAATTTGAAACGAAGCGGGTAGCCGGCTTCTTGGGCAATTACGCGGGCCGCATCCACATAAATACCGCCATACACACCGGGTTTTGATTCCATCGCCCAAGGCTTTACATCAATCACGGCGACCGAGAAAGGTTCTGCCGCCCAAGCTAATGCGCAGCACCAATATAAAATGCCATATATCCACCGAAGACGCATAACCAGCCTTCCTTGTTTTGTCGCTTGAAGCACATTTTTACACTCTGGAAACACCTTTGCCACTATTTGTCGGTAAAGTATTGCTTTACTTGCGGGCAATCAGGGAAAAAAACAAATGCGTAAAGCAACCAAACTATCTATCTTCGTCGTTTTGTTAGCGGCAATTGGCGGAGGTTGGTATTACAACGCCCAACATAGCAAATCTACCAGCACCAATGCAGCCAGCAAAGGAAAAGACAAACCGGCCATCGTCACCTTTGCCGTGGTCAAGGCAGTTCCCTTTACCAGCACCTTGAATTTATCTGGCACCGTTACCCCTATTTCCCAAGTAGAAGTGCGCCCGCAAATTACCGGCATGGTAAAGGTTGTACATGTACAAGAAGGGAGCATGGTCAAAAAAGGGCAATTGCTATTTACCCTAGATAACAGCGAAGAAGCAACAAACCGCGACAAACTCGCCGCGCAATTAGCCAAAGACCAAGCAACCTTGGCTGACGCCAGACGTAGCCTCAACCGCCAAATTGAATTAGCCAAACAACAGTTTGTTTCCCAAAGTGCAGTAGATACCGCCAGAAGCACGCTAGATGAAGCCGCTGCAACCGTCAAAGCAGACCAAGCCGCATTAGCAGGTAGCCATGTCAGCTTAGATTATTACCGAATTACGGCACCAGCGGATGGCCGAATTGGGCAGATTAACGTGCATCCAGGCAGCTTGATTCAACCAAGCAGCACCAACCCAATGACCACGCTTACCCAGCTCTCCCCTATTCAAGTCGCATTTAACGTACCTGAAACACGGTTGAACGATTTGCACCAAGCGTGGCAGCAAGCGAAATCTCAATCTGCTGAGCTACATGTCAATGCAAGTACCGCCCCCAAACCAAGCATCGGTAAATTGGTATTCTTAGATACCACGGTAGATAGCACCTCAGGTAGCCTAAAAGCGAAAGCCGAGTTTGATAATACAGATCAACGTTTCTGGCCAGGCGCACAAGTACCCGTCTCGTTAGATTTAAGTAGCCAAGCCAATACCCCTGTTGTGCCGGCAGAAGCCGTGCAAACTGGCCCAGAAAGCACCTTCTTATATGTGGTCGGTGCAGATAAAAAGGCGAAAGCACTACCTGTGAAAGTCATTGAAATTCGAGATGGCATTGCCGCGTTATCCGGCGTTACCCCAGGCACGATGGTAGTGAAAGATGGCGGGCAAAATGTACGCCCGGGTGGGTTCGTTCAGGAAGCCAAAAAGAGAAAAGAAGGCGCAGCTTCTGGTCGCTCGACTGTAAAAGCAGGGAGCAATGAATGAATATTTCAGCTTTCTGTATTAAGCGTCCCGTTACTACGGTTCTGCTTTCGATCTCGATTGTTTTTGCTGGGATTCTGGCTTATACCAAATTACCGATCGCCGCTCTACCGTCTTACAATACGCCGGTAATTAACGTCTCGGCTTCGTTATCAGGCGCTAGTCCAGACACAATGGCAACTTCAGTCGCCCTGCCACTAGAAAAGCAATTTTCGACCTTACCCGGTATTGATAGCATTAGTTCGACCAATACCTTAGGTAGCACCTCGATCACGCTGGAATTCTCGCCAGATCGTGATATTGATGCAGCATCAGTTGATGTGCAAGCCGCTTTATTACGTGCACAACGGTCTCTACCAGACGAGATGACCAGCCTGCCTTCTTATCGTAAAGTTAACCCAGCAGATGCTCCGATTCTGATTTTAGGCATTACCTCGCCATCGCTTAGCCTTTCCGAACTAGATGACTACGCAGAAAACGTCATTTCACCGAGTCTCTCAACCTTAAATGGCGTGGCGCAAGTACAAGTATTCGGCCAGAAGAAATTCGCGGTTCGCGTCACCGTCGACCCGCAAAAGTTAGCTGCGCGCAATTTAACCATGGATGAACTCGCCAGCGCGCTAAAAAGTGCCAATGCGAATTCCGCGCTCGGCACAATCGATGGCAAACGACAAACGCTCACCATTCAGGCAAATGGCCAACTTAGAAAAGCGGTGGATTTCGCGCCACTCATTGTGGCCATCCGCGATGGCAACCCGGTACGCTTAGCCGATATTGCGAAAGTAGAAGACAGTATCGAGAACCTAAAGAATGCGAGCTGGGTAGGTAAAGAGCGGGCGATTGTATTGGCGGTTCAGCGTCAACCAGATGCCAATACCGTTGCCACGGTAGATGCTATTCGCGCCACCCTACCTAAACTTTCTAGCCAACTGCCGCAATCCATCAAGATTCAGCTACTCAATGATCGCTCGGTATCCATTCGTGAATCGATGCATGATGTGCAATTTACCCTATTGCTAACCGTTGCCCTGGTGGTGATGGTGATGTTCCTGTTCTTACGTAAAGCAGTCGCAACACTCATCCCTACAGTGACGCTGCCAATTTCCCTCATTGGTACCTTAGGGCTAATGCAGGTACTGGGTTACAGCCTAGACAACATTTCGCTACTCGGGTTAACGCTCGCGGTTGGTTTAGTCGTGGATGATGCGATTGTCGTGCTAGAAAACATCGTCCGACATATGGAAAATGGTGAGAAGGCCTTGCCAGCTGCGCTAAAAGGCAGCCGTGAAATGGGCTTTACCATTATTAGTATTTCCTTATCCCTTGTGGCCGTTTTCATCCCAATTTTCTTTATGCCCGGCACCGTCGGCTTAATGCTGCATGAATTTGCCGTCGTCGTTTCACTGGCAATTTTAGTTTCTGCAGTCGTATCTCTGACGCTGATTCCTCTCATGGCTAGCCGCTTGCTAAAAGATGGTGATCATCACGAATCGACTAACAATCCAATTATTAAACTCTTTGAATCGGGTTTTAATGCGGTTGCCGGTGCTTACGCCAGCACACTAGAAATTGCCTTGCGCCATCGCAAAATAGTAGGTTCGCTAGCCCTCGCCAGCTTTGGGATTACCATTTGGATGTTTATGAGTATTCCCAAAGGCTTCTTCCCGGATGAAGACTTAAGCCAAATCTCCGCCAACATCGATTATGGCGATGGCACCGGCTTTGATACAGCAACGAAACTCCAACTGCGCATCGCCAATATCATTGAAAAAGACCCTGCGGTTGCCAGTGTCACCTCATCTGTCTCTAGCACCACAGGGCGGATGTTTATCACCTTAAAGTCGAAGTCAGATCGTGAGCCAATGACGAAGGTGTTAGAAAGATTACGCAAAGATACCGGCAGAGTCGCTGGCGCGAGTGTCTTTCTCACCGCCACACAAAACTTACGTTTAGGTGGTAAATCAACAAAAAGCCGTTACCAATACGTCTTACAAAGCGTCTCTGGCGGGGAATTGAACCAGTGGGCAGAAAAACTCCAACAAGAACTCCGCTTAAATGGCGATTTTAGAGATGTCACCAGTGACACCAACCTTTCCAGCACAGTTGCGCAGGTGAATATCGACCGTGACCGCGCCAACTTGCTAGGTGTCAGCATTGCCGATATCCGCACGGCACTCTACAGCGCCTATGGACAGCGCCAAGCTGCCAGTATCTATACCAGCAGCGGAGACTACGCGGTGGTCCTCAGCATGCCAGAATCTCTGGCACAAGATGAGAATGCCATTGGCCAACTGCCGGTACGCAATAAAGATGGCGATCTCGTCACGCTTGATAGAGTAGTGCACATTGTCCGCCAAGCGGGGCCAAGCAGCGTCAACCACCAAGGCCAGCTACAAGCAATTACCATCAGCTTTAACTTAGCACCCGGTGTTACCCTTGGCGATGCCGCCAGCACCCTAGAAAATGCACAACGCAGCATTCAAATGCCGTCTAGCATCCTAACGGCGTGGGGTGGTGATGCTGCTGCCTTCCAGCAAAACCAGACCAACCAAGTGGTATTGATTCTCTCTGCGCTTGCGGTCATTTACGTGCTACTTGGTGTGTTATATGAAAGCTACCTGCACCCCCTCACCATTTTGGCAGGCCTACCATCGGCCGCGATTGGTGCGTTAGCTGCACTCCAGATATTTGGACTAGAGCTCACCATCATTGCCGATATTGGCTTATTAATGCTGATTGGTATCGTGAAAAAGAACGCGATTATGATGGTCGACTTTGCGATTGAGTCACGTAGAGAGCATGGGTTATCCGCAATTGATGCTATCCGCCAAGCCTGCGTTTTGCGTTTCCGCCCCATTATGATGACAACCCTAGCGGCAATGATGGGAGCCCTACCACTTGCCTTTGGCTGGGGAGCCGGTGCCGAACTACGCCAGCCACTCGGTGTAGCGGTAGTTGGTGGCTTAATCTTCTCGCAATTAATTACCCTCTACATCACGCCGGTGATTTACTTGTTCCTAGATAAATTCAGTAAACAAACAGAACGAGATTGGCATTTGGTGGATGGCGAGCATCCACGATAAAGTGAGTGATAGGACAAACAAGGGCGCACCGTCAAACTAGGTGCGTACTTGTTTGATATAAATCGATAAATGGGTGTTTTTATCGGTAAAAAACCATCATTTGCTTCATTGCAGCAAATTCCATCTACACAAATTATGCATCGTGGATTATGCTGTAAACACCATGGCAAATATTGCATCCTTTTTCAATAAAACCATCTCGACTGGTGAACCAGATTTTTCGCACGCAACGTATCTGGTCATCGATAGCGTTGCCGAAATGCGCAAAGCCCTAGAGATGACGTTAAGCTCGATTGGCGCAAACAAAGTAGAGTTTGCCTCTCGAGCAACCGATGCTATTGCCAGAATTCAACGCGCAGACTTTGATGTGATTCTGTCTGACATCACGCTAGACAAGCCACTAGATGGCATGTTTTTGCTCGAAGAATTAAAAAACCGAAACCTGCTAAAGCCTTCTGCCGTCTTCATGATTGTGACCTCAGAAGCACACGCACAAAATGTGATATCTGCCGCCGAATTAGCCCCAGACGACTATCTACTCAAGCCATTTACCGGCGAAGCGCTACTGAAACGATTAGAACGTTCTTACGCCAAGAAACAAGCCTTCCGCGTAGTAGATCACGCCATTTTGCAGCATGACTACCTACTCGCTCTTGCCGAGTGCAATCACCGGATAGATGACAAAGACCCATACCTTTTAGACTTTATGAAGATGAAAGGTAAACTGTGTTTGTTAACTGGTGATGCGGTCGAAGCCAAACGCACCTACCAACAATTACTCGATATCCGCCCATTTGGTTGGGCAAAAATGGGCTATGGTAAGGCGCTTTTTCAGCAGCGCAACTATGAAGAAGCACAAAAAGTCTTTGAAGAGCTCATTACTGAAAACCGCTACGCAATGGAAGCCTATGATTGGTTAGCCCATTGCCAAGAAGCACGTGACGATGCACTCAGTGCGCAAGATACGCTACAAAAAGCCGTCAATCTCTCCCCGTCTATTATTCATCGACTAAGGCATTTTGGTTCTGTTGCGGTCTCTAATCACGATTGGGAAAAGGTTAGTAAAGCATTTACGAGTTGCGTAGATTATGGGAAATACACCTTTCACCATGATCCGATGGATTATGCCCACCTTAGCCATGCTCAAATCGCCCAAGGGGATATTGCTGCCGCAGAGAAAACAGTCTTCCAGGTAAAGAAAGCCTTTCAAACACCAGAAGCGGCCATCCTTGCAAAAACCATGGATTGCAAATTACTGATCGAGAAAAAACAGCTGTTTGAGGCCGAAGCCTTATTAGCGGATGCGCTTAAGGCATATGATCAATTAGGTGGGCAGATTCCTGCAGATATTCAGGTTGAATTAGCTGGCAGCTGTTATCAACTCAACCAGCCTGATGCAGCACGCCAAATAGCAGAGCAGGTAATCAAAAACCAAAGTGATGAACCGCATATTGCCAGACATCTGCAGAATATGTTTCAAGCCGTGGGTAAAATCGAAGAAGGCGAACAACTCATTGCAGAAAACAATCGTGACTTTGTAGAGAAAAACAACATTGCCGTGAACATGGCTAAAGGCGGAGACCTAGAAGGCGCAGTACAGCACTTCTTGTCCGTCCTATCTGAGCGACCAAATAATCTATCGATTATGCTCAATACCATTAACGCAATATTGGCCTATGTAAACCATAACGGCTGGCACGAACATTACATGATGTTAGCCGCAGACTACCTAGAACATATCCGTACACAGCACCCAACCAATGGCAAATGCCAAAAATTGATGGCCTTGTATCGCAGCCTAAAATTCAAAAACCGAATTCAAGAAGAAGCATAACGGGATTAACAAATAAGCCACGCATCATGAATCTATTTGCGTGATCGTTCGTTTTAAGCCATGCTGTATTCATAAGCCCCACTCACATACCAATCAAGTAGAACGTTATGAAACGACTAGGATGGTTTACATCCTCAGAGACTAAAACACCAACAGAACCTATCGTTTGGTTAGGTGAAGACGGCATTTTGCGCGTAGACTACGGAGACTCACCGCATATTGATGGCGCAATGATCGAAAAAATCCGCCAAAAACATATTGCCCTAAGTGACAAACCACTCCCCGTCATGTTCATGGCCACCGGTCGCCCATCTTCCACCAAAGACGGCAGAGAGGCTGCCAGCACACCCGAGATTTGCAACATCACCACCGCCGTCGCTTTTGTCACCAAAAGCTGGTACATCCGCCAGCTACTAGACCTCTACCTCACCTTCGACCGCCCACCCTACCCAGCTTTTGTCTGCGAAACAGAAGAGGATGCGGCAGATTGGTTGATTCGGTATGTTCGCCAATCAGAAGGCGAAAGCTAGCAATCTTCCTACGCTTTTAGCCTCGCCAATTACTCTTCATCCGATTGATGAATCTTACGAATAATCATCCATTTTGGCGCACGGAACAGCACAAGAGATCTGTAGAGCCAAATGTAGCTAAACACAAACAACAACGTGAATAACTGCAACACCCACGTATGCTGCCAAAACAGCAGTGCAGGAATTACCGCTAGCGAAGACAGCACCCACAGGTAGGGAGAAGTCATCGCATTTCGCTGAGTTTTATGATGCGCCTCATTACTATTTAACGCCCAACGGACAAGACGTTTGTAGATGAGTTGATGTAAATGTGCCGCATCTGGCATGCCAGGCGAACCACCTTTAAGAAATTTCCGACGGTAAATAGAGAATACAGTCTCGATGACTGGGTAAATTAGGAGCAAGAATGGAAACCACGCAGAAACTTGCGGGTGCCTATTGACCAGTAATATCGACAACTCCGCCAACATAAACCCGATAAAATAAGCGCCGCCATCACCCAAGAAAATCAATCCCCGAGGGTAATTCCAAACCAGAAATCCGAGCAAAGCCCCCACCATGGCCAGCGCAGCCCCCCAAATGAGCAAGTCTCCACAGATAAATGCCACATAGCCAAGTGCAAAGAACACAATTACAGCATATACACCAGCAAGCCCATTGTATCCATCAATAATATTAATCGCATTGGCAACCCCACCAGCAGCTACAGCGGTAATCAGCAAGGCAAAAGGCACATACACCAGCAGCGAATCTACATACGGAATATCAAGCCGGTGCAATCCTGCATCTAACAGAAAGAAACCGACCACAGCCGCTAACATCGTCAGCACCAACCGGTGCAGCACCCCAACTTTTTTGGTTACATCCTCAATCAGTCCACCAAGAAAAGCTGGTAAAGAACTAAGTAATAACAAACTAAACTCTCTACTAGAAGGCGCCTGCTTCACCAACTGCACAACCCAAATTGCTAGCATTGCTATAAAGAGGGAAATGCCACCAATACGTGGCACTGGATGAACATGAAATTTCTGTACCCCATTCAAATCATGATCTGAAGAAAAATGCCCGTGAACGTGATCGAACCGGATAACAAGCAGAGTGACAATCAGTGAGATGAAAAAACCAACGAGTAAATGCGTCATTCAACACCTTGTCAACTTAACACATAAGGTTTAATTCAAATTATGTTATAAAGGAACATATATAAATATTATTTATTCCAAACCAATCTATTTACATACGGTATATAACTTAAAACAATTTTTAGTATCTGGTGTGAAGCTGCAGGATTGATGTAATCCTCAACATTCGATGGATTATTGCGAATTAAATCCATATTAATCGTAACATCAACTGCACGAAGAACATTCTCAGGGTCAAGGCCAGACATGATAAGAATGCCAGCATCCATTCCCTCCGGACGTTCATGAACATTTCTTACTGTAATTGCTCTAAAATTTAATAAAGATGACTCTTCTGTAATCGTTCCACTATCCGACAATACACAAAGAGCATTTTTCTGTAAACAGACGTAATCAGAAAAACCAAAAGGCTTTAAAAAACGAACCCTTTTATCTAATTCATAATTTTTTAAATTATCCAATCGCTTCTGTGTCCTAGGATGAGTTGATACAATTACAGGGACATCATATTGATTAGCTAATTTATTAAGTGTATTCAACAGCAAAAGGAGATTGCTCTCGGAATCAACATTTTCTTCACGATGAATACTTACAATAAAATATGAATTCTTCACAAGTTGCAATAATGACAATATTGATGAATTACTTATTTTATGCTCATAATAATTCAGCACCTCGTGCATATGAGAGCCTGTTTTAAAAACAGTTTCAGGACGTATTCCTTCCGAAATCAAATATCGTCTAGCATGCTCAGTCAAGACGAGATTTATATCACTCAAGTGGTCTATGACCTTTCGGTTTAACTCTTCTGGTACATTTTGATCAAAGCACCTATTGCCTGCCTCCATGTGAAAAACAGGGATTTTTCTACGTTTGGCAACTAAAACAGAAAGGCAAGAATTAGTGTCGCCGTATAGCAATAATGCATCGGGCTGCTCAATCTGTAAAATTTCATCAGCTTTCTCAATAATCCTAGCAATAGTACCCGACACAGTTCCTGTTGCAACATCAAGAAAATAATTTGGCTTACGTATTTCCAAATCTTCAAAAAAAACCTGATTCAATTCGTAGTCATAATTCTGTCCAGTATGAACAAGGATATGATTAACATGCTTGTCAAACTCAGCGATTACACGACTCATCTTAATAAGCTCTGGTCGAGTACCAACAATAGTCATAATTTTAAGCATTTAGTTCTTCCTTGATATAATCAAGCTGAAGAAGCATTGATTCTATTTGTTTTACATGTAAACGATGTGTGTTATGCGAAGTATAATCTTCCGTTTGGGATATCATTGATTCACCAGAACTAAAATATTTTTCATAATTTAAGTTTCTGTTATCCGCAGGTAATCGATAGTAATTTCCCATGTCCTCAGCTGTAACCATTTCTTCACGCGAAATTAAAGATTCAAATAACTTTTCTCCATGTCGCGTTCCAATAATATTGATGTTATGTGAAGGCTTCTCAAATATATTGCAAAGAGCTACAGCAAGATCGTTAACAGTTGAAGCAGGTGCTTTCTGTACAAAAATATCACCTTGACTACCATGTTCAAAAGCATACAGAACAAGATCAACAGACTCTTCAAGGGACATTAAAAAGCGAGTCATTTCCGGATCAGTTATGGTCAAAGGCTTATTTTCCTTTAACTGTTTAATAAACAAAGGAATTACAGACCCTCGAGATGCCATCACGTTACCATATCGCGTTGCACAGAAAACAGTACTTGTAGGCGCTTGCAAACGGGCCTGCGCAATCATTACTTTTTCAGCAAGGGCTTTTGTAAGCCCCATTGCATTTATTGGGTAAACCGCTTTGTCAGTACTCAGTACGATAACTTTTTGTACATTCTGGGCAGTTGCCGCACGCAGCACATTTTCAGTACCAAGTACATTCGTTTTTAATGCCTCCATTGGATAAAACTCACATGAAGGAACTTGTTTTAATGCTGCTGCATGAAAGATATAATCAACCCCACAACATGCAGAGTAAATACTTGAATAATCTCTTACATCACCGATATAAAATTTTAGCCGGTCATTATTAAATGATAATCTGATTTCCTCTTGTTTTTTTTCATCACGGCTAAATACAATTATTTCTTTAACATTAGTTTTCAAAAATCGTTTAAGAACAGTTTGACCAAATGAGCCAGTTCCACCAGTAATAAGTAACGTTTTATTATCAAACATTATATTCTTCACTATAAAAATTCTTCATATCAAGTAGCATATCTGTCCATGAAGGACACACATAATTAGTTTTTGATGTGAATTTACTGTTATCAAGTGAACGATCGATAAAAAAATCAGGATACTCTTCAATTAAAATTTTATGATTAAAGATAGAAGAAGCCTCTTTCAATAAATTATATTTGGAAATGCGACTTGAAGATACATGATATAACCCATGTAAATCTTCATTACACAAGACTGTATCTCTAATAACACGTGACAACTCTACGGTTGTCAAACCAGAAAAATATGCATTTGAGTAACCAGAAATTTTATGCTTTTGGCTTAAAAACCAATCTATCAATGAGTGAGAACCGGATAACTCTCTTCCCACAATAGAGGTTCGCAATGTTATTGAATTTTCAGAATTTAGCTCACCTAACAACTTAGATCTTCCATATAAATCTTCAGCATCTGGAATATCACTTTCAAGATACATTCCTTTTTTTCCGGAAAATACACAGTCAGTACTAATATGTATTAATCGAGTGCCCGAAAGTTTGCAAATTGCATTTAAGCGATGAGGGAAAATACTATTTAACGGGAGGGTAATCAATGGATCATTCACTGCTGAGATTTGTTTGATTAGTCCGATGCAATTAATAATCACATTTGGTTTATGCTCATCAAACATCTTCAATAATTGATCACTGTCATTTATATCAATATTAATTCTGCATTTTGACTTAAGCTTATCTGGCAACCTACTAATACTAGCAGAGGTTCTATATGAACCAATGACATCAAAATCGCCTCGTTGGCTTAGCACACCAAGCATTGCATTCCCAAGCATACCTGAAGAGCCCAGTACAATAATTTTCATTTATTTACTCTTATTAGGATTTAAGTAAAATCACGCGTCTTGTTACCACGCTTATCCATAAAACCTCTTTTTTTCCAGAGCGCACTATGGGGTTCTTCAACAGAAATCAGATTGCCTGGCCTTGCATCTTTCGTGTAGTAGTAAAGTAATATTGATCTGCGCGGAATATCTTCTGGAAAATTAATTGGATCAGGCAAACCATGAAAACTCTTGTCATGAGAATCAAATATCACCAATCTGTTATGCAACGGAGCAACCTTTTTAATACAATTGGTCCCTGTTTCATCATAAACACCAAACTCACCACCCCATGACTCTTCCCATCCAGGGTTTAAATATAGTAATGCATTTAAACGACGGTTTAGTCCTGTCGCATCATGATAATTTCCATCCACATGGACATCTAACAATCCACCGCGCATACTTACATTCAAACCACCGCCAGTAAAATACGGGTCAGGTATAATTTTAGGGATCCCCATTACTTGAGACATTGCGCGAAGAAAAGGTGCGCTATTCATAATACGAACAACGTCAACAATTGTATCAGGAATATCAAACTCTGATTTCCAATCTGTCCTATACTTAACTTCAATATCTGCATCATTTGAATGCTGCCAACAAGGATTACTGAGTTTTGGAAACCGATTAATACACTCATTAGCCAACTCAACAGGCAAAAAATCGTCAATAACTATATGCTTAAAAGGTGCAGTATAGTAACCATCACCTTCTTTTACACCCAATATTTTGCTGCAAGATTTATTTGCAATTTCAGAAAGCATCTGTTGATCTAATTTCATTTTTTTGATTCCAATCTTAATGTTTCAAAAACAAAATCTCTATATGCCATATTAGTCGTCAAATTCTTACTACTTATAAATTTTTCAACTGAACTAATATCACTTAGTCCCGAAAGTTGAACAAACTGAGTAAACAAATCAAAATCACCATATTGCATTTTTCTGCACATACCCAATTCAATCAATTCATCAGTTAATGAATTTTCAAACCAAACTATGGGCTTGTACTCATAAAACAACGACTCAATCAATGCATAACTAAACGACTCGAATCTAGAGGAAATAAATCCAATTTTATTAGGAACATTTCGCAAGTAATCTCTAATCTCCTGATTTCCATACCCTGAAATCATATTGACCTTCAGATCAGCAATACCATTTAGCCGAGCAACCAAGCTCAGTACTTTTTGTAGTTCAGCTTCACTTTCTTCCAAATAAAAAATGAAAATTTCATGAATTAAATCACAGTTCATTTTGCCATTTAAAATATGTAACTCAAGAGTTGAAAGAAACTTTGAAATACCTTTATTTTCCACCATTCTAGCGTTTAATATTATTGAAACGCCTAATAATGAATCAAAATTACATCCAACTTCCAACTCACCGATATTAGGTATTACATCTGGCAATACCGACGCTTTCTCAACTTTACAAATTTTTGATACAAATGAAATTTCTTCATGACCACTCGCAATCACAAATATTTTTTTAAAAAAATATATTTTCAATAAAAAAGTTAATACTCTTATTATTTTATTTTTAAAAACTCCATTAACATTTAAAGCCCCCTCCCTTAATTCACCATGCGGCATCAATAGAACTTCACAAGGCAATGGCAACGCAAGTAAGAATATCGAAAAAGGAGAAAAGAAAGAATGTATAATAAATTTTCTATATTTTAAGTTTTTTAATAAAAAAATGAGTTGTTGTAACTTACTAGTGTTAAGTAACGAATAATAATCTACGCTTGCTTCATTAAATATGCTTGATTTTTGAATAAGGGAAATGGCTCTAGCAACCCCCCCTCCTTCAACTGGATCACTGCCCACATGGCTAACCCAACAAACCCTATCTGACCTCATAAAGAACACCTGAGCATTTCGAAGAGCATTCTTCTATAAATTCACTATCATGTGACACCACCACAACTCGACTATTTATAGACTTCTGCTTAATAATATCTAACACCCTTCGTTTAAGAGCATTATCTAATCCAACAGTTGGTTCATCAAATACATAAATAGAAGCAGTTTTCAAAGCAATTAATAGGAACTGCAGAAATTTGAGTTGTCCGCCCGACAACTCCGAAAGACTTCTTGCGCGAATGTCGATACCCAAATCATTCATATGAGTCGTTATTTCTGGAATTGCATGCTCGCCGCCACCTATTAACATGATCAATTCTGAAATAGGAAGTGCCCCATTGAAGTTACTTTGATCCATATAGGAGACTTTAGCATTTTCATTACTAATCCAATATTTAAGCGATGAAGTTTTACCAATACCAGATGGTCCTTTTAATATTAGAAGACCGGTTTTATTTTGCCCATCTAAGTATTTATCCAACAGTTTATTACGCAAGCCAAATGCATCATCTAGCGGTTCGGTAATAAAGTTCTCAACATTTTTTAATGCTATTTTGCTAATTCGTATCGTATCAGAATAACTAGAAATCCTTGACATGGCAGGCAAAGCCCGCAAGGCAACACCGCCAAACACAGCTATCTCGAAAGACTTAAAGTCACTCACCAATGCAAAAACCGAAATAAGAAAAAAGACAATTACGCCCTCAATTATTGTCTTAGTTATAAATGGATAGGTTAATTGACTTGAAAGTGCCGATGAAAACTTTGTAGTAATTTCGAACATTTTCACTTTAGAGTAAGGTCCACCCCCATTTGATTTTATTGAGTATACATTCCCAATAATAATCTCAACAAAATTTTGCCTTATTTGTTCATAACTACTTCGCAATTCACCAATATTCCTAACCTTTTCTTTAGAAACCAGCATAACAATATATATAAATACAGAAATTATCAGCCCAAATAAGATTATAAAATTACCAAATTTATATATCGAATATAAAAACAGAACCAGAACTACCGAAACCTCTGCTAGACAAAATGAGAACGGTATAACACACCCGAAAATCAAATTATTAATCTCAGAATTAAGCAATCTTCGTACATGATTCTTATCAAAATCAGATATTCCATATTTGCTTGAAAATAATTTATTCACAATTAATTCACTGATATCAGCATAGTGCTTCTGAATAGATATCGACATCAATCTACTCAAGAAAAATATAAAAAAACTTCGTACAAAAAGGATAGAACAAATTAGAATTGAAAAAAATACAAACAGATTAAATTCACGAAAAAATTTAAACCTATTATAAAAATCAATCAGAAATCCATTTTTTTCAATCATTTCCATAAATATATATGGAACCATTACATAAAAAAACAAATCTAATATTGAAAATAAAAAAGGCACCCAAGTATAAATTCGCTTTATATACTCTTTAAAACTTAACAAGATCACACCTATTCGTCTAATTTAGCAGCCCCGAACAATACTGACAATTATTTTTTTATAGATATTACTTATCTTTTTTGACAAGAAAGATAAACTCGGAATATATACCTTTTTCCCAATTCTTCGTACATGAGTCCCAACTACGCTACCAGAAAACCTATTGTGTCTACCAAATATAATTACAGTATCTGCAGTCTCATTAGGAGAATTAGGGTATTCAATTGGATCCCATACAGATGATTTATTGCTTTTATTATTTTCTATTGAATAAATAGCAAGCAAACCATCCCATCTTTTCTCATTTTCGACATGCAGATCCTTCACAATCAGAAATTTGTTAAAGCCTAATTGCTTAAAATCTTCGATACACCACCCTGATAAATGCTCTTGCTGCATGCCACACTCGATACCCCATGCATCAATTCCAGTAGAATGCTGCGGCATAAACCCATTTGGGGTAAAAACAAAGATATTACTTGGTTTCCCATCTATTATTTCTTTTAATCCACTTATACCCACTTCTTTTGGTAAATGCTCAATAACATCAATTAATGAAATCAAGTTATATTCTTCTACATTAATTATTTTTAGAAAATCAGGGAAACCAGAATTTATAGTTATTAATCCTTCATTAGCAAATGTAGCAGATAAAATTTCTCTGTATTTATCATGAGGCTCGACACATACTATTGACTCACTAGGCACCCAAGAAAAAGGTCGTATTCCACAGCCAACATCTAGCACTCTTTTGAATTTTTTATAGTCGTGCCTTAGCTTTTGTTTTAATTCATCTAGGTCTTTTAAGACTTCAATTTTATTGTTCATGCTATAACATATCCTTTGAAATCTTCAGTATTTCAAAAAAATTGAGAGGATTTATGATATCTGCTACTGTCAAATTTGACTTAACCATGTCAATATATTCTTTTCTTGCAGCGCTAGAAAGTTTTACACTATCCTGATCTGCATGCTGACGTGAAATAACTGTAGCATCATTGATAGAGGTAAAATTTGTTTTTTCAATTATTTTTAGCCAAAGGTCATAATCTTGTGTATGTCTAAGATTTTCCGAAAATGCACCAAGCGATAATAATAGTTCTATAGGCGCCGTGAGGCAATTTCCATTTAAAAATCTAGAACCTAATAACTTAATTTTTTGTCTTGCCCCAATTTTTCTAGAATTATTTATTGTCACTAATTTTTTACTATCATTAAAATACAAATAAAAATTTGATACAGTAACGATATTTTTAGCATGCACCCTTAGACTTCTATCTACTTTAAAGCGATTCGGTAAATACATATCATCATGGCTTAGCCATGCAAAATTTTCATTTTTTGCATTATGAATGCCAAGATTAAGTGCGGATGCAACACCACCATTATCCTTTTTAAAGTATGAAATATTACATACTGATGATTGGCGATTTATAATTTCTGCAACGCCACCATCTGAAGAGCCATCTTCCACAACGATTATTTCATCATCCTTTTCTAAAGATAGAATTGCTGATTGGATGGCCTCTTCAAAATATTTTTTGCCATTATAGACTGGCATGATTAAACTATACATTTAATGACTCAATCACATTTTTTAATTTATTAAACACTCTAAATTAACTTTATGAATATTATACTCGTATCCGATGCTTACTCGCCCATGAACTCTTCTGCAGCGATACACATGGAAGATTTGGCATTTGCTTTGACCGATTTAAATGTGTCAACCACTATTTTAGTTCCTTCGCCAGATTTATCTGCCCCTTTACATATTTTCAAACAAGATAACATTACAATAATTAGATTAAAAACTTCAAATTTTAAATCAACCAATCTTTTTAAGAGGACATTATTTGAGTTCGTAATGCCATATCAAATGATTAAAACTCTGATTTCAAGGAAAATATTACCAAATCACTGCGATGGGATTGCCTGGTACTCACCATCTATTTTCTTTTTCCCTCTAATTTTCTTTCTCAAGAGGAAGTACAAAACATCTTCCTACCTAATTTTGAGAGACATCTTTCCTCAATGGGCATTTGACCTTGGTGTTATTAATAGTAAGTTAATATTTTATACGCTAAAATTTTTATCATTATTTCAGTTTTTTATTGCTGATAAAATTGGCATTCAATCTCAAGGAAACTTTCAATTTTTACCACAATTTATTCGAATAAAAAAGGAAATTGAAGTTTTTGATAACTGGTTCACACCAAGAATTATTCTTTCCAATAATTTCAAAGAGCTCTCAAAAAATACCAATTTGATTGTTTATACGGGCAACATGGGAATTGCACAAGGTCTTGAGTATGTCGCCACAACCATTCATAAAATTTTAGAAAAAAATTCTGTAGCATGTACCTTTCTATTCATTGGTAAAGGCTCTTATAAATCAAAACTTCAGAATTTCTTTAAAAATCAAAACTATAATAATGTTATCTTCTCAGATGAAGTCAATCCTAATGACATCCCATCTCTTCTTTCTTTCTCAAAATTTGGCATAGTTGCATTAGATCATAGACATCGAACTCACAATATTCCTGGAAAATTTATTACTTATATGATGTACAAAACGCCAGTGATAGTTTTTACGACACTTAATTCAGACTTAGCCAATTTAGTTTTACAAGAAAATCTTGGCATTGTCATTGATCCTACTCTTGAAACAAATATCGAAGATATATTAAATTTTCTCAGCCTACCGATTAACAACCCATCAAAATACGAAGAATTACGCACGAATTGCCATAACCTTTATTCCAAAAGATTTCGTTCAAAAACAGCCGCTGAAAAATTAATCCATTTCTTCTCAAAAACTTAGGAATTATATATCATATTTTTACTTTTTATTTATTTAAGATACTTCATCCTATCATACAGTGTTTAGATCATCTTACTGGTTTATCCTTTTTTATAGATACTCCATCCTGAGTCTGTAGACCGTGTAATAGTGCTTAGCGTTACGCTTTTATAGCCCCTACTAATCATTGATATCCGATTGCATTGTTTTCGTAATACTTTATTGTCTCCGCAACTGCCCAAATCACAAGCATCGGTTCAACCCCTGTGTTCTCTCCCACTCTTTTTAATGATGTTGGTTTGCTATTGCTTAGGTTATCAAAAACCACTACTTCATAGCCCGCTTCTTGCAAGACCACACAGGTATGAGAGCCGATATATCCAGCACCGCCGGTTACCAATATTTTTTTCTTTACCATAAAGCGTTAAATGCTCATTTTTCAGTTAGGCGAGATTGTTTCATGCATGTCGATATCATCGCAATGTCTTTTGTCAGATTTGCTCTTTTTTTGACCTTACTCTCATAACTTTTGTGGTGATTTCTTAAAATTTTCCCAATTAAAAATTGTATGTTATATTGTAACAATATCAACTAACTCCCAACTTCATGGCACACACACTTTCTGATCAACTCGAAGCTGCGAACCGCTGGTGTTTAGACCGTGGCGAGAAACTCACGGACATCCGTCGCGAGGTGCTAAGCCTTTTGTTTAGCCATGGGCATTCGATGAAGGCGTATGACATTTTGTCAGAACTGCAACGACAGCGGCCAAATGCGGCGCCGCCGACGGTGTACCGTGCTTTAGATTTTTTGCTGAGCGTGGGGTTGATTCACCGCTTGGATTCTGTGAATGCCTTTGTGGCCTGTCCAGAGTTTAGTCAACCGCACCATCATGGTTTGTTGCTGGTGTGCGAACACTGCCATAACGTGATTGAGATTGCAGATGCACCGTGGTTATCTGCGCTGGCAGAAACAGCCAAAACACATGGATTTGTGCCTGGGCATCAGGAATTAGAAATCAAGGGGTTGTGTACTGCCTGCCATGCAGCCAAAGGGAATATGCAATGAATGGCGGGCATCATCATGGTAATCACCAGCATGGTCATAGCCATTCGCATGATCATGTCCATGCGAAACCAGCGGCAGTTCCATCTCGCTTTGCTGCGTGGACGCTTCTCTCTGCTCCCGTTTGGCAACGGGTATTAATTGTACTACCTGCCATTGTTTTACTGTGGCTTGGTGTGTGGTGGGCGATGGGGGTGTCATGAAACCAGTGATTAGTCTGCACAATGTCACCCTTAGTTATCATCGCCACCCTGCTGTTCACCATGTGTCCGGTACTTTTCATGCAGGTGAGGCAACGGCCATTATTGGGCCAAATGGCGCCGGAAAAAGCACGCTACTGAAGGCGATTGTCGGTTTAATTCCTGCATCGGATTCGATGGTTCAGTTTCATGGCATTGCGAAGAAAGATATCGCTTTTTTACCGCAAGCTGCCAATATCGATCGCACCTTCCCCATTTCGGTGTTAGATGCGGTCTTGTTAGGCAATTGGCGTAAAAGTGGTTGGTTTGGTGGCGTGAGCAAAACAGCAAGGGCCGAAGCAGAGGCCGCACTAATCAAGGTTGGGCTAGAAGGCTTTGGGCCGCGCCATATTGGTAGCTTATCTTCTGGTCAATTTCAGCGCGTTTTGTTTGCTAGGATTTTGCTACAAAACTCACCGCTCATCCTCTTAGACGAGCCATTTACGGCGATTGATGCGCGCACCACACAAGATTTACTTCATCTGATTGATCATTGGCGTTACGAAGGGCGCACCATTATTAGTGTGCTCCATGATTACGAACAGGTTAAAAACCACTTTTCTGAATCATTATTAATGGCAAAAGAGTGTATTGCTTGGGGTCCGACGACAGAGGTGCTCACCAAGGCAAATCTGCAAAAAGCCAATGCGATGGCAGAAAACTGGATAGAGAATGCAGCGGTTTGCCATCGGGATGAACAGCCTCAAGTAGAAGGTGCGCATTAATGTCTTTATATGATTTGTTGTGGCAACCGTTTGCTGATTTTGCCTTTATGCGGCATGCCTTAATTGGATGTTTTGCTTTGGCATTAGGCTGTGCACCGATTGGTCTATTGCTGGTGTTACGCCGGATGAGCTTAATGGGTGACGCGATGAGCCATGCCATCTTACCCGGTGCGGCGATTGCCTTTATTGCTTACGGGCTCTCTTTAGTGGCTCTTAGTATTGGTGGGTTTATTGCTGGTTTGGTGGTTGTGCTATTGGCGGGCTTAGTCACGCGGATGACCGAACTCAAAGAAGACGCCAGTTTTGCGGCCTTTTATTTGCTGTCTTTAGCCACCGGCGTACTGCTAGTGTCTAAATGGGGTAGCAATGTTGATTTGATGCATATTCTATTTGGCACTGTGCTAGCGGTTGATGATGCGGCGCTCTATTTAGTCGCTGGCATTGCCACCTTTACCTTGTTGGTGCTCACTATATTTTATCGTCCATTGGTGATCGAAAGTTTTGACCCGGAATTTATGCGTGCCACCAGCGGCAAAGGTGCCATTGCCCACTTTGCCTTCCTGATTCTAGTGGTACTGAACCTAGTTGCCGGCTTTCAAGCACTTGGCACGCTGATGTCGGTTGGTTTAATGATGTTGCCAGCAACCAGCGCGCGTTTATGGACGGATAACCTACCTAAACTTTGCCTTGTAGCAATTAGCATTGCGCTTATTTCTGGCTACACCGGCTTATTGATTTCTTACCATGGCAACTTGCCTTCTGGCCCTTCTATTATTTTAACGGCGGGTCTTGCCTATATAGGATCACTACTCATTGGCACCCGAGGCGGGATGCTATGGAGACTCTTCCGCCTTCGCCATTTAGAGGGTTAATCTATTTTTTGTTAATGAAAGATTGCTTCATGAATCGTCAAGTCTTACTAAAAGCATCAAGCGTATTGATTCTCAGTCTCAGTTCCATTCTAAGCCACGCGGCAGAAAAACTACCGGTGGTTGCTAGTTTTTCTGTACTAGGTGATCTAGTTCAACAAATTGGCGGAGACAAAGTCTCTGTGACGACATTAGTTGGCCCGGATCAAGACGCACACGTCTTTCAGCCTAGCCCTAAAGATGCACAAGCAGTTGGCAAAGCAAAAGTGGTATTCATGAATGGCTTGGGTTTCGAAGGTTGGATGCCAAGATTAACAACGGCAGCGGGCGGAAAAGCCAAAAGCATTACGGTGAGCAGCGGTATTAAAACCCAAACCATGGAAGAGGATGGCAAGCAAGAGACAGATCCTCATGCATGGCAAAACCCGGCCAATGTGGTGGTTTACGTCAAAAATATTGCCAATGGTTTGGCAACTGCAGACCCTGCAAACAAAGCCTATTACCAGCAACAAGCCGCACAATACACAACGAAATTAGAAGACTTACAAAAGTGGGTAGTAACAGAGGTAAACAGCATTCCGGCCAGTAAGCGTAAAGTCATTACGTCACATGATGCCTTTGGTTATTTATCCAAACGCTTTGCGATTGAATTCCTAGCGCCACAAGGGATGAACACCGAAGCAGAAGCATCGCCAAAAGATGTGGCCAATTTAATTAAGCAAATTCGCCAAGAGAAAATTAAAGCGGTGTTTGTCGAAAATATCAGTAACCCTAAGCTATTAAAGCAGCTAAGTGCTGAGGCAGGCGTCAGTACTGGGGATAGCTTATTTAGTGATGCGCTGTCTAAAAAGGGCGGCCCAGCAGCCACTTACCTAGAGATGTACCGTCACAATATTACGACCTTAGTCGCTGGCATGAAGAAGAACTAATCTTAGTTTTTACTCCCACCGCCCTCTCCCTGACAGGAGGGGCAGTGGGAGTAACGGTCAGATCAACGCTGATCGAACAATCCTTGCAAACCTTTATTATCCAGCCCTGCCGCAATCCCCAGCATCAATAGCACCCTTGCTTGCGGCGGCGTATGGTTATCCCCGCTCAATAGCCCTAGCGCATCATCCTCATAGGTACGATTATGCACAACGGTGCCATTTGGTACGCGGCTAGCTCGCACTACTTTCACACCACGAGCAATCAGCTCGGACACTGCAGCTAGCCAATCCGGGCGTAAATTACCATTACCCAACCCAGCCAGCACCAAGCCTTTCGCCCCTTCAGCGGCCGCTAACACAAGGCTCGCCGGCATATCTGCATAGGCATAAAGTAAATTCACAGCAGGTAGCACATCACCCGTGGGCATCAAGCCGCCGCGCGCCCTTGCTGGCTGTTGGTAATAGAACACGTCCGCGCCAGCCACCATGCCAAGACGGCCGTAGCGATCTGCATCAAATGCCGCTGGTACTGCATCGCGTTTTTGCAAACCGCGTGCAGACAAAATCGCATCGCCAAATACCACCAGCACGCCTTTGCCACGACTAGCCGGGTTTGCCGCCACACTCACCGCATGCAGCATATTCATTGGGCCATCAGCTGACAACGCCGTTGCTGGGCGCATAGCCCCGGTTAGCACTACCGGCTTATCGCTACTTAATACAGACTGCAGGAAGAAAGCCGTTTCTTCCATCGTGTCCGTTCCATGCAGCACCAGCACACCATCCACCGTATCATCGGCTAACAACGCCTCAACACGCTTCGCCAGTTGCAACCAATGTGCAACGGTAATATGCGCACTATCGATCGCAAAAATCTGCTCGGCTTGCAAATTCGCTAATGCGTCCACACCCGGCACCGCCGCTAGCAACACGCCAACGTCCAGTGCGCCAGGTTGATATTTAACTGCCTCGCCAGCACTCGCGGCTTGGCCTGCAATCGTGCCGCCAGTCGCGACCAATGCAATATTCGGTAAACTCATATTAATCCTCCAGGGGGGCATCTGCAGGTTTTACCAGCGTCAGAATACTATCGCGCAAGCGCCACAACATCCACAGACCCGGCATCGCCATCACAGCAGAGAAGACAAAGAAACTTGGCCAGCCAATCGACTCGGCCAATACGCCCGACATCGGGCCAACCCACACACGTCCTATCGCAGAAAATGCCGACAATAGCGCATACTGAGTTGCACTAAAGCGCTGATTACACAACGCCATCAGGAAGGCCACAAACGCAGCCGTTCCCATCCCGCTAGTGATGTTCTCGAACGCCACCACACTTAGCAGGAGATTATCTACGGACGACGCCTCTTTCAGTGATACAAGCACCCAGTCAAATGCCGGTAAAGTAAACGTCCCCCACGCTCCTTTACCCAACACCGCCAACAGATAAAACCCAAAATTCGATAATAACTGCAATACGCCAAACAACATTAGCGAGCGATACAACCCTAGCCGGATCATCAAGGCACCACCTAACAAGGCGCCACCGATTGTCATCCAGATGCCTATCACCTTATTCACCACGCCGACTTCCGCCTGCGCAAATGCCATGCCCTTAATCAGGAATGGCGTAGTCAACGTCCCCGCAAATGCATCCCCTAATTTGTAGAGGATAATAAAGCCCAAGAAAGCCATTGCACCAGATTGGGTAAAATAGCTCGATAAGGAAGCATTGAGTGTCTCGAACTTCGCCGTTTTAGCCGCCCAATAAGCCAGCGGCAAGGTAATCACCACACCTAAAATTAGCGTTAGCAGATCTGCCCACTTCTTCTTACCATCATCCGGTCTTTTCGCAGCGGGTTTTGCAACATCTACTTTTGCGGCATCCGCTTTATCTGCCGTTGCTTTTGGTGCACAAGACGCAACCGTGGCTGGCGCCGCAGGTTTCGCAACAGGACTAGACACCGATCCCGTCACCGCTGGCACGGGCACTTCTGGGCTAGCAAATAGCGGGGTTAATGCCTTATCTACTAAAGGTGCTACGGCTTTATTGGTCACCTGATAACCAATCACCACTGCCACCACCACCGCCACAAAACCGATCAAATCGCGACTGGCAACAGAGCTATGTGCTTTCAGATGCTTAGGCACAGAAGGTAGTAGCAATAATGAACACACGGACGCGGCCAACATAATGCCAGCCATCACCGCATATACATGCCCCCAGCCCCAGCCAAAACCTTGTTCAGGATCAGCCCAAATCAGCGCAATCCCCCCAGACAAGATCATCGCCAAACGGTAGCCGAATACCCCAATAGAAGAACCTAAGCCACGCTCTTTGTCACTCAACACATCAGTGCGATACGCATCAATCACCACATCTTGCGAGGCTGATAAAAACGCCACCAGCAGTGCCAATAAGGCAAAGCCCGTTGTATCTGCCTTCGGAGAGCTACCCGACATTCCATACAGCACCAACGCCAAACCTAACTGTGTCAGTACCAGCCAACCACGTCGGCGCCCCAAAAATGGCAGCTCAAAGCGATCCATGAGCGGCGCCCACAGAAATTTAAAGGTATAAGGCAACCCGACTAAACTAAAAAAACCAATGGTCGCCATATCCACACAATCTACCGTCAACCAAGCCTGCATGGCTTGGCCGGTTAGCGCCAGCGGCAAACCAGAGGCAAACCCCAGCAGCAAGATCGCAAAGTAGCGGTGAAATGATTGCCATTGTTTAGGCAAGGAAGCCATGTCTCTCATCCCTGTGATTGAGCGCTATTTATACTTGGAAATCGTAATCGACGATCAGCGGTGCATGGTCAGAAAACTTCTGATCTTTATACACACTAGATGCTTTCGCCGTGCCGCCAATACCCGGAGTCGTCAGGTGGTAATCAATCCGCCAGCCCACGTCTTTTGCGTAAGCCTGACCGCGATTCGACCACCAGGTATAACCAGGTACCGCCGGGTACAAGGTACGCCAAATATCCACCCAGCCCAGTTCCTGCTGTACTTTGGTCATCCAACTACGTTCTTCTGGCAAGAAACCCGAGTTTTTCAGGTTGCCTTTCCAGTTTTTCAGGTCGATTTCATTGTGCGCGATATTCCAATCACCACAGATCACCACTTCACGGCCACTCTGCATCAAGTTAGCCAGCGTTGGCCAAAACCGCTCCATAAAATCGAACTTCACCGTCTGGCGCTCTTCCGAGCTAGAACCAGAAGGCAAATACAGTGATACCACGCTTAAATTACCAATATCCACCTGCAAATAGCGGCCTTCTGCATCAAATTCAGGGATGCCCAAGCCAGTCACTACCTTATCAGGCTGTTGTCGGGTATATATTCCTACCCCGCTATAGCCTTTTTTCTCTGCGTAATGGAAAAAACCAAAATAGCCTTCCGGGTTCAGAAAAGCCGGCGTCATGTCAGCAGCTTGGGCTTTCAACTCTTGCAAGCAAATCACATCAGCACCATCTTGGCGCATCCAATCCAAAAAACCTTTGGTCGTTGCAGAACGAATCCCGTTCAAATTGGCAGAAACAATACGCATCTAATTCGCTTTCCTGTCCTAAAACTTTTATACTTTCACAATATTTTTTCACCCCATCGCCAGACAAACTGGCCATCCTAAAATGGGGTTAATTTTCAAAACTTAAGATGGTAAATCGGATGAGTAACTTTCGCACGGATTTTATTGAATTTGCAGTCGAACGCGGCGTATTAGGCTTCGGAGAATTTGTCACCAAGGCAGGCCGTTTGTCTCCTTATTTCTTCAATGCCGGATTATTCAATGATGGCGATAGCCTAAGAAAACTCGGCCAATTTTACGCCACAGCCATTTTAGACTCTGGCATTCAGTTCGATATGCTATTCGGGCCAGCGTATAAAGGCATCCCATTAGCGGCAAGTATTGCCATTGCACTTGCCGAAAAAGGTCACAATGTGCCGTTTGCGTTCAATCGCAAAGAAGCAAAAGACCACGGCGAAGGCGGTACACTCGTCGGCGCGCCACTAAAAGGCAACATTATTATTGTTGACGATGTCATATCCGCGGGCACCTCCGTTCGTGAATCTGTCACCCTCATTCGCCAAGCGGGCGCCACCCCTGCCGGCGTAGCCATTGCGCTAGATCGCATGGAAAAAGGACAAGGCGAATTATCTGCCGTACAAGAGGTAGAAAAACAACATGGTTTATCAGTCATTTCCATTGCCAAGCTAAACGACCTGTTTAGTTTCTTGACAGGCAAAGCAGAATTGGCACAACATTTGCATAAAATTGAGGCTTACCGACAACAATACGGAGTCTAACGCGACTATGCGTTCCATTTATCGCTGTGTTTGGATTACATCGACCATCTGCATGGCGCAGTATAGCCATGCAGAACTCTATCGTTGGGTAGATGAAGCCGGCCATGTTCAATACAGCGATAAAAACCCCGGTACGACCAAATCGGGGACAACGGTCATGACACCGCGCGGCACGCTCATCAAAAAAACCGATGGCGTGCTCACCCCAGAAGAGAAATTACAAAGAGAACAAGACGCCAAAGCAAAGCGTGAACAAGACCGGCAAAAAGAAGAGGCCTTTTTGCGCGATAAAGCCCTTGTTTCTAGCTTTGACTCCACCGCAGAAATTGATCGCAAGCGCGACCGAAACCTGCAACAAATTCAAGGTGACATCAACTCTTTACGCTCTCGGTTTAAATCCACCGAAGCCCGCCTAAATGCCTATCACACACAAAGTGCCATGCTGCAAAAATCTGGCAAACCCGTGCCAGAAGATTTAAACAAAGATATTAAAGACACCGAAGTAGATCTACTAGCAACCAAACGCGCACTAGACGGCAAGCTAGCAGATAAGCAACGCATCATTGCGCAAGCAGAAGCAGATAAGAAGCGATTCTTAGAGCTAACCCAAGATCCAGCAAAAACAGCCTTGACGACGCCAAGCAAGTAGCCACTGTTTGGCTCAAAAATAGGGAATCTCTCCATATATTTTTACTAGCCAAATCAGCACGAGATGCACGGGGTAAAATAAATAGAATGCCCATTTCAGCCTAGGCAATTTGGGTATTGCACCTTGATAATGAGACACCAAAAAGACCGGAACGATAGCAGCCACCGCCCAAGGATTCTGGTTCACGACTTGCAAGGCCATCAACGCCATCAACAAAGCAATCGACGTCAGTTTCTCTGGCTGACGAAAATAAGCCACGGCAGTAAACATTAGCAACAATAGCCACCATCCATACTCAACTACTGCCCCGCCGATTGCAAAGAGCGCAATCCCCACCAGCCAACTTTGCGGCGTCCCTTTCCTAAAACAGACAATAACAGCCACGCCCAGCGCTAAAGAAAACAGTATATTTAAAGGTAAATAATCAGCCTCTAGATAAGGCCCCGTGCGACCTAGTCCAATATAGGGAATAGCGCTAATTGTCCCAAATAGCACCAACTGTCCAATTTGCCTTTTCCCTTTAGCAAGACAAATCTGCTTATCGCCATACCATCTTGCTAAATGATGCGCCATCACCATCACAAATATTGGCATCGCCAATCTACCTAAACTAAAAATCCACTCAAATCGCCACTGCCACCAATATTTATTGACATGGTCAGCCAGCATCAATCCACAGCCGATCAGCTTTAGCAGGGTTATTCCCGATGGCGACATTGATGTTTTTGTCATATGTTTATGCTTATGTATTGAAATTTGTAAACCATTGTAATAAAATCCGCCACCTTATGCAATTTACATATATTACATATACATATTTTTAAGATAAAAACACATCGTAACCTATTGTTATTTTTACTAATTTTAATAACAACAGCCTGCACTAAAAGTTATCTCTAGTAATAAAGACGCTATCACATCTGGCAAGCGTGGCAATGCATCGAAAAAAGTTCAGGAAGTATGAAATGAGACTAATTTGCTTAATATTATTTTTTATCTCTTTTTCATCGAGTGCTGACTATTTATGTGGCGAGGGGTATTATCACCCCGAACTATCTTCATGTGTCGGCCCCAATGGGGGGTATTATCCTCCGGGCTCAAGCTCACGACCATCTAATAGAAATGTTCCACGAGACTATTTCGGCGCTATTGCTGTTGATGTCATGACTGGCCAAGCATCTTATAGCGCCAATAATTACACCTCCGCTGCAGCTGCCAAATCAGCTGCCGTTCAAAAGTGTGGACTCTCTGGTTGCAAGGTAGTCATCGCCTATAAAAATGGCTGTGGTGCGACGGCTGCGGCGAGAACTCCCATTGGTAGCCCTAACCACGTAGTTGGTGGCATTGGCGATAGCCAAGAGGAAGCAGAAGAAGATGCATTGGATAAATGTGAACAATTAAACCCCGGTGTTCAATGTGTCGTATGGGCTAAAAACTCATGCTCTTACTACGAATAACACAGCATCATGAAGTCACATTTCCGCACCATGCTACTTTTCTTCATTGCCTTCAGCATCAGTTTGATGACGCAGGCGGATAGTCTTTGCGGGGATAAAGGTTTCTTCAATACCGTTTTGAATTTGTGCCAAGGCTATAACGGAGGGGTTTGGAGTGCTGGCTCTAGAGGCTCATCAAATACCCAACAACACACGCCCCGCGATTACTTCGGAGCCATTGCTGCGGATGTTGTCGAGGGCAAAGAAAGTGCGCGGGCAAACAACCATGTTTCAGCAGCAGCCGCTAAACAAGCCGCCCTGCAAGGATGTGGTTTACCCGGCTGCAAAGTCATTATTGCTTACAAAAACGGATGCGGTGCAACTGCGACCTCGTCACTTCGCAATGTAGTTGGTGGCATTGGCGATACACCAGAAGAAGCAGAACAAAATGCTTTGGATAAATGCGAACAAACCAAAAATGGTGGTCAGTGCCAAATCTGGTCCCGCGCCAAATGCTCCTACTACGAATAATCTAACACGATGAAACGCTGTTTACACACGCTTTTACTTTCCTACATTGCCTGCTCCATCAGTTTGATGACGCAGGCAGATAGCTTATGTGGTGATGGTCACTGGGATCCTGCACTGAATCTTTGCCAAGGAGGAGCAGGTGCAGGAGTGTATTACCCAGGTCAAGAAAATAGAAATCAACAACACACACCTCGCGACTACTATGGCGCTATTGCCGCTGATGTTGTAGAGGGTAAAGAGAGTGCGCGGGCAAACAATCACCTTTCAGCAGCCGCAGCTAAACAAGCCGCCTTGCAAGGATGTGGTTTACCCGGCTGCAAAGTCATTATTGCTTACAAAAATGGCTGTGGTGCAACCGCAACCTCTTCACTTCGTAATGTAGTTGGTGGCATTGGCGATACACCAGAAGAAGCTGAACAAAATGCGTTAGATAAGTGTGCGCAAACCAAAAATGGTGGACAGTGCCAAATATGGTCCCGCGCCAAATGCTCCTACTACGAATAATCTAACACGATGAAACGCTGTTTGCGCACGCTATTACTTTCCTCGATTGCCTTAACAATGAGTTTATTGGTACAGGCAGATAGTAGCCTGTGTTATCAGGGGGGAAACTATGACGCTTCCAGTGGAACTTGCCACTATCCTGATGGTTCCCGTGCCCCCCACCCTGGTGGAAATATTATTAACCGCAATCAAAATATGCCCCGTGACTACTTCGGCGCGGTAGCCGTTGATCTACAAGGTGGAGACCGTTCGTTTAACAGTAATAACTACCGTTCTGCTAGTGAAGCCAAACAAGCAGCCTTAAAAGGGTGTGGGCTGCCGGGTTGCAAAGTCATTATTGCTTACAAGAACGGCTGTGGTACGGCCGCCTATTCTAGTGATACCCATGTGGTGGGTGGCATTGGCGACTCTCCCGAAGAAGCCGAACAAGATGCGTTAGATAAATGCGAGCAAACCAAAAATGGCGGTCAATGCCAGATTTGGGGACATTACAAAACTTGTTCTTACTACCAATAATCCAACACCATGAGATTACGTCATTTTCCACTAATTAGTAGCCTATCCGCATTGTCTTTATTGCTTCCAGCAATTGCATCTGCAGCACTCTGCGGCGATGGCTATTGGGACCCGGACTTAAGGCTCTGCCGTGGTGCTGGAGGTAGAGGTATTTATACCCCCGGTGGTAATGACTCACAAGTACACACGCCCCGCGACTACTTCGGCGCTATTGCTGCGGATGTTGTCACTGGTAAACAAGGGGGAATCGCAAAAGACAGTCCCTCTGCTTCGGCAGCCAAACAGACTGCTCTTCAGCAATGCGGTTTATCTGGCTGCAAGGTCATCATCGCTTACAAAAATGGTTGTGGGTCGACTGCAGCGGCAAGAACCCCTATTGGTAGCCCTAACCACGTAGTCGGTGGCATTGGCGATAGCCCGGAAGAGGCGGAAGAAAATGCTTTGAACAAATGTGAGCAATTGAACCCAGACGTTGAATGTCTCACTTGGGTCAAAGCCTCCTGCTCCTACTACGAATAACCCGACCCAAAATCTTGCATTTGTCATTAATGACATTGACCTATAAAATACACCTCCAGCAACTTTGATGGACTGCACATGAATGCGGCCGATATCCTCGGTCACGTTAATAACCTGCGTGATGATGTAACGTCGTTGGTCACCGGAACCCACACCAATGTCTATGACTTGGTCGACAACAACCTTAAAAACACCGATATGATTTTGTCTGGCATTAACAGCTTGCAAGGGTTTCTGGAAGCTAACCCCAGCGGCTCGGCCTCTACTAGCTCGCTGACCACCGCTCTACTCGCGAGTGGCATCGGTGGCGCATCTCCGGCCATGGTCGGTGGCGCGTTTAGCCTGCTCAACCAGATTGCCCTCTCACTCGCCATTGTCTTTGGCCCGATCTGTATCCTCTCTCTACTGTTTGAAAGCACAAAGTCGATTTTCTGGGGATGGATTCAATACTTGATTGGCATCATGTTCACCATGGGCATCCTCGCTGTAGTGACCGGCTGGGCATTAGACCTTACCGAAAGATATGCCGAAGCTATTATTGCCGCCGACATCGCCAATTACGCAATCAATGTCTTTGGCAAAGGCAGCGGCGGCTACACTTCCATGACCCAAACCGCCATGATGCAAGGCGGGATCGGCTTATTGATGACGACATTGATCATCACCGTACCACCAATGACCATGACGTTCTTTAGATCTTCGCTGGGGGCTACGTTCTCTAGTCAGAATGCGTTTAGCTTGTTTGGAAACCGATCTGCTGCAAATGGTGGAGGCAAAGACACGCACGGAATGACAGATAGTTCAAGCCCCAAAACAAGCTCTGAAAGTTCCAACACATACAACCAAGCACAGCAGTCTGGCCTCCGAAATTTAGGAGACAAAATTTCTGGTTCAATCATAGCGCCGTTTCAAAATACGTCAGATACTCAACAACGGATTTCAGGGTTACGGGCTAATGCACAGGTAAAAACCACAGAGGTATGAAGATGAGAATGACAGTTATAATGCTACTTTGGCTCGCAGCACCTGCTGTAGCAGGAAATGCTAACAACCTTTGTTATGAATCAGGTAATTACGATCCTCAACAAGGCGTCTGTTTTTATCCCGATGGGTCATACCCCCCTCATCCAGGTGGTGTATTCCCCCCCCGAAAAGATGTACAGCAACACACGCCCCGCGACTACTTCGGCGCTATTGCTGCAGATGTGGTCAATGGTCAAAACAGTTACAAGGTAACCAACTATCAATCGGCTGCCGCAGCTAAAAATGCAGCTTTAAAAGGATGTGGGCTATCCAGTTGTAAAGTCATCATTGCTTATAAAAATGGCTGCGCAGCTACCGCCACATCGGCCACCAATCATGTTGTTGGTGGTCTGGGAGATTCGCCAGAAGAGGCGGAACAAAATGCGTTAGACAAGTGTGAGCAAACCAAATCGGGCGGTACATGTGATATCTGGTCTAAGGCCTCCTGCTCCTACTACGAATAACCTAATACGATGAAACGCTGTTTACGTACGCTATTACTTTCCTCGATTGCCTGTACCATCAGTTTGATGACGCAGGCAGATAATCTTTGCGGGGATGATGGCTATTTTGTTGGCGCAATCAATGCGTGCCAAGGGTATAACGGGGGGATTTGGAGTGCAGGTTCCAGAGGATCATCAAACACCCAACAAAACACACCCCGCGACTACTACGGCGCAATCGCAGCAGATGTAGTGAATGGCGAGCAGGCACACGAATCAAACAATTACACATCTGCCAGTGCTGCAAAACAAGCTGCTTTAAAAGGTTGTGCTCTAAGCACCTGCAAACTGATCATTGCTTACAAAAACGGATGTGGGGCAACTGCTTCTTCAACACTCAATCATGTAGTCGGCGGTATTGGCGACTCACCAGAAGAGGCCGAAGACAATGCGATGGATAAATGTGAACAAACCAAATCGGGTAGCAATTGCCATATCTGGTCACGTGGTTCGTGCTCTTATTATCAGTAACCTCATTTTATGAAGAAAAGCGCTTTTCTACTTGCTGCGATGCTCTTGACCATGGGTCTGATGGCGCAGGCAGATGATATGTGCGGTGATAAGAGTTACTACAGCGCAGTTATTGGACAGTGCCAAGGCTATGCAGGTGGATATTGGCTTCCCGGTACACAGCGATCTTCAACACCGACACAACACACGCCCCGCGACTACTTCGGCGCGATTGCCGCTGATGTTGTCACTGGCCAAGCATCATATAGCTCTAACAATTACACCTCCGCTGCTGCCGCTAAATCTGCTGCTGTTCAGTAGCGCGGTTTACCGGGCCGCAAGGTGATCATCGCCTACAAAAATGGTTGTGGAGCAACAGCTGCAGCGAGAACCCCTATTGGTAGTCCTAACCACGTAGTTGGCGGCATTGGTGATAGCCCGGAAGAGGCTGAGTCAAACGCTATGAATAAATGCGAACAACTAAACTCAGGGGTTCAATGCCTAATCTGGGCTACCGCTGAATGCTCTTACTACGAATGAGGTAGGGACATTCTCTGATCTGACCGAATACCCCTCTCCATCTCTCCCCTTCACAGGGGAGGGTGTCTGGCACTGCCTCCAGACGCAGCTTGGTCCGTATGTAGTTTTCGCAAGCCCTTTCATGCATTTGTCATTGTCATAAATGACATTGGCAAGTAAAATGCAATTTCCATAAAATAACAAATTGCAAAATGAAAACATCTTTTCGCATTAGCCTAATTACCAGTCTGTTGATTGGTTTATCTTCTCATAGCGTTTTTGCTGCTGAAGCACCTACTCCCGTCGAGCAGTTTGCGACACTGCTTAGCGAGAGTGCTGACTGGCCTGCTTTTACGAAGCTACCTGCCTTGAGCACGGAAAATAAGAAAACGGAGAAATTAGAAAACGGTAAAGGTCTGGTACTGAAGTCCAAGTTGAAACTGCCAGGTTTCAAACAAAAACTCCGACTCAGGATTGGAGAAGAAACCAATCGCCCTAGCAAATTTTCAATCATCTTGGACGATACTGGTGTGCCTCTGGCTACATTTCTAAAACAGCAGCTTCCTTCCGTCAAATATCGAGTGATTGCGGATAAATGCGAAAATATGTATGAGCGGGGGAGCCCCACCGTGTTCCTAGAGTTAACACTACCTACAGGCAAAAAACTGTTCTTGCAAGACCTCGATTATAGCTTCGCTTCTGCACATGGGGATTTTAGCGAGCACAGTTTAGATTTTAGCCGTACCCGACCTGCGCAAGAAATTGAAAACGAAGAATGTAAGCGGGTGAAATCATGAGTGAAATGAGCCAGAAAGCTCAACCGGTAGCAAACGCTATTTCACCAGAACAACCTACCAACCCAACTAACGCCCTCGGACATTCAGCACCGCAAGTCGAAGCATGTAATCACAGGAGAGGCCTCATAGGGTCTCTCCATGCAGTATTGTCCATCTAAAGAATCTGCCGAGAATCCACAGTTGCCACCAAACCACTCTTCCGGGTCACACTTGATGAAATTTACTCCATTAACAATCTGCATCTGGGTTGCCACGGGCATTTCCCTTTTTCCCTTTTTCCCTTTTTTACGCAGGCAGCAGACAAGCGTTTTTGCGCCAATACAACCGAACTACCCTCCATCCCTGCCTTTGCCAAACAGCCAGAACAATTCGTACCCGCTGGCTGGAAAGTGGTGGCAAAAAAGGTGGCGGACCTGAATGGTGATCACATCAAGGATGTGGCACTGATTATTGAATCCACCAGCCCTTGGCCTACCCTCGTCGCTGATGGTGACCGGCAAGTACCAAATACCGAAAACTTTCATCGCTGGTTTTTATTGCTAAAAGGGCAGCAAAAAGGCTATTCACTATGGGCGGAGGATAGCCAATTGCTGGGTTCGGATGCAAAAGGGGAACAACCTCATGATGATGAGCATCCCTTTATTGTTGCTTCGTCAAAGCAGCTCGAATTAGGCATTCAATTTTTAAGAGGGCATGAAAGTGCCGTTTTCAAGTTGAATCGGCAACGTCAGTGGCAACTATCCCAAAAAGTGATGACAGGTGTTCTAGCGGATGAATTCATCGAAAGAGCCATCCACTTTGACAAGGGAGTGGTGAAAGATCAGACAAGCACCTTGAATGCGTCTACCGCCACACGAAAGTTACCTCAGGTAAAAGGAAAGTTTGCTTTGATTCGCCCGTTGATCCTCGGCAAAGACTGTCTGGAGGACATTGAAAACCAGTACATCCAACCAATCGCCTCTCTTAGTGAACAAACATGGCTGCGTTAAATAACGCACCATAACCGATGAGTCATCCCACCATGAAACAACTTATAGTCAACACGCTAACCACCCTTTTTCTAGGCAGTTGCCTAATCGCCCATGCAGAAGCCAAAGATAAACCGACGCTATTGACGATAGCGGAACAGTTTGCCAATGGAGGGGAAATTGCCAGTTACCAGAAAATGACCGGTATTCAGTGGTTAAGCCACACTGGGGACAAACAGAATTGGATTGGGTCTTTTGATGTTAACACCAAAGACATTCAAATGCGGGTACAAATACCCGCCTCTGGGCAAGCCCCTGCTCGCTTATTCTTTGCCAGCAACGATATAGCGCAATACAGGGTTACCCCGCTGCTCAAGAAGAATCTTCCGGGTGCAAAATTCCGGATAATGGCGGATCGCTGCGTTCATGCAGATCACTCCGTTACACCGAAAGTCTGGACAGAAATCAAGCTACCGAGTGGCAAGACGGTGTACCTGACCCATTTGCTTGATGGCGTTGCATCGATGAAAGATAAGACCACGGAAAATGGTGATTTTTTTGAAATGGCACTTACTCGACCGATAGACTCTCGGCTTCAACCTACATGCAAAGATGAAACGACTAATTGATTTGCGTGCGCCATCGAGGAGAGATGCCGCCTAGTTTTAAGAATTGAGTTTGGTGAAAAAGAAAGGCATCTGGCTTAGCGGCCTCCGCTGCAGAATATATTTCACATCATTCGGCGGTGGGCTGCTTATACACAAAAGTGCCAGTAAGGCTGTATTTGCAATATTTCAGATGATTACTTATATACATTGAGAACGTAGAAAAACAAAAAGCCCTGAATAATCAGGGCTTTTTGTTTGAATTTGGCGGAAGCGGTGAGATTCGAACTCACGGGGGACGTTAATCCCCGTCGGTTTTCAAGACCGGTGCATTAAACCAGCTCTGCCACGCTTCCATTCAGATTATCGCTACCGACATGCGGTAACGAAGGCCGAATAATACACACGTTTTTTTGAAAAAGCTAGCCCTATTTTGTGATTTTTATAAAATTTGTCCATTTTTCTTGCTAAGCCAGTGAAATCGCCTAGACTGAGGGCATAAACTTTGCGAAAAAATGCCGCGTGGACAAGCATCTTCCTTTGCAACATGTAATCGACTCTATTGCTGATCTGATCTATTTTAAAGATCAGCAGAGTACCTATGTGGGTTGCAACCAAGCGTTTGCTAGATATGCTGGGCTATCTATTGCCGAGATAGTAGGTAAAAAAGATACCGACTTACCCATGCTGTCTAACCCAGAACTCTTTCAGACCAGAGATATTCAGGTAATGGCGACCCTTGCCCCGCTGATTACAGAAGACTGGTTAATTCATCAAACCATGGGGCAGCGTTTATATGAAATTGTGAAGTCCCCTTTTTATGATGATGCCAATCAACTCTGTGGCGTCATTGGTGTAGGGAGAGACATCACCAACCATTGGCGCATCAAACAAAGAGATGAAACCAGACAGTTAGCCCTTGCGCTAACAGCTAGCCAAGCCCCGTTACAAGAAATTTTGGATGCCATTGTGAAAGGCTTAGAAGCCGAGGTATCCGGACGGCTTTGCTCGATCCTACTGCTAAGCGATGATGGTGAGCATCTACTTTGCGGATCTGCCCCTAGCCTGCCTGACTTTTACAACCAAGCAGTGCATGGTTTATCGCCAGGCATTGGCGTTGGCTCTTGCGGAACCGCTGTTGCCTCTGGCAAGCGGGTGATTGTTGAAGATATTCTGACCCATCCTTATTGGGCCCCCTTTAAAGCATTAGTTAGCCAAGCAGGCCTAGCCGCCTGTTGGTCTCAGCCCATTTTTTCTTCTAGCGGTAAGGTATTGGGTAGTTTTGCGATTTATCATCGAGAAATCACCCATCCGACCTTGGAAGACCTCACCTCGATTGAGCAAGCGGCTAGCATTACTTCTTTAGCAATTGAATACCACGCCGCACGATTATCTTTAGAACGCCAAGCGAAAACGGATTTGCTAACTAATATCGGCAACCGCCGATATTTTCAGGAACATGCAGAAACCATCTTGCAGCAACATGCGGCAGCCAAACAGCCGATCGCATTACTGTTCATTGATGTGGATTTCTTTAAGCTCATTAATGATATGTTTGGACACAAAGCGGGGGATGACACGCTGATTGCGCTAGGAAAATACTTTACCGAATGCCAACGAGAACAAGATGTGTTGGCGCGGATGGGCGGGGAAGAATTTGCCTATTTATTGCCAGAAACCGATGGCGAGACGGCATTAGCTTTTGCGCAGCAGTTACAAGCAGGTTTGACGCGCTTTTATGATCAGCAACCTCATTTGCAAGCGAAGCCGACACTATCAATCGGCGTGGCGGCATTTAGTACGGGGTGCGGTACGCTAGACCAACTCTTATCTCGGGCCGATACCGCGCTCTATGAGGCAAAGAACCAAGGTAGAAATTGCTCAAAACTTTATTTACCCTCCCCCCCTCTGACTCAACCGGCCTCGCCCACCAATTTCTTGCAATAATCTTGTGAAGTATTGGAAACTTATTGGCTTTCCGGTTACTCTTAGACATTAAGCAGTGATTACACTGACGTTTCGTTTTTTGAGGAGAAACATTATGCAACCGTATGGTATCCCGGCTGGTCGCGCTGGCACGCTGGATTCTGTCAGTCGCAACAAGGTACTTCGTAATACTTATGGGTTGTTGGGTCTTTCGATGATCCCAACAGCCATTGGCGCTATGCTAGGCATTTCTTTGCAGTTCCATATGTCACCAATGATGGGGTTATTGGTATTTATGGGCGTTGCCTTTGGTAGCATGTTCTTGATTGAGAAAAACAAGAACAACAGCATGGGCGTGGTCTTACTGCTTGGTTTTACCTTCTTTATGGGCTTGTGGTTGTCTCAGCTACTACAAGTGGCCTTACGCTTCCCGAATGGCGCACAGAGTATTGCGCTAGCAGCGGGTGGTACAGGTGTTACCTTCTTGGCGATGTCTACCATTGCAACAGTTAGCAAACGCGATTTCAGCTCTTTAGGTAAGTTTCTGTTTATTGGTTTGATTGTGGCGTTGGTCGCAGGTATTGCGAACATTTGGCTACAACTACCAGCGTTGGCGTTGACACTATCAGCAGCCATGGTGGTGATCTCTAGCTTATACATGCTTTACGATGTAAGCCGTGTGGTCAATGGTGGAGAGACAAACTATATTTCTGCGGCTTTAGCGATTTACTTGGATATCTACAATTTGTTCCAAAACTTGCTATTCCTGATTTTGTCTTTGACTGGCAACAGCCGTGACTAAGCAAACGTTCTAGAGACTTCGTCTCCTGACAAAACAAGGCCGGTCTCCGGCCTTTTTTGTTGCCTCGCAATCTGTATAATGTAATGAATCATTCATATATGAATGATTTTTTTGCGTCTTCAGGGCGGGGCGAAACTCCCCACCGGCGGTAAAGCATACTTGCTAAGCCCGCGAGCGCCTCTGATAGAGGGTCAGCAGATCTGGTGCAACTCCAGAGCCGACGGTTATAGTCCGGATGAAAGAAGATGAGAACGGAAACGGGTGCGCCTACGCGTTTGGCGTATGCTCGTCTGCGTTTACTTGTTTTACAAGCCCCTTTAGGCGTGTTTCTCTTTTTATACGAGGACCGTCAACATGCATTCTTCTCTACTTTCCCAACGTATTTCTGCGGCTATTCTGGCGTTGCAAGCGGGTCGCCCTGTGATTGTGACTGACGATAATGATCGCGAAGATGAAGCCGATCTCATTTTGGCTGCAGATGCGATTAGCATCCCCGAAATGGCAAGGATGATTCGTGATGGCAGCGGTATTGTTTGCCTTTGCCTAACGGAAGAAAAAGCTCGCGCCTTACAACTAGCCCCCATGGTGAGCAACAACGAAAGCCAATATGGCACCGCATTTACTGTCACTATTGAAGCCAAAGAAGGGATTACGACTGGCGTGTCTGCTGCTGATAGAACGCAGACGATTCGCACGGCAGTAGCAACCAATGCGCAAGCAAGCGATTTAGCAAGGCCAGGACACGTTTTTCCGCTGATTGCGAACGCTGGTGGCGTATTGGCACGTAGAGGCCATACAGAGGCGTCTATTGAGCTTGCTACGCTTGCAGGTTTTAGTCCGGCGGGCGTGCTGTGCGAATTAATGAACCCAGATGGCACGATGATGCGTGGCGAACAATTGCATCGTTATAGCGAGGATAACCAGTTACCGATGTTATCGATTGCTGACTTGGTGGAGTGGAAACAGCAGACAAATGCGACTCAAGCCATTGCACTAACCCATTAACAGGGGCGAATGGCGACCGTTCTATTTGTTTTGCTTTTCGTATTAGTTACACGTAAATCAACACCAATAGACAACAAAAAACCCGCTAATTGCTTAGCGGGTTTTTTGTGTTGGTCAGCAACATGGCTGACCGAGCGTATCGGGTAGATACGGCAGATTACATCATGCCGTCCATGCCGCCCATTCCGCCCATGCCTGCTGGCATTGCTGGCTTGTCTTCTGGCAATTCAGCAATCATGCAGTCAGTAGTCAACATTAGACCAGCAACAGAAGCTGCGTACTGCAATGCAGAACGAGTTACTTTAGCTGGATCTAGCACACCGCTAGCAACCATGTCGCCGTATTCGCCAGTTGCTGCGTTGTAACCGAAGTTACCTTCGCCTGCCAATACTTTAGCGATAACAACTGATGGCTCGTCACCTGCGTTAGCAACGATCTGACGTAGAGGAGCTTCGATCGCTTTTAGAACGATCTTTACGCCTTGCTCTTGGTCTGTGTTGCTAGTAGCAACTGCACCTAAGTTAGCACGTGCACGTAGTAGCGCAACGCCACCACCAGCAACAATACCTTCTTCAACTGCTGCGCGAGTTGCGTGCAATGCATCTTCAACGCGTGCTTTTTTCTCTTTCATTTCTACTTCAGTAGCAGCACCAACCTTGATCACTGCAACACCGCCAGCCAATTTAGCTTTGCGTTCTTGTAGTTTTTCACGGTCGTAATCGCTAGTAGATTCTTCGATTTGACGATCGATCTGACCAACACGTGCTTGGATAGCGTCAGCTTGGCCGATACCATCGATGATCGTAGTTAGTTCTTTACCTACTTCGATACGTTTTGCTTGACCTAGGTGCTCTAGACCAGCTTTGTCTAGGGTTAGGCCAACTTCTTCAGCAATCACGGTACCGCCAGTAAGGATAGCGATATCTTCTAGCATTGCTTTACGACGATCACCGAAACCAGGCGCCTTAACAGCAACTACTTTCAAGATACCGCGCATGGTGTTCACAACTAGCGTTGCTAGTGCTTCGCCTTCTACGTCTTCAGCGATGATCAATAGTGGACGGCCAGCTTTAGCAACTTGCTCTAGTACTGGTAGCAAATCACGGATGTTGCTGATTTTCTTGTCGAACAACAACACAAATGGGTTATCCAAAGCAGCGATTTGCTTTTCTGGGTTGTTGATGAAGTATGGAGACAAGTAGCCACGGTCAAACTGCATACCTTCAACAACTTCTAGTTCGTTGTTCAAAGATTTGCCATCTTCAACGGTGATCACGCCTTCTTTACCTACTTTGTCCATTGCGTTAGCGATGATTTCGCCTACGTCAGTGTCAGAGTTAGCAGAGATAGAACCAACTTGTGCAATTTCTTTAGAAGTTGTAGTTGGTTTAGCGATTTTGCGTAGTTCTTCAACCAAAGCAACAACTGCTTTGTCGATACCACGTTTTAGGTCTGTAGGGTTGAAACCTGCAGCAACGTATTTCATGCCTTCTTGCAAGATAGCTTGAGCCAATACGGTAGCAGTAGTAGTACCGTCACCCGCTACGTCAGAAGTCTTAGAAGCAACTTCTTTCACTAGCTGTGCGCCCATGTTTTCGAACTTGTCTTTTAGTTCGATTTCTTTAGCAACAGAAACACCGTCTTTAGTGATGGTAGGCGCGCCGAAAGCACGATCCAACACAACGTTACGGCCTTTAGGTCCCAATGTTACTTTAACAGCGTCAGCTAAAACGTTAACGCCAATAACCATTTTAGAACGTGCATCATCGTGAAACTTGACTTGTTTAGCAGCCATGTTTACTTAACTCCAATATATTATTTAATTCGATTAACCGAAAGATCAATTAACGGGGAAGACTGGGGCAACGCCACCAATTAGCCTTCAACCACGCCCATTACATCTTCTTCGCGCATCACTAGTAGCTCTTCGCCGTCAACTTTAACGGTCTGGCCACTGTATTTACCGAAAATCACTTTGTCGCCAACGCTTAGGCTCATCGCACGTACAGCGCCGTTTTCTTGGATTTTGCCAGCGCCAACAGCGATCACTTCGCCCATGTCTGGTTTTTCGGTCGCGCTACCTGGTAGTACGATACCAGATGAAGTTTTTTCTTCTGCTTCTAGACGTTTTACGATTACACGGTCGTGCAACGGACGAATCTTCATAACTAACTCCTTGATAATTAACGAGAAAACACGCTCGTATGCGGTAAGTATTCTACGGGCATCGGTTTTATTTAGCACTCGACCCCTGCGAGTGCTAATGATATGGGCGGGTTTATTCCTTTTCAAGAGGGAAAATGAAAACTTTTTTGTGTTTTTGCATTTCCCCTAGCGTAACGGCTTTGATTTACAATTTGATGTATGAAAAAACCTGCTGTTCGTCTGTGCGACTTACCTTCCCCGCTTCCTGTCAGAGATGGCATTGCGCCTAGCTACGCTTGGCTTCCTGAAGGCAACTGGCCCACTATTTATGCTTTTTTGCTCGATCGCTTTGCGGTCATTGGCGAATCTATTCTCAGCAAGCGATTAGCTAATGGTGAAATTGTCGATGAAGTTGGCTTGCCAATTGATTTACTTACCCCTTACAAGGCAGGTAAGCGAATTTGGTATTACCGTGAAGTGGAAGCAGAGCCTCGCATTCCTTTTGAAGCGGAGATTTTATTTCAAGATGCGCATCTGCTTGTCGTCGATAAACCGCACTTTCTGCCGATGTCTCCAGCCGGAAATTACTTAAAAGAAACACTGCTGATCCGATTACGTGCAGCGTTAAATAACCAAGACATTACGCCGATTCATCGTCTAGATAGAGAAACAGCTGGGGTGGTGATGTTTTGCTTAACGCCAGAGTTAAGAGGAAAGTACCAACGCCTATTTGAAGCGAGAGAAGTGCAGAAAACGTATGAAGCGATTGCGCCATGGAAAGATGGGCTCTCTTTTCCACGCGTACACCAAAGCAAAATGGTGGATGGAGATCACTTTGTTACGATGAAAGAAGTGCCTGGAGAACCAAACAGTGAAACGGAAATGTCTGTTTTGGCAAGATTTGGCGATTGGGCACTTTACCAACTAAAACCACACACAGGAAGAAAGCATCAATTACGCGTGCACTTAGCTAGCTTGGGAATTCCTATTTTGCACGACCCGTTCTACCCAATTATGTTGCCCGATAAAGGCGATGATTTTTCTAAGCCACTACAGTTACTCGCAAGATCTATTGAATTTATTGACCCCATTACCCATATGACTAGGCATTTCGTCAGTAAACGACATCTCAACGGCATGGAAGGTTTATGATTCAACTTAGTCAAGTAATACTGAAGGAGGGATAACATCATGCTAGCAATTCGCTTTTCGAATGAACAAATAGAAAAAATTCGAAGTGAGGCATTATTTTACCAATGTGCTTGCCCCGCTCAAGTTTGTGTCTCGATTGCCTCCCTGCGCGGCCTTTATGAATACCAACAAAATTGTCTATCTGATACCTCAAAAACAGAAAACGAAGTACGGGTTCACAGTGAAATAGCCGCATCAGTCCGCAAGGCACACGCAGAAATGGAAGCGTGTTTAGATACGGTACTAACGTTAGAAGGCTGGGACAGAAATACTTTTGAGATGCCTGAAGGTTTGAGAATAAAATTAACCGAGGATATTCTTTCGACCATCGACAAAAAAGAAAATAAATTTTAAGGGTACGAGCGTGCAAATGAATAGCGAATGGATTAAACGAAGCCTGAATGCCGTTTGGCATCCTTGTACCCAAATGAAACGCCATGAAACCTTTCCACTTGTCCCAATTGATCGCGCTAAAGGCGTTTGGTTGTATGACTTTGAAGGCAAACGTTATCTAGATGGCGTGTCTAGCTGGTGGGTGAATCTATTTGGACACGGACATCCGCATATCAAGGCGCGTATTAATGCGCAGTTAGAGTCGCTAGACCATGTCATGCTCGCAGGCTTCACGCATGCACCGGCTGTCGAATTAGCAGAAAAGCTCTCTGCGAAAACGGGCGGTGCACTTGGCCATGCTTTTTTTGGTTCTGATGGCGCATCCGCAGTGGAAGTGGCACTAAAAATGAGCTTTCATTATTGGCGTAATGTCGGCAAACCCAACAAAACGCAGTTCATTCACTTAGCCAACAGTTATCATGGAGAAACCATTGGTGCATTGTCTGTTACCGATGTAGAAATTTTCAAAGACACCTATGCAGCACTCGTGAAAACCTCTCATGAAGTCCCTGCACCGGATAATCGCGCAAACGCACAACTTAGCAGCGAACAAATTGCGGCCGATGCAGCGGAACATTTAGAAAACTGGCTGAAAGAACATCACGAAACAACGGCGGCGCTGATTGTAGAACCGTTGGTTCAAGGGGCGGCGGGAATGTCGATGTACTCCCCTTACTATTTGAAGCGTGCACGTGCCTTGTGTAATCAATACGATGTGCATTTGATTTGCGATGAAATTGCTGTGGGCTTTGGACGCACTGGTAGTTTTTTTGCGAGTGAACAAGCTGGCATTTGGCCAGATTTAATTTGCTTATCGAAAGGGATTACCGGCGGTGTACTGCCATTGTCTGTCGTCATGTGCACCGATACCTTATATGGCGCGTTTTATGATGAAGATATCCGAAAAGGTTTTCTGCACTCGCATTCTTACACCGGCAACCCATTAGCCTGTAGTGCAGCACTAGCCACCTTAGAGCTGTTTGAACATACCGATGTACTCGCGCAAAACCGTTTAATTGCGAGCCGGATTAATGCACTAGCTGAGCCGATTCGTAAATTGCCTTATGTGCAACACTTCCGCCAAGCAGGCACCACAGGCGCCGGCATGATTTGGGCGTTTGAAGTCAACGATGCACCAACGGGATTTGCGCAGCAATTGTTTGCGGCTGCGTTAAAACATGAATTACTGCTGCGCCCAATGGGTAATACCGTCTACTGGATGCCAGCATTTAACCTAACAGACGATGAGGCCACTCATCTTGTGAATGCGACTTTCCGTGCATTACAAGATGTCATGGGGCAGGCATGTGGTGTAAGATCGCAACCTGATATTAAAATGGCATAGTCAAAGGGGCCATGCCATTATCGCAGAGATGTAAGTAGTCATTTTGTTGTAGCTGGAAAGCTGTTTTTGTAATTGATTGTGGCCAGCACTCACCACCAATTGAACAGGTGGTTGGCCAATTGGAGAACTCATGAGTCGTGACCATAAAAACACTCCGCGTGTAAAACCTGCCGCTAGCGCAAGCAATAGCAGCCAGTCTGGCGGCGGACTATTTACCGGGATCGTGATTGGTCTAATTTTAGGCGTGGTCATTTCTGTTGGGGTTGTCTTTTTTGTGAATAAAAAGATGATGAATAGCCCAACACCCGCTTTAAAACCTGCAGAACCTCAGGTGACCAGCCTCCCAAAACCATCTGCGAATGGCGTCACCACAGGGGAAGCACCTGCAAGTGAAGTATCCACCAAAAGTAAATATGACTTTTTTGACGTGTTACCAGGCACGGAGCCGCCTAGCCAGCCAGTACCTGATGCAACCGCTACAGAGACACCGCCACCAGCAGCAAACACGCCAAGCAATACAACGACTGCTAACAGCAATAAGCCATCGCAAAATAAGACGGACCTAAGACAAGATTCGGCGAGCAACACCGATGCAACGGCTACAGCGGCCGCAAAAAAGACCGAAGAGAAACCGGCTGCTTCTCGTGCAGTGCTACAAATTGGTTCATTCCAGAATGAAGCGGATGCAGACAATCTAAAAGCCAAACTAGCAATTATTGGGGTAGAAGCATCTATTCGTGAAAAAGACATTCCAGGCAAAGGGATTTGGCATCGTGTCATGGCGGGGCCATACAATGCTGATGAAGCAAATAAGGTAAAAGCATTGCTACAGCAAAATGGAATGAATCCATCGTTGATCAATATTAAATAAAAAAGAATTGATAGACGATTGGAACTTGTCAGAAAAGCAGATAGTCTTAACTTGCAATTACCTATTAGCAAACGGGGCAGAAGAACATGAAACAAAGCTGGTTAAAAAAATTAATCGTCGGCGCAGCCATGATTTTAGGCATTAGCGCTGCAAACGCAGAACCTTGGCAAGCACTTCCAAAACCAATGCCAGTGAACAACCCGAAGAAAATTGAAGTAGTAGAGTTCTTCTGGTATGGCTGCCCGCACTGTTATCACCTAGAGCCATCACTCGAAAAATGGGCAAAAACCCAACCTGCTGATGTCGATTTCCGTCGCATTCATGCTGCGTGGAACACTGGCATGCAAGTACATGCACAACTGTACTTCACCGTACAAACCTTGAAGCTAGAAGATAAGCTAAACATGCCTATCTTTAATGCAATTCATAAGGACAATGTAGAACTACGTGATACAGACGTATTAACTGACTGGATTGGCAAGCAAGCTGGCGTGAATAAAGATGTATTCATGAAAACCTACAACAGCTTCTCTGCTCAAACCTATGCAAAGCTAGCACCACAAAAAACCAAAGACTACGGAATTAATGCTGTGCCAACTTTTGTGGTAGGTGGCAAGTATATGACTTCGGTTGCGGATGCAAACGGAAACGAAGCACAGTTCTACAAGAACCTGAATCAATTGATCCAGAAAGTACGTAGCGAGAAAAAATAATCTCAGCATATGCCGGGCTCAACAAAAAAGGTCGCATTCAGCGACCTTTTTTGTTGTCCATCTAGCGCGAACTAGATTACTTGTTGTTCCAGACCCATTTTTTCCATGGTTCAAACAAGGTTGGCTGTAAGGCCGCCACCACTGAACGCGTCCAAACTTGGTCTTCCCAGAAGTTTTCCATATTCAGTGTCGACATCGCGCCGCCCGCTTCTTCTAAAATGAGGCTACCCGCGGCGTAATCCCACAGCTTCTGACCGCCATGCAAGTACAGATCAAAACGCCCTGCTGCGGTATAGCACCAATCTAGGGTAGATGCGCCCATATTACGCTGGCTACCGTAAGGCGAAATACTCATGAGACGAGCAGGCAATTTACCTGCCAACCATTTGATTTCAACCCCTGCAATCGCATCGCACATCCTTGGAATATGCGTTTTTAGGGGGAGCGGCTTATCATTTAAGGTAGCGCCCTTCCCTTTTACTGCGGCAAACAACTCATTTGTCACAGGGTTATATATCACCCCTAATACGGTTCGGCCATTTTGCATAAGCGCAATAGACGTCGCAAAATAGGGCAACCCATGGATGAAGTTTGTTGTCCCATCAATTGGATCAATACACCAAAGCCCAGAACCGCCTGCTTGCCACAAGCGCTGTTGTTCTTCCTTGGTCATTTCCTCGCCTAAAACAGGAAAAGGAATGATACGACTCAGCCCTTCAATCAGGGCATTCTGGGTGGCGACATCTGCCTCGGTCAACAAACTACCATCTATTTTTTTGGCGTAGTCTGTGTTCAGGAATCGGGGCATGATTTCACGGTGGGCGACTTCGCGCACCAATTGACATACAGCGGGTAAATAACGCTCTGGGGCAATCATGCCTAATATTTCCTCAAAATCTTGATGGATCCGGTGATATCAGGGGGGATATTTGTTTTTTTCTCAACTAGACAACTGGCGCAATCGATAGGCCTTTTTTGATGTGCTTGTTTGCACTACCTGCTTAGCTTGATCTAGTTGAATTTTGCAGTATTCGCAATAGTATCTTATTTCCATCCTTTTTTCGAAGGACAAGCTAAAATTATTGCGCTTTGCACAAATTTGGGGCGTCGGTAGCTTATACTCTTATCCATCTTGACCATCTCTTTCTAGCCGACTGATTATGCCGCGTTTTTATTGTGATTTAGCCCTTCAAATTGATGATGAATTCAAATTGCCCGATGCAGTGCACCGCCACGTACAAGTGCTTCGACTCAATGCTGGCGATTCGATTACGCTCTTTAATGGCGATGGGCAGGAATACCAAGCCGAAGTAATTTCTGTTGGTAACAAATCGAGCGTGGTTCGCATCAATCAACAAACGTTAGTTAGCCGAGAATCGCCGATTTGGCTAGGTTTAGCACAAGGTATTTCTAGTGGCGACCGTATGGATTTTACCCTGCAAAAAGCGGTGGAGCTGGGGGTAAGTGAAATTCAGCCTCTCATGACTCGTCGTAGTATTGTGAAGCTACCCGCTGATCGCTGGGCGAAAAAGCATGAGCATTGGAGGCAAGTGGTGATTGCCGCTTGTGAGCAATGTGGCCGAAACACGATTCCTACCGTTCATGATGCGCTCTCGCTCACAGATTGGTTAGCCAAAGTAGCGATGACTGAAAATACACCGGGATTTGTCTTAATGCCTGGTGGTGAGACACGTATTCAATCCTATCAAAAACACGCCGGTGCATGGCTGCTCGCTGGGCCAGAAGGCGGGCTAACGGACGATGAGCACCAACAAGCACTTGCCAAAAAGTGGCATAGCCTGACACTTGGCCCCAGAGTCTTACGCACAGAAACCGCCGCATTAGCCGCGTTGGCGACATTACAAACCTTATGGGGTGACTTTTAATTTGTTATTGAGGTCATCCTTTTTCGCATCGATGGCGTTGGAAATGCATGCCATCGTTTTGATGGGATGATATACAATATTCTGTTCATTTTTATTTGAGTCTTCACCCTACGACCCTACCGCCCGATTGGAGGCCTACGCATATGACAAAGCCGGATAGCCCTGCTCCGTTTGTTCCTTGGTTTAGAGAAGCTGCACCCTATATTCGTGCATTCCGAGGCCGAACATTCGTAGTAGCTTTTGGCGGCGACGTTGTTGCGGGTGGCCAATTTGCGACCATGACGCATGATCTAAACCTGTTAGCGAGTTTAGGCGTCCGTTTGGTGTTGGTACATGGGGTTAGACCGCAGGTAAACGAGCGACTAGCGAGCCGTGAATTACCGGTACAGTACCACCAAGGGATTCGTATTACCGATCCAGCCACCATGAACTGCGTACAAGAGTCGATTGGCGTAGTGCGGGCTGAAATTGAAGCGACACTATCGATGGCGGTAGCTGCAACGCCAATGGCGAACGCCTCTATTCAGGTAGCAGGGGGTAATTTCTTGATCGCCCAACCATTGGGTGTGCGCGATGGCATTGATATGATGCATAGCGGTGAAGTACGTAAAGTACAAACCGAGACCATCAATCGCCGCTTATCAGAAGGCGAAATCGTATTAATCTCCCCGATTGGTTACTCACCAACGGGTGAAATCTTTAACCTGACAGTAGAAGATGCAGCCCATTCTGTCGCGATTGCCTTAAAAGCAGACAAGCTGATTTTCTTTATGGATGAACCCGGATTGAAGGATGAAAACGGGGAAATTCGCTTAGAAGTCACTTCGCAAGAAGCAAAAAAATACATGCGTACCCGTACCGCGGCATTCGATGATATTGGCTGCTATTTGCCAGCGGCGATCAAGGCGTGTGAAAAAGGCATTGATCGCGTCCATTTGCTTGGCCGTTTTGTCGATGGCGCCTTGCTAATGGAACTCTTCACCCGTGAAGGGGTGGGCACACTGATTACACGCCAGCGCTTAGAAAAACTGCGTGATGCATCCATTGATGATGTTGGCGGTATTATGCAGCTAATTCAACCGTTGGAAGAAGAAGGCGTACTGGTAAAGCGTAGCCGAGAACTACTAGAACAAGAGATTGAACGCTTTGGTGTATTAGAGCATGATGGCCATATTGTTGGCTGCGTTGCCCTATATACTTTCCCGGAGGAAAACGTGGGGGAACTCGCTTGTTTAGTTGTAGACCAAACCTACCGTGCTAGCGGTTATGGGGATTTATTACTCAATATGGTAGAAAAACGGGCGAAAGAACTTGGGCTAGAAAAGCTGTTTGTACTGACCACGCGCACGGCACACTGGTTTTGCGAGCGGGGATTTTCACCATCGCCTATTTCTGATTTACCGGCGAAAAAGCAGCAACTGTATAATTACCAGCGTCGGTCAAAAGTATTCTTTAAGACGTTAACACGCGCTTGAAAAAGCGAAAAATGACGCAAATATTAGCTTTATGACATTTGTCAAAAAACCGTAACAAACTTCAGGTACATTGAAACAAAGGATATCAACATGGCAAGAACCGTTTTCTGCGTCAAATTAGGAAAAGAAGCTGATGGGCTAGATTTCCCACCAATTCCTGGCGCACTAGGTAAACGTGTATTTGAAAACGTTTCTAAAGAAGCATGGCAGGCATGGGTTCGCCACCAGACCATGTTGATTAACGAAAACCGCCTGAACTTGGCGGATAGCCGTGCGCGTCAATACCTAACCGCACAACTAGAAGCATACTTTTTTGGTAGTGGCGCAGAAGCCCCTGCCGGATATGTCCCACCAAGCGCATAACCACCTGCTTACCGTCTAGGCTAGTTTGACTGCTAGCCTAGTCATAGAGGTGACTGGAAAATTTAGCAAACATGACCTCTCATTCCCGCTCAGAACACCTGCTTAATCGTGAACTTGGTCTTATTGAGTTCAACCGCCGCGTATTAGCCCAAGCCGAAGACGTAGATAACCCTCTACTAGAGCGCCTGAAGTTTCTGTGTATTGTTAGCAGTAACTTAGACGAACTATTCGAAGTACGGGTTGCAGGGCTAAAGCAACGTGCACGTTTAGCAAATGATGTGGCGGGGCAAGATGGTTATCGTGCCACCGAATTATTAGATGTACTGAGCGAGCGCCTTCACAACCTAATTGCGCATCAGTACAAAGTATTGCGTGAAGAAGTGCTCCCAGCCCTGTCTGCAGAAGGCGTACAGTTTTTGCGCCGCCCAACGTGGAATGAAGCACAACAAGCTTGGGTAAAAGATTATTTCTTCCGTGAAGTAATGCCTGTACTCACCCCAATTGGGTTGGACCCTTCTCATCCGTTTCCTCGCGTTTTAAACAAGAGTTTGAACTTTGCGGTGGAATTAGAAGGCCGCGACGCATTTGGCCGTAACTCTGGCATTGCCATTGTGCAAGCACCACGCGCACTACCACGTATTATTCCTGTGCCATCAGAAATTTCTGGTGTGCCAAATGGTTTTGTCTTCTTGTCTTCTATTTTGCATGCGCATGTAAACGAACTCTTCTCTGGCATGAGCGTGCTAGGTTGCTTCCAGTTCCGTGCGACACGCGATGCCGACTTGGCTGTTGACGAAGAAGACCTAACCGACTTACGTGAAGCATTGCAAGATGAATTGTCTCATCGCCAATTCGGTGAAGCGGTTCGTCTAGAAATTGCTGATAACTGCCCAGAACATATTGAACAGTTCTTACTAGAACAGTTTAAGCTTTCTCAGAAAGACATTTACCGAGTAGATGGGCCGGTGAACTTGGTGCGTATGATGCAAGTGCCAGACTTGGTCGACCGCCCAGACTTAAAATTTGCGCCATTCCGTGCGGGTTACCCGACCATTTTGCAAAAGCGTCCTGATAGCTTTGAAGCCATTGCGAAGGGGGATATTTTACTGCATCACCCGTTCCAATCTTTCTCTCCCGTGATTAGCTTTTTGCAGCAGGCAGCATCAGATCCGCAAGTCGTCGCGATCAAGATGACGGTGTATCGTACCGGAACAGATTCCGTACTGATGGAAGCACTGATAGAAGCCGCAAAACGCGGTAAAGAAGTGACCGTTGTCGTCGAACTGATGGCGCGTTTTGATGAAGAAGCGAACATTAATTGGGCGGATCGCCTAGAAGATGCTGGTGCGCATGTGGTATACGGCGTAGTGGGCTATAAAACCCACGCCAAGATGTTGATGGTGGTTCGTCGCGAAAGCAAAGGTTTACGCCGTTATGTGCATTTAGGCACCGGTAACTACCATCCACGTACCACTAAATTTTATACCGACTTTGGCTTATTAACGGCGAACGAAGAAATTGGTGCCGATGTGGCTGATGTATTTACTCAGCTAACCGGCTTAGGCAAAGCGGGTAAATTACGCGCGCTTTGGCAGTCGCCATTTAGTTTGCAACCGCAATTGATCAAGTCGATTGAGAACGAAATTCGCATTGCTAAAGCAGGACGTAAAGGCCGCATCATTGCAAAAATGAATGCGCTGTTAGAACCACAAGTGATTGAAGCGCTTTACCAAGCCTCTCAGGCGGGTGTGGAAGTGGATCTCATTATTCGTGGCGTGTGTGCGTTACGCCCAGGCGTAGAAGGCCTATCTGACAATATCCGTGTCAGATCAATTGTTGGTCGTTTTCTAGAACATACCCGCATTTTCTACTTCCATAATGACAAGCAAGAAACGCTGATGCTGTCGTCTGCGGACTGGATGCACCGTAACTTGTTCCGCCGAATTGAAGTTGCCTTCCCTATTTTGGATGCAAAATTAAAACGTCGCGTGATCCGTGAAGGGCTGATGGTTTATCTAAATGACAACCGCCAAACCTGGGAAATGCAGAAAGATGGTTTTTACCGTCAACGACCTGCTCGCAAAGGGCACGAACGCTTGGCACAACGTATATTGCTGTCTGAATTGGCCGAGTCAACTAACTAATCCCTTTCCGCTGTAACCTTTTGTAAATCTAAATGCACCGTTTGTCTGAATTTCAAATCGAAATGAACGGAACGGTGCACACTTCTTACTCCATAAACACTAGTCAGATCGCCAATGTTTAATGGACGTTTCTAGACAAATTGCCACTAAATTTTGAAAAGTGCGACTCACACGAATTTGTCATATTCCATACTCGTGTTGTGTGTTAGATTAAAGCTAGTTGCAATGCATAAAAGATGATGGAATTAGCTTGAAATTCCACGCAGGTAGGTCTATGAATAATGCATGCAGCTCATTGATGCATTCTAGGGAAATTGCAGCGGAACATGACCACATTAGAAAAACTATATTTACCGGCAACCGATCCAGTTACCCACGTAACGGACCACTTTACGAGCAAAGAAAAATTACAAGACTGGTTTTTAGCCCAGCCACATGCTCAGCCACTCGACTTTGCGCGCAATATGTATGATGCGCTGTATACGCTCAACCGGATGGAGGTAGAGCGTGAGTTGCGTCATCAGCTGAATTTAGGTTTTCTACACAACTTTGAGATTCACCTACCTGCATTGCAGATTCTGTATGAGTCCAACACTATTTCTACACAGCCAAAAGCAAAAAGTGCGTGGAATTTTGCCAAGGATTTATACATTGAGTTAGGAATTGCCTTTAAGCGATCGTTGACAGAAGAAGTCAATCGTCGTTTTGGCATGAGCGATAAGCAAGTGGCCAGGTTAATTGCCCTTTGTTTAGACCTAAACCAACGCTTACTGTTAACCAGCTTTCAGAACTATCACCCTGTACCTGAACATACTTGGCAAGATTGCCATACGCTATTTTATTATGCCCTTCAGCACAAATTATTAGACGAAGCGCCGAAAGAAGACGAACTTCAAATTGTTCCATTGTATAAAGAAAGTCTTTTATTAGGCTTGTGCGACCCGTACTCGCTGCTTAATGGCGAAATATTACAGGTGAAGAATTGGCTACAAAAGTTAGGGGGATACGCGGCACTTCAGTCTGTTTCCAATTTAAGCGACCCTTCTGGCTATTTCCTGATTAAATTAGATGAAGATAACCCACCACAATTTATGGGGCACCGCCCGGTTGATCTCAATGGTTATCATCAGTTGTTGTTAAACTGCTTTGATGTAGTTCGTCGGATTTATCGTGAACTACCGCCACTAGAAAAAGTAGCCGCTTCTGCATCTACTTATTACCGAGCCACGCAACATATTGATTTATTGAGAAGGTTAATTCGCAGTTGGGGCATTGCGCCGCAACGTGTATTTAACCGTATGCGTAATAATGCAAAAGTAGAGTTGGTGTCGGAACTATCCACGGTTCATCGTATTCTCGCCAAATCCAAAAACCTTCGTTTAACGAAGGAAGAGAATCCAGAGGAAAACCAAGAAGCAACTCTAGATAATTTAGAAAGCCCATCTCATTTAGAAATGAACTTACCATTTGTGCACCAGCAAGAAGAGCACATTAGCCAGTGGAAAGTGATCAACGTCAGCGCAGGGGGCTATGCGCTGGGTTTAGAGTCGGACGAAATTAACCATATTGCGGTTGGCCGCATTGTAATTCTGAAGTCTGACAGTGGAGATCGTTGGAATGTGGCTGCGGTGCGTTGGGTAAAACAAAATGCGCATATTGAAATTGGCTTGCAGCTATTAGCGCCAGATGCCGAACCGATTTTGATTCGCCCGGTGATTCACTCGGCTGGGGCAATTTTTGAAACCGGATTATTGCTCCCTGCCGTACAAGAGCTTCGTCAGCCAGCCAGTATTGTGGCACCAGCCGGGTTCTTTGCACCACTCAGAGAGTTTGAGATTTTAAGAGGCCCACATACCCTAACTGCCCGTTCTATCCGAAGGATGACACAAGGGCTAGGTGTGGACCAGTTTGAATTTATTACGCCAGCGGAAGTAGAAGCCTTATTAGAAATGCCACTATTTGATAACAAAGAAGGCAGTAGTGACAATAAGGTGGCGTAATGTGACTATCGAGAGCAACTGCTCCAAATTAGCACGCCATTAAATCACAATGGTGGGTACACAAAAACAGCAGTCAATGTAAATTGACTGCCGTTTTTACTTATCCTTGCTGTTCTTTGGTTTCTGCTTCAGCGGCGGCTTCTTCTTCGGCCGCTTTAGCTTCTTCTACTGCAGCCACTGCCGCTGCCGCTTGTGCCGCACGTTTAAGGAAGTGAGGATCTTGCAGAATGCCACTGACAGGCATACCTAGTTCTGCTTCTAGCCTAGCAACAGGAAGACGCAATGCCTCTGCCAAGGCATCATGCCGTTGTAAAACTGGATCGAGCATTCGCGTATCCCAGATTAGCGCACGGTATAAATCCAGTAAGGTGAGTTGGTCAAGATCTTGACCGAGCATCCACTCACGGCTATTTGATACGCGTCGAACCCAGCCTTGCGCCTCCATTTTTGCCAAGAGATCCATTAGATCTCCCAGTCCTAAGTACAGATTCCGATGTAGCGTTTCGGTGGTTAATGCCTTAGCGTGTTGGTGCGCTTCATGAAGTTTATCTAGCACGCGTAGGGACTCATATAAATCTCGCCCGGGACTCTGCCGTAGACGCCAAGATTGGCCACGCCAGTAAGATAAGCTAGCCGTGATTGTTGCACCAACGAGTAAGAGGCTCCACAGGAGATATAGCCATGCAAGGAAAATAGGTAAGCTAGCAAACGCACCATACACCAGTTTGTAGCTAGCCATTTTTTTCACATAAAAGTGGAAACCCAACCGCATTAATTCAAAGGCAACGCCCGTAAATGCACCACCAATGAGGCTGTGTTTAAACGGTAATTGGCGATTCGGCGCAAAATGAAATAGTAGCGAAAACGAGGCTATCGCGAGGATTGTCCTTAATACCCAAGTAATAAGGCTTTCTAGCCAATTGAGTGAGCGCTTAAAGTCGGGCATTAGGGCAAAGAGATCATTCACCCCGGTCATCACCAAACCAATCACCACAGGCAAGATGGTGAGAATCGTCCAATACAGCATTAATTTTTGCCAAATAGGACGCTGGTGACGAATTTGCCAAATGGCAGAGAACGCCTTATCTACTGTCGAAATCATCATAATGGCCGTCACTGCCAACACAATAATCCCAACCGCCGTCAGCCTTTCTGCATTATCGGTAAACTGTCGCATGTAGACGGTAATTACACGGCTGGCGGTATCTGGTACCAAGTTTGAAATCAGAAACGATTTAAATTGGTTGGCCACGCTATTAAACACATCGAACGGTGCCAACACGGCTAATGCAATGGTAATGAATGGCACTAAGGCGAGTAGCGTGGTAAAACTTAAGCTACCTGCGACCTGCAAACAGCGGTTTTCCCCCATGCGGCGACCGATAAATCGCGTAAAGGCGAGCAGATTAACAAGTCTATCTTTTAGGTTTTCGGACATGATGGCTCGTTCTGATTCAAAGGTTCGCTATAATACGCTTCATTTTATCGGATAAGGCAAGCAACCATGCAGGAAATACTGATTCTGTATTACAGTGTACATGGCTCGGTGAAAGCGTTGGCACAGCAAGTCGCCCGAGGGGTCGATAGTGTATCCGGCATGAGCGCGCGTATCCGTACCGTACCACGCGTCTCTACGGTTTGTGAAGCCACAGAACCCGCCGTACCCGATCAAGGCGCCCCTTATGTCACCACGCAAGATTTAACGGAATGCGCGGGAATGATTTTAGGCAGCCCCACCCGTTTTGGTAATATGGCGGCACCCATGAAGTATTTTCTAGATAGCACCAGTGGTGCATGGATGAATGGGGCGCTCATTGGTAAACCTGGTGCCGTATTCACCAGTAGTAGCAGCCAACATGGTGGTCAAGAAAGCACCTTACTGAGTATGATGTTGCCACTTTTACATCATGGGATGTTAATCGTTGGCTTGCCGTTCTCCGAACCGGCGTTATCCTCTACCGCAACTGGCGGTACGCCGTATGGTGCTAGCCATGTGAGCGGTAGCCAACAACAAACCGCATTATCCGAGCACGAACAACAACTGGCATTTGCATTAGGCAAACGCGTAGCAGAAACCGCAAAACAACTATCTGGTCAGTCTTTATGAGAATCGCTTATTACCTTACTAATGCCGGCCTATTTGGCCTGATTCTTCTGTGTTTACTCTGGGAGCTATGGTTAGCACCGATTAAGCCGGGTGGATCATTACTTGTTTTAAAAGCATTGCCGTTGTTATTTCCATTACGTGGATTATTAAAAGGTAGCCTTTATACGCACAAATGGATGACGATGTTTATCTTGATGTATTTCACTGAAGGCGTGATGCGTGCATGGTCTGACAAGGGCTTATCGCAAATTTTGGCAGGCATTGAGGTTTTCCTTTGCGTCTTGGTCTATATCGCATCGATTATGTTTATCCGCAAAGTAAGAGAAGCAAGAAAGCAGCAATTAGCCGCTTAAACTAGGTGAACACGATGCAAAAAAGGGGCGAATTGCCCCTTTTTACTTTGATCATCGTTTGCTTCAAGCAATCCTTATGATTGTCGATGCCACTTATCTAACATATCGACTAAGGTTTGTTGGCTGATTGGTTTAGTGAGGAAATCGTTCATCCCCGCTTCTAAGCAGGCGGTACGATCTTCATCAAATGCGTTTGCTGTGAGCGCAATAATTGGCAGATTAACTCCCATCGCACGAATATGCCGGGTAGCTTCTAGGCCATCCATCACCGGCATTTGGCAATCCATCAGGATTAAGTCAAACGAAGAACTCAGCGCGTAATCGAGCGCTTCTTGCCCATTTTCTGCAATCACTACCGTATAGCCCGCCTTTTCCACCATAATCCGCGTGAGCTTTTGGTTGATTGGGTTATCTTCTGCCACCAAGATTCGGTGCGTACTCTCTGGCCGCACGGGCACATCATATTCGGTCACCATTTGCGCTTCAGGCGTCTCGGCCATCTCTAGTACCGCTTGCAACATACTCAGTAATTGCTGATGACGGAATGGCTTACTGAGGAATCCGGCAAAGCCAGACAACTCGGCTTGTTTTTTCTGACCACTCACCCCTGATGAGGTGAGTAAGATAACTGGCATAGTGTAGGGTAATTGGTGGCGTAATGCTTCTTGTAGCATCACTCCATCCATATTTGGCATTTCCATATCCAAGATGGCCAAATCTACCGGTGCTAAGTGGTGAAGATCTTGCAAAGCAGCTTCACCAGAGTGGAAGCAAATCACCTCCATCCCCCAACGCGGCAAGATTTCTTGCATCAGCTTGAGGTTTAAGGTGTTGTCATCCACCACCACGACTCGCTTGCCGATGAGAGAGACTTCTTTCATTGGTGCGGCATGATCTTCTTGCGCTTCAAACGCAAGCTCAAAGGAAAATGCAGAACCGCTTCCCTGCTGGCTGGTCGCACTAATTTTGCCGCCCATTGCACTGATTAAGCGCTGGCTGATAGATAACCCTAACCCTGTGCCACCAAAGCGGCGCGTCGTAGAGGCATCCGCTTGGGTGAAGGGTTGGAAAAGTTTCGCCACTACTTCTGGCGACATGCCAATGCCAGTGTCTTTCACCTCAAATCGACAAACATAAAGATGATTCGCTTTTTCGACGACGTCTACTTTGCAAGCAACATGGCCAGACTCGGTGAACTTAATGGCATTACTTAGTAGGTTGATGACGACTTGACGCAATCGCCCAGGGTCCCCGAGTACTTTGTCAGGAAGATCCGTTGGGAACATGCCGATTAATTCAACCTGCTTTTGCGCGGCACGTTCTGACATAATTTCAATCGAATCTTCTAGCACTTGCCGAAGATTAAAACTGATTCTTTCTAATTCAAGATGCCCTGCCTCAATTTTGGAATAATCGAGAATATCGTTAATTAGCCCCAGCAACGCATCGCCAGATGTTAATACAGCATCCAGATACCCTCTTTGCTGCTCATTTAACGGCGTAGTTTTCAGGAGGTTAGAGAAGCCAATCACCGCATTCATCGGCGTGCGAATTTCATGGCTCATATTGGCTAAAAATGCACTCTTTGTTCGGTTGGCATTTTCTGCTGCGTTTCTATCTTGCTCTAAGCGGCGATTAATCTCATTGCCATGGGTTTTCGCCCGGTATCCTAGCCATGCAATGACCGCACTCATTTCAACTAATAAGAAAATGACTAACCAATCTCTCACCACATCTTCAGCTGCATCATCAGCTACTTTAGCTAGCGTAGTTTCAGGCACGAGAAGAGACAACGTCCAATCGCTATCTCCCTCGATTTTGAGCGGGAGGGTTTGCCATTCACCCACCGATTTTTCGGGCTGCTTAATATAGTTGCTGATTAATTGATTACGACGATCAAAAATATGTAGTTGATAGCGTTTATTTTCTAGTAAGAAGTTACTTACCGCTGGCGTATTCACATGCTGTTCTTTTGCCCACGTCTTATCTCTTGGCGTCACCAATAGTCTTGGCGTGCCCACTAACATGGCTTCTAGCATGTTAGTGCGAAATATCGCGCTAATCACCCCGGTTAAGCGGTTGGTTTTTTGAGAGTAAAAAGGTACCGAGTACAGAATTCCTTCTGTGTCTTTTACACTGCACTCCGTCTTAGAGTAATACTGAGTGTTGTCACACGTTCTGACGGATGGAGAAAAAATCGCAGGGATCTGATTCACATTCGAAAATAGAAAAACGGGGGCAATTTTTTCTAATTGCTGAATTTGAATAGGAAAATAACCGTATTCAGCTAGTTCATAAGGCTTAGGTGCATTTTTATCCTCTGTTTCTGAAGCGGGTGTCGCCAAAGAGTGATAGCCCAAGTCCGGATGATCGAACATAAAAACAGGCTCTTGCCCGCTTTTCACATCAATCCCTTTTAATACGCCATAGATTTCATGTACCTGCGCTGCATCTCTTAAATTATTAAAGAGTTGCTGGATAGTTTGCTTGTCTGTATTAGACAGCTGAGATTTCCCTGTTTCTGGACGATTGCTAACCGGGTTGCTCCCTTCTAATGCGCGCACACTTGGTAGAAGAGAAATGGTCCGGATATTGGTGTAAATCGCGTGCAGGCTGGATTCTATTTCCGCCGCTTTGGGATAAAGGCGCTGTTGCTTTTGATCATGGATCAGTTTTTCACGAGCAAGGAGGGATTCTTTTTCTTGAAAATGTTCTGCAGCAAGCCACACCGCTCCATTGAGCAGTATTAGCCCTACGCCAATCATCAACCAAAATTTTGATCGTTGCTGCACGGCGTTCCTTGTAAAAGTGTTCGCTGATGAATTGATTGTAGTACAGGCAACTCTTCTAGACTAGCCAGTGATCTACTTGTTGCGAAATTTCACATTCTAAAAAAGATGTAAATTTAGTGATTGCAAAATATAATTGAAATCTGTACTATTAAATTATGAACAGTAAATTACAGTCTTTAATATGTCGCTCTGACACCGTCTATCAAATTGAAGAAGGTGTGAGTAAAGTCATTCAACGTCTAGGTTTACCTTTGGAAAACGTGACAAACGTCACCGCCCAACGGTTAACCGAACTGATGGCACGCGTGTATCAAGAACAGATGGCTCCGGCGCTAAAAGAAGTGGATCTGAACCCAACTAGCTGGAAAACATTAATGATGTTTTTCAAAGCAGAAGGTGAACCACTCAACCCATCTGATCTAGCTACGATTACTGGTGAATCCAGAACCAATATGACGCGTATTTGCGATGAATTGGTTGCTCGCGGATTTATCACCCGTTTTCCTAGCCAAGATGATCGCCGCCGTATTGATTTAAAAATGTCTGAAGCCGGCGCAGAGATGATTCGTAAAACGGCACCAGACCTTAGAAAACATTTAGAGCCAGTTCACTCGGCTTTAACTGAAGAAGAAAAGAAGCTCCTCATTGCATTGCTAAAAAAACAACTTGCCTCGATGCTCGATTAATCCGCAATGAGGCAGTTTAACTGCTAAGTTTTTAGCCATTTATTTGAAAAATGGATTATCAATTGATGAATAGAAGAACATTCAATCGTTTCACACTGATTGTTATTTTGGTCAGTAGTGTACTAACCGGTTGCGTAGCCATACCGGAAAATGAGCATCCAGTCCAAAAACTAGATGCGTCTAAACTAACGCTAACTAGCGAACTTTCTTATCGCCAAGCCAATTGGCCAGCAGCAGATTGGTGGAAACTCTATGGTGATGATCAACTGAATCAGTTGATTGAACAAGGTCGCGCTAACTCACCGACGCTTGCCACCGCTGCGTCACGTATCCGACAAGCCAATGCAACGCTTTCTGCTAACCAAGCAGAAAAACTGCCGACCGTATCTGCGAATGCATCCGTAACGCGGGACAAAGAAACCGCGACTGGTTTGATTCCCGTACCGTATGCAGGAAACTACATTAACCAAGGCCGCGCAACCTTGGACTTTAGCTACGAGCTAGACTGGTGGGGCAAACAAAGTGCCAGCATCCGCGCTGCCGCTGGCCAAGTAGCGGCAAGCCGCGCCGAAGCGGCGAGTGCCGAATTGATGCTAAGCACCGCCATTACGCAGCAATACTTTGCTTTCCAATCTGCTAGCGCACAATTAGCGCTGGTAAATCAGCAAATTGAAAAGCAAGACCAACTGAACCGCTTGCAAGCAGCAAGATTGAAACAAGGATTAGAAACGACGGATATCTTGCGCCAACAAGATCAACGCCGTGCGAACTTGCAACAGCAAGCAGAACTACTAACGACCTTGAAGCAACAAGCACGTATTGCATTACGCGCCTTAACGGCTTCAGATAGCTTGCCAGCACTGACTGCTAAACCACTGCCTGACGTAAAAACCGGCGTGCCAGACCAACTAGGTGTAGAGCTGATTGCTCGCCGCCCTGAAATTGATGCCGCCCGTTGGAGAGTGGAAAGCGCGTTATCGCAAGAAGAAGTGGCGAAAGCGCGGTTCTACCCTAGCTTTACGATCAATGCACTGGTTGGTTTTTCAACGATTGATTTAGACAAACTGTTTAACTCTGCCAGCCAAATTAGCAGCATTGGCCCATCAATTCACTTGCCAATCTTTGACTCTGGTCGCTTAAAAGCAAACCTTGAAGGCAACCGCGCACAAACCGCTGTATTAATTAATCAATACAACGAGAGCGTGATTAACGCCCTAAAAGAAGTAAGCGACTCGGTGAATAACCTGCAAGGGGTAGAACGCCAACAAGCGGCTTCATTACGTGCGAAGCAAGCTGCACAAGCTCAGCAAAGCTTGGTAGAAGCAAGGCTAAAGCAGCAGCTAGCAGATAAACGCCAAGTAATTCAGGCCGAACTTGGTGTGATGACAGAAAACATGACGTTGCTGAACCTAAAACAACAACAAATTGCTGCACAAATTAACTTAATAAAAGCGCTGGGTGGTGGATACCAATCAGCCAACACGAATACTGCCGGAGAAGTTAAATGACTGACCAACAACAAAACGCTACTACCCCAGCACCAGCAGAAAATGGCAAGCGTAAAAAAGCCCTAACCCTTCTAACCACCTTATTTGTGCTTGCAGGTATTGGTTACGCCACTTGGTATACATTGGTTGGTAGTAAAGAAGAAGAAACCGATGATGCATACGTGGGCGGTAACTTGATTACCCTGACGCCACAAGTAGCAGGTACGGTAGTTAGTATTCATGCTGATGAAACCCAGCCCGTCAAAGCAGGCCAGTTGTTAGTACAAATGGACCCATCTGACAGCAAAGTGGCGCTAGAAGATGCCCGCGCCAAATTGGGTGAAGCGGTTCGTCAAATTCGCCAGCAGTCTGCCAACGCAGCCGCAGCCGATGCGCAGATCGACCGTACAGAAACAGATCTGAAAAAGGCGAAAGATGATTTGGCCCGTCGCTTGCCACTATTAAAAGATCAAGCGATTACCGGTGAAGAAGTTGCCCACGCACAAGACAGCGTGAAGCAACTAGAAAGCCAATTGCAGATCGTGAAAAAACAAGCCGTGGTTGCCCACGCCGCGATTGATGGCACCACACTGGCCACCCACCCTAGCGTGTTGCGTGCCCGTGCAACGTTTATTCAGGCATGGTTAGCAGACAAGCGTAATGGCTTAGTAGCGCCAATTAACGGCGTAGTGTCTAAGCGTAGTGTACAAGTTGGCCAACGCATTGCACCAGGGACCAACCTGATGTCGATTGTACCGTTAGACAACTTGTGGATTGACGCTAACTTCAAAGAAAAGCAGTTGCGCAACTTGCGTATTAATCAACCAGTAGAAATCACCACCGATATCTACGGCAGTGACGTGACTTACCACGGCAAAATCTTGGGTTTCTCTGCAGGAACGGGTGCAGCGTTCTCGCTACTACCCGCACAAAACGCCACCGGTAACTGGATTAAAGTGGTGCAACGTGTACCAGTGCGTATTGCGCTAGACCCGAAAGAACTTCAAGCCCACCCGCTGCGCATTGGTTTATCTACCTTAGTGAAAGTAGATACGCACGAACGTAATGGACAGGTGCTGGCACCGGTTGGCAATGGCCAAGCGGTTTACCAAACCCAAGTCTACGATGCCGAGTACCAAGCTGCGAGCAAAGAAGCAGATCAACTTGTTGCCACTAATGCTGGCGTGAAAGGTTAATTCAGCATGTCTGCCGCTCAAACCGCCCAGCCAGCACCACAACGGTTGCATGGCTTACCGCTGGCGTTAATGACGCTAGCGGTGGCGTTAGGCACCTTTATGGAGGTGCTTGACACCACCATCACGAACGTTGCGATTCCCCATATTGCCGGTAATTTGGCCGTCAGTAGTACCCAAGGTACGTGGGTAATTAGTTCTTATGGCTTAGCCAGTGCGATGGCCGTGCCCCTAACCGGATGGTTGGCACAGCGATTCGGCCAAGTCAAAATGTTCGTGATTTCGGTCTTACTCTTTACCATTACCTCGATGCTATGTGGTCTAGCGACTTCCTTGCCGATGTTGGTGGTTTTCCGCTTTATGCAAGGTTTGGTATCTGGCCCGATGGTGCCGCTCTCGCAAACCCTGCTGTTATCGAACTATCCGCCCGAGAAAAAAGGCGTCGCCTTGGCGCTCTGGTCGATGACGGTGATTGTCGCGCCGATTTTTGGCCCGCTACTCGGCGGATGGTTAACCGATAACTTTGCATGGCCGTGGATTTTCTTTATTAACGTGCCCGTCGGGATATTCTCTGGCATTGTGGCATGGGGCTTATTGAAGAAACACGAAACACCAACCGCGAAAAAACCAATTGATGTAGTTGGCTTGGCACTATTGTTTATTGGTGTAGGTAGCCTACAGCTAATGCTAGATAACGGTAGCGATAACGACTGGTTTGAATCTAGCTTTATTCTGGCGCTCGCCGTGATTGCCGTGATTGCGCTGTGTTTCTTTGTGGTGTGGGAATTAACCGATAAACACCCAGTGGTAGACCTAACCCTCTTTAAGAGTCACAACTTCCGTTACGGGGTATTGGCGCTTTCACTTGGGATGTTCTGCTTCTTTGGTTCGACGGTACTCTTCCCTCTCTACCTGCAAACGGTAATGGGCTATACGTCTACTTGGGCGGGGCTGGCGACGGCACCGGTTGGTTTACTCGCGTTTGTGTTATCGCCCATTATTGGTAAAAACATTGCCCGCTTAAACCTAAGATTAGTGGCCACGTTCGCGTTTATTGTGTTCTCTGCCACCATGCTGTGGGTGGCTAGCTTTAACCTAGAAACAGACTTTAACCACATGTTCTTGCCACGCTTACTGCAAGGGATTGGGATTGCCTGCTTCTTCATTCCAATCAATACGATTGTGATGTCTGGCCTACCCCCAGAAAGAATGGCGAGTGCGGCAGGTTTATCTAACTTCTTCCGTACGCTATCGGGTAGTTTTGCCACCGCGATTGCCGTGACATTGTGGGACCACCGCTCCACTTTCCACCATGCCACGCTAACCGAGCATATTACAGCGGGTAGTTTGGAAACCAACCGCTTTTTAGACACCCTACAAAGCGTTGGCATGCCGCTACAAGGTGCGTATAAACAAATCGACCAAATGATTAGCCAACAAGCACTAATGATGGCCACCATTGATGTGTTCCACAGCTTTGGAATTCTATTTTTAGTATTGATCGGTGTGATCTGGCTAACCAAACCGATTAAAGGATTTGGCGGCGGCGGTGGTGGTGGCCACTAAGTACGTTGAAATGAGTTGAATAGATGAAATGCCCCGGCTTTGGCCGGGGCATTTTTTTATTTTGAGTGCTTCTTCATTTCTCTATAAAAAATACTCAGCTAAGCTATTAGACATTTCAATTTTCAAGAAATATTTAAATATGCATTAACTTATCTAAGCTATATTTCAAAAAATTCTATAGAACTAAGCACGCATCATTTACATCAATTTGTAGATATCTGTAATACTTCATATCCCCTTATATTGTAAGAATAAGTCTTCTGAGAGATTTGAAATGACAATTAAGAACCTATTTCCCGAAGATATGGCCTGCTACGTTTTTGGAGATGAATCAACTGCCTCAAATGACAGATTTGCAATTTATTCGATGATCGGTGGTTCACAACAAACCATTCGGAAAACGCTCTTAATTTTACAAGAGTATAAAATGAAATATGGTATTGATTCTCAAGAGAAATTGCATTGTCGAGTAATTTTTTCCAAGCATCAGCGAGAAAAAACATCTTGGGGAAAGCTTACTGACAAACAGGTTTTAGAGTTCTTCAGAAATCTGAGTGAAGCATTATTACCAGTTGGTTTACTCTGGTCATATGGCTACATTGATATGCGTGAAGTATTAAACAATCCAAAGCCAGAAAAAATGGCTGGGAAATTTTCAACAGAAAATGGTAAAGAGTTTTCATTTGATTTTAAAGTTAAGCAAGCACAACAGTTCGCCTATTCTGCTGCAGAGATTCATTTCATCCAAAGATACGGTACAAGATTTAAAATTTGGTGCGACCAAGACAAAACCAAAATAGAATGGTTTGAAGGAAAAAAACAGCCTCATAATATTAATCGCCACATTGGAGTAAAAGGTGAAGTTAATCCACCTAGAGAACTAGAACCAATGCTAGAAATTGCGGATCTCTTTGCTTATACAACAAGTCGACACCTTTCGGCTATACAAAGCTTTGGGGAGCATGTATTCCGAAATATTCACAAAAAATTTAACCCCAAAGCATCTAAAATGAATTTAGATCCTTCTTTATTTGGTGGTGATATTCCTACAAAAGAATGGTTGAAATCATCCTAAGAGTCTGCAACAGTAAAACCCCTCTAAGTAAATCAAGGGGCTTTACTCTCTAACCACTACAAGCCTTACAGCTTGATCATCACATGCCTTACGCAGGTGTAGTCTTCCAGCGCGTAGATGGACATATCTTTGCCGTAGCCGGATTTTTTCATACCGCCGTGAGGCATTTCGCTGGTGAGCATGAAGTGGGTATTGACCCAAGTGCAGCCGTACTGCAGGTGGGCAGCGACTTGCATGGCTTTGCTCACGTCTTTGCTCCAGACAGAACTAGCCAAGCCATAGTCGGAATCATTTGCCCAGCCAATCACTTGTTCGGTGTCGTCAAAACGGGTGATGGAAACAACGGGGCCGAATACTTCGCGGCGGACGATTTCGTCGGTTTGCAGAGCGCCCGCTACCACGGTTGGCTGGTAGAAGAAGCCACGAGAGTCGCCTACTTTGCCACCGGCGGTGATCTCGATATGTGGCTGCTGGGCGGCGCGTTCCACGAAGCTCGCAACGCGATTACGCTGGCGATCAGAAATCAGCGGGCCCATTTCCACGCCTTCGTCTTCTTGCTCACCATATTTGATCGATGACACGGCGCTGGATAGATCGGCCACTAATTTATCGTAAATGCCAGATTGCACGTACATACGGCAGGCGGCGGTGCAATCTTGGCCAGCATTGTAATAGCCAAAGGTACGGATACCAGCAACTACTTCGGATAGATCAGCATCGTCAAACACAATCACAGGGGCTTTGCCACCTAGTTCTAGATGGGTACGCTTTAGGCTCTTCGACGCGGTTTCCAAGATTTTTTGGCCGGTAGACACATCACCAGTGAGAGAAACCATGCGCACTTGCGGCTGGCTAATGAGAGGAGAACCTACGGTTTCGCCACGGCCAGTCACCACATTGACCACGCCTTGCGGGAAAATTTCGCCCATCAACTGACCCAAGCGCAATGTCGTGAGTGGGGTTTGCTCGGATGGTTTGATCACCACGGTGTTACCGGTAGCGATGGCTGGGCCGATTTTCCACGCCGCCATCATCAATGGGTAGTTCCATGGGGCGATAGAAGCAATCACCCCCAGTGGATCGCGGCGGATTATGCTGGTATGGCCACTTAGGTATTCGCCAGCCACTGGGCCAGTCAGGTTACGCACAGCACCAGCAAAGAAGCGGAATACATCTGCCACTGCCGGGATTTCATCATTTAACGCAGCTAGGTAAGGCTTGCCACAGTTTAAAGATTCCAGACGGGCAAACTCTTCGCCACGCGATTCGATAGCGTCTGCCAGCTTTAGCAGCAAGTTACTGCGGTCTTTTGGCGAGGTACGCGCCCAGCCGATAAACGCGGCTTCGGCGGCGGCAACAGCAGCCTGCACTTGCTCTAGTGAGGCCTCCGGCACTTGGCACAAGACTTCGCCAGTAGCAGGGTTAAGTACGTCTTCTTTATCACCCTCACCGGCAACTAGTTGGCCGTTAATCAGTAAGGCAGTTGGAAATTGCACACCATTCATGTGACTCGCTCCTAAGGAGTAAAAACGGTTGGTGAAAAACGGCTAAGTTATTTGCTACTACCTGCAACAGATTCCGTTCCTTTGGTCAGGTGGTACGCCAGCAAGATCGGAATCATGGTGATCAACATAATCATTAAAGCAACGACGTTGGTAATCGGCGCATCTCTTGGGCGAGTTAGTTGGTTCAGCAACCAAATCGGCAAGGTTTTTTCGTGCCCTGCGGTAAAAGTGGTGACAATCAGTTCATCAAACGAGAGCGCAAAGGCCAAGATGCCGCCAGCCAACAACGCGGTGGCAATTTGTGGCAATACAATCCGGCGGAAGGTGACAAAGCCATCGGCGCCTAAGTCCATCGAAGCTTCGACCAAGCTATGCGGCATGCGGCGGAAGCGCGCCACCACGTTGTTGTAGACCATCACCACACAAAACGTGGCATGCCCGATCACAATCGTCCAGAAACTAGGCTCTAAACCCATCATTTTGAAGGCTGCCAGTAGCGCGATACCGGTGATGATCCCGGGCAAGGAAATCGGGATGATCAGCATCATGGTGATCGCATCTTTGCCAAAGAACACCCGACGATACAAGGCTGCCGCAGCCATTGTGCCTAACACCATGGCAATCGCCGTTGCAAAGGCAGCGACTTTTACCGATAACCACACCGCGTCCATGATGTCTTCACGCGCGGCAGCTTCGGCAAACCAGCGTAGCGTCCAGCCTTTAATCGGAAAACTAAAGGCGCTTTCTTCGGTATTAAAGGCATAGATGGCGATCATCAAAATCGGAAAATGCAGGAACACCAAGCCACCGTAGGCCAAGGCTTTGAGCCAACGCGGTGCGCGCTGATCATTACTTACTTTGGTCTTAGAGCGCATCGAAAGCCCCCCATCTTTTTGCCAAACTCAAATAAATACCAATTAACACAATCGGAACCACGGTAAACGCCGCTGCCATTGGAATATTTCCGATCGATCCTTGCATGGTGTAAACCATGGTGCCGATAAAGAGACCAGATGGGCCGACTAGCTGAGGGATGATGTAATCACCCAAAGTGAGTGAAAAGGTGAAGATAGAGCCCGCCACTACGCCTGGAATCGCTAACGGTAGCAACACATGGCGGAAAGATTGGCTAGGTTTTGCGCCCAAATCTGCAGAAGCTTGCAGTAAATTCGCAGGGACTCGCTCTAGCGCCGCCTGGATCGGCAAAATCATGAACGGTAGCCAAATGTAGGTAAAGACAAAGAAGCGGCCCACATGGGAGGTAGACAAGGTATTGCCCCCCACATACGGTAATGCGAGAAAGGCTTCTAATGCACTGGTCAAGCCAAGACGATCGATCAACCAATAAATAATGCCACCTTTGGCTAAGATCACAGTCCAACCATAGGCTTTTACAATGTAACTCGCCCACATTGGCAGCATCACCGCGACATAGAAGAAGCCTTTTTCAGCACCAGTTGCGTATCTCGCCATGTAATACGCCATCGGAAACGCCAAGATGACGGATGCAATCGTGACGGCTAAGGCCATGCTAAACGTGCGAATCACAATATCTGCATTGGCTAACTCAAACAGATTGCGATAATTTGCCAACGTGAACTCTGGCAGCACACTCATGGTGAAATCATCAAAGGTGTAGAGACTTTGCCAAAGCAAAGCAAATAAAGACCCTAAGTACACCGTGCCAAACCAAATCAGCGGCGGGACCAGCATCAGCAACAAGAAGAACGTCGGTTTGCGATACAGAAAATTCGCACACCAGTGGCGGATGCCCTTGTTCGCAATGGGTAGAGAAGTAGACATCATTACCTCATCCTTCTGCTAAAGGCACCATGGCAGACACCGGCCAAGCGAGTTGCACGGAGGAGCCAATCACGGGTAAATGCGCTTCATCATCTGCACCAAACTGCAGATTAGCCATCATGACAGCAAATAGCTGCCCACCAACGGAGACCTCAATCCGGCTAGTTGCGCCGTGATATTGCACATCGATCACCTCGCCTTTGGCATGGATATGGTCAGCCAGTGTGGTATCTGCCACCATCCGAATATGTTCTGGGCGAATAGAGAATGGCGTGCTAGAACTAGTTAGCGTTTGGGCCAATGCCCCTTTCACCACGTTGGCCGTACCAACAAAATCTGCCACAAACATGGTTTTTGGGCGGGTGTAGAGTACTTTTGGCGCATCGACTTGTTCGATCTTGCCTTTGTTAAACACAGCGACCCGATCTGACATCGAGAGCGCTTCGCCTTGATCATGCGTCACGTAAATAAAGGTGATGCCCAATTTGCGATGCAAGGTTTTTAGTTCCACCTGCATTTGCTCGCGCAGCTTTAAATCTAGCGCGCCTAATGGTTCATCTAGTAACAACACCCGAGGCTGGTTGACTAGCGCACGCGCCAAAGCCACCCGCTGACGTTGGCCACCAGACAATTGCCCCGGTTTGCGATCGCCATAGTCTGGCAGCGCCACCATGGCCAAGGCTTCTTCGGCTTTTTTCAGGCGTTCGGTTTTTCCGATGCCTTTTACCATAAGCCCATAGGCAACGTTATCGCGGATATTCATGTGCGGGAACAGCGCGTAATCTTGGAACACGGTGTTTACATCGCGCTCGAACGGCGGCACGCCAGCGGCTTCTTGTCCAAAGATGCGAATACTGCCCGAAGTGGGCTGCTCGAAACCCGCAATTAATCGTAAAGAGGTGGTTTTGCCCGAGCCACTTGGGCCCAGCATTGAGAAAAACTCACCCTCTTCGACGGTAAGCGATACATTATCTACCGCCGCTGTCTGCCCAAATAGGCGTGACACACCGGTAAACTCGACTGCAACGGTCATGCGTCGAATCCTTCTTCTATATTAGCAAGCGCTAATCATGTTTTGATGGAATGCCCCGACAGCGGAACGCTGCCGGGTACCTGCTGAAACAGGTTTAACTTAGCGACCACCCATAATGGCGATATAGTCTTGTGTCCAGCGGCTATAAGGAACACAACTGCCTTGGGTGCTGCATTTGATTTGTGGCGTTTTCCAGAAATGAATTTGGCTAAAGCGATCAAATCCATTGTCTTTGCAGAAAGCCGATCCACCAGGTGCTTTTTCATTACACGCAGCAGGTGCAGCTGGCAATGATCCAAACCACTCAGCAAGTGCCGATTGCAGCTTGTTGTTTAGCGAGTAATCCATCCACTTGTATGCACAGTTTGGATGTTTTGCATCAGCATGCATCATGGTGGTATCAGCCCAACCGGTGACGCCCTCAGATGGAATTACCGAATCAATCGCTTGTTTTTCGCCTTTTAAGGCATTGACCTGATACGGCCAAGAACTAGAGGCCGCCACACCTTCGTTTTTAAAATCATTCATCTGAACGGTGACATCATGCCAGTAGCGATGTGTCAGCGTTTTTTGTTGGCGCAGTAGCTTTAAAACTTCAGCGTACTGTGTTTCGTTTAGTTCATACGGATCTTTGATGCCCAGTTTTGGGTTTTTCTTCATCAGGTACAGTGCGGCATCGGCAATATAGATCGCGCCATCATAAGCCTGCACACGGCCTTTGTTGGATTTGCCATCCGGTAGATTTTGCGGTTCGAACACCACAGACCATGATTTTGGTGGGGTTTTAAAGACTTTGGTGCTGTACATCAGCACGTTTGGACCCCATTGGTATGGCACACCATAATGCTTGCCTGCGACAGTATGCCAAGGCGCATTTTGCAAGCGAGGGTCTACATTCTTCCAAGAAGGAATCAGCGCAGGGTTAATCTCTTGAACTTTTTTACCAAAGATTAAACGTAAGCTCGCATCGCCAGAAGCAGTCACCAAGTCATAACCACCTTGGTTCATCAACGCGACCATTTCATCTGATGTACCAGCGGTTTTCACATTTACCTTACAACCAGAGGCTTTCTCGAAACCTGTGACCCAGTCATAATTCTTATCGGTTTCGCCACGCTCGATATAGCCAGCCCAAGCGATGATATCTAGGCGCCCTTCTCCGGCACCTACCTTTGTTATCCCTGCAGCAGATAATTGAGAACCTGCTAACGCAGCCAACACTACCAAGGCGATACGCTTCTTGCTACTTAGCGCTACTCCGTTCTGATTCATGCTAACTCCCTCCGACTTTGACATGAAGAAATACGGTCACGGATGCAATATCACTATCCCGTGTGAATGAAATCATTGTAGGGATGCTGTCGTCGGAGTACCAGAACGTAATTCAGATATAAGTAATCGGAAAAACCGATAGCTAGATGTGTGGGTTAAGTCCTGCCGTGCGCACGGCTATGTTCACGCGCCACGATCAGGAAGTTTTGAGTCGCCTCAGACAGCACAGAACCACGGCGCCAAGCCACGCCGAGACCCAAAGTCGGTAAAGATTCTTCAATCGGACGGACTTCTAGACGGTCACCTTCTAGTGTCCACGGGCGGTAAAGAATATCCGGTAAAACAGATACCCCGGCCCCTGTGGCCACCAAACTCCGCACTGCTTCTACTGAAGCCGTGCGCGTACCGGTACGCGGTCGAATGCCCGCAGCACGCCAATAAGCATGGCTAGTATTTTCTAACTCATCGAGTTTGAGCATAATAAAGCGCTCATCGGCCAAATCACTGATAGAAATCGATTTTGCAGAAGTTAGCGGATGATTCACCGAAAGCCACAAACGCCAAGGCGACGTCACCAACGCTTCAGACTCTAACGCCTGCCGGTTTTCTAGCTGAGACACCATCAGCACCGCCACGTCTAACTCACCATTGACCAACAGATGCTCTAGATAATCTCGCTGATCTTCAATCACTTTTACTTCCACTTGCGGAAAAACGCGGCGATATCGATCTAACAGATAAGGCAAATAATAGCCCGTCACCAGGCTCGTCACCCCCACGTTCAAGATGCCAGACATGGTATCAGGCCGTGCGGATAGCGCCTGCTGAGCATTACGGACAGACGCCATAATTTGATGCGCATGGCGGAGGAACTGATGCCCCGCATGGGTCAGTACCATGCCACGGGCGTGACGCTGAAAGAGCGTCGCACCTAGATCGTCTTCTAGGGTTTTGATTGCTTCGGTCACCACCGATTGGGAAATATTCAAAGACTGCGTAGCACCAGTAATCGACTCTGCTTCTGCTACCGCAATGAAGTATCGGATATTTTTAAGTGAGATCGCCATGACTCACTATAGGGGGATTTGATCAAACCTGTAAAGGTTATGTAAAAGAAAACCCCGTAAACCTTTGATAAGGAATCGGGGTTTTCTCATGTTCAATTCGCTATTTGCTTAAAACAGCCAATTGCTACTTGTAGTACTGCCGCGATTAGCGAACTACTTTCAAGTCTTTCCAGTTGCCGTTTTCAAACTGCTTAACGGTCACTGCACCACCTTTAATGTCGCCTTTTGGATCAAATTGAATCTGGCCAGTTACACCACTCATTTTGATTGCCGCTAGTTTAGGCAAGAACACTTTCGCATCGGTAGAATTTGCTTCTTGCATCGCAGTAATGATCGCGGTCATCGCATCATAAGCGTACGGAGAGTAATTCTGGATGTCCATTTTGAAACGAGCTTTAAAGCGCGCTTCAAAATCCTTACCTTTTGGCATTTGGCTACGTGGCAAACCCGCTTCGGTACAGTAAGTATCTTTGGTCATCCCGCTGCCAGATAGTTTGATCATGGTAGGGCCACAAGCGCCATCACCCGTGATGTACGGCATCATCATACCTAAACGACGCATTTGCTGAAGCATAGGGCCTGCAGTTGCATCCATACCGCCGTAAAGTACTGCGTCCGCCTTTTTCGCTTTCACAGAGGTCAACACCGCCATCCAGTCGGTCGTTTTGTCGGTACCGTATTCGCGGGCAACCACTTTACCGCCTGCTGCTTTTACCGCTTTTTCAATTTCGTCTGCCAAGCCCTGGCCATAAGCAGTGCGGTCATCAATAATCGCAACGTTTTTTGCTTTTAGGGTTTGTGTTGCAAACTTACCCATTGCCGTACCTTGTTGAACATCGTTCGCTACCACGCGGAAGGTGGTTTTGAAACCTTGCATGGTGTACTTAGGGTTAGTTGCAGATGGAGAAATCTGAGGAATACCCGCATCGCTATAAATACGAGAAGCAGGGATAGAAGTACCAGAGCCTTGGTGACCCACCACGCCTTTTACACCCGCGTCGACTAGCTTCTGAGCAACCACCGTTGCGGTACGTGGATCAGCAGCGTCATCTTCTGAAACGAGTTCAAACTTAACAACCTGACCACCAATTTTGATCTTTTTCTTGTTTGCATCTTCAATCGCAAGCAATGCACCAGCTTCGTCATCTTTACCGATGTGCGCAATCTGGCCGCTCAATGGGCTAGCCTGACCAAGTTTCACCACTACATCTGCGTGTGCTACACCAGCAACGGCGGCAGCGATTACTGCTAATGCAAATTTATTGTTCGCCAACATTCTCTATCCTTTTGATTATTATGATCTGCTTTGTTCTCTACTTAGCAGATTTCCTCTGCGCTTGCGGGTATGCAAACCAGATGGGCTATCCAAGTATCCTCTCCAAGTGGATCAACACGTTGCCAAAAGACTGACAATCAGGGGACTTTGGTTAGCAGGCAAAATTTTAAAGAAGGGGGGCAATAGGCGATAGTCGGGCAATAACGCAAGCTGTCAATAGTACATCCGTAATCTACCCGATTGTTCTCCATCAGATATGACAGCAACACGCACATTGACCATACAATAACGATCATCAATACGAATAGATCAATCTAGAAAAGCAAAAACCCCGCATATAGCGGGGTTTTTGGGCATAGATACGGTAAATATCTATTGTTGCATTAAAGCTTAGCGAACAACTTTAACGTCTTTCCACTCTTTGCCGTCGAACTGTTTAACAGTCACTGCGCCACCTTTGATGTCGCCGTTCTTATCGAAAGCGATTGGGCCAGTTACACCGCTCAGTTTGATTGCCGCTAGTTTAGGCAAGTAAGCTTTTGGATCGGTAGAGTTAGCTTGTTGCATAGCGGTAATGATTGCAGTCATCGCATCGTATTCGTACGGAGCGTAGATCTGGATTTCTTTACCGAATTTAGCTTTGAAGCGTTTCTCGAAGTTTTTGCCTTGTGGCATCATAGAACGAGGAACACCAGCTTCTGTACAATAAGCATTTTTGCTCATGCCGTCGCCAGCTAGTTGGATCATTGCAGGTGTACATGCGCCATCACCCACCACGAAACCAGCGTTGATACCTAGACGTTTCATCTGTTGCAATAATGGACCAGCAGTTGCGTCCATACCGCCGTACAATACTACGTCTGGTTTTTTCGCTTTAACTGAAGTCAGAATCGCCATCCAGTCGGTCGTTTTGTCGGTACCGTATTCACGAGCAACCACTTTACCACCAGCAGCTTTCACTGCTTTTTCCACTTCGTCAGCCAAACCTTGGCCGTAAGCGGTGCGGTCATCGATAATCGCTACGTTTTTCGCTTTCAATTCTTGAATAGCGAATTTACCCATCGCGCCACCTTGTTGAACGTCGTTCGCTACTACGCGGAAGGTAGTTTTGAAACCTTGCAAGGTGTATTTAGGGTTGGTAGCAGATGGAGAAATCTGTGGGATGCCTGCGTCGTTGTAGATTTTAGATGCAGGGATAGAAGTACCAGAGTTCAAGTGACCTACAACACCTTTCACACCAGCATCTACTAGCTTCTGAGCAACCACAGTAGCTGTTTTTGGATCTGCAGCGTCATCTTCAGAAACCAATTCGAATTTGACTACTTGACCACCAATCTTAATTTTTTTAGCGTTTGCGTCTTCAATAGCTAGAATCGCACCTGCTTCGTTGTCTTTACCCAAGTGAGCGATTTGACCGCTCATTGGGCTCACTTGACCTAGTTTAACCACTACGTCAGCGTGAGCAACGCCTGCGAATGCGCAAGCTGAAGCAACAGCAATTACTAGTTTAGATTTGGTGAACATACTCTCTCCTCAAACTCGGGAACGACACCACTTTGTAAGCGGTGTATAGTTACCGGTTGGTTTTTCAAATGTTGATGGGGGTTGTTTGCAACTACTGCATTTGCGTGTTTGCAGCCAACAGGAAAATTATTACGCCGATTTCCCAACACTTTCAAGCGTTTTGTATTGTCTTGATTTGTCCTTGCGCAACGCAGCAATTTTGCAAATTATTCAACAAAAACAAATAGATAAGTCACTTTTAGACTAAATTTTAATCAATTTCTACATTTCCAGCCTACGTAATTTAACGGATAAATATTGTAAATTTTTGACGAATATTGCGGGTCGGCGTGTTATACGGTATAACTTTGTTGTGAAAAATATTGCGCAAACCAAATTCTATTCCGAGGCCAAATCGCTCAGTAAATTGGCATGGCCGATCATTATTGCCCAAGTAGCTGGCATGCTAATGGGGGTGATTGATACCGTCATGGCAGGACAAGTTAGCGCGAATGATTTAGCGGCCGTCTCTCTTGGTACGGGTGTGTGGGTTATTTTATTTTTCTCCTCCCTTGGTGTCGTGAGCGCGGTTGGCCCGATGGTGGCACACGCCTTTGGTGCCAAAGAATATAAAGAGGTAACCAACCTCTCTCATCACGGCATTTTTCTTTCTTTTTGCTTAGGGATTCCAGTCGCGCTGATTCTCTTCTTTGGTCACCCCATTCTGACATGGACGGGCGCGGCCCCTGAAACAGTAGCAATTACCGATTTATTCATGAAGGGCATTGCCATTGGCACGCCTTTTGGACTGATGTTTCGTTCGTTGGGTTTTTACTCTTCTTCTGTCTCTCAAACGCGTCCGGTCATGGTGCTGGGCATTTTGGGACTGCTACTGAATATTCCGCTTAACCTTGTGTTTATCTACGGTTACTTTGGTGTACCAGCTATGGGTGGTGCGGGTTGTGGTTGGGCCAGTGGTCTCATCATGATTATTTCTGCGCTGGTGATGTCTCTCTATACGCTGAAATCCAAGAAATATGCACAGTTCCGCCCTTTTGCCTCGCATTGGCATGTCAATTGGTCCATTTTTGGGCAAATGTGCAAACTAGGTTTGCCAACTGGCGGCGCGTATTTAGTGGAAGTATCTGCTTTTTCTGGGACGACCTTGTTGGTGGCGCCGTTAGGTGCAGCTAGCATTGGCGGACACCAAATTATGCTCAACCTGAGCGCATTAACCTTTATGCTCCCGATGGGAGTCGGCCTTGCCATGAGTGTCCGGATTGGTCAGCAATTAGGCGCCGGGCAACCGAAAGCTGCTCGTTACAGTAGTAAAGTCGGTTTACTCATGGGTATTTTCTGCGGTTTGTGCTCTTGTACATTGATGCTGACCATGGGCAAGTCGATCATTGCGCTTTATAGCCCGGATCAGACCGTGCAAATGGTGGCGTCTACCTTACTAGTGTTTGCAGCTAGTTTCCAAGTGTTTGATGCGATCCAAGTCTGTGCGGCATCGGCACTTCGCGGCTATAAAATCAGTAGCTTGCCGTTAATTGCCATGGTCATTGCCTTTTGGTGCTTCGCCTTACCATTTGGTTGCTGGATTGGCTTACACCCCGATTGGTTGAATTTTTCTAGCGACTGGGCACCACTGGGTGTGAAAGGGTTATGGATATCCTTAGTATTGGGGCTTGGCATTGCAGCCACCATTTTGCTCATTGCCTTAAATAAAGTAAGTAAGAACACCATCGCAGATGCTGCGAATCCATGATGCCACTGCATCCTTTGCTAAATAAGGCTACAATCCGCTAACTTTGCCCTTTGCTGATTTTGTTAGATAACAGGTTTTAAACATGGCGCTTCATATTCAGGAAAATGTTTCTCTTCTCCCTTTCCACACCTTTGGTATTCCTTGCGAAGCAAAGTGGTTGGTTGAAGTGGATGCGGTGGAAACGCTGTCTGAATTAAAAGCCCATCCAACCCTCTCAAGCCAACCTTGGTTAGTGTTGGGCGGAGGTAGCAACCTCTTACCCACCAAGGATTATGCAGGGCTAGTGCTACGGATGACCGCAAAAGGCAAGCGGATCATCAAAGAAGACGATGATCACGTTTGGATTAAAGCCGAAGCAGGTGAAAACTGGCATGATTTTGTGCAGTGGACACTCGCAAACCAGTGGTATGGATTAGAAAACCTATCCTTAATTCCTGGCACGGTTGGTGCCTCCCCCATCCAAAATATCGGCGCCTATGGGGTTGAGGTAAAAGACTGCTTTGAGTCGCTAACGGCTTGGCATAAGGCAGATGATACGGTCATTACACTCTCTAATGCCGACTGCCAATTTGGGTATCGCGACAGTATCTTTAAACAAGCACTGAAAGATAAAGCGATTATCTTGTCAGTCACCTTTCGCCTAAACAAACAGCCATCGCTAAAAACGGCGTATGGTGAAATTGCCAAAGAATTAGCCAATCAACACATTTCCGAACCGACGCCGCGCCATGTTGCCGATGCGGTCATTGCCATTCGCCAGCGCAAGCTGCCAGACCCCACTCAAATCGGCAATGCCGGTAGCTTCTTTAAAAACCCGGTTATCGCTACTGATATTGCCGATGAAATTGCCACTCGTTTTCCGAATGTCGTTCGCTACCCTGCAGGGGACGGTCTGACCAAACTGGCAGCAGGCTGGTTAATTGATCAGTGCGGATGGAAAGGGAAATCGCTGGGGAATGCCGGCGTTTACGAGCAACAGGCCTTGGTGCTCGTCAATCGAGGTGGTGCAACTGGTGAAGAGGTTTTGGCGTTATCCAACGCGATTATTAAATCGGTTCAAGACACGTTTGGCGTCACCTTAGAGCCGGAACCGATTATCTTGTAAGCGCCTAGCGCCGAGATTTAGCCTACTTAATTTACCCCATCACCCTTGGTGTCTTCAATCACCACTTGGCGAGCCTGCGCATCTGGAAAGAAGATACCTTTGCAGCTATACCCTTCCACCACCCAAGGGTGCGACACATAAGTGGGCTGCTCATAAGACATCCCCGCCGCGAGCGTCTGATAAAACACTCGTTTGCCTTGATAGTCTAACCAATACACATTCACTGTCTCTTCAGAATCGTTCACAAACCGTATGCTGGTTTGCACTTTCCCTTCAACGGAGTGAAAACGCGATTCATTCGGGCATTTTGCCAATGCATTTGCCGACAAAACCAAGCCAAAAAGGAAGGTCAGTACTACAGTTAGATTTTTCATGCGCTGGTCACTTAGCGTTATTCAGAAATGATGTTTGAGATGGACTTCGCGCTTGGCGCAATGAACGAAGGAATTTTACTTGCCTTCATTGCCGGCACCCACGCAATCACTCTCGCCTTCGCGACTTCATGAATGATAAACGGATCTTCGGCAAGCCAAGCCATTAACTCATCTTGATGACTAGCCTGAGCCATGATCACGCCACCAGTGCGAGGTTCTTGCCGGCCAGATAGTAAAAAGTGGCCTGCTTGATAATGCTTTTCGAGATATTTCAGATGGTCGGGAATATATTGGTCAATCACAGATAAAGGTGACTGATAATCCAAAATCACCAAATACAGCATCGTCCACTCCAAGCAAAATGAATTCCTCTATCATATGCCTAATTGTTTGATGGCATCTAGTCTTGCCATGCGAATAGCATCCGGGATTTTATCTGGTGTTGCGCAAGCTTTTGCAATTTGCCCACTATTCACCGATTGCGCGGCGGCCAACACGCTTAGCCATTTTTCTGTTTGCGGATAAGTCTGCTCTTCAAAACCTAAGCGCCCTCTCGCATCGGCTTCACAGACTTTTAGCAAACTCTTGAACCGATCAGGTTTTCTGAAGGCATCACATTGGGAGAGCAAATCTAGGCGTGTTGTATGTTTGAGTTCATCAAACCGATGAATGTTTAAGTGCTCTCTACACGCCATCACCGCTAAATCACGGCATTCAGATGGCACGCGCAAGCGCTCGGCAATTTGCGTAACTAGCGCGATGCCAGCCTGTTCATGCCCAATATGCCGAGGCCAGTCCGCACGAGGTGTTAACCCTTTGCCTACATCATGCATGAGCACCGCCCAGCGTTCAGCCAAACTTGCCTTTAACCTGACAGCCATTTGCAAACACATCATCGTATGTTTGCCCGTATCAATTTCAGGATGATGTACTGCTGTCTGTGGTACCCCAAATAACGCATCTAGCTCCGGTAGCAATCTGGCCAATGCACCGCAATCGCGGAGTATCTCCACCATTTTGCTAGGATAGTCACTCATTAACCCTTTTGCCCATTCTTGCCAGACGCGTTCGGCAACCAAATAGTCGACCTCACCTTCTGACACCATTTGCTGCATCAACCGCATGGTTTCTGGCGCCACGTGAAAGTTAAATCGACCTGCAAAGCGGGCTAATCGAAGGATACGGACAGGGTCTTCGATAAAGGCGGGGCTAACATGCTTTAATTGCTTAGCAACTAAATCTGCCTGACCATTGAATGGATCGATTAATTGGCCGTTTGCGTCTTCGGCAATCGCATTAATCGTAAGATCTCTACGCGCAAGGTCTTCTTCCAAAGACACTTCAGGAGACGCATAGACTTCAAAACCGGTGTAACCACGCCCGGCTTTTCTCTCTGTTCTTGCTAACGCATATTCTGCTTTGGTTTTTGGATGCAAAAATACGGGGAAATCTTTTCCGACGGATTTAAACCCGCGTTTTTGCATCTCTTCAGCTGTCGTACCTACCACTACATAATCACGGTCTTTAATCGGCAACCCTAGTAAGCGGTCTCGTACGGCACCGCCGACGATATAAACCGATAAACCATGTAAGAGTGGATCGTTCATCATCTGAACTTAGGCCGCGCCGTTTTCTTCATTGCTTGGTGCCACTTCAACTTGCGCTGTAGCTGGCGCTTCTAGCGCAGCGAGTCTTGCTTCTAGTGCGGCTAGTTGCTCACGGGTTCTTGCCAATACTTGGGCTTGCACATCAAATTCTTCTCTGGTGACTAAATCTAACTTTGAGAAAGTGCCCGCTAACATCGCTTTTGCATTTTTCTCTAGATCCTTTGCAGGGCTGTTGGCCAGCAATTCAGAAAATTTAGCGCCAATTTCATCTTTAATTTTATCGCCTAGCATTTTTCCACTCCTGTTTAAGGATCAATCTGATCATTTGAATGCACATATTGTACGTGATCTACATAAAAAACGGCGTAAATCCCTCATGAAAACAGGGTTTTACCTTCATTTGTTTAGTCATCTGTTTAAACAAAAAATTCCCGCCCTATTTTTGTGCATGGTTTTTTTGGTGCACGCCAAATGGATGCACCATTTTTGTGCAATCTTCATCTATAACGGAATAACACAGGTAAAAATACCTAGAAATGGGTCGTTTTAGAGCTGGCACGCTTTCTGCTAGTAAATGTACGTCCGGTAGAAAAGCCCCCCCGCTGACTACCAATAAAGACCCGCAGGAAGAGAGACGAGGGAACGCTTACCACTTGGGTAAAAGTTCAATCAATAAATTACCACTTGATAAGGAAACGCCATGAAGTTTGTAACAGCGATTATCAAGCCATTCAAGCTAGACGAAGTGCGTGAAGCATTGTCTGCGATTGGTGTGCAGGGCCTGACCGTTACTGAAGTAAAAGGTTTTGGTCGTCAGAAGGGTCATACCGAACTGTACCGTGGTGCAGAGTATGTAGTGGATTTTTTACCGAAGGTAAAAGTTGAACTAGCGGTTGACGATAGCCAACTAGACCAAGTGGTAGAAGCGATTGAAACCGCTGCTAGAACAGGAAAAATCGGCGACGGTAAGATTTTCGTATTCGATTTACAGCAAATCGTTCGTATCCGTACCGGTGAAACCGGTTCAGATGCCATCTAACAGAATGCAGGGGAGATTAAGAATGCATAAGCTGTTAAGCAAACTCATGTTGTGCGGTGCGTTAATGTTTACCGCGCCCGTTTTCGCAGAAGACACCGCTTCTGCAGCAGAAGCGCCAGCCTCTGCAGTAGCAACCACAGAAGCGACAGCATCTGTTGCCGCACCAGAAGCAACGGCATCTGCCGCAGCGCCAGAAGCAGCCGCTTCTGAAGCCGCAGCACCAGCAGCACCAAAGTTAGATGCAGGTAACACCGCTTGGATGTTAGTTGCGACTGCACTTGTTTTATTCATGACGATCCCTGGCCTAGCATTGTTCTACGGCGGTATGGTTCGTAAGAAAAACGTTTTAGCAACCTTAATGCAAAGCTTCGCCATCTGCTGCGCAGTGACGGTTGTGTGGATTGTGATTGGCTACTCGCTAGCTTTCGCTCCAGGCAATGGCTTTGTGGGTGGACTAAGCAAAGTGATGCTATCTGGCGTGAAAGTAGACACCTTGTGGGGCACTATCCCAGAGATGCTGTTCATGGTTTTCCAGATGACTTTCGCGATCATCACTCCAGCATTGATTACTGGCGCGTTTGCTGAACGTATGAAGTTCTCTGCAATGCTACTGTTCTCTGTACTTTGGTCAATTGTTGTTTACTCACCAATTTGTCACTGGGTATGGGAATCAGGCGGCTGGTTGTTCGCTAAAGGCGCACTAGACTTCGCTGGTGGTACCGTTGTTCACATCAACGCAGGTGTTGCAGGCTTAGTAGCTGCACTAGTACTTGGCAAACGTGTTGGCTTCGGTAAAGAAGCAATGCCTCCACACAACCTAGTATTGACCCTAATCGGCGCTTCAATGCTATGGGTAGGTTGGTTCGGTTTCAACGCAGGTAGCGAACTAGCGGCTGACGGCCGTGCCGCAATGGCAATGGTTGCTACACAAGTGGCAGCTGCAGGTGCCGCACTAGCTTGGATCTTTGCTGAATGGCTAGCTAAAGGTAAGCCTTCTGTACTAGGTATCGCTTCTGGTGCAGTAGCCGGTCTAGTTGCAATTACTCCAGCGTCTGGTTTCGTTGGCCCAGGTGCAGCATTGGCGCTAGGTCTGATTGCTGGTGTGGTTTGCTACTGGGGCGCAACTAGCTTGAAACACATGATTGGTTACGATGATTCTCTAGATGCATTCGGCGTTCACGGCGTTGGCGGTATCTTAGGTGCGATCCTAACAGGTGTGTTTGCATCAAGCGAAATCACCGGTACAAAACTACCATCAGTAGGCGAACAAGTGTGGATTCAGCTTGAAGCGACTGTAGCAACAGCTGCATACACCTTAGTTGTTACCTTCATCTTGTTGAAGTTGATCGATCTAGTTATCGGTCTACGCGTAGAACCAGATGAAGAGCGTGAAGGCCTAGACATTGTTCTACATGGCGAACACGTAGAGTAATTCTTAAGATCGAGGGGGACAGCAGCATCGTCCCCCGACTTCTTTTACCCACTTGAACGAGCCAAGTTGTTAAAAGGAAGGAAGTAGTGCCATGTCTGAGAATGAAGCATTTGGAATGTACAGCAAGTTATACGTGTTAATGAGAAGAGTCTTAACCCGTAGCATCGATGTTCAGTATCTAAGCCAAGATAAAAATTATTTAGCGTATGTTTTAAAAGAAGCACTTAGCGCAGAAGACGAAGACCTACAAAAACTAGCTGCGGAGATTGAAGCGATCTGTTTCCCTAAAACAGAAAACAACGTAACCGCCATTAACGAGGCGAGAGAAAAAAGAAGTGCCCCAGAAGCCAGATATACAGGCTCTTTACGTTAATTTTCAGCATCACCGGTGTTCTCCACGTCGCGCTCGCGGCGTTTTAGACCGACCCTGTACTCCAGGGTCGGTTTTTTTCTATCTAATACAGTAGTCTGCCTACACGCTCAGTAGGAATACGACATTCGTACCAGAAAAGTAGTAACAATTCACAACGCAGTACCGAAAAAACATAGAAAATTCAATCGGTTCACCTATCGTGCGGCTTGCCGTAATCCCCCTCCATACGCGATAATTGGGAAATTTTTTTTGTGCCCCCCACCCTGCGGCATGGCTGATGCCGTTATAAGGAATGTGTTTCATGGTAAATCGTAGCTCCCTCGCCAATGCAATTCGTGCCCTTTCTATGGATGCTGTCCAGCAAGCTAACTCCGGTCACCCAGGTGCCCCAATGGGGATGGCTGATATCGCTGTTGCTCTATGGCACGATAATTTACGTCACAACCCAGCCAATCCAGAATGGCCAAATCGTGACCGTTTTGTATTGAGTAATGGTCACGGCTCTATGCTGATCTACTCATTACTGCATTTGTCTGGTTATGATGTATCGATTGACGATCTGAAAAACTTCCGCCAACTTCATAGCAAAACCCCAGGTCACCCAGAGTATGGTTACACCGCAGGTGTAGAAACCACGACTGGCCCACTAGGCCAAGGGATTGCGAACGCCGTGGGTATGGCATTAGCGGAAAAACTACTAGCCGCTGAATTTAACCGTGATGGTTTCCCTGTTGTTGATCACCACACCTATGTATTTTTAGGTGATGGTTGTTTGATGGAGGGTATCTCTCACGAAGTGTGTTCATTAGCTGGCACGCTAAACCTAAATAAACTAGTCGTGTTCTATGACGATAACGGCATCTCTATTGATGGCCATGTAGAAGGCTGGTTTACAGACGACACACCAAAACGTTTCGAGTCTTATGGCTGGAACGTCATCCCAGCAGTTGATGGTCATAATGCAGACGCTGTATTGGCAGCGATTGCTTCTGCAAAAGCTAGCGACAAACCAACCATCATTTGTTGCAAAACGGTGATTGGTAAAGGTTCTCCAAACAAACAAGGTACGCACGACAGCCACGGTGCACCATTGGGTAAAGACGAAATCACTGCAACCCGCGCAGCGATTGGTTGGGAACATGCCCCATTTGAAATCCCTGCAGATATCTACGCAGAGTGGAGCGCCAAAGAAAAAGGTGCTGCACAAGAAGGTGAATGGAACAACTTGTTCGCCGCTTACGCTGCAGCTCACCCAGAATTAGCAGCAGAATTCAAACGCCGTGTTGCAGGTGAATTGCCTGCTGACTTCTCTGCTTATGCAGCAGAACAGCTAAAACTAATCGACGAAAAAGCAGAAACCATCGCGACTCGTAAAGCTAGCCAAAATGCCATTCAGGCACTGACTGCGAAATTACCAGAACTACTCGGTGGCTCTGCTGACTTGGCAGGCTCCAACCTTACTAACTGGAAAGGTTGCCAGAGCGTGAAGGTAGACCAATCTGGTAACTACCTACACTACGGTGTACGCGAATTCGGTATGGCAGCCATGATGAACGGTATCACCTTGTACGGTGGCTATCGTCCATTCGGCGGTACTTTCTTGATGTTCTCTGAGTATGCACGTAACGCATTGCGTATGGCATCTTTAATGAAGATCAATCCAATCTTTGTATTTACCCATGATTCGATTGGTCTGGGTGAAGATGGCCCAACTCACCAGCCAGTTGAGCAAACCGCTACCCTACGTCTAATCCCTAACCATGACGTATGGCGTCCTGCTGATACCGCAGAATCATTCGTGGCTTGGCAAGTGGCTGTCGAACATACCAACACCCCTACTAGCTTGGTATTTAGCCGTCAAAACTTGGCTTACCTGAAAAAGGACGCAGAGCAACTAGCTAACATCCGTAAAGGTGGCTATGTGATTAGCAAAGAAGCAGGCGAATTGAAAGCCGTGCTAATTGCGACCGGCTCTGAAGTAGAGCTAGCGATGAAAGCACAAGCAGCACTGGCGGCTGAAGGCGTTCATGTTCGCGTGGTATCTATGCCATCAACTTACATGTTTGATCGCCAAGACGCTGACTACAAAAACAGCGTTCTACCAAAAGGCACACCGCGCGTGGCAGTAGAAGCAGGTATTGCAGACTACTGGTACAAGTATGTTGGTCTAGAAGGCGCAGTGGTAGGCATGACTACATTTGGTGAATCTGCACCAGCAGGTGAACTATTCAAGCAATTTGGCTTTACCGTAGAAAATGTTGTGAACACCGTCAAAGGTGTACTTACTGCAGCCTGAACACCTGCAATAAGCAAAGCGATTGGGACTTGAACAACCCCAATCGTGGCAGTACCTACAATGCGGCATCTCCCCCAATAGATGCCGCATTGATTAAGCCAGTTGTTAGCTACACCGATGTGTAAAAAAGATTGGCTTGCCCCTACTCGTGAACATTTGTAACAAGGAGTCGTCCCCCATGATTCGCATCGCCATCAACGGCTATGGCCGCATTGGCCGCAATGTCTTGCGCGCCCTATACGAAACCAACCGCCGCAGCGAATTCAAGCTAGTTGCTATTAACGCCTCTGGCGATTTGGCTACTAACGCCCACCTGACCAAATTCGATACCGTACACGGTCGTTTCCCGTTTGATGTAAAAGCCGATGCCGATGGCAACTGGATGCGCATTAACGACGAAAACATTCGTTTCTTCAGCACCCGCAACCCAGCAGAATTGCCATGGGGCGAACTAGGTGTAGACGTTGTGTTGGAATGTACCGGCGCGTTTACCAGCAAAGCCAAAGCGAAAGCACACTTGGAAGCTGGCGCGAAAAAAGTGTTGATCTCTGCCCCTGGCGATAAAGACGTCGATGCGACCATCGTGATGGGTGTAAACGACCATATCCTTCGCCCAGAGCATACCGTGGTATCGAATGCTTCTTGTACCACTAACTGCTTAGCACCCGTGGCAAAAATCCTTCACGAAGGGATTGGTATTCAAAAAGGTGTGATGACGACGATTCATGCTTACACCAATGACCAAGTGCTAACTGACGTACGTCACAAAGACTTGCGCCGTGCCCGTTCTGCTACCATGAGCATGATCCCAACTAAAACCGGCGCAGCTGCTGCAGTTGGTTTGGTATTGCCAGAACTAAATGGTCGCCTAGATGGTTTTGCAGTACGCGTGCCAACCATTAACGTGTCAATGGTTGACCTGTCTGTGATTCTGTCACGTGATACCACCAAAGAAGAAGTGAACCAGTTGATGGCAGATGCCGCTAACGGTCCACTAAAAGGGATTTTGGATTACACCGATCTACCACTAGTGTCGATCGACTTTAACCACACCCCAGCTTCTTCTACCTTTGATGGCACCCTGACCAAGGTAGTCGATGGCAACTTATTAAAAGTTTCTGCTTGGTATGACAACGAATGGGGCTATTCTTGCCGCATGCTAGATGCCGCCAAAGCATTAGCTTCTGTATAATATCTAGTAAGTCACGTGGCAGTGGAATCACTGCCACGATCGCTATCCCCCCTGTTTACAGCATCGCACGTCAGCCCTTTTGCTGGCGCTGATGGCTCAATGCTATGAATGCCTCTCTCCACTGCAGCAGCGGCATGTCCATTCACAGGAGTTTTACATGCAATTCAAGAAACTGACCGAGCAATCGCTGAACGGCAAACGCGTGCTGATTCGCGTTGATATGAACGTGCCTGTTAAAGAAGGCGTGATTGGTGATGACACCCGTATCCGTGCTTCTTTACCTTCTATCGAGCACGCATTGTCTCAAGGTGCTTCTGTTATTTTGATGACTCACCTTGGCCGTCCAACGGAAGGCGAAATCAAAGCCGAAGATACCTTAGCCCCTGTGGTTGCCCGTTTGGCAGAACTACTAGGCAAGCCAGTTCGCCTTGTCGCGGATTGGCAAGCAAATGGTTTGACTTTGGCTGCAGGCGAAGTCGCCATGCTAGAGAATGTTCGCTGCAATAAAGGCGAGAAAAAGAATACCGATGAACTTGGCCAAGCGTATGCTGCGCTATGTGATGTGTTTGTAAATGATGCATTTGGTACCGCTCACCGTGCAGAAGCATCGACCCATGCGGTGGCTAAATTTGCACCGATCGCATGTGCTGGCGTATTGATGGCTGGCGAACTAGATGCGCTTGGTAAAGCATTGGCACAACCAGCCCGCCCATTGGTGGCGATTGTTGCTGGTTCTAAAGTCTCTACCAAACTGACTATTCTTGAGTCGCTAGCCGATAAAGTAGACCAACTGATCGTTGGCGGCGGTATTGCCAATACCTTCTTGTTAGCAGAAGGCCAAGCGATTGGTAAATCGCTAGCGGAAGCAGATTTAGTTGGCGACGCGAAGAAAGTGATTGAAAAGCTACGCGCGCGTGGTGGTAATGTACCTCTGCCAAAAGACGTTGTTGTCGCCAGTGAATTTAGCCCAACCGCTACTGCAACCACCAAGTCTTTGTCTGAAGTCACCGCTGACGACATGATTTTGGACATTGGCCCACAATCAGCAAACGAACTAGCTGAAATCGTAGCGAAAGCAGGCACCGTGGTATGGAATGGCCCAGTCGGTGTGTTTGAATTCGACCAATTTGGTAACGGCACACATACGTTGGCAAAAGCAATTGCCGCTAGCAATGCATTCTCGATTGCCGGTGGTGGTGATACCTTAGCTGCCGTTTCTAAATATGGCATTACTGACGATGTTTCTTACATCTCTACTGGCGGTGGCGCTTTCCTTGAATTCTTGGAAGGTAAAGTACTACCAGCAGTTGAAATTTTAAGCCAGCGCGCTTAATCTCTCGCTTCTGATACAAATGCCGTGCATTTTGTGATGCACGGCATTTTTTTATGATTTACCCGAAGGAAACACCATGGCACCCCGCCGCCTAGAAGGACACATTACCAAATGGAACGATGACAGAGGCTTTGGCTTTGTCTTGCCAGAGGGTAACAAGCAAACAATATTTATTCATGCAAAGGCGTTTACTGGAAATGTAAAACGGCCATCTGTGGGGGATCGGGTTTCTTTTCAAATTGGAAGAGATCGTCAAAAACGTCCGATTGCCATTCATGCGAGTAACTTAACACAAGAAGCAGCACAAACGAGTACAGCGGCTAACCCTACTAGATTAGGGCTTATTTTGGCTGCGGTCTTCATGATTGCAGTGATTGCCCTTGTTTGGTTTAGCGTGTTGCCCGTCTCCATTTTGGTCATGACACTAATCTTAAGTAGCTTTACCTTTATCCGTTACGCGATGGATAAATACGCCGCCACCCATCAATTAAAACGCACGCCAGAAATCGGCCTGCATTTGCTAGCCCTCTTTTGTGGTTGGCCCGGTGCCGCACTGGCGCAACATTTCTTGCGCCATAAGTCAGAGAAAAATGCTTTCCGCCGTACCTTCTGGATTACCGTGGCATTGAACGTGTTTTTCATTAGTGGCATCCCTCTTTTGGCTAAGTAGCATTCGCTAGAAGCCACACAAAAAGAAGGAAGGTTTTGACAAGTGCATTATGCCAATGAAATAATATGTATTTTTCATAATTATGCGCTTATCTACCTTTCTTCTTCTTTCGCTTCCAGTCGCCTTTTTAACGGCGTGCGCCTCTGTTGCCGTGTCTGATGACGCCATCAAAGAAAACACAGCAATGACATTGGGTGTTTCTAAAGATTCGCTGACCATCTTAAACCGCCAAGATAGCGGAATTAAAACCACCTATCAGGCGAAAACCAAAAGCGGCAAAATTTATAGCTGCTACGTGACTGGCTCTGTTGGCATTGTTGGCCGAGTGGTATCTGATGCCATGTGTAATACCGGCAGCAAGCTAACGGAAAAAGCCACCACTGGTTCTTGCAACGAACTCTTAAAAGCAGCGAAAAAGTGCTAAGGTATTTGCGCTAACGCAATTAGCCGCCATTCCCCTACCCAAGCTACGCAGCTTACCGCTAAGATAAGTTGATAGTCCCTTTATAGGAATATCAACTTGTCTCACGCCAAACCTCTACTTCCTACCAGCATTTGGATGCTCGGTTTTGTTAGTATGCTGATGGATATTTCCTCCGAAATGATTCACAGCCTGCTACCCATGTTTATGGTGGGCACGTTAGGGGCAAGTGTCTGGATGGTTGGTTTAGTAGAAGGGCTAGGAGAATCGACAGCGCTACTCGTCAAGATATTCTCTGGTTCGCTGAGTGATTACTTAGGAAAACGTAAAGGTATTGTGCTGGCAGGCTATGCCCTGGGCGCTTTTACCAAACCCTTATTTGCGATTGCAGGTGGTATTGGTACGATCCTCACCGCACGCTTAATCGACCGTGTTGGCAAGGGTGTGCGCAGCGCACCAAGAGACGCGCTCATTTCTGATATTGTCCCCGCAGCGCATCGTGGCGCAGCCTTTGGATTACGGCAATCACTAGATACTATTGGCGCAGTGATTGGACCTTTATTAGCCGTTGGGCTAATGATTGCTTGGCAAAATGATTACCGCACCATTTTTTGGGTAGCGGCGATTCCAGGTCTACTTGCCGTGCTGCTACTGCACTATGGCGTTACCGAACCCGATAATCTCACCACGGCCACCCCTTCTCCATTAAGTCTTTCGTCACTAAAAAAGCTTGGTGCGCCATTTTGGTGGGTGGTTGCAATAGGTGGTGTATTTACACTGGCCAGATTTAGCGAAGCCTTCTTAGTGCTAGTCGCGCAGAAAAGCGGGATTCGCGAAGCCTATGTCCCCTTGGTGATGGTTGGGATGAATGTGATTTATGCCATCACTGCTTACCCGTTTGGGAAACTATCTGATCGACTGCCTGCAGAGGTTTTACTTACCGCTGGGCTAGTGGTGTTAATCATCGCCGATGGCTTATTAGCGAGTGGCGGTACATGGTGGGTGATTGGCCTTGGCGTCATGCTTTGGGGTGTCCATATGGGCATGACCCAAGGTTTATTATCGGCTCTCGTTGCCGATACCGCACCGAGCGATTTACGTGGTACGGCATTTGGCTTGTTTAATCTAGTTAGCGGGATTTGCTTATTACTAGCGAGTGCCGGAGCAGGTTTACTGTGGGACACCCTAGGCGCTGCATCTACCTTTTATGCAGGTGCAATTTGCTGTGTACTAGCATTATTCACCTTATGGGCTAGGTGGTGGTGGCGAAAAACCAGCCACCCCACCCGCTGATGGATGAATCAACACACGCCATCTGGACTAACGATATTTCCCCGCGTATTTTTCGACATTTGAAGCATTTTCTTTGGTCACGAATCCGGGGCCAGATTGGATATTTCTGGCTTTGTAGACCGGGCTAAGTCCATACTCTTTTAGCCGCTCTAGTAGCTTTGGATTATTTTTTACTTTCTTGTTAATTTTATCGATATCCGCCAGCACATTATTATCAGGGTGCGGCATGGTTAACCAATAGTTTAAAACCATCGCAGAAATATACCCTTGTAGGTACGGTTGCTGATCAATTGCAAAACGGATGTCTCCCGTTTTAATCGCTTGCACAATCCGATCACTCAAATCAAAGGTATAAACTTTTAACTGGCGATTAGGTAGTTTCTTCATTACATCTAGCAAGGGGTGTGCCGACATCGGCCCTAGCGCCATGACAGAATCAATCTCTGGATGCGCAGATAGATAGTTAAAGATTTTCGTCCGGCTATCGTTCTCATTGCCATCAATCACCAACATCGCATTTTCGGCGCCATTGCCCGTTCCTTCGGCAAATCCCCGACAACGGTCATTCGATACACTGTTGTTGGCAAAATTATTTAAGCAGACCACACGTTTCGCCCCCTCCTTTCGGGCCCGCTCTCCAGCCTCATACGCAGCTTGGTACTCCGGTTGCCCAATATGCATGAGCGCCCCTAGTACATTACTTTGAGAGTTGAGTCCCGAGTTAAACGTAACGACAGGGATATGGTCTTTGCCCAATGCCTGAATCGCTGGCGCTAAGGTATTGAAGTCGGCAATGGTCGTCATCACGCCATCTACGTGCTCTTGTCTCGCCTTTTCTAGTAAGGCGGCCATTTTCTTAAGGTCCCCATCTGGTGGGTTCCAGTATTCGATTTGAATCCCTAAATCTTGGCTTGCATCTTGGATAGACTGCTTAATCACACTCCACCATTTGTCTGAGTTGGGCGCATGGCTAATCATGACCAACCTTGTTGCACTGGCCCACGGTGCAATTAACAAACATAAGATAAGACAACATAGCTTTTTCATTGAAGTGTTCTCCGTACCGCTTTGTCTGGGTATATTTTTTTATGGAAACGGAAAGCGCGTGACGAGACATCCTCGGAATGAGGAGAGGCGCAGAAAGAATCAGGTGGGGAAAACCGATCCTACAGAAGGAAATGCTCGCACACAAGAAAAAATGATCTTTTCATATTGCTTAGTCAGCTAACGGCTTTGCTTTCTCGCAAAGACGAAAATGATCAAATCGCTTATAATCGCCTTTTAATACCCCTAAAGTTTATAAGGTAATTATGAGCACCCTACCTCCTTGCCCACAATGTGATTCTGAATACACTTATGAAGACGGCGACATGCTGGTGTGCCCAGAGTGCGCGCACGAGTGGTCTAAAGATGCCGGTGACGCGACAGAAGCCGCCAAAGTAATTAAAGACGCATTTGGCAATGAATTAAAAGATGGCGATGCGGTGACAGTGATTAAAGATCTGAAAGTAAAAGGGTCTTCTTTGGTGGTTAAACAAGGAACCAAAGTGAAAAGCATTCGTTTAGTAGATGGCGATCACGACATCGACTGTAAGATTGATGGCATCGGTGCCATGCAGTTGAAATCTGAATTTGTGAAGAAAGCTTAATTTATAGCGCTGTTTGCCGTTCACAGACGCATGAAAAATGGGCGACTCCCTGAAAATGAGTCGCCCACTTTTTAGTATTTACTACTAGTAAGATCGACTTATGCAGCAACTGGCGTTTGGCGGATAAGGTGATCAAACGCGCCAAGCGCTGCTTTTGCACCTTCGCCCATGGCCACAATAATCTGCTTATACGGTACATCGGTCACATCACCCGCTGCAAATACACCACTTAGCGAGGTTTGTTGATGCGAACCGGTCACCACTTCTCCTCTACCATTTAGCTCTACACTACCTTTTAGCCAATCGGTATTTGGCAGCAAGCCAATTTGTACAAACACCCCTGCGACATCTAATGTCTGCGACTCACCACTTGTACGGTCGGTATACGTCATGCCTGTCATTTTCTGGCCATCACCCAATACCTCGGTCGTTTGTGCACGGGTGATGATGGTCGCGTTGCTTAAGCTACGTAGTTTGTCTTGCAATACCGCGTCAGCTCTTAAGCTATCACCAAACTCTAGCAAGGTAACGTGCTCTACAATACCAGCTAAGTCAATTGCCGCTTCCACACCAGAGTTACCGCCCCCCACTACTGCTACGCGCTTACCTTTAAATAATGGGCCATCACAATGTGGGCAGTAGGCAACGCCTTTGCCACGGTATGCTTGCTCACCCGGCACATTCAGTTCACGCCAGCGTGCACCCGTCGCCACCACAACCGATTTACTACGCAAGGTGGCACCGCTTTCTAATCTGACTTCAATCAGCCCATCTTTTTCAGACATGCCTGCAGCACGTTGCAAGTTCATAATATCGACATTGTATGAAGTCACATGCTGCTCAAGCGCGGTGGCGAGTTTTGGTCCTTCTGTTTCTTTCACAGAAATGAAGTTCTCAATCCCGACTGTATCGAGCACCTGACCACCAAAACGCTCAGCCACAACACCGGTACGAATCCCTTTCCGTGCGGCATAGATAGCTGCAGATGCGCCAGCTGGCCCGCCACCTACTACTAGTACATCAAATGGTGCTTTTTCATTAATCTTGGCGGACTCTCTTGCCACCAAACCGGTATCGAGTTTGGCCACAATTTCTTCTGCCGACATACGTCCTTGGCCAAAACTTGCACCATTTAAGTAAACGGTCGGCACAGACATAATTTGCTTGGCTTCTACTTCTGCTTGGAACAACGCACCGTCAATCATCGTGTGACGAATACGAGGGTTGAGCGTCGCCATTAAGTTAAGTGCTTGTACAACGTCTGGGCAGTTTTGGCAGCTCAGCGAAACATAAGTTTCGAACGCATAATCACCGTCCAAGCCTTGAATCTGCTCAATGAGGCTTGTGCTGGCCTTCGATGGATGACCACCGCTATGTAATAGCGCCAATACCAAAGAAGTAAACTCATGTCCCATCGGTACACCCGCAAACGTAATTCTGGCGGGGTTACCTTGGCGAGCTACCGAGAAGGATGGCTTGCGGTTATCTGTGCCGTCTAAACGAACGGAAACTTTGTTACTAATACTAGCGATATCATCTAGCAATTGGCGGACTTCTTGCGACTTTGCGCTATCGTCTAGCGAGGCAACCAGTTCCACGTGAAACACTAAGTTCGCCATGTAGGCAGTTAATTGTTGTTTGATGGCGTTATCTAACATGATGTTCTCCTTGGGCGTCTTGAAAAGCTGGCGGTTGCCCACGATTGGTTCAGCTTTTCAAGACACCCGAAAATCGGGTGTCTTGTCTTACAAATTAGCGAGCGGATCGATTAGATCTTGCCGACTAGGTCTAGTGATGGCGCAAGTGTTGCATCGCCTTCTTTCCATTTAGCTGGGCAAACTTCACCTGGGTGAGCCGCTACATACTGTGCTGCTTTCACTTTACGAAGTAGTTCAGATGCATCACGACCAACCCCACCCGCGTTAATTTCAACGATCTGAATACGGCCTTCTGGATCAATCACGAATGTACCGCGATCAGCCAAACCTGCTTCTTCAATCAACACGCCAAAGTTGCGAGAGATCTGTTGGGTTGGGTCACCTAGCATTGGGTATTTGATCTTGCCAATGGTGTCAGATGTGTCGTGCCATGCCTTGTGGGTGAAATGGGTGTCTGTTGAAACAGAGTAAATTTCTACACCTAACTTTTGGAATTCTGGGTAAAGATCCGCCATGTCACCCAATTCGGTTGGGCAAACAAAGGTGAAGTCAGCTGGGTAGAAGAACACCACCGCCCATTTACCTTTTAGGGTTTCATTTGTCACTTCAACAAAGTTACCGTTGTGGAAAGCGGTCGTTTTGAAAGGTTTGATTTCGCTATTGATGATAGACATGATGCGCTCCTTGGTTAAGTTATCCATCTAGCCCTAAGCAGTGATTGCTGTTTGGGCTTACTTCAAATCGTTGTCGATGGCGTAACTATGCACCTCATCAATAGCTTTTTCCAATTGATTGTTACAAATTGATAGATTGATAAAATCTATTGGTAGGATTAGTACCTATCAGCACTATCAATCACATACATGGAACAACAAAACCACAGTCTGTGTGATATCAAACGTAATAAAAACAATACCTTCATGCAGTATCCTCGGAGAAAATGTTACAATTGTTTCAATCGTTACAGCGGTATTTATCCCCTTTCGCTGTAACAGCGACTTACTAATCTAGATTGAACCCTACCTCGGAGTAAGCCATGGCTTTAGTTTCGATGCGCCAATTGCTTGATCATGCAGCTGAATTCAGCTACGGTCTGCCGGCCTTCAACGTCAACAACCTAGAACAGATGCGTGCCATCATGGAAGCGGCGGATAAAACCGACAGCCCAGTGATTGTTCAAGCTTCTGCAGGTGCTCGTAAATATGCAGGTGCCCCCTTCCTGCGCCACCTGATTCTGGCTGCCATCGAAGAATTCCCACATATCCCAGTGGTAATGCACCAAGACCATGGTACTAGCCCAGCAATTTGCCAACGCTCGATTCAATTGGGCTTTTCATCTGTGATGATGGATGGTTCTTTGGCTGAAGACGGCAAAACCCCAACTGACTACGACTACAACGTCAGCGTGACTCGTAACGTGGTTGCACTTGCACACGCTTGTGGCGTCTCGGTAGAAGGTGAAATTGGTTGCTTGGGTTCATTAGAAACCGGACAAGCCGGTGAAGAAGATGGCGTGGGTGCAGAAGGCATTCTAGACCACAGCCAACTACTGACCGACCCAGAAGAAGCAGCACAATTTGTACGTGATACCGGTGTAGATGCATTAGCGATTGCGATTGGTACCAGCCACGGCGCGTACAAGTTCTCTCGCCCACCTACCGGCGACATCTTGGCGATTAACCGCATTAAAGAAATCCACGCACGTATTCCAAACACCCACTTGGTGATGCATGGTAGCTCTAGCGTGCCGCAAGATTGGCTAAAGATCATTAATGAGTTCGGTGGCGAAATCCCTGAAACTTATGGTGTGCCAGTTGAAGAAATCGTTGAAGGTATCAAACACGGTGTCCGTAAAGTAAACATCGATACCGACTTGCGTCTAGCGTCTACCGGCGCAATTCGTCGCTTCTTGGCTGCCCATCCATCAGAATTTGACCCTCGCAAATATCTGAAAGAAACCGTGACTGCAATGCGTGACATTTGTATTGCCCGTTACGAAGCATTTGGTGCAGCAGGCCAAGCCAGCAAGATCAAAGCGATTTCACTAGATGCAATGGCGACCCGCTATAGCAAAGGCGAATTGAGCCAAGTGGTTCGCTAAACACAAGTAGTACCCAGTCGTGAACACGGAAACAGCGATGCCTTTGGTATCGCTGTTTTTGTTTGTGCGACATCACCATTGACGATGAATAGGCGACACGGCATTCTTCCGCTAACCATATTTCCTCTGTTGTTCACCCATGTCCATCCACTCTGCCGCTTGGTATCACAACGAAAGCCTAGAAGTCGCGCGGTTAACTGCTCGGCAAGGGGATGCGTTTCCTAAGCATAGCCATGATGAGTATGTGATTAGCGCAAGTTGCATGGGTTATGAAACGGTTTGGTTAGAAGGAGCGCAATTAGAGGTTTTACCCGGGCAAGTTACCTGTTATAACCCAGACGAAATGGAAGCTTCGCTCTACACCGGCGAAATCGCCCAGTTTGTCTCGGTGTACCTACCAAAAACCTTAGTTGCTGACTTTATCAACCAGGCCGCAATTGGCTCACGACATGGTCTGCCGCTACTAAGGACACCCGTTAGCGATAGTAAGACGCTATTTCAGAGCATATTGATGCTAGAAACCGCATTGCGAGACGCAGATGAAGCCAATACTGCACTCGCCACCCACCGCCTCCTTTCTGAGTTATTTCAACCTGACAATCTAAAAGAAAGCCACGAAACCCCGATACATCATTTAGCAGGGGTCATCGACTGGATGCAACAGCAAAAACACCGCACGCTCACCCTCGATGAAATTGCACTGATCAGCGGTATCGACAAATATCAGCTGACCCGCGCGTTTAACCGCCACACCGGCGTTAGCCCAATCAAATTCCATCAGTTACTTCGCATTAATGCAGCAAAGCAGCAACTTCGCAGAGGAGAATCTATCCTCGATACGGCCCTTTCACTTGGCTTCTTCGACCAAAGCCATCTCACTAATTTATTTAAGAAAGTAACGGGGATTACACCGGCGCAGTATGCAGTGGTCGCACATAGCACATGATCAACTAATCCAGCGGAAGTCGTGTCAGCCATTCACTCTAAAAAAAACCACCCGTCGATATTCATTTAGCATTTATACTTTGCTTTTCCAGTATGAATACCAGTTCATCAGCATGCACCCCATTTCTCTTACCGATATCACCCTTCGTCAATGGGCAGAAGGAGATCAACCCGGCTTAATCGCACAGGCGAATAACAAAAACGTTTGGAGAAACCTTAGCCATCTTTTTCCTCATCCGTACACCCGTGAAGATGCCGACAATTGGATCATGATTGCAAATGCTGACACCAAAAGCATACATCTTGCGATTGAATATCAAGGGAAGGTGATTGGCGGTATCGGCGCCGTGGCTGGCGAAGGTGTTTTTGCTGCAACCGTAGAAATTGGCTATTGGTTAGGAGAAGATTTCTGGGGTAAAGGATTTGCTAGCCAAGCGCTTACCGCGTTGACGGACTACCTAATTACTCAGCAAACATTCGTGCGACTGCAAGCCACCGTTTTTGCTTGGAATGAAGCCTCTATGCATCTCTTAGAAAAAGCAGGATACGCACGGGAAGCCTGTTTACAAAAAAGTATTAGCAAAGATGGGCAGTTAATAGATAGTTTTATCTATGTCCGGTTTATCTAAGATAAGCCTGTTGATGAGCAAGATAGAGCCAGTACAGTTAAAAATAGACCTGATTACCTGAGGCCAACCCCTACACCACCACCTGATCACACCATTAGCTTTATGAAAAGCTTCTTCATAATGATTGTCTCTGCATTGATTTGCTTAGCAATGATGAAAATGGCTTTTCAAGATATGAATACCTGCCCACCTCAACGGCCAAACTGCATCAAAGCATCTGATGCACCGGGCTTGCATGATATGGCGCGGATTTTCTTCTTTTTTGTTGGCTGCATTGCGGGAGCTTCTACATTTTTAACGGTACGTGAGATATACCGAAAATTACGGTGGATATGGACAATTGATTAATCGCTAGAGGAGGGGCACGGGCTTATCTGTGACGCTATTCAAACGACCAACGACATTCATTTTGTTCGCAGCAGAAAAGAAATGACACAAAATATTAATGGCCAGATAGCTGGAAAGCTCATGTACACAAATAAACTAATATAAAACCAACGCTCTTCTAATTTTGTTCTTGGATATAACTCCATCTCCATCATCTGTTTGTAATCAATCGCCGTAGACCCACTTTCATAAGTACGATGCAATTCTGATGCTCTCCCAATTACTCCAATCAGCCCTACAAAAATAAAGATCAAAAGATAAAGAGACTTGTTAAAAAGAAAAGCCGAGTGGATCATTAATAGGAAAGCGCTCTGCCCTATCATACTGTAGGCATCTTTTGATATAGATGGTAGTAGGATAAGCAGAAAAGAAACTATAGCAATAACTAAATGAAAATACGCAGAGTTTCTTAAACACCACTGAAGGCGGAAAACTAATTGTGGCCTTCTAGAAAGCACATCGCAATCCGCTTCTACTGGCTTAAGTTTTATACCGTATAATTTCAACAGTTGCTCTTTACTTAAACTCATTTATGGTAGCTTTCTTGATCCAAACACTCTAGCGATCATAACATGACAAAAGCTTATGGCAGCAAGCACTTACATCTCACCTAACTGCCTGCTTCAATATCAGCTGCACATAGCCATCTGTACTCACCTGCCAAGCAAACCACGCAAATAGGATAGCGGAAAGTACATGGAAGATCTGTAGTAGTTTGGGGCCCATGATTTCGCCACCTTTGTGTGCTACCGCAGCTAAGCCCATTGTCCACACCATGCCGGCCAAAACAAACCCGCCCAAGAAGATGGCTTGGTGGGTGAGGTCTTGGTGGCCGGAGCGGGCAATCAAAGCGCCACCGACAACGGCAAACCAAATAATCGCCGAAGGAGATGACAGTGCGAGTGCAATCCCTTTGAAGAATTGTTTGCGGTGATCAGTAGCATCTACTTTTTCGCCGCGAGGTAGTGTTTCACCCGGCTTAATCGCTAGCCAGAGCATTTTGGCAGCTAAGTAGAGCATGACTATCGTGCCGAGAATCCACATCACCCAGCGCACTGCTTCAAATTGCAACAGAGAACTCATCCCAACGAGTGCCAAAATGGCGTATGTTAAATCGCCAATACAAGAGCCAAAGCCTAGCCAGACGCCAGACCAGTAGCCACGTTGCATGGCAAGTGTGAGGATAGCGATATTCACGATGCCGATATCTAGGCAAAGAGAAAGCGAAAGTAAAAAACCATTGCTGGCAGTGCTAAACATGGATGACTCCTTCAAACTTGCGGCTAGCTTAATGGTTTTTGTTTGGCTTGGCTTGGAAGAAATTGCAGATGGCTGTCACTGTTTTTGTAAGATATTCGGCGTATGATCGACCAAATCATAGCCACTAACTTTGGAGCCGATGGATGAAACAGTCTCGGGATTTATTGCTTTCTTTATATTCGTTAGCGATGGTTGTTGAGGCGAGAGATGCCTACACAGGCGGCCATTTGTGGCGGGTGTCTCGGTTTAGCCATTTGTTGGCAAAGACAGCTGGCTTATCGGATAAAGAGTCTGCCTTAATTGCTCTGGGTGGTTTTTTGCATGACCTAGGCAAAGTAGGCGTGCCCGATGCGATCTTAAATAAAAGAGATAAGCTGACGGACGAAGAGTATGCGGTGATTAAAAACCACCCACAAATTGGGGCAGATTTATTAACGAATCACCCACTTGCGAATTTGGCGATGGATGCGGTGTTTATGCACCATGAAACGCCAGATGGCAAAGGCTACCCGCAAGGCTTAAGCAAAGAGGCGATTCCCACTGTCGCGAAAATTGTGGGGATTACAGATGCATTTGATGCGATGACTAGTTCGCGCCCTTATCGCCAAGGGATGCCGATTACACGCGCGATGCAGATTATTGGAGAGAATTTAGGCACACAGTTTGATGCAGATTTGGGACGGGTGTTTATTCAGCTAGCCGAAACTGACGCGCTCACGCATATTGTTGGCCATAGCGAACCGGGTATTCCGCTGCAATCTTGCAATATGTGCGGGCCGATTATTCCTGTGCGTAGACGATCTAAACAGGGGGATGCGGTGTATTGCCCTTCTTGTACCTCAGAATATTCGGTGAATCGCACCGGTAGTGAGTTATCTCTCACACCAACCGGTAAGCAAGTACGGGCAGCGGCGTTAAAACATGAAGTAGATATTGATTTGATTGGAGAGCTACTGTCCGAAGTATCACCTTACGTGTTTATCGAACAACGCACGGGCAATTGGCTGTCTCGCATGTTCTCTTAATCGATTACTCACCTCATCAACAAACACCCCGCCACATTGGACGGGGTGTTTTGCTTTCTATTGGCGAAATGCGAAGCACTTACACAGCGGCATCTTCATAGGTATCTTCAATGTCTTGAATGCGATCTTGACGCTTGTTGATACGATCACCCAATGGAGGGCCTTGGAAGCGGTTACGTTCACCCAGTACCCACCAGAACACCAACATGACGCCCGATAGACCCAGTGTTAGGTAAAGCACTTTCTCGTTTGGCGGTTGGATACCCACGTACACAAGTAAAGAACCACCAATGGTTGCTAGCACAGCAATTGGTTTAGACCATTTTCCTAGGTTAAATGGGCCTTTGTGTGTCCATGTTTTTCCTTCTGCAAAGATGCCTGCAGCAACTGGCATTACATAAGAAATGTACAAGAACACGGCACACGCGGTAGACAACACAATGAAAGCATCACCGTATAAAGTCGCGATGAACGATAGTGTTGCACATACCCAAATCGCCAAACCTGGTGTGCGGTGTGTATGGTTCACTTGTTTCAATTGGTGAGAGAAAGGTAAACCGCCATCACGCGCAAACGCGTACATCATGCGAGAAGTAGAAGTTAAACCCGCTAGCGCACATAGGTAGTTAACAACAAAGATACCAATACCTAGTGCCACCTTTAGGCCATACGGCAACGGGCTAAGTAGCGCTTCGAAGAAGCCTAAGCCTTGCTTCACCCCTTCTTTTAAGTCTGGCATCACCAATACAAAAGTAGAAATCATGATAAAACCGAACACAGCCGAATAGAACACCGCGCGCATAATGCCTTTTGGCACGTTTTCTGTCGCGTTGTGGGTTTCTTCTGAAGTATGGGCAGAAGCATCAAAACCAGTGATGGTATACACAGTTAGCAATAAACCAGACAAGAACACCATACCTAGGTGATCTGTTTTTGGCCACCAGCTGCCTTCTTCGCCGGTAAAGTTGGTGAAGGTATATAGGCGAGAGAAGTCTAGTTTGGTTGGTGAGTAGATCAGCAAACTAACGGTCAGCACAATCGCAACAATAAAGATCAGATAGCCTGAAATGTCGGTCAGCTTACTAGTGAGTTTGATACCCATGTGGTTTAGATAGGCTTGGCTAATCGTTACCCCTGCAATAAATAGGGTTTGATGTGTCCAAGTAAGTTTGGCAGGATCAATGCCCAAGAGTGGGGCAATCAGGGTTTTGAAGAAAGGATCGTAAACGCCAAAGTTAACTGACGCGATCACAAAAATTAACCCTAATAGGTTAAACCAAGCCGTTGCCCAGCCAAACCCTTTGCCACCAAGAATAGAACCCCAGTGATAGAGACCACCTGCCGTCGGGTAACTAGAAGCAATTTGAGACATTGCTGCCGCCACCACTAGCGCAAACATCGCACCAATTGGCCAGCCAATCCCAATGGCCGCGCCACCACCAGCACCCAAGCCCGCTGGGAATGCCGTAATACCACCTGCTAAAATACAAATAATCGAGAACGAAATGGCGAAGTTGGAGAATCCACTCATTCGCCTTGCTAGCTCTTGGGCATAGCCCATGCTGTGCAGGAGTTTTTCATCATCATCTGGTACATGATGCTTTCCGGTTTGCTGAATATCACTCATCTCTACCCTCTTTATATCTAAAATGACAACTTGCGTTTACAGCTAGACACGACGCCAGTACCTACGCACTGGTTATCTCTACCCGGCAAAGCCGCTATCCTAGTAGCGCCTTACCATTGGGCATGAAGCAGTAAAACCGTCCTCCTTTCCTCATTCGAACGGGCCAATTGGCTCACGATGAAAACCATCCCCGACACATGTTCAGGGCTTGATGAAATCGAGGACGCAAAGCAGCCAATGTAGGCGCCCCCGGTTGATAGACCTGCTGAAGTAGTTCAGCAGGTTGAAATGCGGCTGAATCCAATGCAAGACTGCCTAAGCGCGCAGTCCCCAAACTAGTGATATCTGCATGCGAAAAGACCGTGACAGGCCGTTGAAGTAAGTCGGTAAAAAACTGGCAGAAGTACGGATTCTTGGTAATACCGCCATCGATCGACAATTGCCCTAGATGTGGCTGAATAGCCGACAAGGTATCGACAATTTCTGCCGCACGTAAGGCAATCCCTTCTACTACCGCACGGCACAGATCTGCTTTCGTGGTGTCTTGCCGCATGCCCATCCATTGCCCTGCTGCGTGGCGATCCCAGTATGGGCAGGCAAGCCCGGCCAATGCCGGCACAAACACTAAGCCGCGCGCTAGCGCGCTTGGACCTTGGTAGGTCGATAACTCGGCGTAGTCTGAAAATAAACCTAAGCCTTTTAACCACTCGATGGCCGCCCCTGCGGTATACATGCCACCATCGACCGCATACGTGGTGTTTACGACCCCACCCGCCCTGCTCGGTAATGTCCAAGCAAGCGTAGGCAGCAGCCCATCACCCGCATGGAGATGAGGCTTTTCACCCGTCAATGCCAAGGCAAAAGCACCTGTGCCAAAGGTGATTTTCATGTCCCCCGCTTGCTGACATTGATGCCCAAACAACGCGGCTTGCTGGTCTACCACCACTGCCACAAGTGGTGCGCCATCCGATTCTGAGCCAATAGAAAGCCGACCAAAATCCGCCACCGTTGGGCGAATCGTCGGCAATGTTGCAGTTGGAACACCAAAGCGATCACAGAGATGATCATCCCAATTGGCTGTGTGCAGGTTGGCCAGACTAGTACGTGAGGCCGAACTGGTATCGGTTGAGTAATGCCCAGTTAATCGGCTGACAAAGAAAGCATCACTGGTCGATAGCCGTAATCGGTTTGCTTGATAAGCTGCTTTTACCGCCGGTACTTCATGAAACAACCAACGTAGTTTAGATGCAGAGAAGTAGGCATCTAATGGCAAACCGGCTCTGGAGAGGGTTTCTTGTTCTAACCCTTTCAACCGCTCTTCTTCTAGCCATGCTTGGGTGCGTTGATCTTGCCAAACAATGGCTGGGTACAAGGGCAAACCGGTCTCTGCATCAGAAGCCACCACCGTTTCGCCTTGGTGCGCTAACGCGAGCGCATCAAACTTGCCGGCCATTCGAATTAAGGTTTGTATATTGTGTAATAGCGCTTCCGCGTCTTGCTCTACCCAGCCCGCTTGTGGGTGCATGGTTTGGTGCGGCAGCCGCCCTACTTCGGTAAACCCACCGGCTTCGTCTAATAAATAGGCTTTGGTTAAAGTAGTACCTTGATCGATAGCGAGGATTTTTCTCATTGATCTTCCGCCCGTAAGGTGAGCTGTGTTGCACCTTGCCAATCCCCTTTTGGCCAGCTTAGCTGCACACGTCTGGTGGGTTTGGCGGAAATCATTTCTCTCCCGAGCGGCACACCATCTGCAAACCAGCGTAAACGCAAATCGCTAACCGGTTGGCTGACTCTTGCTCGCATTAATAATGCCGCGTGATCTGGTTTAGCAAAATGGAGCCGTTGCGGGTAGAGGTATTGCAGTGGGAGCGCGGGGTCTAACTGAAGTTGGGTACTGAGTTCTGTTGGCGGCAGTGCGTTGTTTAAGTCTCGTAAGATCGCGAAAGCCGCGGCTCTACCTTCTGCAGCGGCAACACCACTATGCTCGACCGGTCGTAACACATTACCCGCGGCAAAATAGCTTGGGTCACTACAGCGCAATTCGCTATCAATCGCGGGGCCTTTGGTTCGTGGGTCTACCATTAGGTGGCTGCTACGAATAATGCCGGTTTCTGGCACAAACTTTCCGCTCAGAATCACGCCGTCACAGGCTTGTTCCCAAGTAGTGTGGTTTGACCGCAAAGTAACGCCATCTACTTTATCTAGGCCATGAATCGCAACCAATTGTGTGTCGGTATGCACAGGTACGCCAAACACCGTATCGCTAATTAAGGCGGCAGGACCAGGCGCAAGCACTTCTTCCCCTGCTTCAATCAGCATCTGCGGTTTAACACCCATGTGTTTCAGCGTCAGTAAACTAGAAAAGCTAACCCATTCAGAACCCACTACAATGGGGTGACGCATCGGCAATTGCTGCTTTTCGTACACCCAACGCTGTAACGCGCCGGTATTCATGACGCCAAATGGCCGCATGCCCCCAACTAAACTAGCTGCGCGAGTGGTTTCCCGAATGCCTGTAGTGAGTAAGACGCGCTCGGCATGCAAGGTCTGCACGCCACTCGCATCACGAATCAGCAATTCACCATTTGCTTTTAACGCGAGGACCGTTGTATCGCACTTCAGGATTTCAGCCGGGATGCGATGGCGTAGCGCGTTTGCATACGCAGGGCCTTTCATCGGCCAATGAAAATCGAATACGCCAAAACCACTATGCCCACAGTGACGAGGCAACCCACCTGCGGAAGACTCACGTTCCAGTACCAGTAGATTGGTGACACCGTATTGCCATAAGGTATATGCAGCCGTTAATCCGGCTGGGCCTCCGCCAACAATCACGATGGGGCGCTGGCTCATACGTGCGCCTCCTGTCCCATTGGCAACCCTGTTTTTTGAGCAAGCTCAACCAGATTGGCTTGACAGTAGAAGCCCTGGCAACGCCCCATACAAGCACGCGTCCGGCGTTTTAGCCCCCCTAAATCGCCAGCTGGGAATACCCCACTCAGTGCATTTTCTACTTCCCGTTGGGTGACTAGCTCGCAATGGCAAAGTATCTTCCCACTCTCTGGGGTTTGATAATCTCGTGGGTGATAGTCACTTAACATGGGCATCTGTGGCCACACGGGAAAGTGGGTTGGTTTGACAGTGAAAAAGTGTTGTTCAACTAAGCCCAGCACATGCTTAGCAATCCCTAATGCAGCAGAGAGCCCGGTTGAGCGAATCCCCGCAACAGAAATCCATTGCTCACTAGGCAATGCTTCGATTTGGTAATCCTTAAACTGGCTAGCTGGTCGCAAGCCAGCATAAGTAGCGGTAATCGGTTCATCAGCCAACGCAGGTAGCATGCGTTCGCCTGCCGTAGCCAACTGCTGAAGCGCGTCAGTGGTTAGTTCAGCATGGGTACGGTTGGTTTGGTCTTCTGCCGTTGGGCCAACCAGTAAATTACCAAAGACGGTACGGGTAATCACAATGCCCTTGGTACGATCATTCGGGACCGGCAAAAGAATATGCTTGGCTAATGAGGCAGCGGTTTTATCAAACACCACAAACTGCCCCTTACGCGGGGTGATGTGAAACGGGCTAGGTCGGCAAATCGCTTCAACAATATCCCCCTGATTGCCCGCGCAATTAATCACCAGTTTGGTTTGAAAAAGCCCTTGGCTAGTATGAAGTTGCCAGCCTTCGGCGATGCGCACACCGCTGATTACCTCGGTATCACGATGCACCTTAGCACCGGCATGAATGGCTTGAAGCACATAGGCTAATGGAGAAGACCAAGGGTCGATCAGATATTCCCCGGGGACTTTCAGCGCCCCCAGCGCAGCAGATGAAAGCGCGGGCTCCTCACGCAGCAAGGTGTCCCGGTCGATTTCTACAACATCACGCACCCCATTTTGATGCGCTTTGGCTAATAAGGTAGGTAGCTTGGCTAATTCTTCTGGCGTCCAAGCCACCAGTAGCGCGCCGGTTTTTAAAACGGGCAGATTCAGTGCTTGGTGAATAGACAGATATTCTTGGTAACCCGACTGCATGCAGGCTAGCTCTAGGCTATTGGCTGGGGCATCAAACCCAGTATGCAAAATCGCACTATTGGCTTTTGAGGCACCAGATAAAATATCTGCGCCTTTTTCTAATAACGCAGCAGAAATACCCGCCCCCGCCAATGCCCTTAGCATGGCGCATCCCACCACGCCGCCACCAATCACGATAGCGTCATAGCGATATATAGGATGATTGCCCGGTTGATCTACTGCTTGCATGTCTGCCTATCTCCCTGATAGTACAAGCGATTTTTGATGCAGTTTGCGTAAAAAAATGACAACCCTCAACAATCATCAGTTGTACTAATGCTGATTCATTAGTCATAACGATATTGATTGCAGATGTTTTGAGAGTTGTTACGATAGTTCGCGAATTCTGATTTTTAGCAAGTGTAGTAACCATCGGTTTGATTTAACCAGAACGAAATTCGGATACCTGTTATCGGGAAAATCGATAGCGGTATACACCTAGCAACGTAATGCAGTGTTATCGGAGAGAGAGAACACCCATGCAAGCTCGTGATGTAAAAACCGTAGAAGACGCCATTGCACTCGTAGAAGCCAGAGGACTTAGCCACGTGAAAGTCGGCATGTCTGATATTGATGGCATCATGCGCGGTAAATACTTGTCGAAAGACAAATTTATTTCGGCACTCACCAGTGGTTTTGGCTTTTGTAACGTCGTGTTAGGTTGGGATTTGAATGACCAGCTATACGATAACGTGCAATACACCGGCTGGCACACAGCCTACCCAGATGCGTGGGTGCGAATTTTGCCCGCCACTTGCCGCGATTTACCGTTTGAGAAAGTAAACGGGCAAGACATGCTGTTTTTCTTGTGTGAATTTATCGAAGATGCAGCTGCCATCTGTCCACGCAACTTGTTACATCGCGTCCTGAAACGTGCAGATAACCTAGGCTTTGCCGCAAGTGCAGCGCTGGAATACGAATTCTTTATGTTTAAAGAATCACCAGAATCTGTACGAGAAAAAAATTATCACAACCTCACGCCTTGGACACCCGGTTATTTTGGTTATTCGGTACTGCGTAGCACGGTTGAAAACGATTTTTACCACCAATTACTTGGCCTATGCGAACAAATGGACATGGGCATTGAAGGCTTACATACCGAAACAGGTCCTGGCGTACTAGAAGCGGCGATCGGGGTAGATAGCGCCGAAGCAGCGGCAGACAAAGCCTTTTTGTTTAAAACCTTTACCAAAGTACTGGCCCAACGCAATAACCTGATGGCGACCTTTATGGCGAAATGGTCACACGATTACCCAGGCCAAAGTGGTCATATCCATTTATCGCTAAAAGACAAAGCAACAGGGCAATCGGCATTTTATGACCCAAGCCAAAAGCACAATATGAGTAAAACCCAGCGCCACTTTATGGCGGGTGTACAAAAGTATTTGCCAGAATTTATGTCGATGTACGCGCAAACGGTGAATAGTTACTCGCGCTTAGTGCCGGGCTACTGGGCACCGTTAGATGCAACTTGGGGGCTAGAAAACCGTACCACCGCACTACGTTTGATTCCGGGATCATCTAAATCACAGCGCATGGAAGTGCGTATTGGCTCTGCTGATGCCAACCCGTACGTTGCACTCGCCGCTGCATTAGGCTCAGGGCTAATGGGAATCGAGCAAGAATTAGAACCCGATGAAATGGTGGTTGGCAACGCGTATACCCAAAGTTTCCCTGCGCATCTCAAGCTACCAAACACCCTATGGGAAGCCGCACAACGATTTAAAGGCAGCGAAGCCGCGCGCATTTTATTTGGCGATGCCTTTGTAGAACACTTTGCCGCCACCCGCGAATGGGAAGAGCGTGAGTTCCGCCGTCATGTAACGGATTGGGAACTCAAACGCTATTTTGAAATTATTTAGTTAACGATTTGATTTAACCGACTACTGACGAGGATCTTATGTCATCAGAACTACTCACCCGAAGCCCAGTCGATGGTAGCGTGGTGGTCAGCCGTGTTTATCACACGCCCGCCGCGATTGAGGCGGCACTGACTGCTGCTGTGTCTGCCCAAAAAACATGGAAAACCGCGAGCATTGCCGATCGCGCAGCCATCTTAAGCAAGGGCGTAGACAACTTTGTGGCGAATAAAGAGCAGATCGCCTTAGAGTTAACGCGCCAAATGGGACGCCCGATTCGCTATACACCTGGTGAGGTGGGTGGTTTTGAAGCGCGTGCGCGCCACATGATTTCTATCGCAAATGAAGCCTTGCATGATGTTGTCCCCGCCGCGATCGAAGGCTTCAACCGCTTTATCCGCCGTGAGCCAGTCGGCGTCGTGCTCGTCGTTGCGCCTTGGAACTATCCGCTGCTGACAGCAGTAAATGCGGTTGTCCCCGCGCTAATGGCAGGCAATGCGGTGATTTTGAAACACTCGGCACAAACCCCATTAGCAGCAGAGCGCATGGTCGAAGCCTTTAGCAATATTGGTTTACCAGAAGGGTTGTTCCAGTTCATTCATACTGATCATGAAGGTACACAAGGCTTAATCCAATCGCCGATGGTGAATGCCGTCTGCTTTACCGGTTCGGTTAAAGGGGGCGAAGCGGTAGAACAAGCCGCCGCAGGCCGGTTTATCCCGGTTGGGCTAGAACTAGGGGGTAATGACCCTGGCTATGTACGTGCCGACGCGGATGTTGATCAGGCGGTTGATACGCTAATTGATGGGGCGTTCTTTAATTCTGGCCAAAGCTGCTGCGGTATCCAGCGCATTTACGTACATGCTTCGTTATTCGATCAGTTCATCGAAAAAGCCGTTCGCCTAACCAACCAATACAAATTGGGCGACCCAATGGACCCAGAAACCACGCTGGGACCAGTGGTGCGTACTTCTGCAGCGGATAGTATCCGTGCAGTCGTGACAGACGCGATTACCAAAGGGGCAAAAACCCTGATTAATGCGGCAGACTTCCCGGCTGATCAGCCAGGCAGTGCGTTTGTTGCGCCGCAGATTTTGGTCAACGTGAATCACAGCATGGCAATTATGAATGAAGAATGCTTTGGCCCTGTGGTTGGCATTATGCCGGTGAAAGACGATGCCGAAGCGGTTCAACTAATGAACGATAGTCCATACGGCCTCACCGCCTCTATCTTCACGAAAGATGAAACCGCAGCACTCGCCATTGGCGACCAATTAGAAACCGGTACGGTCTTTATGAACCGCTGCGATTACCTAGACCCGGCACTAGCATGGACTGGAGTGAAAAACACCGGTCGCGGCGCGACATTGTCATCTGTAGGGTACGAGCACCTGACCCGTCCAAAATCTTTCCATCTAAAAAAACTGTAATTCTGCGGAGAACCACATGAGCGATATGAACGCCTACCGAGCGAATTGGAACTACCCAACCGCTATTAAAGCCGGTGCTGGCCGCATTAAAGAACTGCCAGATCATTGCAAATCATTAGGGATGACCAACCCGCTGCTGATTACCGACCCAGGCTTAGCTAACCTGCCAGTGGTGACCGATGCCGTGGCTAGCTGCCAAGCGGCGGGGTTAGCCTGTGCGGTGTTTAGCCAAATCAAAGGTAACCCTACTGGCCAAAACGTGATGGATGGCGTCGCCGCATTTAAAGCCGGTAAACATGATGGTGTGATCGCCTTTGGTGGTGGTTCAGGTCTCGATGCGGCCAAAGCCGTGGCGTTAATGGTTGGCCAAACTGGCGACCTATGGGATTACGAAGACGTGGGCGATAACTATCTGCGCGTCAACGTAGAAGCGATGGCACCAGTCGTCGCGGTTCCTACCACCGCAGGCACTGGCTCTGAAGTTGGCCGAGTCTCCGTGATTACCGATGAAGTCGCACATATCAAACGTCTGATTTTCCATGCACGCATGGTGCCAGCCGTCGTGATTCTAGACCCAGAAGTCACCGTTGGTTTGCCTGCCAAACTCACCGCCGCAACCGGGATGGACGCATTAAGCCATAACTTAGAAGCCTACTGTTCGCCGTTTTACCACCCAATGGCGACCGGTGTGGCATTAGAAGGCATCCGCTTGGTCAAAGATTACCTGCCCAAAGCAGTGAAAAATGGTGCAGACCTAGAAGCCCGCATGCAGATGTTAGTCGCTAGTACCATGGGCGCCACCGCCTTCCAGCGTGGTCTCGGCGCCATGCACGCCCTTGCCCATCCACTTGGCGCGTTATACGACGCACACCATGGCATGCTAAATGCCATCTTGATGCCGTATGTACTCAAAGCCAACCAGTCGGTGATTGAAGAGCGCATTACCGCTTTGGCTCGTTACCTCAACCTGCCGAATCCATCGTTCGAGGCCTTCCTGAATTGGGTATTGGCGCTTCGTGAAGAAGTCGGCATTCCACATGCGCTGTCTTCTATCGGGATTACCGATGAAGAAGCTGTAAAAGTGGGAGAAATGGCGGTAGCAGACCCTTCTCACGGCACCAACCCGATCAACTTTACCGCGGAACAATATAGTGACATTTTCCGCCGTGCAGTGGTCGGTCTACTGTAGTAAACGCACAGAGGTGAGTGGTGACACTCGCCTCTGTCAGAATTGAAATGCATTCACGACTGCACCAGCAGGAGACGCTAAATGGCAAGAATCGGTATCGCCGGTTTTTTACATGAGACCAATACCTTTGCAAATAGCCGCGCAAAGTTTGTGACCTTTGCCGAGGCCGATGCTTGGCCGGGGCTACAATGGGGTGAAAAAATGTTCGAGGCCATTCGTGGCGTCAACATTCCCGTCACCGGCTTTGTCGATGCGCTAGCAGACAGCACGCATACGCTAGTGCCATTGGTCTGGGCTTCAGCCAACCCTAGCGGTCCGGTAACGGAAGATGCTTTCGAATCCATTACGTGGATGTTGCAACATAGCCTCTCAGAAGCAGGGCAAATAGACGCCCTCTTTTTAGATTTGCATGGCGCAATGGCCACCGAACATCTACAAGATGGCGAAGGCGAACTCTTGCGCCGCATTCGCCAGCAAGTCGGGAAAGATTGTCCCATCATTGCCACCTTAGATTTTCACGCCAACATTACGCCTGCAATGGTGGAATACACCGATGCCTTGATCGTGTACCGAACCTACCCGCATGTAGATATGAGTGATGCAGGTCACCGCGCCGCGGCCTTATTGCCACGCCTTCTTTATGGAGAACGTTGGCACAAAACGTTCCGACAATTGCCTTTCCTCATCCCGATGCCATGGCAATGTACCTTGTCCGACCCGGTAAAATCGCTCATCGAACAAGCCGACCAATATGAATCTAATTCGGTGCCATTAGTGCGTTTTGCACCGGGCTTTCCATTGGCCGATGTGCCCGATTGCGCACCCTCCATTTTGGTTTATAGCCAATCAGCAGAAATGGGCGCATCCATCGCCGAAGCATTGGTGACCGCCGTCAGCCAAGCACGCTCTGCCTTTGCTGGCAAACTATGGGGTGCAGCCGATGCGGTAGCTTATGCCAAAACTAGGCCCGCAGAGACGAACAAACCACTTATCTTGGCCGATACACAAGATAACCCCGGTGGCGGCGCTGACAGTAATAGCACCGACCTGATTGCCGAACTACTTAACCAATCCGTCAGCGGCTGCGTGGGCTTATTGTGTGATCCAAACACCGCCCTGCTTGCTCATCAACACACCGTTGGCGACACACTATCTACCGCCCTCTGCAACGACCCAGCGACCCAACGCCCTTGGACCATCACCCAATTAGGCAATGGGCAATTCATCGGCACCGGCCCATTTTATGAAGGGTGTAAGATGGATCTAGGCCCCATGGTCGCACTGCAATACGAAGGCGTAACCGTCATTGTCTCTAGCCGCAAACAACAAGCGGCAGACCAAGCCATGTTCCGCCATCTAGGCGTAGAACCTGCTGCACAACCCTTATTGGTGCTCAAAAGTTCGGTCCACTTCCGGGCAGACTTTGGCGAGATGGCATCCGAGATTCTCGTGGTGGCAGCAAGTGGCCCTAATACGGCAGATCTACATGAACTAACTTACCAATTCGCCAAACGCCCACCCGCCTAAATAGGCAACTCACACAAACAAAGCAAAGCTTGCTTCAACGGCAACCTTCTGCAATACACAATTTGATGAAGTACGCTCGAAGGATAGGCAAACTGGTGCTATGCTCAGCCGGCCTATCCTTCCTATTTACGCTGGAAATCCCATGTCAGAGATTGGTTTTGACCTGAAGTTATTGGAAATTTTTATCAGTATTGTCGAATGTGGTGGCATGACTGCCGCCGCACAAAAACTCGGTTTAACGCAATCCTCTGTCTCACAAGGCTTAGCCAACCTAGAACAAAACCTGCGTATTCAACTAATGGATCGTTCGCACCGTCCGCCGCTACTCACGCCACTTGGACGGCAGTTTTACGAACAAAGCGCCCAATTATTAAACCGTGCCAGACAAGTTAGCCTAGAGTTTCGCCGCAAAGAACAAACCCCGTTAAAGCACGTACGCATTGCCTTGGTCGATTCTCTCGCCACCAGTGTGGGCAGAGAACTCCTAGAGGTCGTCAAGCAACGCACCGCCCATTGGTCGCTCACCACCGGACAATCGCATTCTCATGCCGATGCGCTGCTATCGCGTAAAGTGGACATCATCATTTCAGACGATGCCATTGCAAACCACCCAGAGCTTTACAGAAGGCAACTCATCCGAGAGCCCTTCGTGTTGGTACTACCCAAAGGCACCAACAGCGCCCCACCACACACCTTGCAACAGTTATCCACTAGTCTAGACTTTATTCGATATAGCCAAGGTACCGTCATAGGGCGCAACATCGAACAGCAATTACAAGCATGGGGAATCAACCCACCACATCGCTTACAGCTAGATAATTCTTTCGCGATTCTATCGATGGTCAAAGCCGGTGTGGGTTGGGCAATCACCACCCCGCTTTGCTTATTACAAGCCGGTTTATTAAGTGGTGAAGTCGAATGTTTGCCTATTAAAGAAGGTAACTTCTACCGCGAACTTACCCTCGTCGCCCAAGCCAAAGAGTTGGGTAGCCTGCCCGAGCAGCTCGCGAGCGATACCGTCAATATTCTAAAAAATCGCTATTTACCGATTTTACAAAACAGCGCCCCATGGCTGGCTAGCGGTATTCAACTAGGCAATTAGTGATTCAATCTTTCGAACGGTCTAATCAAAAAATTTGAATATGCAATTCTGCTAAATACGATATCTTTAACATGTTAATTAGATACTCTGCCGGGTGTCATTACACCCACTATTGCCGCACAAGGACAACACAACATGTCAGCTGTTTCTACTGAAGTTTTAAAACAAGCGTTTACCGAAGCCCGTACCTTCAATAAATTTACCGATCAGCCAGTTAGCGAAGCCACACTACGTGAGTTGTACGACCTATTCAAATGGGCACCAACGTCAATGAATAGCCAACCAGCACGCTTGGTATTTCTAACTAGCGCAGAAGCAAAACAGAAATTGGCACCCGCATTGTCTCCAGGTAACTTAGACAAAACGCTAGCCGCCCCAGTCACCGTGATCATTGCACAAGACAACCGCTTTTTTGATCACCTACCAACCCAATTCCCCGCTTACGATGCCAAACCAATGTTTGAAGCGAATGCCGCTTTAGCAGATGCAACCGCTTTCCGTAACAGCAGCTTGCAAGGTGCTTACCTGATTATTGCAGCTCGCCTGCTTGGCTTAGACTCTGGCGCGATGAGTGGTTTTGACCCAGCCAAAGTCAACGAAGCGTTCTTTGCTGATGGCAAATACAAAGTGAACTTCCTACTGAACCTAGGCTATGGTGACGCTAGCGGTAACTACCCACGCGGCCCACGTTTGTCTTTTGAAGAAGTAGCAGAAATTCTGTAATTCGTTTTTCGCTGCATAAAAATGAAAAAGCCCAAGGTGAATTACCTTGGGCTTTTTGTTCAAACACAGCGCATAGATTAGCCTGCCTGGTGCTCGTCCAAATCAATCACACTAATCTGGTTTTTGCCCATTTCTTTTGCAAGATACAACTGCAAATCGACCGACTGAATCAAGATTTCTTTTTGCGCTTTTTCATTCGGTGTCACGGTTGCCACCCCAATACTCAAGGTCACCTGTTTTGACACTTTGCTATCAGGGTGAGGGATGGCGGCAGTCGCAAGGGTCTTTTGGATTTCCTCTGCAATCAGCGTTGCGCCTTCTAACGAAGTCCCCGGTAAAACCAGCGCAAACTCTTCTGCGGCATAACGCGCAGCCAAATCCATCGGACGGCGGCAGACTTGCTTCATGATCTGAGCCACTTGCTTTAGGCACTCATCGCCTTTGCTGTGGCCTTCTGCATCATTGAGTTGCTTAAAGAAATCAATATCGACAAACACTAAACTCAAAGGCAATTGTTGACGAATGCAGCTTGTCCAATTCGCTTCATAAGCTTCATTAAAGCGGCTTCGATTTGCTACGCCAGTTAACCCATCCATACTGGTCAGCGCTTTTAGCAGATCGGCTTGCAATTTACCGGCCAAATGCGCGGCTACCCGAGCTTGCACCAACAATGGGTTAATTGGCTTGGTAATAAAATCCGAACCGCCGCGTTGAAAACCTTCTAACTCGTCATCTTGGCTTTGCTTACCCGTAATAAAAATAATAGGGATATTTGCCGTAGCGGGATCATCCTTTAACAACGTACAGACGCTGTAGCCATCCATATCTGGCATCACCACGTCCAATAAAATCAGATCGGGCATCAGGTTTCTGACTTGTTCAATCCCTTGCTGACCATTCATCGCAAAAAACACATCGTAATCCGCTTTGAAAATCTCGCGAATCACCTGAATGTTCATTACCTGATCATCCACAATCAGTAGTTTCGGGCGAATGCCGTGGGTCTTTAAAAATTCATTCAGGTAGGTCAGCACTGATAATTCCTTTTTGTATTTCTTTCAGCACTTGCTGGGCAGCAGCAAAATCCAGATTTTGAATTAACCTGACTAACTGTGCAGTAAGATGATCCACAATAACCGGTAAGGTATCGGTCAACAATACGATGTCATCGAGAATTTGTAAATTAAAAGAAGCCAATTGCTGCTCTACCGCTTCTAGCTTTTTCATACATTCCGCTTTAGAAACAAGGCGATTTGTATTCTCTTCTTTACGGTGCTGATCTTCAGGCAAATATTGCATCAAGAGATTCACACTCTCTTGCAGTAAGCGACGCAGTCTTGGTAATTCGGCTTTCAGATTGTCTTTCATCGTGGTCGGGTTATCGGTCGATTTAAACGCAGCTTCTAATGATTTCGCCCGTTCAGATAGCTCTCTTGCGCCAACGGTAGAAGACATTCCTTTCAAAGAGTGGATCGAAATTCTCGCCTCTTTAATTCGGCTCTCCGCCACGTAGCTTTCCAGCTCATCTAATAACTTACTGGCTTCATCAGGAAACGCTAAAACAGAGGCGTGGAAGATTTGCTCGTTCTGGCTAAATCGCATCAAAATTAAAGATTTATCATCCACTAAGCCCGTCGCTTGTTCTGGCACGATGGTTGGCTGAACATCCACTTGATACTCATCTGGCACATGGCGTTTCAGTTCATCCAAGATAGTACGGATCACCACCCGCATCTCAATTGGCTTACTAATGTGGCCATTCATCCCTGCCGTTAAACAATTTGCACGGTCGGTAATAGATACGTTCGCGGTCATTGCCAAGATTGGCAGTTTTTGGAGTTCTGGGTGCAAACGTAATTGACGAGTTGCCTCAAATCCATCCATCACCGGCATTTGCAGATCCATTAGCACCGCATCAAATTTTTCATCCCCCGCCAATACCTTCTCTACACCCTCTTGCCCATTTTCAGCCAATACCACCGATGCACCAGCTGCGATCAGTAGCTCATGCGCAATCATCCGGTTTAGAGCATTATCTTCTACCACCAGTAAATGAATCCCTTTCAGCGGTTTTTCATCTTTATCATGCACCACCATCCCTTCAAATATCTCGGCATGGCCAGTCAGCCCTTTCACTAATTTGGTGGTTAAGTGCACAGGGGTAAAGGGTTTTGGCATTAGCCCATTAAACGGCACAGGGCCTTGCTCTTGCTCTAGGTGCATCATGTCATGGCCGACACCTGTCACCATTAAAATAAACGGATGATCCGCACTCAGTGACACTTGCCGGATTTTATTAGCCGTTTCTAATCCATCTTCTCCCGGCATGTACCAGTCCATCAGTACCACATCGTAAGGTGTCCGTTCATTCACCGAAATTTTGTATTTGTCTAATGCACTAAAGCCATCTGTCGCACTATCAAATGGCCAACCGAGGAATCCAATACAGCGCTCCATCATGATACGAGTCACAGGGTTATCATCCACAATCAGCACGCGTGGCTGATCTGGTAGTTTGTCTAGCCCCGGCACATCCAATACCGTAGAGTCTTCTCTCATAAACGGTATATCTAATTCAAACCAGAATAAGCTGCCTTTTTCAAGCTCGCTCTCTAGCGTAATGTGGCCGCCCATTAAATGAATTAAATGCTGGCTAATTGCTAAGCCAAGCCCTGTACCACCAAATCGGCGGGTAGTAGAGGTCTCTGCCTGCGTAAAGCCTTCAAAAATCTTTTCTTGGCTTTCTTTACTAATCCCAATGCCCGAGTCTTGAATCTCAAAGCGAATCTTGGCGGCATAGTTCTCTTTTGATAAACAGCGGATAGATAAAGACACAAACCCGTGTGCCGTAAATTTAATCGCGTTCCCCATCAAGTTCAGAATCACTTGTTTTAGGCGTAGCGGATCGCCCATCAATCCACTCGGGATGTCTGGATCAATATCAAACAACAATTCAACCGGTTTATTATTCAAATTACCGGAGATCACCGGTACTACATCGTCTAGAATCTCATCTAAGTGGAATGGCAAATCATCTAGCGTCAGTTTTTCTGCCTCAATCTTAGAAAAATCGAGAATATCGTTTAATAGCTCTAATAACGATCTAGCGGCTTGTCGCGCTTTTTCAGAATAATCAAATTGGCGTTGGGTTAAGTCGGTTTGCTGCAATAGTTGTAGCATCCCTAGTACCGCATTCATTGGTGTACGAATTTCATGGCTAACGTTCGCCATAAATCGGCTCTTGGTTTCACTGGCTTGTTCGGCTTGTGTTTTGGCTTCTACCAAGGTGTTTTCAAACTGCTTTTGTACGGTGATATCTTGGTTAGTACCAATCACTAAAACGGGTAATCCCGCGGTATTTCGCTCTACATAAGCACCCGCCTTGATATATCGCGTTCCCAACTCTGGAATCACAATCCGGAATTCCACATCATAATCGCCGGTGCCATCCATCAGCTCTTTAAGATGGTGCTCAATATCCCCTAAATCATCCGGGTGTACTAATGTTCGCCAATGGCTAAATGCGACGCCGGTGTCTAGATTTTCCATGGGCAAGTTATACATACGAAGACATTCTTCGTTGACTTGAACCATTTCCGAACCTGGTACCCACGTCCAAATGCCTAAGTGGGCGGTTTCTGCCGCAAGCCCTAGCTGCTCAGAGGTACGAACAATCTCACGCTGTTGCTCTTTCTCTTTGGTCACATCCCGCGCAATGCCCAAATAGCCAATAATTTCACCGCTCGCGTTTCTAGCAGGCGTAATCGTGAGAGCAGCCGTTAGTTTGCTGTCGTCTTTACGGACAAACGTCCATTCGGTGGTTTGTACTTCAAAGATTTCCGGCTCATGCACAAAAATACGGAAGCCTGCGATTGGCATGCCATATTTAGCAGAGAGCATTTCACCGGCATGATGCACCTCTTCCATCACATGGAATCTGGCTGGCGTACTTTTTCTCACCAACTCTTCCGCGGTATAGCCCAACATTTTTTCCGCGCCTTTGTTAAAGAGCGTAATCGTGCCTTGCTTATCTACGGCAATAATCGCCACTTCAGATGCTGCATTGAGTAAGTTTTTCAGTTCGAGGTTAACCTTCTCTACTTCTTCCTCAACTTGTTTACGTTCCGTAATATCAATGCGCAGTGCGATATACTTTTCTGGCATCGCATCTGCCCCCATGATCGGGGTAATCAGGCTATCAAACCAACGTATTTCGCCAGATTTCGTCCGGTTGGCAATTTCACCATGCCAGGTATTGCCGGCGACCAAATGCATCCAGAAATTTTCCCAGAAATCGGGTAATTGGAACCCAGATTGCAAGATACGATGATTTTTACCAATGATCTCTTCTTTGGTATAACCATGCACTTTGCAGAACTTTTCGTTTACATCAATGATGTTGCCGGCAGCATCTGTTTCTGAATACAACAGTTGTTCATTAATATTTTTTAGTAACTGATCATTCTCTTCTAATGCCAACGCCAATTGTTCTTTGCTCTCTACCACATCCGTTACATCGTGATAGATCACATAAAAACCAATTACCTTCTTCTCTTGAAAATCTGGCAAGTAATTCACCATAAAGGTATGAACGCTGCCATCAGGTCCTTTTGATACGCGCTCAAAGCGTTGCGCCTCTCCTAACAAAACGGCTTTCACTTTAGAACGGCTAATTCGGTATAAGTCAGCCCCTAAGACTTGCTCAACACTCATACCAGGCATATCCCCAAACGGGATGCTATACCACTCGTGGTACGCTGCATTGGCAACCACATTGATTTCATTGTTATCCCAATAACCAATCATCGATGGCATCACATCCATGATGGTGCGTAAACTCTTCGTGGTTTTATTGAGTTCGTCAGATTGCTTCGCCACTTCTTCGGCGAGCGATTGATTTAAACGGCGAATTTCCTCTTCCGCCACTTTTTTCGCCGTAATGTCTGCAATCATCGAGGCGACCCCCACCACTTCACCTACTTCATTGCGAATAGGCGACATCGATACCGTGACATCAAATGGGCGGCCACTTTTGTGTAAACGTTTAGTTTCAAAACTGCTTAGCTGCTCACCACTGCCGACTCGGTGAATACATTTCAGCTCTTCGCCAGATAATTCTTCCGGCACAATCAGCCCAACCACCGATTGTCCGATCACTTCAGCAGCAGAATACCCAAACAGTTTTTCAGCAGCAGGGTTCCAACTAGTGACACGGCTGGTTAAATCTTTCCCGATAATGGCATCAACCGAATTCGTAATAATGGCAGCTAAATTGGCTTGTACTTTGGCGTAGTCTTTGTCCCGCTGGCGGTTTCTTGCATAAAGTAGTACCACCCACGCCATTAAGACAGAACCCACCACACCGGTGAAAAAGAGAATACCTAAGGGGAAATGATAAATGGTGTCGATGTAATCCGCATGCGGGTCTATCTGGAACTGCCACTTGCGGCCAAAAAAAGTTTTCTCATAGGACTGCACCGCGTCTTTGCTAAGATGTTTGTCTTCCTCGTCCTCCCCTTTAGCAAAGAATTGAATCGGACGATGCTTATCCGATATATCCGACACCGTAATATGTGCTTTCGATAGCCGCCCCTTACTGAGTAAATCCCCCAATAAATCAGACATACTAAGTGGCGCATAAGCCCAAGCGGTGAGTAGTTTTTCCCTATCTTTTGGGTTGCCAGGGTCGACTATTCCCTTGTAAATCGGGAGTAAGAATAGAAAAGACTGTTGCTTCACTTTTGAAGCTTGTACAAGGGTAATTGGCGCGGTTAGCTGAGAAGTTCCTGTTAACATTGCCTTGTGAGCGGCCTCATACCGTCCCGCTTCAGAGGCAATATCTAAACCCACCGCTGCTTTATTTTTCGCCAGCGGTTCCACCAAGGTAATCACATATTGGTCACCCACATGCTGGGTAAACCCGTGAATTTTAAAACTCGCATCAATTTCTGTTTTAGCATCTTTTAAGAAGCCATTTAACTCTTCAGGCCGTACCCGGTTAATAATGCCAAAGCCCCGAATGCCCGGAAACTCTTTTGCAATGTCACGTGTTTGCATGTAATGGTAGAACTGTTCACGACTCATCACTAAGGTTTCGGCTGTAATATAGCTACCCCTCGCCCCACGTAATCCATGCTCATAGGCTTGGATACGGGACTCAATGGTATCGGCAACGTGATCCACATCTGCCATTAGCTGGCTGTTTACGCGTCGCTTATTTTGGTAGTCTGCCAAAAAAGTAACGAGTGCAGTGACCAAAATACCCGCCAATAAGACGTACAACGGAAGGTTGGCCTGATTTTTTTCCTTGCCCGGTAGCATGTACAAAACCTTTATATTTCATCGTGTTCTCTATGAATAATAGATCTCGTACCGTACAAGTCAAAGGCAGATCGAAGGATTAATGACTTTTTACGAAGGATATTTTAGGTAACGCCAAAATAAAGCGTTTCACGTGAAACGAGGCAGACACAATCTGCCTCGATAAATGAACAGTACCAATTACAAGGTCAGCAGAGGAATATCTGCTTTAGGAATTAAACGCTCTTTAAACACCGGTTCTTGGTAATAACGAATCTTCTCGCACATGACCGGGCTACTTAACGCTTCGCACAAGAAAATCTCTTTATCTTGGCTCATTGCTTTTAGTTCTTGCGGCAACATTAACGCACGTTTTTCATCCGACTCGGTTTTGCTGACATCACGCCCGCGCGAGACGCTTTCTTTGCGTACACTGCGGTAACCCAGCATTTCCGAATACTCATTGGCATCTTTTTGCTCTCTTGGCGTGTACAAAATTTGTAAGGCATGGTTTGTCATCAACGTCCGGCTTTGCTCTTGCCCATATGTCCCATCTAATTGCGAAATAGACTGAATAATTGGCAACAATCGAATGTTATAGCCCGCCATATAGCTCACTGCTTTTGCAATAATGTCTACTCGCCCAATTGAGGTAAACTCATCCATTAATAGTAAACATTGGTATTTCAACTCTGGGTTGTTCTGCGGTAATTCCTTGGTATTAATGTTAATCAATTGCGAGAAAAATAGATTAATAATTAATCTGGCTTCTGCCAATTTATTAGGCTGAATACCAATATAAATCGTCATTTTTCGCTTACGAACATCGGTGAGCAAAAAATCATCTGCTGCGGTTGCCGCATCGGTAATCGGGTTTAACCAAGGCAATAATGGTTCTTTAAACGTCCCCAAGATACTCGAAAAGGTTTCCTCTGCTTGCGATAACATCCCTGCAAATGCTGTTTTACAGCGACTACTCACAAACGGCATTTCAGATAACTTGGTGAAGTAGGCGCGTAAATCCGTTCCATCTCCACTAGATAAGCGGTATAGCGCACCAATGGAACATACAGGAAGTAACTCGGCAGGCACGCCGTCTTTTCGTTTTTGCTCGCGTCGCTCGAACAAAAAAAGCGCGAGTGCTAAAAACATATTTTGCGCTTGATTCATCCAAAAACGATCTTTCCCATCTTCTCCAACCGGGTAAAGCATCGCCGCAATACTCATTAGATCGGACACCCTAAAATCCGGATCATCAGAGACATAGGTCAGTGGATTCCAACGGTGCGTTTTACGATCTTCTGCAAATGGGTTAAACAGGTAAACCTCTTGGCCATACTTTTGGCGAAACCCACTGGTTAGTTCAAAGTTTTCTTGTTTAATATCTAACACCACCATCGACTCTTGATAAGACAATAGGTTAGGAATCACAATCCCGACCCCCTTACCAGAACGCGTAGGTGCCGCTAATAACGGAAACTGTTGCCCAGAGAAATACAAAAACCGGCCATTTGCCTTGCCAACTACCACGCTAGTCGGTTGTTGTTCAAAAAACCCTTTTTTGCTCAAGTCCGCCACGCTCGCAAAGCGCGCATCGCCATACAGCGAGTCTCTGTTAGTGAGCAGTTTATAAAGTAAAAAGCCCAACAAGATGAACGGTACGCCAGCACCAATCGCTAAAGACAGCTTCAATTTCCAAGCAACTGCAGGTACTTCATGGTATCGAGCAAAATACTGATAAAACGTCGTTGGCCCCAAAATACTTGTCGGCAACTTTGTCATCAATAAAAACAAATATCCACTTAGGTATAGCGCAACAAGCACCGCTACCGGTACGGCCGCTAGCGAGATAACTTTTTTCTTTTCCACAAACATCTCAATTCATTCCTACTCAAACAACAAAACGGCATCTATACGAGCATGCCGTCTCTTTTTTAGTAGCCATCGTGAAGCGAAGGGTTAGACCTCCATGACGCGATGACCCTGTTGCTTTTGTTGGCTCTCTTGAAGCGTCCTTGCTTGCTCACTTTGCTGCAAGGTAGCCACCTGAGATGCGGCGGGAATTTCTTTAACCTGATGCGGATCAACCCTTGCATCTTTGAATTCATCCCATTGGTGATACAACTGTCCATCTTTCGCCTGATGGACATAATCTAGCTTACTTGCCTTCATTTCGTTGGCTTGCGTCGCCATGCAAGTCATCACATTCCGTTTCTGATCATCTGTCATGCCATGCAGATAGTCAGACGTATATTTTGCGACTTGGTCGTATAACCCTTTTAGATAATCAGGCAGACTATACTGACGCTCTGGCAGGAATGGAGACGCAGCAAAAGCACGGTCATTCGGTGTTTTTTCTGCAGCCGCACGAGGGTCTAGAGACGGTTTAATTTCTACAATTTCTCTAAGCCCAGGTTGACGGAATTCATCTTTCGGTCGAATAGCGCCAAGGTATTCTTTGTTCCAAGGATCTGCATCCAAGCGTGCTAATGCAGGACCAGTAGACGATTGCGACCCAAAAAACTGTGGGTGCCCATTCGCATCTTTTCCTGCATAAATACCAATATGCTGTGATGTCTTTCCTGTTTTAAACATCACCAAGTCGCCGGGTTGAAGATCCTCTTTACTCCCCACACGGTCGAAGTGCTTTTCGGCATAAGAGGTCAGGTGCTTCCCTTCAAATAGGGCGTGTGTCGTAAATCCAAACGAACCATCTTTATGAGTTGGAAATTTTTCTTCGATGTTGTATCCCGCCCCTTTCATCGCGTAATAAACAAGCGCAGAACAATCAACGCCTTTACGCCCGTCACCATCCCGATCTTGGTTATAACGCGTACCATCAAATTTATTTCCCTGACCATTTTTCACTAACTCCCCAGCCATATCCTCACGGCCATATTCATGGGTTTTGCTAGAGAAATTACGGGTTGCATAATCCAAAATGGAACGTTGATGATGTAAAACAGGGTCAGCAAGCTGACTTGGTTGTTTAGACTGTCCTGCTATCTCTTCTACAGAAGATAGATGTTTATGACCTAAGAAAATCTCTGCACTATCATGGTATCGCTTATCGAAGCCACTACCTGCTTTATGACCAATTGCATCGAACGCTTGTTTTAATTCTTTTTCTGAATGGTTTGTTTGGTACTGCTTTACTGCATGCGCTAATTTTTCAGAAGCGGATGGGTTATGCCACACCATAGAAAACATGACAGCTTTTTGAGCATCGCTAAGTGCTGAAACCTCTACGCCTGCCTTGGCTAGGTTTTTATTTAATTTTGCTTCATATTCAGGTGCAAATTGATCAACCAACGCTTTACTTTGAGCATCTGTTAATGTCAGTTGTTTTTGCCATTCCGGAGAAGCAAACACATACGAATGACCTGACTTATCTAATTTTAAAGAGGTTATTTCACCGATTGCTTTACCTCGTGAAGAAGCTTCAAAATCTTTGAATTTTGGATGAGAACCATCTGGTGTATGTTGTAGGACATGCCCAACTTGCTGCAAATCAGCTTTTAATTTTGGTAAAGGATATCCAATCGCCTCTTCTACCTTTGCCCATCTCTCTTCATTAAAGGCACCGTTTTTTCCATTACATAAATTGATGCCAGCACCAATCGTTGGATACCCTTTTGTATCTAGATAAACATATCCAACCACATCTTCCATCTGCTTAAGTGCAGCATACCGAGCAGACTCATAACTCATTTATTCACCATTCATCACATTGTCATAAAACGCGAATAATACCATTAGCATTTAAATATGCAATATACATATGAAGATTTTATACGTAAAAAAACCCGCTAGTGCGGGTTTATCTCGGTGGTTCTGTTTACACAATCTGACTAGAGAAATCGTAATCCCTCTATCCAAACTTGTTCGATTGCTAGCGATCTATTCATCACGACAAGATCAGAAAATGCCCCGAGCACCAATTGCCCTCTATCCGCCATACCCAAATACTCTGCAGGGTTTTTAGACAGTCGTTTCGAGGCTTCCGCGAGTGGCAAACCAATACTGACCAAGTTACGCAGCGCTTGATCCATTGTTAGCGTACTTCCTGCTAGCGTGCCATCGGCTAACCGCACTGCACCTAAGCACTTATGCACCGTTTGACGCCCTAATTGGTAATCGCCATCTGGCATACCGGTGGCGGCCGTTGCATCAGTCACGGCATACAGCTGAGGAATCGCTCTTAAGGCAGATAAAATCGCGCCGGGGTGTACATGAATTAAATCAGGGATAATTTCTGCAAATTGCGCATGTGCTAAGGCTGCACCTACTTGGCCCGGTGCACGATGATGCAACGCAGTCATCGCATTAAACAAATGAGTAAAGCCCGAAGCTCCTTCATTAAGCGCAGCCAACGCCTCTTCATAAGATGCATTGCTATGGCCTAACTGAACACGAATCCCTTTATCTGCCAACTGCCTGATTAAGGCTAAATGCCCAGTCAACTCTGGGGCCATGGTCAGTACTTTAATCGCGGCAATTGCATCATAATTCGCCACATCGGCAAGGGTGGCACTACTCGCGTAATCTGGTTGCGCACCAAGTTTGGCAGGGCTAATAAATGGCCCTTCCAAGTGCACACCTAATACTTTTGCACCACCACCAGATACGGGCATTTGTTCCGCAATACCGCTTAACGCTCGCTCAATATCACTGGCAGGCGCCGTCATCGTCGTCGCTAATAGGGACGTCGTACCATAACGTGCATGGGTAGTGGTGATGGTCTGAATCGCATCCCCGCCCTCCATCACATCCCGGCCTCCACCCCCATGTACATGCAGGTCGATGAAGCCAGGCAGGATATACGGTAAGGCATTGGTTGTGGGATCCGTTGGCGTTGCGTCTATCGATAGTATTCGGCTAGCAATTTCGATTTGCCCAACCACCCAACCAGCCGGCGTAAGAATATTTCCCTGTAGAAAACTCATTGCTTAACCTGCGTTTTTGCTAGCTGTTGCTGCAAATAGATATATGACCCAACGACCGCATCTGCTTTTGCAGCAACAATTTTTGCCTGATAACTAGGTGATAAACGCGTAACCAAACTTTCAGCCAGACCGCCGGCTAAGCAAATGGGCAATGAACCGCTAGGGTCTAGCGCCACTAAGTGGCGTTCTATCTCTTTTGCCGCTGCATTTAAAATTGCATCTGCCTGCGGGTCCAGATGGGCTTGGCTAACCACAATGGGGGCTAGTTGGCCAAACTGGTGTTGACCAGCACTAGCTAACCAAGTTTGAAACACGGCACGATGATCACCACAAAATGCCATGATGGCATTCGATAACGGCGAAGGAGGAAGTCGACCATCCATCACCTTCTGTAGTAACTGCGCGGCTTGCAATCCAATCCAAGCACCGCTTGCTTCATCGCCACTTGGAAATCCCCAGCCACCCACTTCTCGCACTTGGCCTTGCTGATCCCATACTTCACCAGCACTACCGGTACCAGCAATCATTAATACACCGGGCTCACCATCATGCGCCCCTAGTAAGGCACTGTGCACATCATTCGTTAGCGTAATGAAACCAAACCCTGGCTGATGCGCCAAGAATGCTTTTGCCCATGGTTGGTGATGTACGCCAGATAACCCTAATCCTAAGGCAAACGTGGACCATTTTGCCTCGGCAATACCTGCTTCTGCGGCTGCATCGGTTAACAGCGTTAAGATCGTATGCCAAGCTTGGTCTACCCCCTGCCCTAAAGCAGAGGGGCCACCCACTACGCGCGCAAGTAAGGTGCCATCTAGTTGATAGAGGGCAAGCCTCGTAGATGAACCACCCCCATCTACTGCTACCAAATAATTTATCGACATGCTAATTCGTCTTTATTTCAGAGATGGGCGCCAGCATACGCTATCCATCGCCAACGCCCAATACCCACGCTATACGTCTAGCCTTTCACACAAACCACTTGCCTTAATGTATGCACAATTTCTACTAAATCTCGTTGGGCATGCATCACCGCGTCAATATCCTTATACGCCATCGGAATTTCATCAATTACATCTGCATCTTTCCGACATTCCACATGCTTCGTGGCGGCAATTTGATCTTCGACGGTGAATTTCTTTTTCGCTTGCGTACGGCTCATTACCCGACCAGCGCCGTGGCTACAGGAACAAAATGCTTCTTCGTTTCCTAACCCTCTCACAATAAAGCTTTTCGCCCCCATCGACCCCGGTATAATTCCCAATTGCCCTTTTTGCGCAGAAACAGCCCCTTTTCTTGTCACCAATACCTCTTGTCCAAAATGCGTTTCTTTTTGCACATAGTTATGGTGGCAATTCACGGCTTCCACTGTCGCATCAAATGGTTTTTTAATTACCTGCTTTAACGCGGCAATCACGTTTTGCATCATCACCATCCGGTTTCGCCGGGCATAATCTTGCGCCCACCCTACGGCTTCTACATAGTCGTTGTAGTGTTGGCTACCTTCTTCAAAATAGGCCAAATCCCGATTGGGTAAATTGGCGATATGTTGTCGCATATCCGCTTGGGCAAGTTCGATAAAGTGGTTACCGATGGCATTCCCCACGCCTCTCGATCCGCTATGGAGCATAATCCACACCCGGTTTTGCTCATCTAGGCACAGTTCAATAAAGTGGTTCCCCGTTCCTAAGGTACCCAAATGCTTATAGTGGTTGGTCTTTTCTAAATGCGGATACTTTTGCGTAATGGCTTTAAATCCAGGTAGCAAAGCGGCCCACATGGCATCGACTTCTGATCCCGGATCAGACCACGCCCCTTTATCCCGCCCGCCCGGCGTTCTTCCATGCGGTACGGCTGTTTCTATGGCAGACCGAATCTGATACAAATGATCGGGTAAATCACTGGCGGTTAAGGTGGTGCACGCCGCCATCATTCCACAACCAATATCCACACCAACTGCAGCGGGGATAATGGCTCCCTTGGTTGGAATCACGCTACCAATCGTAGAACCTTTTCCCAAGTGCACATCTGGCATCACCGCCATGTGTTTAAAAATAAATGGCATTTTTGCGGTATCCATCAATTGCTTTTGTGCATCGAGTTCAACCGGTACACCATCCGTCCACATTTTGATGGCCTTCCCTTTTTCAGACTGTAATACTTGATATGTCATTTTTAATTCTTTCATTTCTTCTTGTTATTAACTGTATTTGCTTACTAACCAATCTTTACTAAACCGTTGAGTACCTGATCCAAACCACCATACACCGCAAATTTATCAATCCGATTGGCAATTCGCTCCAAGGTTTCCAATTCTTTTAACCGCATCGTGACGGGGTTTTCTTCCATTAATTTGGCGGTATTTAGCATGGTTCGCGTATTTGCCGCTTCTTCCCGTCGACGGATCACATTGGCTTCTGCCGCTTTTTCCGCCTCCACCACTTGTGCCATCAAGGTCTTCATTTCTCCCGGCAAGATAATATCTTTGATACCGACGCGCGATAGCTCAATCCCCATTTCCCCCGGTAAGGTATTAAACCGGGCTGCAATCAGTTGATCTAGCGCTTGTTTGTCCTCTAACAACTGATCAAGGGTTCGTGTCGCCACTAATTCACGCAAAATAAACTGCAATTCACGATACAAGTAATCGGCTGGCTTCGCATTTTTTTCATAGGCCAACAGAAGATCCGTCAGTTGCCAGATGGCAGTCAAATTGATCCGTAGGTTTACTTTGTCTTTGGTTAAAATTTCTTGCCCATTGATTTCTAGTGCCTGCATCCGGGTATCAACCATATCTACGGTAATATCGCGGTTAAATTGCCAAAATCCATGCAAACCAGCCGATAATAACTCGACCACTTTTCCGTTTACCCGCAACACCCCTTGCGCATAGGCTGGTACAGTCACCTGCAAAATTCCGCCCAACCCTTCAATCGCATGCGCACGCAGAGAGGGCTTGGTTAGTATCGTTAATACATCAGCCGATACTTTTAGCTCAGTTAACGCCACGTAGGCAAAACGCTGAGACTTTAACCCTTTCCAATATAAGCGCTTGGCAGAAGGAGGAATGATTTCAACCAATGCATCGTCTTCGTATCGTAAGCCGACAGCTTGGATATCTGTCGTCAGCGCGTCAAAATGCGTTTCCACAACCTGCGGTTCATATCGACGTAAGTAATCGGCTAATGGATGGACAAACTTAGCAGAATGGATATCCACAATCTGCACGGTATAGCGATTTTTCAAATCCCAACGTGTATGTTCACCAGGTAATAAAATCGAATCAAAATCCCCGTCTTTGAACAAGATGCCCCGCTCATGTTTTTTTACATGCCACATTTTTTTGGTAAATTTCCATTTCATTTTTTCAATCCTTTTTTACGAGCCGGCAGCATCGATCTGTTGCGAAGCGTCAGGAGGAGCGATGAGGGAATCTTTGTTTAGCCACACAGAACCATTTATTTGTGATGACTGCTCACACGGCTTGCTTCTGCATTGACGGCACAAAGACTTGCTCATTACCCATCCGAACCCTCGGCGCGAGAACGGTAAAGTAATCCAACCCTTTACGTGCTGCCGGTTACTACTTCATTTCATAGTGGAGCGGGAATCGAACCCGCGACAAACGATTGATAAGATCGTTGCTCTACCAGTTGAGCTTTCCATGTGTGGATAAGTAGGAATCGAACCTACATTTCACCTACCTAGGTATCCCGACTTTGCCAAGCAATGGTTCACGGCACAGCAAGCTCACGACCTTTTACAAAGGGAACTAACTGCCAGCGCGGGATACAGACCCGCCACCGCTAGTGAGCCATTGTTTCTCTTGGCAACCTTCTTTATGCGATAGGCGTGCCAGCCCCTTAAAATTTGCATTAAATATTTTTAATTCATTGTTTTTATTGAATAAAATATATTTACCAAAAAGACCTCCTTGTCATGACAATAGAATTTATATATATTTATTTATAGTTATTTATAAAAATTGATAATCATGAAAAAACGTTTGGTGGTGATTGGATTTATTGGTAGTACATTAGATTTTGTTGGCAAGGGCAGTAAACGCTGGGATCGTTGGCGGCCAACCATTTCGCTTTGCCACCAACCCTCGCTGACAATCGATCGACTAGAGTTATTGCATGATATGCATAGTAAGAGGCTTGTTGAACGCACAAGGGATGACCTCCACCTTCTTTCCCCTAATACAGAAGTAAGAGCACACTTTAATCCATTGAAAAATCCATGGGATTTTGAAGAGGTCTATACCTCATTACATGACTTTGTACGTCAATATCCATTTGACCCGGTCAATGAAGAGTATTTAGTCCATATCACTACAGGCACCCATGTCGCTCAGATTTGCTGGTATCTACTCACCGAAAGTCGTCACATCCCCGGCCGGCTAATCCAAACATCGCCTGCAAAGCAAGATGATCAACCAGCCGCCATGGGGAAATATGAAATCATCGATCTCGATCTAACCCGCTATGCCAAAATTGCGCATCGATTTAAAGAGGAACAAGCACAAACCTTTGCGCAATTAAAAGCGGGAATCGCCACACAAAACCCGGTGTTTAACCAGATGATCGAGCAAATTGAACAAATTGCTGGAAAATCTCGCGCCCCCATCTTGCTAACTGGCCCGACCGGTGCAGGGAAGTCATTTCTTGCCAAGCAAATTTTTCAACTCAAACAACAACGCCAGCGACTGTCTGGCAAGTTAATAGCAGTCAACTGCGCGACCTTGCGTGGCGATAGCGCCATGCCTGCACTATTTGGGCACATTAAAGGTTCTTTTACCGGTGCACTGCAAAACCGCCCGGGTTTATTAAAAGCGGCAGATGGCGGCGTTTTATTTTTAGATGAAATTGGCGAACTAGGATTAGATGAACAAGCGATGTTGCTAAAAGCAATTGAAGAAAAGCGCTTTTACCCCTTTGGTAGTGACCATGAAACGACAAGTGATTTTCAACTGATCGCGGGGACAAATCGCGATTTACTCAGTGAAGTAGCAGCAGGCCGCTTTAGAGAAGACTTACTCGCACGGATAAACCTTTGGTCATACGAACTCCCCGGTTTAGCACAACGCAAAGAAGACATTGCACCAAACCTTGCCTTTGAATTAGCCCGCGTCAGCCAAGAGTTGGGCGAGCAAGTTCGTTTTCATACCGAGGCAAAACAACGTTACCTTGCCTTTGCTACTCACCCCAGTGCCAAGTGGCTAGGTAATTTTCGAGAATTCGGAGCATCCATCACCAGAATGGCGACACTCGCCGAACAAGGACGAATCACAGAGCGTATTGTAGAAACGGAAGTCACGCGGATGCAAAAGCAGTGGCATCGCCCGACGACAGATTTAGCGAGCATCTACTTGAAAGACGCAGCGGAAGCATTAGATGAGTTTGATCGTATTCAACTCAATGGCGTATTACGTGTATGTGAGTCGGCTGGCAGTTTATCCGACGCGGGGCGCCAATTATTTGCGGTCTCTCGTACACAAAAAAAGCAAGCCAACGATGCTGATCGGCTAAAAAAATACCTCGCCAAATTTGGCTTAGACTGGGAACGAATTCACCCAAGCATTTAAGGAGAAACGGTGCCATCACTATGAAATGGCGCTCGCTCAGCGAGCTCATCTAAATAGTGCCCAATACCTTGCCGCTCGTGGTTGAGGAATCGGCTAACTGCATTAGATAAGCCCTCATGGCGTAACCAATGCCAGCTGCTAGTTTCTACTGCTTCAAACCCTCTGGCGAGTTTATGCTCCCCTTGTGCGCCACCTTCAAAGACCTGTAGGCCGCGCTCAATCGCAAACTCAATGCCTTGGTGATAACACAGTTCAAAATGCAAAGAAGGCAACCAAGCAACCGATCCCCAATAGCGCCCATATAAGCGAGTACGATCATATAAATTCAGCGCCGCCGCAACGGGTTTCCCTTGATGGTACGCCAGCACCAGCAAACAATTATCTGCCATTTTCTCTCCCAATAACAGGAAGAATTCAGGTGTTAAGTACGGTGTAGATCGATGGGCTAAGTAGGTTTCTTGATAGCAACGATAGAAAAATTGCCAATCTTCGGGCGTAATCGCCGCACCCGTTTTTCGGATAATCTCGACCCCATCAAATTGCGCTTTTTTGCGTTCCTGTTTTAGCTTCTTCCGCTTTTCACTTCGTAGGGTAGAAAGAAAGTCTTCATAATCCCTGTACCCACGATTCACCCAATGAAACTGCACCCCTTTACGGGTCAACCACCCGCGTTCGAGCAAATCCGCTTCGGGCGCATCATCAGCAAACAGCAAATGCCAGCCAGAGAGCTCATTCTCTTCGGCAAATTGCATCACGCCATCAATTAGTAAGCATTGGTGTGATTGGTCTTCAGCCATTATCCGGTGTCCGGTCACCGGCGTAAAAGGAATCGCAGAGAGTAGTTTTGGGTAATAAGGAATACCGGCTTGCTGGCAGGCATTCGCCCACGCCCAATCAAATACATATTCGCCATAAGAATGGCTCTTAAGATAGAGCGGCATCGCTGCCTTTAAGGCACCTTGCTCACTCAGCGTGACATGCGCCACTTGCCAACCGGCAGCTTGCCCCACACTTTGTGAGGTCTCTAAAGCATGGAGAAAAGCGTGCTGCAAAAAGGGTTGATCTTCTGCCAGTGCATTCCATTTCTCTTCAGATACGGAAGCAATTGAAGACACCATTTCTAGTTGCATCACACCCTCCTCTTAGACATCACAGCCAGCGGCAAATTAACGAGAAAAAGGAATTCGCTGATACCCCATTCGCTTCACAGCAAGTACTGGTAAGCGAATCATAAACTCAACCATTAAACGGAAGTGCATCCACGTTAATAATTTATTGTCTCGCCAGTAATTAAAGTGCGATACCCCGCCCTCAGAAGCTTCAAAATATTTGACTGGCGCAGGGAAATTAATTGGCGGTACGCCATACCAGCAGAGCCTCACTACCGCTTCTGGGTCAAAATCAAACCGGCGCATCCACTTTTGGCGATGCATAATGTCTCGCAGGGCTGCCACTGGATAAATTCGGAAGCCAAATAAGGAATCCCCAACACCCATCCCCATGGTTTCTAAATTGGCCCACCAATTAGACACTTTCCGACCATTTACCCGTAAAGCGGGCGCGCTCGCATCAAATACAGGTTTGCCTAGCACCATGGCTTCTGGATGGGTTTGCGATGCCTGCATAAAAGCAGGAATCAGATCCGCCGGATGTTGGCCATCGGCATCCATACAGAGTGCATGAGTAAAACCTTGTTTGGCTGCTTCATCTAATCCAAACAATACTGCAGAACCTTTGCCGGCATTCTGGGGCAGTTCTAAAATGGTTAAGCCATCATCGTTTTTGGCCAGCTCGCGTAACCATTCAGTACTGCCATCGGTACTACCATCCACGACAACCCATACCGGCGACCATACCTCGCGTGCGGCGCGAATCGTCTCCAAAATTTTCTTACCAGGGTTGTAACTAGGGATCAGCACCAAATGGGTTGCAGATGGCAAAGACGACATAATGCGCTTTCTTTTTATTTAGAACGAAGTTGGCGATCTAGCGTATACCGCAAATCGATAAATTGTTGGTCTTGGTACAAATCTTGTAGCCGCTTTGTCGTTTCTGCCACCACACCACTGGCTTCAATTTCCTCACCAAGTTTCACTTGGTAACACACGGGAAATTGCGGTGGTTTCCAAATCGGCCAAGACTTGGTCAGGTAAGGTGAATTGGTATAAATAAACACTGGCAATAAATTCACTTTGGCTTTTTTGGCGATTAACGCCGCCGTACCATGAAAGGTATTCACCGGGGTTTCCGTCGTCCGCGTCCCTTCTGGAAACAGAAGTAAATGATCACCTGCTTTTACCTTGGCAATCGCCTCTCTAAGCATCCGCTCGGTATAGCGATTCGACACATAGCCCGCTAGTTTGGCACCTGCACCTAAGAAAAGGTTCGTTTCTAATCTGCCTTTCATGATACAGATCATCCGATTCACTCTGGACAACACTAAAAACGCATCAATCATTGCAGGGTGGTTGGGCACCACCACTAACCCTTTCCGGCGATTGATTTCATCTAGCGCGGACAAATCGCAATACAACAAACCAAAGAACCGACAACCAGCAAAAAATATCCGGCAAATGCGGCTAATCGCAAACTGTACTAATCGGGCATGAAACGAATTAGGGAAAGGTAGTAAAGGCAATACAAGTGCATTTCCTATTAACAACATGCTCCCAAGCCAGAACAGCATCAGATAAAAGAGAACAATTTGTAAAAGTCGGCGCACGGTGTAAGAATTTTCGTTGGGGGTAAAGTTGTCTTTGCCGTGTAACCCAGATCTGCTATTAATCAGAAACTAATTTGAGCAAAAACAACAAGATGAAGCCCGCCGCGTAGCAGCGTGTTATGCCATTTTACTATATAATGCACCCCTCTCCAAAATGTTAAATTCAGCACAGAACATGTTAAATTCTTTGGTTAAAAACTATCTGATCAACATCAAACAAAAAGATGCGGCCTTATTCGATAAGCCTGATTTGCAGATTGCAGACTTAGCGTTAGATTCATTAGACATGGTCGAAATGCTGTTTGAAATTGAAGACAAATGTGGGTTCCAATTAGATGACCCAATGCGTTATTTGAAGATGTCTTACCAAGGCATGTTAGACGACATCGAGAAACAAATTCGCGCCAATAATAATGGCGAAATGATTTCCCTTTAATTCGTTAAGGCTGGCTCAACGTGGCGAAAGTACTGATCACCGGCATCGGAGCCATCACCCCCATTGGTAATGATGCAAATTCCACCTTTGCATCTGCCATTGCAGGAAAAAGCGGCATCAAACAGCCGGATGGCAAAATGCATGAGTGGCTACCGAATTTAGTGGTAGCGCCATCCGAAAACCCACAGTCTTTACTTCCCCCCGCGTTTGCAGGGCTAGACCGCGCCGCCCAATTTGGCCTGGTTGCCGCGTTAGAAGCCATGCAACAAGCCAACATAGAAACCCCAACCGCAGATGCTCGTCGGTTTGGGGTATTTGTTGGGATTGGCTTTGGCGGTGCGCAAACGGTGGATGGCGTATACGATAGACTGATTGCCGCCGCGAGCGCCAGCAAACCCTTGCCTGTCCTACATCCACTCTCTGTCCCCCGCATGATGGCCAATGCGCCAGCCGCAGCGTTATCGATGCACTTTGGTCTTAAAGGGCCCAGCAATACCTACTCGGTTGCCTGTGCCTCTTCGGCAATTGCGCTTGGTGAAGCCTTCCGAGCCATCAAACACGGTTATCTAGATGCTGCGATTGTGGTGGGCGCAGAAGCCATGCTGACCCCGGGTGCCATGCTTGCTTGGAACGCACTACGTGTGATGGCGAAGCCAGACGCAACAGACCCTGCCACCAGTTGCAAACCTTTTTCAGCCAATCGCTGTGGGTTTGTGATGGGGGAAGGTGCCGGTGCGATCGTCTTAGAAGCGGAGCATCGCGCAATCACGAGAGGTGCTAACGTGATTGCGGAGGTCGCTGGTTATGGCTATAGCAGTGATGCGGCCCACCTCACCGCGCCTTCTTCCGAAGAACAAATTGTCGCGATGGAAATGGCACTTGCTGAGGCAGGTCTTCACGCATCGGACATTCAGTACTTGAATGCGCATGGCACCGCGACCCAAGCTGGCGACATTACCGAAACGGATTCGATCAAAGCCACCTTTGGCGCGCACACTGCCAATCTGCCGGTTAGTTCGACCAAAGCGCTACATGGTCACTTAATTGGAGCAAGTGGTATTGTCGAGTTTCTAATTAGTGTGATGGCGATGAACCAAGGCATCTTGCCCCCAACGGCTCACCTCTCCGAGCCTGATGCAGCCTGTGATCTCGACTTTATTCCCAACACAGCAAGGAATACCGGGGCATTATCGGCAGTCATGTCGAACTCGTTTGCGTTTGGCGGAAGTAATGCGTCCCTGATTGCACGGAAATACTCCGCATGAGTGAAAACAACGACTTGCAGTATCCATTCTCACTGAATGCAGAAGCGATTCGCGAGTTGTTGCCTCATCGTGGTTGTATTGTGGCGTATGATAGTTTGACCATTGAAGGGCCGCATACCTTTGTTGGAAAAGCCAGATGGGATCGTCAGAATCCAATTATTGAAGGCCACTTCCCAACGCTTCCGATTGTGCCGGGTGTCATGCTCATTGAAGCACTCGCCCAGCTTGCTGGCGCAGGTTTATTGGCGGGCGACCCTTATGTACGAAGCCTACCTAAAGACCAATTAGGGATGTTGGCCGGTACACGAAACTGCTGGTTTAAAGCACCTGTCAGGCCAGAAGAGGAAGTCGTCTTTCATATTCAATGTAGGCAGTTTGCCGAACGAATCACACTCGCAGCAGCAACAGTCAAAGTGGGCGACGTAGAAGTCGCAAAGCTAGAGATTTCGATAGCATATGCGGAAACCCCTGCGCTCGCATAAACCAAAACACCACTCCCCAATGCCGACATTTGCGTGGGCATGGGGCAGCAGAAGGTTGATGATTAAATCATCCCACCATTCACAGAAATCACCTGACCAGTAATATAAGCGGCTTCTTCAGAAGCCAGAAAACCGACCAAACTAGCCACTTCTTCTGGGCGGCCGGCTCGCTGTACCGGCACCATTTGTTTGATCATGTCTTTATCAAACACATCTTTCGTCATGTCCGATTCAATAATCCCCGGTGCAACGGCATTCACCGTAATGCCTCGGCTAGCCACTTCCATTGCTAGCGATTTGGTCGCACCATGTAGCCCCGCTTTAGCTGCCGCGTAGTTGGTCTGACCACGGTTCCCCGCAATCGCCGCCACAGAAGAAATATTGATAATGCGACCCCAACGGGTGCGAATCATCGGCATCATTAAGGGTTGGGTCACATGGAAAAAGCCATTGAGTGAGACATTAATCACCTTGTGCCATTGCTCGCTAGATAAACCGGGGAACACCGCATCGTCATGAATACCCGCATTATTCACGACAACCTGAATCGGGCCATTTTCTAGCAAAGCCTCTAGTGCGGTGCGTGTAGCGGCTTCATTGGCAATATCAAACTGGATAACGTCTGCTGCACCACCCGCGGCGGTAATGTCAGCGGCTAATGCATCCGCCCGGTCTCGCTGGCGATTCGCATGAATCACCACGTGAAACCCCATACTGGCTAACTTTTGGCAAACCGCCGCGCCAATTGCCCCACTACCACCCGTGACTAACGCTTTTTTCAATTCCAAACCCTTTTACATCGCTAACGAGCGAATATCCAAGACCGCACTTAGGCGGCCTTCCGCCAATAACACTTCATTTGCATGGGCGGTAAATTCATACATCACCATCGATTGATCGCCCGATAAGCGGGTCGCACGAATTTGCATCGACACGCCTAGCGTATCTAGTCGGTCGCAATACCATTTCACTTGCCGAATACTGGTGAGATACCCCGCCGCCGGTGCAGACGCTCCCGCCGCCAGCAATCCACCATGTACGGCCATCGCTTGCGCTGCATATTCAATAATCGCCGATACACCCAACCGGCCTTCCGCTGTTAACGGATGATCACTCGTTAAATGCGAGGTTGCCGAACAGACAATCTCATCTGCACTCCACGCTTCCACCTTATCCAGCAAACACATAGTGCCTTTATGAGGAATCCGTTGCTGAATCTCTTCATGGCTTAGCTGCGTTGGGAGGCTCATAGGCAAGTCACCTCAATGGCTAATTGCGATGGCGCTAGATAATCCACCACTACTCGCCCAGCAGTCTGATTTGCTAATAAAGCTAACATCGGTAAAGCTCGCGCTGCCGGCACCATTAGGCGTAACGCTTCTAACGCCGCATCTTCCATCTGGGCGCTCGCCTCATCGGTTAATGCAAAACGCACAGATGCTAAAGATTGGGCGGTTTGTACCGGACTAAATACCATTCCCACCCCAAACGGATAAGGAATCGGACGAATCGCATTTAATGGGTCTGGATAGGCAGAATCAAACGCAATTAAGAGGACTGGTTTGTCTAAAGACACCACCAAAGGCAATGCTTCTAATAGCCCCGCCCCGAAGGTCGCATCATACGCACACAAGCTTGTCGACGTTTCCATGCTCTTAGCCCCAATCGACCAATAGCCAGCGGCGGCATTGTGCACCGAATTATGAAAGCGGGTCGGTGAAATCGAGCGATCATCTGACGCTAGGGTTTCTAAAATTTGGTGACAATTTTCACAATCGCCACCAGTAGAAACAAACACCGATGGCAACGCGGCTAGCGCGATACCTGCTTTTTCTGCCGCTTCGACGCCTAGCGCCATGGATAAGCGAGTTGCCGTGCCGGTTCGACGACGTTCTGTTGGCGGCAGCAAGGCAGCAGGCGGTAAGGCAACATCGGCTAACACAAGAGGCGTTTCCCCGCGTAACACGCTAGTCGCCGTTTCCCAGTTAGGTAAACCAGGGCCAATCACGCTAACACTTTCTAAAAACACTTGGCGCATCGGTTTATCCCTTAGAGAAAATCAAACTACAGTTACTACCACCAAAACCAAATGAATTGGTCAGTACATGCTGGATATTCGCTACCTGATTATCGAGCAAATAATGGCAAGCAATGTCTGGATCTAATTCCGTTGTGCCAACGCCAGCCGGTAGAAAACCCTCGGTAAGCGCAATCGCACTAAAAATGGCCTCTAAGCCACCGGCCGCACCCAGAGTGTGTCCGGTATGGCCTTTGGTCGAACTACACGGTGTATTCTTGCCAAACAACGCCGTCACAGCTTTACCTTCGGCAGCATCATTACTTGGGGTGGCCGTACCATGTAGGTTAATGTAGCCAATCTCTGCAGGCGTTAAGCCTGCCATGCTGAGTGCCGCACGCATTGCCTGCTGAGCGCCTAATCCTTCCGGGTGCGGGGACGACATATGATGCGCGTCGCTAGTTTCCCCATAGCCAGTTAGATAAATCCCCTGTTTCACGTCCGCCCGCTCAGGTTGCTCTAATAAGGCAAACGCTGCGCCTTCCCCAATGGAAATGCCATTTCTGGCAACGTCATAGGGTTTACACGGGGCGACTGATACCAATTGCAGCGATGAAAAACCATAAATCGTCGTTAGACACAAACTATCCACGCCACCCACAATGGCGGCATCTGCTAATCCACATTCAATGAGTCGTTCAGCGGCGGCAAATACTTTTGCACTAGAAGAGCACGCGGTAGAGACAACGTTCGCAATCCCGGTTAGGCCAAAATAGGTACGCACAAAATCAGCCAAGGAGTAGGTATTTTGTGTTTGGCGATAACGATGCCCAACGGGTAACGCCCCTGTTTCCGGATCTCGCTCACGATAAGCTACTTCGGTGCTTAAAATTCCGGAAGTACTCGTACCGAGTAAGACCGCAACACGGTTGGGGCCGTATTTGGTAATCGCGTGAAGCACCGCCGTTTCAAAGCCATCTTGCTGTAAGGCTAAGTAAGCCAATTGATTATTGCGGCAATCAAAATGCTTCACGGCGTCTGGTAGCACCACCTCATCAACACCCGCTACTTCACCTGTGCAGAACTCGAAAGAAACGGTTTCCCATGATTTCTTCACAATGCCACTTTGCTTGGCTTTTAACGCGGCGATCTGTTCAGCTAAACCGACCCCCAGTGCAGAAGTTGCGGTATAAGAAGACATCAACAAAGGTTTCATGGTGTCAGCACTCAGTTAAAACTTGGATTTAGGAAGACAGTTGTTCATCTGCCTTAGCGGCGATTTCAAACGCCTCTGCTAAGGTGCAAAAGGTAAACCCTTTCGCATGAACCGATTCAATCAGGGATGGTAACACGCTCAAGATCACCGGCGAGCCATTCGCATCATTTGCTGCATGGCCATCGTGCATAAGCAGGATTTCGCCAGAGACCAAATCACGGGTTAATTTATCTAGTACCACGGTAGGATTTTTTTCACGGGTATCATACGCACGGCGCGACCAAGTAACTTGTTTCACCGATAAACGTTGTAGCACCGGGTCTAAAAAAGGGTTTCTTAAACCAGCCATTGGGCGATAAAGCGTCGGTCGAATCGCGGTCTGACGAAAAATTGCGTCTGCGCCTTGCTGAATTTCAGCCTTCCAACCTGCGAGCCCCGAGCACGGATTACTCACCCGATGCGCGTAGCCATGATTTTCTACTTGATGTCCTTCCGATTGAATTTGCCGCACCACTTCCGGATACTGCTCTACTCGCCGGCCAATACAAAAGAACGTCACTTTTACTTGGTACTTTGCCAAAATCTGCAAAATCTGCGGCGTTAGCCTAGGATCTGGCCCATCGTCTAAGGTTAGACAAATTCGGCCGGGCAATTCCTCTGGCTCAAATTGAGTCAGGTTGTCGCCTAGTGCCTGAGACCTTGGCAACATGCCTAACAAGCCCACCAATACATGCAGCACCAGCAAAAAGAGAAGCACCACTAACCAATTTTCTGGCTGAAGCAATAGCCAAGTAATCGCTAGCACATGCAGACCAGCTACCATCACGATAAATTTACTTGGCTGCCATTTCATGGATGACTCGCTTGTGTGAATGGAGGTGTGAGTACGGTGTTTACCCATGCTAGCCACATTTGCTGCCAAACAGGCCACTCATGTTTACCCGGCAACCATTGGGCCTTCGTGTTGGGTAAATACTTTTCAAGCAACTGTTGCCCAGCAAGAAAACGGTCTTTCTCACTTAGCCATAAATCGATTGTTGGCTTTGCCAATAAGGGATTGCCCAACCATCCCCACCAACGGCGCTCATCTGTGAGCGTGGTATCGGTTTGCCATTCTGCAGGGATACCTTGGTTATCTGTTATGGCACTCAGCACATCTGACGTCCCCGCATAGGGGGCAAATAACACCAATCGCTCCACTACAGTTGGGTAGCTCGCCGCAAATTGCAGCGCATTGAATGCCCCTAGCGATATGCCACCCAGCCAGATTCGCTCGTTCTCCTTTGGGGCAATCTGTTCGTGCAAATAGTTTGCTGCCGTGCCAGACATTACTTGTTCATAGCCAATATCAATGCACGACACCTCAATAGGCAACGATAAAGAAGCCACCAGCGTCAGAAACCCTTTTTCGACATAATCCTGACTCGTTGCCATCGCAGGCGGTAACAGGATCAGTCGAATCAGTGGATCGGCAAGGTGGTTGGTCATTCACTCGCCTTCACATAACGTTGGCGCACTAACATGGCAGCAAAGATCAACGCCAAGAATGTCCCAATCCCAACGGTAGACCCCATAAAGGATAATACCGGCACAGAAGAAGTACCCAACAAGCCAAAACTACAGACGGTGGCTAGGTTGGCTACCACCAAGGACACTTCCATTTTTTGGCGAGAGGCCAAATCTCTATCGGTTTCGTCTTCGGCAAAGAATAAAACGTAATTCGATCCAATCGCCACCAATAGCAGCAAACCAACCAAATGCAGAATCGTCATTTGAATATGGAGCCACGCAAAAATCGCCATCACCACGACCACGGCACAAAGCAATGGGAAGCTAATTCGCCAAGCAGTCCGCCAGCCTTTGCTAAACACAAACAAGGCCACAATTGCCGCACTACCGACTAACGATAAGGTCATCGCTTCTTCGGTGTAACGGCCAAACACACCCGAAGTTTCTTCCACTACATCTAGAACACTCACGCCTGCTAAACCTGCACGGTCTAACGATTGTTGGAAGGTATTGGTCACCAAACCATTTGCTAATGGTACCAAGGGCATCATCACCAAATAGTCATTCGCACGACGAATCAGCATCGAATCCAGCAACACGCCAGAAGCCGTTTTGGCCAAACCCGCCTTGGTAATCACGCCTTGTTGTTTCGCCGCAGTGACCGCAGTAACAAACCCTGTGAGCTTATCCGCACTCACCGGCATGCCAACTAAGGCGGCGTTTAAGTTTTTCACCAATGTGGCTTGGTCTGGGATCGCTGCTAAGCGTTTTTGTTGGGTCGCCACACTTGGCAAGATATTAGAAGGCGACTGAAAACCTTGAATCTGATTTGCCGCTACCAGTTGGTTGAGCACCCCGCTCACTGTTTCTGCTTTTTGAAGCGCAGCTTCTTGAGTAGGCGCATGGAAACTCACGATATACCGCATATCGGTATTGCCAAAATCCCCGCGCAATTTGGCATCTAACTGGCTTTGCGCAGCAGAAATAGTGCTTAGGCTACTTAACTGTCTACTCCATAGCCGCTGATGATTCATCAGTAGATACGTAAATGAAACCACCAATAAGACAATCGGAACCCAGCGAATATGTCGCAGACCTTCAAACACATGGTCAAGTATCGTTGCTGTACCGGTTAAAGCAGGCATTTTTAACTGGGTAGGCATCAAGACAGGTAACACAAAGCGCGTCACCAATACCGCTACCAACAACCCGGCGATAGAGTACACACCTAGTTGCGATAAGCCCGGGAAGCTAGACACCATTAAGACAGCAAACCCGGCGATAGACGCCAACACGCCTAGGCGAATCGTGCGCCAAAAGTAGGCTTTTTTCTCTTGTCCAGATTGGATAAACAGGTAAATCGAATAATCTACCGCTTCACCAATCAAGGTAGTACCAAAGCCTAACGTCAAACCATGCACATAGCCAAAGCCAATACTCACTGCGGCAATGCCTGCCAACGCGCCAGAAGCAACGGGTAACACACCCAACAGTAATAATCGGAAAGAACGGTACACCAGCAACAACAGCACAATCACAAGTACAGTGCCTAATGTCGCCAATCGCTCTACTTCAGACTTAATGGTGTCTCGAGAATACACAGAGAACACCGCGGTTCCCGTCATCACGAGTTTCAGTTGTGGCGTATGTTGGCTAGCCTTCGTAAACGCCGCACGGATGTCGTCTAGCGCCAAGGCTTGCTCATCGGTATTCAGGCCCGAGCTAGCCAATTGCGCCATTAATACCGCACGTTGGCCATCTTTAGACACCCACACATCGTCTTCCGTCCGTGGGCCGCCAGAAGACATAAATTGTTCTAGGATTTGTAACGTTTCGCCGGTTGGATCACTCGGCAATAGCTTTTTGATCAGCAAGCCGCTATCGCCAGACATGGCAATCAGTAATTGCTGAATAGAGGCTTTGATGCCTGCTTCAGAAAAATGGTCTTTCTCTACCGCAGGGCTGAGTAAATATCGGTTCTTAAAGTAGTACGCCTGATCGGCCTGCATCGCGGCTGGATCACCGTTCTGCACCACCGAGAATAATGGGCGCTTGCTTAATTCTGCTTGTAACTGGCGAGAGGCATCTGCACGTTGCGTGGCATCGCCCCCTTCAATCCCAATCAGCACCAAGCGGGCAATCGCCCCTTCTTTTAATTGCTCCACCAATATTTGCTGCTTCACATTGGGAGACTTCGGCAAAAAGGCCGATAGATCTGCCACGAAGTGCGTACGGAAAACCACCGCGACCGCTGCCGCAATGAACAACAACCAAGCCAGCAGAATATAACGGGTGGAACGCTTCACCATTATTTGCTGCTCGTTTCCGTAATCGTCATTTCAGAACGGTCACCATCTGCCTGCAAAAAGGTAATCATCTTGATTTGGGTTTTCGTCCCCTGAATACGAATCTGCGAAATCACTTTCTGCATTTTGCTTTGTGTCGGGGTAAGCGAAATTTGCCATTGTTCTGGCTTACCATTAAGGACTATCGCGTAATATTTTTCTAAACCAGCCTTATCACCCGCCAACGTCGCACGGATACTTTCTACAAAAGCAGATACCTCTGGGCGATCAGACAATGAGACGTTCAGTTTTTTGCCATCCGCCCGCTCAACCATCAGTTTATCGCCTTGCAGAATCATGCTTTCGGCGGCCGGGCTGAGGGTACGTTTTTCCAAACGGTCTGGCGCGGTAAACGCCAATTGGCCTGTCGACTCTAATGGCTGGTTCAAGGTACTAATAAATTTCTTCTCGACAAAGGTCGCCGTGCCCGCTTTTTTCTGGCTGAGGGACTGCATCAGATCATTCACGCCCCATTCGGCAGCCATGCTCGTCGCTGCGGCCACCAATAGAGAAATGCCTACACAGGCACGCGTCACTACAGACAATTTACGCATTTGTTGCATGCTCTTCCCAAAAATCATAATAATTAAACCAGTTATACGGGTAAGACTCACAGAACCTTTCTAAGGTTTCCGCATACTGTTTGACCAACTTTTCCACTGCGGCTGCTCGGTCTTTTGGTTTGCCTTCCGCAAAGGAAGTAATTTCCTCAAATACAACCTCGTACCGATTCCCCCCCGCGTACAGCCCGGCCATAAAATAAAGCGGAAAACCCAGCATCACCGCCATGCGAAATGGCCCCGTTGGAAATCTAGCCGTTTTACCTAAAAACTCGACTGCCACATATTCGTCTGGCCCCGATGCTCTATCGGCCAAAATCCCGACAAGGCGGTTTTCTTTAAGTCGCTGATGGACGGTTAGCATCGCCTCTAGCGACCCTAATTCAATAATATCGCCCAAGCATTCGGGGTTCACCATCTTGAGTAGTGCATTAATCTGCTGCGCATTTTCGCTATACATCGCCATATTCATCCGCACGTCCGGATGTTTTCTAGCCACCGCTCTGAGCACCTCAAAACTACCCATGTGCGCACCAAATAGCAGCATTCCCTGTTGGCCGAGTTGCGAATTCACTGCTTCCGCGCCAGAAAATCCAATATCGAACAGCGAATACTTATCTTGCAAGAGATACAAACGATCATGAATGGTCGTTGCAAACACCAAGAAGTGCCGGTAACGATCACTTAACCGTGGTTTTCGCTTTAATGCCCTAGCCAAATAAGTAGCCGAGTGTTTTCTTGCCTTCGCAGAAAACACAAAAAAATACACCGCGATCAAATGCAAAATGAGGCGCGAGCCATTACGCCCTAAAAAATTAGACAACCCCAGCATGATGCGCAGCCAAAACATAGAGCCACGCTCTTTTTGCTGCATCCATTCTGGAGACGTGTTTTCAACCTCACTCATTATGCGGCATCTGCCCAAGCCAATTTGCCATCTGCCACTTTCCCTTCGGCATGGCGAATCAAAAACTTAACGCCACTTGCGTCTGGCGTTAACTCAATCGCTAATTGATCCCCCGGTAACACTGGCCGGTGAAACTTAGCGACCGATACCCCTGCGACCGCTCTCGCGATCTGCTTTTCTACAGCAAGCACGACAAAATCCAGCAACACCACACCGGGTAATACAGGCTGCCCCGGGAAATGCCCCGGAAACGCGGCGTGATCCATCGGCACCACGATGTCGCTAAACAAGACTTCACTCATGACGCGCTCCTGCAAAATGGGTAGTGATCATCGCTTGCAACGACTTTGCCAACACCTTGCCATTTACATCTCTAGGAATATCATCCACCACAATAAAAGGTCTTGGTAAAAACACAGGGTCGATATATTGGCGCAACCCCATCAAGACGTCAGCTTTATTTGCATTGGGCGCAAGTACCACAAAAGCCGCTAGTCGCTCGATTTCATCGTGTTCTTTTTTGGGGGGCACAAAGAAAACGCCATCTTTTACCCCATCTACTCGCAGCAAAATGGTATTGAGGAAACTTAATGAGCTGCGTTTTCCTGCCACACTCACCAAATTACCTTTACGATCAATAAAGCGGAATTTATCTTCGCCCACCAACTCCACCACATCGTTAATGACTTGCGGGCGTTCAATCAGCAGACCCTCTGCCCAAGTATCTTCATCATTCTGTAAGACACGAATATGCGGTAAACACGTCCACAACGCATTTTCGGTTGCCCGGCGCGTTGCAATTTGTCCGGTTTCGGTCGAGCCATAAATTTCCCACACCGGTACCTGAAAACGCGCCTCCACGGCTTCTGCCAACTCCAGACTAAGTGGTGCAGTCGCAGACAAAATTAACGCCACTTCCGGTAACGCGGTGCCAGACTCTAGTAAATTGCGTAAGTGGTATGGCGTAGTCACCAGTAATCGCGGCGCAGGCATCTTGGCTAAGCACGCCGCAATATCCGCCGGGAAAAACGGCATTTCATCCACCAACACACCGCCACCAAAGACCGACAATAACGCGCTGGACTCAAACCCATACATATGGCGAAATGGCGCAGTCCCGACAACCGAACACACACCACCGGCTGCCGCCCATAAGCGTTCTGCACTGCCTTCCATGCTATACACTAACCGACCAAACTGTTTGAAGTGGACCGTCGGCACGCCTGTAGAACCAGAGGTAAACAAGCAAGCAATGGTCTGATCAAATGGGATTAGCGGTGAATCACCCACCCAATCCGAAGACAAGGCATCTATATCTACCGACACAGAAGCTTGTGAAGGCAACGGGTTCTCATCGGTACGAACCACCACAATATCGGGATATTGCTCAACAATCGCTTTTAAATGCTCTGGCGCCAACGAATTTGGCAAGACAGACAACAACCCTTTACGCGTTGCGGCAAACAACGACACCAAAAAGGAGTAGCGATCCCCGCATAGGTTCATCAACACCCCATGGTTTGGCAACGCATCAGAAAATGACATCACATGAGAGAGAAACTGTTGGCGACTAATGGTGCGATCTGCCAACAAGGCAAATGGCACATCGGCCAACGGATGAGGAACCAGCGGTAATTGCGTCATCGTGATATCAATGAGAAAAGGTTAAGGTTGCTTCGCTCGCCCACCAAACACCGGGTTAAGAAGAACCCCGTTTATGAGATTGGCTAAACTCGCGGTAAAGTTCGACAGTCCGCTGAATACTAATATGCGACTCATCTGGAAAGGTTCGCAGGCGAATCCAATATTCGCCAGCAAACATCAACCCTAGCGAAACCGGTGCGGCAATGGCATCAAAGATTGCCCACTTGGGTGCCGGCACAGTCAGAAAAAGTAGCAAAGAGCTACATCCCGCCACCACAAAATACACCGTCCACACCAAGGTGACTTTCCACGTATAGCGTAAGTAGCGCTCGGTTAAGGGCTCCGATTTTGCCAGTGCCGCTATTTTGGAACATAGCGCGTTGGCGGGGCTGCCTAGCGTAGAACCAAACATCAACGCCAAAGAGAACATCGCAAATAAATACTGCGCCAAATACAACCAAACCGAATGCTTTAAAAACCAATCGGTTTCTTGCCAAAACCACACTGCTAAGGCACCAAAAGCCATCAGCACAGGGTAACGCAGTTTGGTTTTCCAACTAAATCCCAATACGCCGAGTGCAAACGGCGTAACGCCCACAAAAAAAGCGATGAGCGGTGGCCGATCAGACGCCGATGCCAAGTAGGCAAGCGACATATAGCCGATTACTAAGCCAGCAATGCCGGCTAGTTTTAGCCATCGCCAAATGGGGTTCATTTAGTACGGTTTTCCGCCACAAATGCAGTCAACGCACGCAGAGACGCAAAAATTTTGGTGTTGTCTGCGCTATCAGCTTTAATTTGTACGCCGTATTTTTTAGACAGTACCAAGGCAATTTCTAAAATATCGATAGAATCGACTCCCAAGCCATCACCATAAATAGGCGCTTCTGGATCGATTTCTTCTGGTGTCATTTCCAGATTGAGTGCGGACACAATTTGTCCGGCAATTTCTAGCTCTAATGCTTGATCATGAGACACGATAGTTGATTCCTATAATTTGAGATGCCCGACCTATTTTTGTCGCCAACATCGCCATTCTGAAAATGATCATGTTATTATCATTTTTCAGTCTTTTACCCCGTTTTTCGCCAGGTATTTCCCCGATCAAATCGAGGTGAAAAATCTTGCAATTTTAACAGCTATTAACATATATGCCAATCAGCTAAGATTGGTCGTTTTGGAAGAAGTCTTTGTTACCCACGTTTGGCTCAATTTCGCCACTAGCGTATCTAAAAAAAACAGCATTTTCTAATTTTTTGCTTAAGACAGTCGGCAACACTGCATTTATGACATTATTCTTTGTCGGCTACTTATATTTGCTACACCACCCGAGCGGCAACATCACCCGCATTCCCACCACCATTGTGGATCAGATAGTTCCGTTTAGCATGTATGGTCTACCTGTCTATCTTTCCCTATGGCTGTACGTCTCTTTACCCAATTTTTTGATTCATACGTTCGCAGAGTTAGCAGATTATGGTTGGCGCGTGGCAACCCCTTGCGTGCTTGGACTCGCCATTTTCTATTTCTATCCCACCATGATCACCCCTAACCCCGCCGATTGGCACGGAATAGAAAGTATCGAGTTTCTAAAAAAAGTAGATGCAGCCGGTAATGCCTGCCCCTCTTTACACGTCGCCATGGCGCTCTATTCTTGCCTTTGGATGCACTGGCGCCTAGCTAGAATCCGCGCTGCTAAATGGGTAAATGTGATCAATTGGGCGTGGTGCATCGGGATTATTTGGTCCACCATGGCCATACGCCAACATTTTTTTATTGATGTGCTAGCAGGGATTTTACTCGCTTTAACAACAGCTTACCTCACCAGGCTAAAATCTCATGCCATGCGTTTGACATGACGATGCGCATCGCGCACAATCCGCCCAGCCAAAAGCAAATCTGCATCTAGCGTACCGGAATACACCCATGCCGTTGTTGTTTACACATTCAGCCAAAGACATTGCTAACCGCCATCTATTAGGGGCGGCTAGTACTCAAGACGTCTCACCATCCGCCACACAAAGTACCCCGTTTCAGACCTTACACATGCCTGTATTAGGTCAATCGGCGCAAGAAGCTGGCGAGTTTTGGTTAGTAGAGAAAGCCTGCCAAGCAGCACAATTTGGTGATATTCGCTACCAATGGAATGAAGATTTCCTATTTGGCGTGGTCGAACTAGATGAACACAGCATCCACGCAACAGACACGCATCCCCTGCAAGTATTGGCAGAAAAAGCCTATTTACAGATTTTCGAGTTACTAGACCAAACCGGCTTTCCGCATATTTGGCGGGTGTGGAATTACATGCCAGCCATCAACCAGCAGGAAAATGGCGTAGAGCGCTATCGCTGGTTTAATATTGGCCGTCATGAAGCATTTAATAAGACACAGCGGGAAGTCTCTTTTAGCCCGGCAGCCTGTGCATTAGGCTCGCACAATGGCCCGCTGAGTATTGCGTTTTTGGCAGCCAAAACCCCGACAAAACGCATTGAAAACCCGCGCCAAGTAAGTGCCTTTAATTACCCGAGTGAATACGGTCCCAAAAGCCCTACCTTCACCCGAGCAGCCCTTGCAGCCCTAAATGGCAAACATATTTTATTCATTTCTGGTACGGCGAGTATTGTGAATCACCACACCGTCCATATTGGCGATATTGTCGGGCAAACCCAAGAAACGTTTACCAATATTCACACGCTGGTGAATGAAGCAAATACGCTCATTCGGCATCCTGCTTTTGCAATGAACCAACTGTATTACAAAGTCTATATTCGTCATCCACAGCATTTTGCATTGGTGAAAGAGATTGTAGAAAAAACGGTTGGTAATGCCGCCGTACAATACGTACAAGCAGATATTTGTCGTCAGGATTTATTGGTAGAAATTGAAGCGCACGGCATTAATCGCAGCCAAATCAATTAAGCCGAGTTAACACATCCATACAGGGAAAGCAGCGCAATCAATGGGCTGCTTTCCGACAAATCTTCATTATCACGCTTCTATTAGTCGACTAAGCCAGTTATTTTTCCCATTTTGCGCAGTCTTTTACTTAATTTTTCTTTTTATTTCCTTTCAAGCAACTATAATTTTTCTGGTTAATTCATTGAATTGACATATTCATATTATATTGGGGTACGCTTGAACACGCTTCCGCAGCAATTTATTACCAATCTTCAAAAGAAACGGGCATCGTTAACCGAACGCCTAAGCCAGCTGCACGACATCATTTCTATTCGCTACCCATTTGTGCATCGTTTAGCCATGGCGCTATATGATCCTGAAACCGATTTGCTAAAAACCTTTATTAGCAGTAATTCAGATGGCGAGCGCTTAGTCGGATACGAAGCAAAACTAGGCGATGTACCCAGCCTAAAAAGCCTTGCGGACGAGCGCAAAAGCCGTGTCGTCAATGACATCAATGGCTTATTTAATTCAGAAAAAGAACATACCACCTGGCTAAAAGCGCACCATTACCAAAGTAGCTACACCCAACCCCTATTCCAAGGCGAGCATTTATCTGGCTTCATGTTTTTTGATTCGCGCTCTGCAAATGTATTTACCGCAGAAACGACCTCTTTTTTAGATGTTTTTGCCGAACTCACGTCTGAACTATATTTGCTGGAATTACGTGCCATGCGGAGTCTAATTGGCACGGTACAAGTTGCGAGTGGCCTCGCCAAGATTCGAGATTTAGAAACCGGCAATCACTTACAACGCATTGCCAATTACGCACGGCTAATTGCTAAAAAAATCGCCAATCACTTCGAATTGGATGATGAGTTTATCGAATACCTACATCTCTTTGCTCCACTGCACGATATTGGCAAAGTCGGCATGCCCGACGATATATTGTTGAAACCGGGGCGATTATTAGACGATGAATGGGTCATCATGCGTCAGCATGTCGAGTTAGGCGAAAAACTGATTGCCCAATTAATTGATGAGCTTGGCTTAGAAGAAGGCATCGCCACAAGTATGATGCGCAATGTGGTGGCATATCACCATGAACGCTGTGATGGTTCTGGCTATCCTAGGGGCTTAACAGACCATCAAATCCCCATCGAAGCCAAAATTATTGCCGTCGCGGATGTGTATGATTCCCTCGCTCATCGCCGCCCCTACAAGCAACCATGGACGGAAGTCGCCATTTTGGCCGAGCTAAAAGAGGAAGCAGCCTCCGGCAAACTAGACCCAGTTTGTGTAGATGCTATTCTAAATAGCCCTACCGAGTTCTCTCACATCCGCCACAACTTCCCTGATTAGTTTGAATCGTTAATTGCGACCCCAACCATTGGCGTCGAGCACCGCTTGTATCGCCGGGTCTGGCTGTTCGGCTTGTCTAGCCAATAACAATCGCTTCGCCTCTTCCCGATCTTCGGGGGTCCCGCTTGCAAACAGCACATCCGCTAACACCAGCAAAGAGGCGAGTTGCTCATCACCAACCGCCATATACGCCCATCGATACGCTCTTTCCTGACGCTTTTGCTTTTGCAGCGGCGTATCAGTGGCTTGATGATTCGAGATTAACAAAGCAGCAGCCTGCCTAGCAGCAATGCTATCGCCACATTCGGCCGCCTTTTCTAGCCAACTAATCGCAGAAGGAAGATGAATACTGGTCCCATAGCCATAGCAAAATGCTTCTCCCAGATTTCGCATCGCCACCACAATGCCTCTCTCCGCTGGCCAACGAAATAATTCAAACGCTCGTTTTTCGTCTTTTGGCCCGCCCTCTCCATTTTGTAGCATGCTCGCAAAATTATTTTGCGCCCACGGAAAACGATGAAGTACAGACTCATACAATTGGCGTGCGCGGACTAAATCGACAGGACCGGCTAGTTCGTTTGTCAAACTATAGGCATATTCAGCGATAGCCGCCTCATGCCCTTGCGCTGCCGCTTTTTGTAACCATGCGCGAGCAGCGACTAGATCCGTGTTTTCGACATGCCCCGCCATCCGATAGCACGCCTCTGCCTCCCCGGCATTGGCCTTGGGCAATTGCCAATCCACGTCAGAGACCATCTGACCATCGGCAAACAACCACACCGACCCCATGAATGTCGCAGATTGGCTAAGCGGCTTGCCGATCATGGCTTCTACTGGCTCGCCTGTTGCCCATGGTACTAAACAATGCAGGTAGAGCACGCCTTTCCAATGCCAGCCCCCTTTGGGATTCGCCGCATCATCATGCAACCATTGAAATTGATACGGAAACATCAACTTACCGGTTGCCGAATAAAAGCGCATTTCACCTTGCTCTTTATCGACCCCCAGCAAATACACCGCCGAATCACCAATTAGCGGTAATACTTTTTTTAAGCCATTCATCGACAACACAGACTGACCGGCTTCCATGTCCCACACAAATGATTTTCTTTTTTCGGCCACTTCCCAAAAACGATGACAACCGGGACGAACGGTCGCTTCGACGGCTTCTAGTGGTTTGAGTTTATCGAACTGACACGGTAACCAAACATGTCCATCGTTGCCAACAACCCCTTTCAGACCTGCTTTTTCAACAAGCCACGCCAGCTGTTTACCTTGATCATCCAGCGGTAACGCCTCGATTGCATGCCATTCGCCAGCCAACCACGTCTCGCCTAGCGGTGAAAGCCGGCCAAGCAGATTATCTTTACTGGTTTGCCAACCGGCTGCATGGCCTGTTTTCCATTCTATTGCGTCATACACAGGCGGAAGCACCCAGCGCCCACCTTCATCCATCAATCCCCAGCCACCTTGCTTGGCAAGCAATCGAACCCCACTAGCTTGTTCATCTTTCAGTAAACTAGCACTATGCAGATCGTCCAACTCAATCGGGATCACCACTTTGCCATCGCGCCCCAGCATCCCCCATTTACCATTCAAAGAGACAGGGGCCAATCCCTCATCAAAACCATATGCATCATCAAATTGTGGGGTCGCCAACCACTGGCCATCTAGCTCAAGAAGACCAAACCGGCCTGCAACCTGAACAATGGCAATGCCACCATGTATCCCTTCATAAACATCAAATTCAGCAGGGGTAACCACGCGGCCAGAGCGGTGCAGCAATCCCCAATGTAAGCCTTGCCGATACCCCGTAACGGCTACCTCATCATCAAAGGGCAAGAGTTCATCCGCAAAAGGGGATGCAAGAACGGCCCCGTCCTCATCCCTCAATCCCCATTGCCCATCCGCGTAAAATGCAGTCAGGCCATCGCCTAATGGAACCGGTGCAGTCGCTTTCTCGGACTGATAATCCGCCCAGCTCTGTTTCTCCCAACGGCTCTCCCAGAAATATGCGTCCTCCCACCACGTGAGGCCCGTTTGAGACAACCAATCCGCCGCCGTTTCTACACCAAATAGCTGGTTTAACCCCGCCACCTCTTTATTGGCGATGAATGGATCACAACTCGACCGAAACGACCGTAGCTCATCAATCGTTTGGCTTAAAAAATCTGCCTCCGATATATCCGCTTCCATCATAAATAGCTCAGCTAGCTCAACCGTTAATTTGGTTGGATATGCGGCCAAATATGATCTAACTGCATCCAATGCCTGCAAAAAATGATTATCTTTAGAAAACGAAGCGTCTGCTTCTAGCACGCCTAACAAACCATTCAGCGCGGCCCAACTAGCCTTTTGCCGAGTCCGCAGGGTTAACCCCCCCTCATCAGCGATCACATCCCCCAGCAACAAACACCATACAGGGGGAACCTCATACTTTGCCTCGCTCAGCATCTCGTACTCGCCTTGGCGTTCGGCATACAAATAAATTCGATTCCCCATGCGTAGACTTTCTACTCCAATCAACGATTGCGACTCGCCTCGCTGCCCTCATCCAATAGGGAAGGCAGAAGCCCGGTTATTTTTTCTTTTTAGGAGGAACAGGCGAATAAAGCCCATCGATTTCGGCGCTCGCGCCGCAGTAGGAACGGCAAGCAGAATTTTCGGCGGCCACTTCAATGCTTTTCCCTTTTGGCACAAAACTGAGCTCGCACTTTTCTTCTGCGCTCGCCCCGCCGGTGAAGCCCTTATTACCCACCACTTTCCCCTCCAGACTACATGAACTTTGGCCTCCGACCGTTTCTAGCTGAAATGTCCCTTTATTGCTAAGGATCAGCTCCCCCCAATTGCCTTTAGTTTGATATTTGCCCGGCTCAAAGGCATGGCTGACCGCACTGACGGCCAATAAGCTAATCATCAATAGGGAGCGAAGTGGCTGGCGTAAACGCATAATCATTATCCTTAGTATGCAAAAAGCATGAATTTTATCCGCAATGCCATTTGCATGCAAATGATAGTGTGCGCTATGTTTGCGTAATACCCGCAGAGACTATTACTTTTCGCAGAGTTTGCGGTGAGGTAGCCTGAAAAAAAACAATTTACGCCAACATGGCCTAATGAAGCGTGGGTGAGCGATATTACCTATATCTCGACCAAGGAAGGTTGGTTATACCTTGCTGGCATCAAAGATATATTTACTTGTGAAATTGTCGGTTATGCCATGAGCTCGCGGATGACAAAGGATTTGGTCTGTCAGGCACGGTGGAAAGCAGTGAAGTGGAAGCGACCTCCGTTAGGCCTAATTCTGCATTCGGATAGAGGAAGTCAATATTGTGCACATCACTACCAAAAGTTGGTGAAGCAGTTTGGCATGAGGACCTCAATGTCACGTAAAGGTAATTGCTATGATAATGCGCCTATGGAAAGCTTCTGGGGTAGTTTGAAAAATGAACTGATCTATCAGCATTGTTATGAAACGCGAGCAGAAGCAGAGGCATCTATCCAAGAATACATTGAAATATTCTACAACCGACAGCGAAGACATTCACGACTGGGTTTCGTTGCGCCCTCTGTTTACGCACTGGAATTCAGCAAAAAGCAGCAACACGCTTAAGAGATGGTGTGTCTACTATTGTCAGGACAGGTCAGCCCTCACCAATGCAGGCATCAAGTTCAAATTTGGGAAGCAATGATGACTAAGGAAGATGATCAATTTCAGGTCTGGTTGATGGACATGAGCGATGCCATAGAACGGTTTCGCCAGTTCATCCCCGTGGATATGGCAGCACGTTTGGATTTTTCGCCAGAGTCGTTGAGCTTGATCGAGGAATTTGCCTTGGCGAATTATCCGACGATCAATGACATCAAAAAGCAGAGCGAAGCAAAAGCGGTAGATGGCATGGCTCGATACGTCGGACAAGTGTTCCGTAAGTACTTTGGAGGGAAATGGATAATCGATTTTAACGACAAGAAAAATGTCTTCTATTGTTTGCCACAACTAACGGGAATGGCAGGTCAAAGAACGCAGATTTGCCCGTTAACATTGGTTACAGCGTCTGTGGATAGGCGCACGGGGAAATTTATTCGCACGGTCTTCGACAACCATCAGCAGAACGCGAATAAGGTGCAGCAGTAGATGTGAAAAGCATGCATAAAAGGCCGCAAGACTAGGCACGATCAAGAATCTGGACTAACACATAATTTCATCGTTTCTTATGCCATGTTGTTTGCCAAGCTCGCATGGCGAAATGGCTATCAAGTAGAAGTCGACTCCCCTTGGGTCCCCAAAGACTGGTTACCGATTTCCCCGCTAGAGAAATACGAAGACCCGTGGCCGTTTATGCAGTCTTTTGATATCTACCAGCCCTTTCAAGGAGATTACGCCCCTTGGACACCAGTGCGCTTGTACAGAACGGAGTAGCAACAAGTGATTCGGGAGGTAGATATCCGAATGGTTGGGTAACCTATGCTTTACCAGACGGGAGAGCTGCGAGTTGGACTACGTCAGGCGAATTTATTGGATTTCGAGGAATGCTGAAAAAATGAAGGAACTAGTTTTTGAGAAAGTTGGGGACGTAAATAGCACTTACCCATATTTATGTGTCTATATTCAGGGGGATAACAACCCTTTTATGGAAATAGCTGTTAATGATTCGAGTATGCTTGAATTGACTGTTTATACCAACGAAAGAAATGTAGTGCTTACCACGGATCAATGGGAAGAGATCTTAAAGAGAGCGCGAGAATTTCTACCCAAAGCGCTTGAAAATGAAGATATTTAATAAGTGGATGATTGGGCGACATCAATTCGTAACCCCAGTAGAGCAAACGGATCGAAACCGTGGGCTGTTGCCGAGCAGCAGAAAATGGTCGATCAAGCGCCGGTTACCCGAGTTCTTGAGAGTGCTAATGGTCCTCGCTACGTGCGAGAGATTGATTTGGGTAGGAACATAGGTGTTGATAAATTTAGCAATTTCCAGCCAACTTCAACAATTACCATTCTGACTGGTAGGTATGGCAACCTCGTTACGACAACTCCAGGGAAAATTAAATGAAGTTAACAAATTCAGATACCGAGAAGGAATGTCGCGCTGATTTAATTGATTCCAAAAAATATCTAATGGAATCTGAAAAAGGGCAGCACGTACTTAAGCATGCAAGAAAAATCTGTGGAGATATTAAAACTATTTATGCACTTTCTCATACTCCTGAGCAAGGCGAGGATATTTTTAGAGTCCTAGTGAACGGTGAAAGAATTTTTGGTTTTGATTTGCAAGATGAAGCAGGGCAATTTGAGGCATTTAACATAACCACATACTCATTAAAGGAATATGAAAGACTGTTAACAGGAAAAATGGGTAAGTTGATGCTTGCTATTGCATTAGATTTATCAAAAGGAGATATGCAAGTCGATAATTAGTTGGGGCAAATAGCGTAGAGCTTGCTGCTACCCGAGCAAGTGTCGATGACAAATTGGCGCGCTATTTGTTGAATGCAGAACATCCAGTTGGTGGTCCAGAAGCGAAATGGTTTGATTCTGCTCTTGGATTTAATCCTGGCAATGCCACCAGCTTGCAAAACAAGTAGTCTTTAATGAAGCCTCAGCAATTCAAACGGCAGTTACTGAACACGGCATTAAATTTAATCAAGTCATTCCTGTCACCGGAGCAAATGGCAAAGTTATTGACGTGACATTTGGATGGATTCGAAATAATGACGGCATAGTCAGATTAACAACAGCTATTCCGACCAAAAAATGAATACAAAATTCTTTGAGTATGACGTAGTGAGATCAACTCGCTCTCTCGGGGATGGCGTACCGAGTGGGACAACCGGAGCCATTTTGATGGTGTTTGCATCAGAACATCCCCAGTATGAAGTTGAGTTTGTTGACAGCGAAGGCGAATCACTAGCCGTATTAACAGTGAAAGAGGAGGATTTAGAACTTGTGCAGCGTTCTGGTTGATGCTGACATGCTTACTTCAGAAGAAAACCTCACCCACCCGCCTGCGGCGGGTAGCTGTTAAGAGAAGGGCCGCGTTTGCGGCCCTTCGTTTGTCGGCGGTTTTTACTCGGTCGTGATGACCAGGCCCCCATTCATGACGCGCACGCGGATGCGTGCTTGCGGCGTAAATCCTGCCTGTTTTCCCCGCAAGAGATAGCGGACAAATTGACTATCATATAGATAGTATCTTTAATTTTGGAGGTGCTGGTGGCGATCCGGTTTGGCACATCAGCCGTTTTACGGATGACTCAGGCCGTACCATGTATTCGGCAGAGTACGAAACCTATCTTACCGGTGTAGAACCGCCATATGGAGAATACGATGAAGCCACGGTGAAACGCTATGTTCTCAGAACCATGCGGGAGTACGCACGTGTTCATCCAGAAGCTGCGACACAGATAGCGCAATGGATTCAACAATATCAATTAGAGTAACAGATAACTCACACCCGTTCCTTCGGTTGAGTATTTGAACGGCCAAGTAGCCCCTCATCGATCTCGAATTCACGTCAACAATCTCCAGCGTTACCTATCCCTTCCTAAATTCACCTACGCAACGCTAAACCCGTTACAATTATGCCTTTGTACTAATCGATAAATTGCGCATCAACAAGCAAGGATACTCACCATGATTCGCGCCGAAATGGGTGATAGGAGGTACTGGGAAAAGGCTGTCCAAAGACGCTGGACAGCGATTAATAGCGCTGAAGAGCTGATCCCTTTGCCATCAGGAAATCCAACATATCGACCACAGTATGTTTGGAATTATGCCCACCAGTTTCCTCGCCTGACGCTAACTCAATATTCAAGAGGAGATGTGGTAAGTGAGCTTTACAATCCATTTCCCAGTGTGTTGGATGCATGGGAATTGTCCAACCAAGAAGCAGAGAAAATCTGTCGTGAACATGGTCTGGACAAGTGCAGGGACTGGACTTTTGAGCTTGCTAATCTTGAACATTACAACTGGTGTTTTTGTTTGGTTGGTTTGGCACTGATACTGGAGATTCCCGATGATCAATGGCGGCGTTTACTCGCATTGGTTGGAGATGAAGGAGAGGATGAGTTGCTTGATCGCGTAATTGCCACGCGAGAATCCGGCAGAACAATAGGTACAAAGATGTTGCATAAGAAGCCTTATGCGCGACTATTAAAGGCGTTACAAGCAGCGCCTGATCAGCAAGCCGCGCAGCTTCACGACTTTGTCACACATTGGTATGCGGAGCTAAAGCGAAAAGGTCGAGACGAAATCTGGTGGTATGAATTTGGCAACCCAGAGACAAACCCATTGGAAATGGGTAGTTACTTTGGCCGTTGGTGTGTAGAGGCCGCGGTTGTTGCGAAGGTATTTCAGATAGATGACAGCCTTTGCTTTGGGCACGCGCATTATCCCGGGGATTTGTTACGACCAAACGCCCTACCCTCCCCGCCATCCGGTATAAAAAAGTGGCTGGTAAGTTTTTACAAACGGAATAAATAATAAACAAATGTACTTATATGATAGATTTTTTCCTTATTCATAAGCTATCTAATACCGATATACAATATTTTTTATCGAATGCATTATCTTGTGACATATTAGATATTGACATTTTTAATGAAGATGAATTTTATAAATACAAAAATTCTATACCCGATAAAAAATGTCTTTGTGTTGTTGTTGATGTATCGGGAAATGTTGAGCAATTAGTAAAGCTATACAGGTATGAATTAGAAAAAGAGATGATGACAAATCAACTGATTACCGCCGCTTTGTTGAAAAAAATAGATTGCTATATTCCGGGATTGCCTAATGATTCTTTTTATAAAATAGAAGGTGGCAAGATAAATACATCTCCTTTTCCTGATGAATGGGATGATGGCGGTAATAATTACTATTATTTTAAATAAAAAATAAGTCTCTAAACCAGCTTATTTTAAGTTTTCTAACGAGCACTGACTGTGATTATTGAACTTACTTATCTTGCCATTCGGTATATTAGGTAAATCTACCGTTAGTCTTACCAACCAAGAAAATGCTTTGATTATGTTGCATGAAGAGAGAAAAACCTATGAGACCCTAAAATCATGGGCTCTGGAGAATTACTTTGATGGATGTAGAGACCATGCGGTGATGAATGGCTGGCCTCATGAGCAAATCATGGGCTACGTGATTTATCAGTTTGAAGATGGATTTGAGCGCCCAATTGAAAACTTGATGTGGCAAGTCATTCTCTTGGTTTTGTCTGGTGGGTGGCACGCGGAATGGGTGATCCAACAAAGGCAGATTATTTTTGATTGCATAGAAGAGCATGGGCTGGATGCGCTTCTGGCCGAAGTACCGAAAGAGGAGGCTCAAACTTTCAAACATGATCTAAAAATTCTCAAGTTTGTTTAAGTACTATCTTTCAGTGTTCTGCTTTACAAACCATGCAGGCGTTTTACTTTATAGATTCAGACGAAAAAGTATGCAGGGTTCAGAAGAGTAAACTCATGCTAAAAGCGCTCATATCCACATCATTACAAGCACACAAATGAAACCATTTTTTTTCAACACCCCAATTATTCCAACTGAATTTCGTTTTCCTGAGGCTTACGAGCACATGTTACTTAATGATGCATGGCCAAAACTGGACCCTTGGGCGCCACTTGCGTTAGATATGCCAAACTCATTAATGTATTATAGTTCAATGCTGTTAAAGTTTAAAAATGCGCCGCTCATCCCATTCGCAATGATTTGTGATGAAACAGGCTTCTGTAATGATGGATATGTTGTTTTAGCTTGCTTTGACGGGTCTGACCTATCAGGCGATCCTATCGTCCGAATCTATGATTATGGCAGCCCCAAAGATACACCTTGGGACAACCTGAGTTACCCCAATTTTTTAGCTTGGCTCGCTGACGCAAAAAAAGAGTCCGATCAGCATTTACTTTATCTAAGAGAAATTGAAGACGAAGCAGACTAAATGTTGATGAAGCGAAAAGGAACGTGCTCGACTAACCAAACACCGTTATCCGCCTGAAAAAACTTGAAGCCCTGCTGATACATCGCTAGGGCGTCTACTTCTATCACGACAGGCTGCCCATGCCGCCGACCAACCGCAAGCGCAGTTGTTCTGTCATTTGATAAATGTACATATTGGCGCGAGCCCGGTAATAATCCATCACGATGGATGGCATCCAGAAAACGCGTGGCAGTACCATGATACAACACAGATGGGGGCACCTTTTCCGTATAAGCAATGTCCACCTGATCTGTAGAGTGGCCTTGTAGAGCACGTATTCTTAAACCGTCTTCGGAAATTGCAAACCGCTTCTTATCACTTGTGATCACCACTTTATTGATCAGTTCATGGTCAAGGGATTGATCTGTATTGGCTGTCGCTGCAATCAGTGATTCAATTTATGCCCATCCTTCCTTATCTAGCGTAATACCAAAGGCTTCTGGCTTGTGGCGAAGAATGAAACTTAATAATTTACTTGTTTCAACCAGAGACTGGTTCATCTTATTCTGTTCCTGTGAATAATTTTAGTAACTCAATAACTGGCAAGGCCGTTATTATCAAAGTAAAGTGAGATTGTCGATGGACAGCTTTTGTGACATTTTTTTGGTAACCCCCACGAAATCGAATAGTCTTAGATTTCTTAGTTTGTTAGATAATAGTTTTTCTTATAGAAATGATCTTGAATATCATGGCTACGTAGGGATTTCTGTTAATAGAGTAAAGTTAATTCCTATGATTAATCTACTTAAAAAACAGGGGGTATCAGTCTATAGTGTTCCTGTTAATTACAAAACTGATCATTATTTATCAAAAGAAAATGCTTTTGATATTGCAAAAATGCACGCCAAAGAGAATGGCTTAGTCGTTAATTTGGATTCAAACCTCGTCGACAATAGCAATCCCATTGTTTGGAAATTTTCCGCATTCTCTATAAATGAAGAGAAAACGGGTGGAGTCATTATGGTTGATAGATTAGATGGACACATTTGGAGTCTAGATGAATTTGATACGTATATGTACGACTATAACAATTATTTTTAGTGAATAGTTGGCTCAGATGTATCCGCGAAAGGGAAACGCCTACCACAGTAGGTAAATGGTATTAAATTTAAAGTTCCCATTAGTACTTTCAAAGGTACGATATACGTGCCCACAGCTTTTCCTTCGGAATAATAATATGTCGTATTTATCCTTTGAAGATGCCGAGTCTGAATCACATTATCCTTTAATCTACTGTATCGTATTTGCTTTTCCTGCAACAGATAGAGCCCAAATTGACTATTATATAGATAGTGTTTTTAATTTTGGAGGTGCCGGTGGTGATCCTGCTTGGCACATCAGCCGTTTTACCGATGATGCTGGCCGTACGATGTATTCGGCCGAGTACGAAACCTTTATTACCGGTGTTGAAACTCAGTATGGGGAGTACGATGAGGCCACTGTGAAACGCTATGTCTTAAAAGCCATGCGAAAGTATGCCCGGTTGCATCCAGAAGCTGCGACACATATAGAACAATTGATTCAACAATATCAATTAGAGTAACAGATAACTCACACTCGTTCCTTCGGTTGAGTATTTGAACGGCCAAGTAGCCCCTCATCGATCTCGAATTCACGTCAACAATCCCCAGCGTCGCCTACCTCTTCCTAAATTCACCTACGCAACGCTAAACCCGTTACAATTATGCCTTTGTACTAATCGATGAATTGCGCATCAACAAGCAAGGATACTCACCATGATTCGCGCCGAAATGGGTGATAGGAGGTACAGGGATAAGGCTGTCCAAAGACGCTGGACAAACGGTGCGATAAGTCCAACTTTAATTTCATTCAAGCGGTGAGCATCATGAACATTGGATTTTGTGGGGGCGGTTCAATTTGCGAGCTGGGAAGCATCTCAGACGTAAAACTATTTTTTGAATGCGTAGACTTTTTTGTAGCTAAAAAAGACCCTGAAAAAAACTGGGCACTTTTGTTGGATCGGCTCTATCGTCGATACCTCCGCTTTGAAGACTTAGATGAAGCGATGGTCTTGATGATGGAAGTAAAAAGCAAATTTCTGGCGCGTCCAAGTTCCGAGGTGAACTGGAACATGGACTTGGTCGGAGACAGGCGTAGAACCTGGCTTGATCCAACTCAATCGAATTTGGGAGAGGTATTTCAAACCTACTTTCAGCACTTTGCGCATTGTGTTGAGTCTGCAAAACTCTTTTTAAAATCTTGGAATATTTACCAGCCAGTGAAAATTACGCGGACAGAATCAGCTTGGTTTATGGTGGAAGAATCCCGGCCAGTTGAGGAATATGACTTGTTAGAAGGTGAGCCCTTTTGGGCACGTTGTGCGAAGGGATAAGGGGTTGTAATGAATAGGAAATTTGCAGTCGGCTGAGACTGAGATAGCCAACAAGATCGACAACAATGATTCGCGGTCAGTATGTCTGGTTGTATGCAACAAAAGTGGTTACTGATGAATTGGCATTAGATTGGACACATCAAAAACAAAAAAATTGAGTGAATTTAATTGAAATTGTTATTGACCACCTGTTTCTAGATATTGGTCTGCACAAGTATTGGCAATACTTAAACTAAGTTGAAATAATGAATATTCGTGAAATAAAAAAAGAAAATATGGATTTCATATATGATGAAAAAGAGCAAATTGATACTCAAACCCTGGGGGAGCTTGGAAAGCTAGGATTGCATTCTATCGTCGATTTCTTAGGAAGTAACTTTGAAATAGCATTTAATTATTTAAAAGATTTGCAACCAAAAAGCTATGCGCTAATTAAAGCACAAAAACCAAAGCTGTATTTAGGTGTGCAATGGTATTCGGCTATTCCAACTCCTTGGGCCGAAAAAGATGATTTTGACTGTTGTTTGTTTTTTGTAATAAACAACCAAACCATTAGCCTATGGCCAAAACTAACATTCAAGAATAACTTGAACGATAATTCATTCAATTTTCCGGATGTTTTATTTAATGCTTGGCTGCGTGCCGGCTTTGGATGGAGTATTACTCAACTTCGACCTGGGTCAGATTTCCGTCAGCTCATTGGTCACCCTGAAAGTAGCTGCTGCTCGGTTGAATATATTTTGGGAAGCTTCACCACAGAAAAATCCATATATGAGTCTGATATACGCCGTATTCAGGCAAAAATCCCCGATGTTTATACGATGACATCGGTAGCGCAGCAAACACCCTATAAATGGTGCAGTTTGAGATGCTTTCTAGATACCCGTCCCTTTGGGATAAATGGCCGTGATGGGGATCAATTCTTCTTTAACGATGCTCGCACAGACAAGGTGGTTTATCACTTGCATGATGGAGATACCGGCAATATCCGGTACATCCCTGCGGATGCGGTCGGCCCTGCGATGGATGCCTATTGTGCCCATACGCTAGAGGGAAATCCCACACGATTTGACTTCTTACCCTTTAGCGAGTTGTTGTAGGTTGATCGGTATAACAAGAAATAGCGGCCTGTCTGTAGGTGAAGGTTTAAACGCCATGAATCTCTTGGCTGCCAGCGTCTCACTCTATGCATCACTTTAATTAGCGCAATTACATGACCGATTTTGGGATATTTACATGCTATTTGATGAAATGAACGAAGAAGAAGCTCATCTTTTAAAACTTACTTCAGATAACGAATCGGGGAAACCGTCTAGTTTCGTGAGATGGAGAATGCCATTTTGGGAAGACATTGAGCTCGCCATAAATGAAGCCTACCAATACGGCGGCTTTGCTTGGCTAGAGGTGTTGAGCCCAGAAGACGCCTACATTAAAAAGATCAGTATAGACTTTGAAGTGGGTAAATGCAGGATACTTGCCATTACTAGAGATGAAGACCCAAAGAATGAACTTTTAGAGTGGTGGAATCCACAAGCAGGGGAATTCACGGGAATAACCCTCATCCGTGATGATGAGACCGATACACGAATGGTATGTACTGATCTGGCGGTGATCAAGCAGTATCCTCGTGCGTTATTCGAACAGGGCAAACTCACCGAGGAACTGTTCTCGCATTTTCGAACACAGTGGAATCCAATGCCAAGGTAGTGACCCTGTGTAATGAATCCACACGTCAATACATAGAGAATGGACACAGATTTTGGTGAACATGGTCAGTGGCTAATCAGGACTTACTTTCCTGATTAGCCTTCAAACCCAATCGCACTCGGCCGTTTTTGCAGCCCCTACTTCCTTTACTACTCACACAGCTTGCGGTTATACCATGTGGCCTTGGCAATGCCTTTGTAGGAAATAAAATCTGTTGGCGGTAGCTCTTCTTCTAGCGCCGCTAGGTTGGCAATCCCCCACCCCATCGTCGTTTTGAGGTGTTTCAAGCATAGCGCCTTATCGCCTTGGTGGTAGGCGGTAATGGCTAAGTCATTGGCTACCTGATCTGTTTCTAACCAATCCATATATTTGCCGCAATTTTGTTGATACTTGCTTAGCTGCTGGTAGGCACCTGCGTATTGCTTGGCTTTGTATTGTTGAATAAAGCCATTTTTGGCGGCCTTGGTTGCAGCACCCGCGCATTCGGTTGGCTGTGGAAAGTAGTCCCCTTCAAAGCCTGCGCGCATGCCGCAGTATTCTCGGCAACTATCTACCGTTGAATCCACCGCAAAGCCTTTTCCTTTTGGGGTAAAACTCACTTCGCAACGTTCATCAGGCGTCTCTGCGTCAACGATGCCTTTACTGCCCTTTACTTTGCCACCTAGATTGCAAGAGTGTCCATTTGCACCTATTGCACTAATTTCAAAGGTTTGTTTATTCGATACAGTGAGTAGCCCCCAGCCCCTTTCTGTAACATACGTCCCTGGCCCAATGGCATACGCCATTTGTGCGACGAGGCCAGCAGCAAGAAAAAGAAACTGTGATTTTTTGAAGTTGAATTTCATGAACATCCTAATGGTCAAAAAGAAGGCTTAGCCTTTGTTTGATAATTGAATAAGGTGCTTTTCTCTTAGCAGCAAAAAGAGTGGCAGGGCAAGAGAGACGCCAATTGCCAATCCACATAAGGCAATCCATGGTCTAGGCAGACCAATCCGTTTGCTTTCCCAAAAAATAAACAGGATTAGCGTGGCAGCAGAAGCCAGTACATCTATCCAAGCAAAAGCAGAGATTGGCGTATTAAATGCCGCTTGTATCAATAAGAAAAAATCGAATCCATGCACTAACACCCATGGAACAAATGAGCACAAGGGTAGCAATGCGCCGAGGACACAGAGAAATGCGTAGAGTTTGATTCGCATTGAGTGAATTCTTTATAAATGAAAGAAGCATAAAGCGGTTTTCACGATCATTAAAACAATTTGCTCAACCGTTTGCGTTTCACGTGGAACAGTTCGTCAGTGGTTTGCTAAAGTCCGCCATCTCGCATGGATTGTAGATAATGTCATGGGCATTTTCAAACCTTAGAATGGTTTATTTACCATTAACCAATACACCACCACTAAACCACCAAAAGCGGGGATGCCTAGTAAGGTCCAGTACCTTTCAAACTGCCAGTAACGGTCTGGTAATGTTATCGCTTGCTGATGGGCGGCGGCGATGGCCATATCACGCATTTTTAGTTGCAACCACAATACAGGCAGCCAACATATGCCGGCCATCGCATATAAGCCTAGACTCCAGATTATCCAACCAGAGGTAAGCGGATAACCCGCTAGATGAATCATCCAAAAGCCGGAAAGTGGTTGGATGATGACGCTAGGCGTGGTGAACCATGTATCGGCTTTAACCACCCATTTGGCGACCACGGCGATGGCTTGCACGTTTTTGCTTCGCCCGGCAAAAAAGAGATAAAACGCGGTGCCAAAGCCAGTACCGAACATAAAGGTAGCAGAGAGAATATGCAGCCATTTGGTGGTTAGATAATCCATGGTGTTCTTCTTTTTGATGGGGTGGGATGCGATGTGTTTGGATGGGCAATGTTCTCCCCTGCCGCTAGGTTTTGCTAGCGGAGGAGGAAAGCCAAAGCTCGGGGTTGTGTTATGGTTTGGCGTTACGCCATAGGAAGAACATCATGAGTAAGATAGGTAGGTTCTTACTTAATGGTCCAAAGGGGTGTAACCAAAATTGCGGCAAACAAATGCTAAGTAATAGGGTGTAGAGCAGCACTAGCAATATTTGCACTAACCAAAGCGTTTTGTTCGGTTTGGCCAGTAAGGCCACCCCAATCCCTATATCTAACAACCCCGCACCTAATAAGGCGTATGGTTGGAGGGGCTGCGAAATGCCGCATGCGGCTAACCACGCCAAACTCTCTGATTGCGGCCAAAACCAAAGAGAAGTCATGCCCGTCCAAATCCACAACAGCGCAATGAGGATAGTTAGCGCTGGTGCTGCCCATGCCATCATGGCAGCGGGCTTATCGGTTGGTTCGGCAAACCGTTTGGGGTCTCTTGGCGAATAGCCCAATACTTTGCTGACCGATTGGGTGTCCATTTTGGGGTCTTTTTGGCAGATCGTCAGCATGGCGAGTGCGTCTGGTGTAAATGCATTACCGGGAATCATTTCGCCAACTTTTGCCATCATTTGGGCAATGCCATCGGGTAAATCCATTATCCATGCGGGTAATGCTTTCATGCCGGCGCGTAAATCTGCCAAATACTCGGCCATGGTCATTTGCCGTGGGCCGACCGTCGCAAGGGTTTCTGGGGCATTCACTTTATAGACGAGTAGACGCACGACTACTCGGGCCAAATCTTCTACATGAATTGGCTGAACTAATGAACGGTTTGCTAACGGCATGGCGGCAATGGGCAAGGTTGCCATGGTGCGGAAAATCACACTACTCGCCCCTTCCCGCCCGTAGACGAGTGAGGGCCGCAAAATTGTCGCGTGAAGTTGGCGGGATTTCAGGTCGGCTTCGGTTTGCCCTTTGGTGCGCCAATAGGGGGTAATTGCTTTTTCATGGCTGCCTTGGGCAGAGACTTGAATCACACGTTTCACCCCGGCTTGCTCGCATGCAGAAAATAAGGCAACAGGCACGGCGCGGTGAAGCAAATCAAATTCGCCGGGTTCATTTTCCCGGATAATCCCGACACAGTTCACTACCGCATCCACCCCTTTTAAAAGCGGTAGCCAATTGGCGGAGTCTGCCATTTGGTGAAAATCGATCGTTTGCCAGTGGCTTGCATCGGTTTGATTTGGCTTGCGTCTTCCCACGCCGGTAATCTCGCAGCCTTCTCTGGCCAATTGTGTAGTGATCTCGCGGCCAATCATGCCGGATGCGCCCAAAATCAATACATGCATGTGCTTCTCCCTTTTTCCTGCTTAGCTGTGGTGGATAGGTGCTATCGCGATTATTAGTGTGGATTACCGCGAGTAGACCATCCCCAAATCGTTTTCTTTTCGCAGACGTTGCCGTCACAAACGGGCACTTGTCGATATCCTAGTAATCTAGACAGTGGGTTGCGATTTTTTGCAAACCAGCGATAAGCCGCCAGCCAAAATGGGCGTAGCCATTGCACCGTGAGAGGCGATACCAACCAGCGCTTGCCAACCAAGGTATAGGCCAGAATAAAGGTATCTATCCCGACCAATACTTTTCCATCGGCAGTGCGGCTATGAATGGCGGCATCTAAATCAGCAAAGCTTACACCCGGCAGATCGTTCTTAAAATCTGGGGCCATAATGTCAATATAGGCGAGACATTGCTGTTTGTCCCATTTAGATAGACGTTGAATTTCCAGATCACACAGTGGGCAGTTCGAATCATAATAAAGCGTCAGTTGTGGGGTGCGCATGGCGGATACTCCCTGTTCGCTAGGTATTCAATCAAATCGGTTTAATCGGTAACGGATGTTTTACTGGCTTTGCCACCGCCCAGAAAGCGCACTACCTTGCCGCCCATTTGGATCAGCCGTTGTAGGCGAGACGGCGGTATATGGCGAAAATCTTCATAGGCGTTCGTCAGCATTTCTAAGAATTGCAGGACGTTTTCCATTTTCTGCCGAGTTTCAGCGCCAAGGTCTTCATCTTTTTCTGCGTCCATGACGCATTCGCGCATGATGGTTAGCGTCGGGTCAATTTCGCGTTTTTTGCGCTCTTCCATAATGACCCGGAAAATTTCCCATACATCTTGCAAGGCGACAAAGTGGTCTCTCCTATCCCCAATTACATGCACCACTTTCACTAGCCCCCAGCTTTGCAATTCTTTTAGGCTGTTACTAATATTGGAACGAGCCACACCCAGTGTTTCTTGCAGCTCTTCAGCATGCAAAGGCTGATTACTGAGATATAACAAGGCATGTAGTTGAGCAACCGTGCGGTTGACCCCCCAGCGCGTGCCCATCTCACCCCAATGGAGAACATATTTTTGCATGGTGGGAGAGAGTTTCATGATTGTATTTCCGTTATTTCTGTCGTTACAGAAATAATAGAATTAACATCTATTTTCTGTCAAGACTTTCATTTCGTTGACCGGATAAACGGCTTTCCGGCATATTATTTAAATGGATATTTCCCCTTACCTATTTCCGCCAGAGGATCTGGCGCAAACCGAATCTACCCGCACGACTGTGCTGCGTTACCACTTGGCGTGGAAAGCGCGCGACATTGAGGCGGTGATGGCGCTGTATCATCCAGACGTTACTTACGAAGATTATTACCAGAACCGCATCTTGCATTTGCCCGATTTGCGAGAGTACGCATTGCAGCTAATGCCTTCTGTGCCTGGCACGTCTTTAGTTCACGATGATCGTATTCGGGTAGATGGCGATACGGCGTTTATTCAGTACCGCATTTGTGTGGCGGGAGATAAAGGGTTATTTGCATTAAGAAGTAGCGAAGCCATTACCGTAAAAGCGGAGAAGATCTGGCGAGTGCGGGAATACGCCACCCTAGTGCACGAAAACCATCCACCACAAACGGCAGACCAACAAACGCGCCAACCCTTAGCTCGCCTTGGTTTAAACCCGCGCTTGTTAGCCTTTATGGCGCAAACGGTGGAAGATTATCTTAGCAAGCAGCAACCCTATCTCGACCCGGAATTTCGGTTGCAGACCTTGGCAGATGCAACGGGTTATACCCGAAACCAGCTGTCTTATTTGCTAAACCAAGTCTTCGGCCAAACGTTCTACCAATACGTCAATCAAGCGAGGCTTCGCCATGTGCTTGATTTACTTGCCACGCTACCAACCGCCAGTATCGATCGCCTTGCATTTGATGCGGGCTTTCGTTCTTTATCGGTTTTTTATACTTGTTTTCGTAAGCATACCGGCCAGACGCCAACGGCATGGATGCAGCAGTATTCCGTGCGGACACGCAAGGAGGACAAGTAAGCCGCGTTAACTCTAAGATGCCGATCAATGATGAACACGCAGGATACGCCGATGAAATCACAGATCAGCTTTTGGATGACCCAATTAGATGAGCCACTAACCCCACGCGCAACGCTCACGAGCGACATCACGGCTGATGTCGTGATTATTGGCGCGGGTTACACCGGCTTGTGGACAGCGTACTACCTAAAGCAGCAATCTCCGGATTTAAAAGTGGTGATGGTTGAAGCTGAAGTCGCTGGCTTTGGTGCTTCTGGACGAAATGGTGGCTGGGTGATTGGCGGCTTACTGGGTGAAGAACGCATTTTGGCCAAACTAGGCGCAGATGCCCGCGCCGATATGCACCATATTCTGCAAGGTCTGCCCGATGAAGTGGGCCGTGTGATTCAAAAGGAAAACATCGCCTGTGATTTCCGTAAAGGCGGTGTGATTTATGCGGCGGCTCGTTATCCAGAACAAGAGAAACGCATGCGCAGTTGGTTAGCCAACCTGCATTCCCTCGGTTATACCGAAGCCGATTATTACTGGCTAAACCCTTCCGAACTCGCCGAACAATTAATCGTCGACCGAGCATATGGCGCGGTTTTCTCCCCCAATTTGGCGACCATCCAACCTGCAAAGCTAGTGCGTGCACTCGCCCGTGTCGTGGAAGCACTGGGGGTACCGATTTATGAAAAATCCCCCGTCACCGATTGGCAACCGGGCGTGGTGACCACACCGCAAGCCAAAGTGACCGCCGATTGGGTTGTGCCTGCCATTGAAGGCTATGCCGCTACCCTTGCACCGTTTGATCGTTACCAATTACCGGTACAAAGCTTAATGATTGCAACCGAGCCACTCTCTGCCAGCGTGTGGGATCAGATTGGTTTAAACCGTGGGCAGGCTTTTTCGGAAAGTAGCCGACAAGTAACCTATGGCCAACGCTCGGCAGACGACCGGATGATTTTTGGTGCGCGCGGCGGGTATCAGTTTGGCGGAAAATTGCGCACCGATTTTCATCTAACCACCGCAGAAACTGAGCTTCGCCAATACCTGATGGGCGAAATGTTCCCTGTACTGAAAAAAGCCAATATCACCCACCGTTGGGGCGGAAATTTAGGCATGGCCCGCCGCTTTATGCCGCACATGTTGTTAGATAGACAGCACCAGCTGGCCTTGTCTGGTGGATATGGTGGTGAAGGCGTGGCGGCGACCAACTTGGGTGGCCGCACCTTGGCCGATCTGATTTTAGGCAAACAAACCAACTTAACTCGCCAACCGTGGGTGAGAAAAGAAGGTAGCGTGTATCGACTATCGCGTTGGGAACCAGAACCCCTGCGCTGGCTGGGCTACAACAGCATTATTCGTAGCTTTGTGCATGAAGATCAAACCCTCGCTAACCCACATGCACCTGCTTGGCGACGCAAATTGGCCTTGGCCATTGCCGGAAAAATGGAAAGCCTAATGTGTTAAGGCAAGTTGGCCAGCACTAGATGCAACCACTATTTGATGATGTGCATTGAAAAACTAATTGAAAAACCAATTGAAAAACTGAATTTAGGAAAACATGTATGAGCCAAATTACCCATTTCAAAGCAACAGCCACTCTAGATTTACCAGAAACGGCGCAAGTAGCAGTACCATTGGGTGAGGTTGTTTCTACAGTAGCCACCCAATCGGTAGAAAGGTCTGATGGCGTAGAAACTGGCGTTTGGTCTTGCACGCCAGGCCGCTGGGTGCGTCAGATCATGCAGCAAGAGTTTTGCCACTTTATTGAAGGTAGCTGCACCTTTACCCCTGAAGGCGGCGAACCAATTGAAATTAAAGCCGGAGACGCACTCATGTTCCCTGCCAATTGCAAAGGCGTGTGGGATATTCACACCCCTGTTCGCAAAAGCTATGTGCTTATCTTTAAGTAATTTTCCTGATAAACACCACAAATTGTCAGTATTTGGCTAACGGGATTGACCCGTTAGTCAATCCGTTTTACCCTCGGCACTCTTGAAAATAGTTTGCCAAACATGCCAACCTCTATTTTTGCCAGAGTCGCGTTTTTAGCAATGTCCGTCTTTTGGACTGCGAGTGGCTGGTACTTTTTGTGGGCAGGACAACTACAGCATTGCATTAGCCGTTGTCACTCCATCATTGTGATTGAAGGCCCATCAGTCTTTTTAGTTTCCTTCATTTTTTTGATGCTGGGGTTTATTGCTGCGCTTGTTTTTATTCGTAGCTTCACCCAAAACTTAATCCTACAAGTCTTTACTGGCGTTGCCACCCTAGGTCTACCCCTCCTCTATTGGTTATTTCGCTGATCTAACCCGTTTAGCCATTCCCGTTTCTTCACTTTATTTAACACACTAAGTAATTATTCTTTGATCTAGATCGATATGACATCGAATTACTAGGCGTAGAGTGGATTTGTGTCACAAGCCCCTCATACAAATAAGGAGAACAATAATGGCTGCAACTACATTCTTCATCCCTGCGGTAAACCTAATGGGCGCAGGCTGTCTAGAAGAAGCAATTAAATCTATCCAATCTTTAGGTTTCAAACACGCGCTGATCGTTACCGATGCGGTACTCAATAAAATTGGCGTGGCAGCACACGTTAGCGGCTTACTAGACAAAGCCGGCGTGAATTCTGTGATTTTTGATGGTGCAAAACCAAACCCAACCGTGGGTAACGTAGAAGCTGGTTTGGCGGTGCTAAAAGCCAACCAATGTGATTTCGTGATTTCTTTGGGTGGAGGCTCTCCTCATGATTGCGCCAAAGGCATTGCCCTGTGCGCAACCAACGGCGGCGCCATTGCTGATTACGAAGGGGTAGATCGTTCTACCAAACCACAATTACCACTCGTCGCGATTAACACCACCGCCGGTACCGCGAGTGAAATGACCCGCTTCTGCATTATTACGGATGAAGTACGCCACGTAAAAATGGCCATTGTCGATCGTAACACCACCCCGATTTTGTCTGTAAATGACCCAGCACTTATGGTAGGCATGCCTGCTGGTTTAACCGCAGCGACCGGGATGGATGCGCTAACCCACGCCGTAGAAGCTTATGTGTCGACAGCCGCGACCCCGATTACAGATGCGTGTGCGCTACAGGCCATCGAACTGATTAGTGGTTTTCTACGTCGTGCGGTGAAACAAGGCGACGATATGGAAGCGCGTGAGCAAATGGCTTACGCACAGTTCTTGGCAGGGATGGCGTTTAACAATGCATCCCTTGGCTTCGTACATGCCATGGCTCACCAATTGGGTGGATTCTATGATCTACCACACGGTGTATGTAATGCCGTGCTATTACCGCATGTACAAGCATTTAATGCAGAAACGTCAGCCCCACGTTTAGCGCGTGTCGGCAAAGCATTGGGGGTGAATGTTGATGGGCTCACGGCGGAAGCCGGTGCACAAGCTGCCATTGCAGCAATTCGCCAATTAGCGGCAGATGTCGGTATCCCTGCTGGTTTAACTGCGCTGAATGTAAAAGTGGAAGATATCCCTGTACTAGCCACAAACGCACTAAAAGACGCCTGCGGTTTAACCAATCCACGTCGTGCAACGCAAGCAGATATTGAGGCGATTTTCCAAACCGCGATGTAAGCAGTTTGCAAATAACCTTCCCCGCCGGGTGAAGCCCATTCACCCGCTTTGCCCCTCCCAATCGAGGGGCATTTTTCTTTTGATCTCCATCTACTGACAACATACGTTTGCTATGATGAAGTAGGTCCGTTCAGCTACCTCAACGTCCCACCTGTTGCATCCCACCTGGTTGCGTCTGAAATAGTCTCTTTTTCTGCCAACCATTTAGACCCACCCATGGTGATAGGAAAACGCCATGTTAGATCAGTTTTTTGTTACATCCCCGACGCCAAGTATTCTGGTTCTGCCGATTAGCTACAATCTATTGATTGTATTGATCTCTGTGGCAGTGGCGATTTGCAGTGCCGTCTTGGGCATGTATACCGTAGGGATTAGCCAGCACAACCGTTCCTCTTTGCTGACCCAGCAGATAGCCATTTTTGGTGGTTCTTGTTCACTGGGGGTTGGCATTTGGGCGATGCACTTCATCGGCTTATTATCGATGGATTTTTGTGCAGAGGTGAGTTATCAACTCGATACAACACTATTGTCTGTGCTTCCCGCCTTTTTCGCTTCTACCATTGCGCTGCATTTACTCGCGAAGAAAAACCCAACCCTTACGCAGTTGGTGATTGGGGGCGTATTGATCGGTGCCGGTATTGGCACCATGCACTATGTGGGGATGTCTGCCATTCAAACCGCCCCGCTTCTCCGCTACGATCCTACTTGGTTTTTTTTATCGCTGGTGATTGCCGTTTCGCTGGCAGTGTTAGCCGTCTGGGTGCGGTTTGATCTCGTCAATAAGGGACGTATCTCTGCTAAACAATCTATTTGGGTAAGTGGAATCACCCTTGGACTGGCCATTTCTGGCATGCACTATGCCAGCATGTATGGGGCAAGGTTTATCGGAAAACCCAGTAATATCGATTATCACACCATCGAACATCACTTAGAACTCGCTTTAATTATCGCGTGCGCTGCCCTAATTGTTGGGATTGTGATACTTTCAGGCATTGCGCTCTATCGCTCACGCCTAATGAAGCAAGAATTAAGTGATAGAGAACAACAGTACCGTACCCTAATTGCTAATATCCCGGGAGTTGCTTATCGCTGTGAAGCGGTCGGCGACTGGTTCATGATCTTTGCCAGCGATGCCATTACCCAAGTCACCGGTCACGATAAGCGCCGTTTTATTAGACGCGATCTATCCATCATCTCGATTATCCACCCGGATGATATTCAAAGAGTTCGCCAAACCGTCAACGACGCCTTAGCCGCTCATCGATCTTACGTAGTGGAATATCGCATTATTCACGCCAATGGCGGTGAACGCTGGATCTCGGAAAGTGCAAGTGGGGTATATAACGAAAAACACCAACCCATTTGGATTGATGGCGTCATGATTGATATTACCGAGAGCAAACTTCGCGCAGCTGAACACGAAGGGATTGTGTTCGCCATGCGGCAAGCCCTAGCAGTGGCCGAGTTTGATATGAATGGCTATTTACTAGATGCCAACGAAAACTTCTTAACCATGATGGGTTACACCCTAGAAGAGCTTCGTCACCGGCATCACCGTATGCTTTGCCACCCAGGCGAAGCAGAAAGCCAAGGGTATCTCGATTTTTGGCAAGCCTTAAACGATGGACATTTCCAAAGCCGTGAGTTTTGTCGCTTAGCAAAAGATGCGCGCGAGGTCTGGATTCAGGCTGCTTACAACCCAATTTTGAATAGCGACGGCAAGCCATGGAAAGTGGTGAAATTGGCAATTGATCTATCTCTTCGCAAAGAAATGGAAAGAGATCTGATTGATGCCAGAGACCGGGCCGAACAAGCATCCGCCGCAAAAGGCATGTTCTTGGCCAACATGAGCCATGAAATCCGTACCCCAATGAATGCCATTATTGGGTTTACTGATGTCTTACTACAGAGTGAACTATCTAACACCCAGCGAAGTCAGCTAAATACCGTTAGCCACGCCGCAAAATCCTTACTCGGCCTACTCAATGATATTTTAGACACCGCCAAACTAGAACGTGGCGCAGTCGAACTAGACCCGGATGATTTCTCGTTATACGACATGTGTAACAATTTAATCAGCACCTATGCCTTACAAGCGAATAACAAAGGAATCGCCTTGCACCTTCAGTATGACGATGCAACGCCCCCCTCGATTCATGGTGATGCGCTCAGAATTCGGCAAATCATCACCAACTTGCTTGGAAATGCGATTAAATTCACAGAAAAAGGCAGTGTGACCTTATCGGTAAAACACCAACCAGAATACTTTGAATTTGCCATTACTGATACCGGGATTGGTATTCCAGAAGAACGGTTAGAACGAATTTTTAGCCCATTTACCCAAGCAGATGCCTCCATGGCCAGACGCTTTGGTGGTACGGGCTTAGGCACAACCATTGCCCATCAGCTGATTACGCTAATGAACGGTACCATTGACGTCACCAGTGAGATGGGCAAAGGTAGTTGCTTTACCATCCGCTTGCCTCTACCAGTGGCAAAACAAGGTGCGAGTTGGCATCAGGTTGAAAAAACCCACCTGCCTTGTTTAGGTATTTTGGCTGTAGACGATGTGCCGGAAAATCTAGAATTACTAAGCCTGCTATTAAGCAAAGATGGTCACCAAGTGACCAAAGCAAGGAATGGGAAAGAAGCGATTGCCCAGTACCAAAAAGGCAACTTCGACATCATTTTAATGGATGTTCAGATGCCAGAGATGGATGGCCTTACCGCTACCCAGTACATCCGAAAATGGGAAACGTCTATTGGAAGAGAAGGCATTCCGATTATTGCGCTGACGGCGAGTGTGTTACCCAAAGATAGGCAAGATGCGATTAATGCGGGGATGAATGGTTTTGCGACCAAGCCTATCGATTTCCCATTACTGCAAAAAGAAATGGCAAAAGTGTTGTCTCTACTCCCGAATGATAAATCGGCAGATAGCACAGTACTTTCTCCTTCTGCAAGCAACACGATTCAAGTGATTGATTGGGATAGTGCCACGGCACGCTGGGGGGATCGTCAATTGCTGATCAAAATGATTCACAAGTTTTTGGCCGATTACAGCGGTTACTCACAAAAAATATTGTCGGCAGCACCAGAAGACCAACCCGCCTTGGCGCACAAAATTAAAGGCGTCGCGACCAATCTTGGTTTACAAGTAGTTGGCAATATCGCTGGCGAAATAGAGCACGGCAAACTCAAGGTGGCAGATGGTGTGCTACAACTAGAAGAGGCCATACAAATGGTGCAAAACATTGTGCCCGCGCCAGAAATGGAAAACACCAGCGCCATTACGCCGCAGATCGATGTAAAAGCATGTCAAGAAAGCCTACTTGCGTTGAAAGCGGCCTGCAAAAAAGCCACCATTGACGATGCCGCACTCAGCCAATTGCAAAGCCAATTACCAGAAAGTGCCTTACGCACAGTCACCGAATTTTTAGATTGCTTTGAGTTTGACGAGGCAGAAGCAGAGATCGACAAACTGCTCGCTACTTGTCTAAAAGCAATCCAGTAGCCCCCAATTTGCAGAAAGTAATACGATGAATGAAACCGTCCAACCCACCTTGTTACTGGTCGATGATGAGCCCGCCAACTTGCAAGTGTTGCGACACATCTTGCAAGATCAGTATCAACTAAAGTTTGCGCGGGATGGTGAAAAAGCCATTGCCATCGCCACCAATGATTTACCCGATCTCATTTTGTTAGACGTCATGATGCCAGGAATGACCGGGCTAGAAGTATGTAAAACGCTCAAATCGAATCTACGTACTGCCCATATTCCCATTATTTTTGTGACAGCGCTCACCGATACCGCCAACGAAGCGCAAGGCTTTGAAAGTGGCGCGGTAGACTACATCACCAAACCCGTCAGCCCACCGATTGTGCAAGCACGGGTCAAAAACCACCTATCGCTCGTACACATCGAAACCCTAAAAGAAACGCGCTTACAAATTATTCAGCGCCTAGGCCGAGCGGCCGAGTTTAAAGATAACGAAACCGGTATGCACGTCATCCGGATGAGTTACTTTGCCAAAGAATTAGCCCTTGCGGCAGGCTGTAGCCAACAATACGCTGATGAATTACTCGATGCCGCCCCAATGCACGATATTGGCAAAATCGGGATCCCCGATGCCATTTTGCAAAAACCAGGCAAGCTTGATCCTACAGAATGGCAGATTATGCAAACCCACGTGGATATTGGCGCCACGATTTTAGGGGATGACACGTCTTCACTGCTACAAACCGCCAGCACCATTGCTAAATATCACCATGAACGTTGGGATGGCAACGGCTACCCGCATCAATTGAAAGGGGAAGACATCCCCTTATCTGCCAGAATCGTTGCCATTGCCGATGTATTTGATGCACTGACCAGCGTGCGCCCCTATAAAGGTGCTTGGACAGTAGATGAAGCACTAAGCCACATTCAAACAGAAGCCGGTAAGCACTTTGACCCGGCACTAGTTAGCCTCTTTATTGAGCTAAAACCAAAGCTCATCGCCATTCGAGCGAAATGGGCAGACTAATTTAACAATTGTTTGCTAAGAAATGTTAAGACTTGGTTAGCAACCTGCAAAACTGCTGCTATGCTGAAAATAGGATCACATAGCCCTGCAAGCGGTAATGGTTGCTAACCTTCAACGCTAGCTACCCCCTCATATTTTGCGCCATACGGTCTATCGAGTCCAATCGTGTTGCAACTGGATGTACGACCATGAAATCAAAAAGAACCCTATCAACCAACAAACTGACGTGGCTATTGTTGGCCATTTGGCTCATGTATTCGATGGTCGCCTTATATTGGTTTCATCGACAAAACCCTGTGTTTGGGGCAATTTGTCGTGCATTCACGAATGAGTAACCTTGGTACGGTATATCTCCCTCTCTTATATACCGTGCTATTTAATTAACTAACCGCCGTAGAGTGAGTACGTAATGAGCAACCAAAACGAAGAAGCCATATTAGCCCCCGTCCGACAACAGGCCGAACGCATCATGCACATTACCCTAGGGGTTTTATTCCTCTGTGGATTAATTGTCGGTGGTGTCACCAATTCGTGGGCCATTGCTTTTGGGATTGGCTTACCTGCATTACTTATTCCGCTCCTCATCAGCAAACTAAACCCGGGTAGCCTCGCTTCTCGGTTAGCGATTGCTGCGGCGTTTATGATTTTCTCTGGGCAGTTTATTCAGCAAAGCCAAGGGATGAGTGAAGCGCACTTCATCATCTTTGTACTATTGGCTTTCTTACTCTACTTCCGCGATTGGAAACCCATCGTCGCTGCAGCGGCAGTGATTGCTGTGCATCATTTGGCCTTTAATCAGCTGCAAGCCGCTAACACCGGGATCATTGTTTTTAATGCAGGAAGTAGTTTCCATATTGTGCTTCTACATGCATTGTTCGTGGTGTTTGAAACGGCCGTGCTGGTCTACATGGCGGTTCGCCAACGTAATGAAGCCATCGAAGCAGCGCTCGTCGGTAGTATTGCCAAAGAAGTGGCCGCAGGAAACCTACGCATCAGTAGTAATGTGTCTGCAGAACAATATCCGCTGTTGCAATCGATTCTGGATATGCAGAAGCAACTTAGTACCACGTTTGCAGCCATTAAGCATCAATCGGTTACCGTCAACCACACCATGACCGAACTCAGCAGTCATTCGCAAATTGTTAGCCAAAACATGGAAAAACAAACCCATGCCGCAAACAATATGCACATGAGCATTCATACCCTCACCGATACCGTCAGCCATCTGGCCGATGAAGCAGCTAACGCCAGCACACGCGCACAACATTCTGGCCAAGCCGCCGTAGAAGGTGCAAATGTGGTCAAGGCAGCGGTCAATGAAATGGGCAGCATTGCGGAAACCATTCGTAACTCAGCGCAAAACGTCGAGCGCCTCGGTGCACAATCCGATCGCGTGGTACAAGTGGTTGGGCTAATTAAAGAAATTGCCGATCAAACCAATTTGCTTGCACTCAATGCAGCCATCGAAGCCGCCCGGGCCGGTGAACAAGGCAGAGGTTTCGCGGTGGTTGCAGATGAAGTGCGTAAACTAGCCGAACGTACCGGGCAAGCCACCCAAGACATCGGCGGCATGATGAAGGAAATTCTAGATAGTAAAACCGCGACACTTAGCTCCATTGATGAAGCGGTCAACCGGGTAGACAGAGGCGTAGAACTCGCTACCCAAGCCGGGCAATCTATCGATGCCATTACCACCTCTGCACAAGAAGTAGGCAATATCATCGCCGGCATTTCTACTACCTTAAGAGACCAAAATCAGGTCACCCAGCAAATTGCCCATCAGGTAGAAACCGTCGCCTCAATGGCCAACCAAAGTAATGCGGCAGTGAATAGCAACCTCGCACTCGGAATGGAACTAGAACGCGTCTCGACTCATTTGTCCGAAGCGGTTTCTCGTTTTAAAGTGTAATGATTGGCCAAATTGCTAATTGACTAATTGACCAAATGGCAGCCGAAAAAACGCCCCGTGTAGCCTCAAACTACATGGGGCGTTTCACGTGAAACGATCCTCTCTTTACTCTTACAGGCTATTCAAACGTCAAACTACCAGCAGCAGGAATCGTCCAAGAAGCTTTCAGCCGTTGGCGAATTTCAGTTAGAGTGGTTTCTACTAATAACTGACCATCGCGATACACCGGCACTAATGCGCCCCCTTTGGCTTCTTCCATCGTTTGCTGTTCATACAGCACAAACTTGCCATTTTCTTCTTCTACACGAATCATGCCGCGCGCCGATTTTTTGGTGCCGTCGTCTGTAGCAGGGTCTTTATAAATATCGACACATTCATCCGCCACTTCCGCATAAATCGCTTTCAAGGCAAAACCAAAGGTATCGCGAGAGTGCATACCATAAACAAAACTGCCCACCCCAAATACCACGTTACCAGAGGCAAAGCCTTTTTCGGCCAAGCGTGTCATGATTTCGCTCGCGCGTTTTAGCGTGATGGAATCACCGTAAATTAACCCGACATGCGAATCTAATTGGCGAAACCCCTTCTCTGTTGTAGTGCCGCCAAATATCTCCCACAAACAATCAATCGCCCCTTTGCGCTCCGCTTCTGTTAGCTTTAGCCCCGTTTCCGCGACGGTATAAAGGTCGTTCTCGTCTAATACGGGTTTGCCTGCATTGCACACCAGTTCAGCATCCCTATACCCAGCCACTATGCGAACAGGGTCCCCGGAATCTGGCCGGAACACCACTTTGGCGTTTCCTAGCGCATCTGGCGTTCTCGCCAAAATTTCTGGTTTAAGCGCTTTGGCGATCACCGTAATCACATTCCAGAAATCAAATGTATCACTCACAATCGAGACCATCCCGCTTGGGTAGTCTTTGGTCACGAACTCTCTAACCACTTCATATTCTGCTTGCCGACGAATCGCAAACTCATCAGCCCCTGCTGGTGCTGCTTTTTTCAAACGTTGCAAGGTCAGCAAAATGCGCAACGCCATAACACTGTGTTCAGAGGCAGGAATCGATCCACCAATTAGCGTATCTTCGGCATTCACCCCATAATAATCTTCTAAGTAATCCAAGGCAGGGATGGTATCGGTGCCGGTGAACGATAATAAGTGAGCAGAACCACAGCGCATCGCATCATGCACGCCACTCATTCCCCGCATCGAAAAATCGTGTCCTTGCCAATCGACAAAAGCAGCCGGCGTACCGGTCATGGCGGCAAAGTAATCTAATAATTTTCTGAACTCAAACGCCATGGTCGCAACGGTACATGGCTTCCATGTCTCGCAACTAAATAGTGTTTCAAAGTAGGTTGCTACCCATGGAAAATCGGGGTGGGTATTCATAAAGATGATCGGTGGCACTTTAATATCTACCCGAGCGCCTTCTGGCAAACTACGAATCTCTAATGGCAAATAGCCTAAATCGTGCAAGGCCGCCAAGCGACCACCATCTACCGCACCAGCCCCCAATGCCGTATCCATCCGACGTTGATACTTACGTACTGCACTTGCTTTTGGCTGGGCAAAAAATTCGCGATTAAACAAGTCTAATAAATATTCTTTAATGAACCCCTGCAACCCAAACCACACCACTTTATTATCAAATAACGATTTCAATACCGGCGCGTATTTCGCTGAACGTGGTGTAAAGTTAGCCACCAATCTTGTGGTCTCTTTTGGGTACATCGCTGGGTGGCCAGTCTTGTAAAAGTCGGCCAAATTAAACGGTTGCTGGCGGTTTTTTTCTTGCGTACTCATGATCTGACTCGCTTTCATTGTTCTGTTCTTTTGATAAGATCGACTAGCCCACTACACTAACTGACAACGTGGATCACTTATCCAACTATGTCTTGCAAATACACCATCAAAGTAATGGCACAACTCATCTAACCCTTTACTGAAAATGCCATGCGTCACAAATAAATAGAGTGGCTGCTGATACCCCTTCACTTGCATGTCACGTCGAATTTCATGTGCTAATGCAGTAAACGTTTTGCCACCATCGCAAATATCGTCTACCAGCAACAAAGGCAGGTTTGGTAACTCACCTTGCATGCGGCTGCCGGTAATTTGTCCGGTTTGGGTATCTCTTACCTTTTCTGCTTGCAACATCGGTACGCCTAGCCCTTTTGCTAGTTTGAAAACGCGTTTGCTAGCGCCAGCATCCGGCGCAACCAATGCCACGGCACCTAAGCGCTGCTGTAAACGCGTTAGACTAGGAAGCGGATCTTTAACCACCACGTTATCTAATAGCGCCGTCACCACATCACTGTGTGGGTCTTCTACTTCCACCACAGAAAAATCCAGTTGATTCACCAGTTGGCAGAACACCTTTGCACCCAACGCCTCGCCTGGATTCGCCACTCTATCCTGTCTGGCATAAGGCACGTATGGCATCACCAATCGTTTAGGCAACAATGGATACAAGCGATTAATTGCATCTTTTACCATCAGCAGTTGCATCACTTGCTGTGAATCCGTTAACAACGCAGTCGTTACTATTTCTTTTGCAAAACGTACCGTCTCTACACTGACGTGCACCTCGCCGCCCGGAAAAACCATCGATTGCATCGGCACATTCACAACGCTTTCATCATTTAACACTGCAGAAACCTGGATCATATTCGCCTCACTTAGTCGTAAATATCAACTAACTAAATTCAGTATAACGCCACTTAGTTGGATATTACAACTAAGTAATGCTAAAATTTACTTATTCTTCTTCAAAGGCCCATCATGGAAGCCCAAACAAACCAGAATTACCAATCGCCGATTGTGACAATTGATGTCGTATTACTCACGCTATCGGACAACGGTTTGCAAGTGGCCTTGCATCAGCGCAAGCAATCACCCTATGAACATCAGCTCGCATTACCGGGCGGATATATCCATACCAATGAAGATGAATCCGCAGAAAAAGCTGCTTTTCGGGTGCTTAATCAAAAAACGGGTCTAATACCCCGCTACTTAGAACAACTTAAAACCTATGCCAACACTTCCCGGGATCCACGGGGCTGGTCTGTGTCTATTTCTCATGTGGCATTAATCCCCATGTCGGCGCTCAAACAAGCAGAGAAAGAGGTGTTCCAATTCTTTGACGTAGACAACCTACCAACGATGGCATTTGATCATCAGCTTCAAATCCAAGATGCGGTAGAACGGGTAAGAAATAAATCGAGCTACTCCACCCTGCCCTGTTGGCTACTGCCAGAACTGTTTACCTTGACCCAGCTCCAACAAACTTATGAAAAAATCTTTGGAGAAAGCGTTTCTCGTGGGACATTTCGTTCCCGCTTAGGCATCAAAGTCGGCGACGCCATTCCAGGCGAAAGTGCCGATGAAGCAGAAATTTTGATCGCGACCGATCAATTCAAAGGCGGTAACCAACGTCCCGCTCGCTTATTCAAAGTCAATCATCTCAAACTGTTTAAACGCGCTTGCTGGTCTTAGTTGGCAATGTTTCCTATGACAAATGGAAATAGGCATAAAAAATGGCGAGTAGTTCACTCGCCATGAAAAGAAAAAAGATAGGGGCAATCAACTAACGATTTTGGCTAATAGTCTTAATCCCGCCCACAAAAATAAACCCGCACAAACCAAATCCACCCCAGTTTTCACTTTGAGATACCGCACTTGCAATTGTGGATGCGACAATACGGTCGCTTGGCACTGATAAATCGGTAAAGAAATTAGCGCGACCGTCAGTACGCACCACCACCGTACATTGGCAGACATATCTGTCGCAAACACCCCAGCAAACACACTCGTAAAAAATACCAAGGCTTGCGGATTGGTTAAACACGTCACCACGCCCGTTAAATACGCCACCCTAGGCCGTACTCCTTGGACAACCTCATTTGTCGATTGCAGCCGGTTTTGACGCCTCAATTGCCAGAGGATCTTCCCCCCCGTCCAACAAAGATACAAACCACCCAGCAAACTAATCACCCCTATCGTTTGTGGTGTCACAATCAAACCAAGCCCATTCGCCGCTAAAGTTGCCCAAATAATCGACCCTGTAGAAATACCCAGTGCAGTAAGCATGGCCTGCAAACGGTATCCCGTTAAGGCCATCCGTGACACCGCCAAAAAGTTTGGCCCCGGGCTAATTGCTAACGGTAAGTAGATCAACCCCACATGCAAAATGATCCCACCCATTTTTTTACCTTCTGTCTTTGGCTTTATCCTGATAAACAGTTTGGCAAAAGCATCGATCATGGATTACCGAAATTAGTAATACTTTGCTAGTATCTATTATCTATTTCGATGGATAAAAAAATGGCGTCAACAATCAAGCTGCAGCAATTAGACATGCTCGTTACCGTCATCGATTGCGGCGGGTTTAGTGCAGCCTCGACCGAACTCGGTTGTACACAATCCCGCATTAGCCATGCCATCCAAGAACTAGAAACCCATCTAGGGGTTCGCTTACTAAATCGCCATCGCAATGGCTGCACGCCAACACCGGCAGGCTTACAGGTTTCACAGCAAGCAAGGCAAATTCAACGTTTAGTACAAGGGATCGAATCCGGTATGGCCAACCAAGTAGGCCAAACTGGTTTAGTAAAAATTGCCTGTTTTCGAAGTGTCAGCACGCACTTACTTCCCAGCGTATTAGAAGCTCTCGCAATAGATCACCCCGGTTTGCAAATAGAAGTAGACGATAGCTGCAAAGATTCCATTGCGGTGAACGAACGCATAGAAAGTGGCGAGGCAGATCTGGGTATTAGCAGCTATCACATCCCCACCGAGTGGCACAGCATCCCTTATCTGCAAGATCACTTTCGGCTGGTGCTGCCTAGTAGTTGGCACTATCAATTGCCAAAAGATTGGCCATTGCTAAAGCAACAGCCTTATATCGAATCCGCAAATGCCGCCGCCCCGATCATCCGTGATGCCTGCCAAGCGGCAGGATTTCCCCTCACCGTTTCACGGCAAATGAATAGCGACAGCGGACTGCTCGCCCTCATCCGCCAAGGTTTAGGCTTTAGCATTATGTCTAACCTAGCCACCTTCCCTACCCCTGTCGGCGTCCGGCAAGCCCCACTACCATTCCGCATATCCCGCCCGCTCTTTATCACCTGCACCAGCCCTAACTACCGATCAGACCTTGTTCAAACCACCATTCGGTATCTAAAAGACAAATCCATCCTCTACCAAACCGATGCTTGGCGGGCAGGCGTGATCGGGATAGAAGGAAAATGAAGTGTAGCGAAAGACAATTCAGTCAGTTCTCTTCTCGCCAGCCCCTAGGCAAAGCACATAGCGACTACTGCGCCCACCCTCTTCGGTTTTAGCCAGCACGCCAAGCTCGATCAACTCATTTATATCCCGCACCGCAGAATCTTTCGAACAGTGACCAATCGCTGCCCATTTCCGGCTGGTCATATTGCCCTCAAATCCATCTAGCCAGCGGTTCAGCACCTTTTTCTGCCGCTCGGTCATTGGCACACTTGCCCATTGCTGCCAAAAGCGTGACTTGAATAACACGGAGTCAAGTACTTGCAACGCTTGGGTCATCGCCCGTGCGAGAATCCCCAGAAACCACGTCAGCCATGGCGTAATCTCCATCGATCCCTTTTGAGTACGCTCTAGCACTTCATAATAAGCATTTCGTTCTCGCTGAATTTGTGCCGATACACTATAAAAGCGTTGCGGGTTGGCGTCTCCGCTTGCCAACAACCAATCCCCAATCGCTCTGGCAATTCGCCCATTTCCATCATCAAACGGATGTAACGTCACAAACCACAAATGCCCGATACCTGCCCGAATAAATGGATGTAAACCGCTATCGGATGCCATCCAATCCAATAGCTGCTGCATTGCATGGCTTAGTCGCGTGGCGGGTGGTGCCTCATAATGCACGCGCTGTCGCCCATACCCGCCAGACACCACCTGCATGGGCCCGGTACGATCATCCCGCCACGCCCCTACTGATATTTTGGATAAGCCAGAATAGCCTGTCGGGAATAATGCCGCATGCCAACCAAACAAACGATCGCTTGTCAGCGGTTTATTCACATTCAGCGTGGCATCCAGCACCATTTCTACCACACCGTCGACCGCACGATCCGCTGGCAATAAAGCGCCTATGTCTACCCCTAAATGCCTCGCCACCGATGATCTCACCGACTGCGCATTCAGGGTTTCCCCTTCAATCTCGCTGGTCTTGATCACATCCTCGGTTATCGCTAATAAATTGGCTTCTTCACGCAGTGCAAAGCCAATGTCCGCCAACCGTCCGTATAGCATGCCTTGTGCACGAGCAGCATCTGCTAACGGCAATGCCAAATCAGCCATCTCAAACTGCCAATTGGGCCACGCGTCAGTTTGCCAAATATAGATAGGTAAATATTTTTCCATATAGAGATACTAGGCATATGTCTGCCACGACGCAAGCTAATCGATGCATAAAATGCAACGATTAGTCGATGTATTCGATGCACTCGCGGGCGTTCCACGTGAAACGCGGCGGCCCACTTAATCGGTAGCTGCCCGTTTACGCCGCCTGACCGACTGCTTGCCCGCCAGATTCACAATGCGCCGAAAAGTCGGGCATTCCAGATGCGAGGGGGCAGGACAATCGGCAACATGGCGTAGCGTATCGCGCAGCACCATCAACTGCTGGATTTGCCGATCCAGCTCATCCGCCCGCTGATGCAAAAACGGGCGAGATAGCGCCAACGCCTGATCACTGCCAAACATCCCCGCGATTTCTTCCAGCGAAAACCCCGCGGTTTTCCCCAACCCGATCAGCTTTAACCGCAACAACACATCCTCGTGATATTGCCGCCGCAGCCCATGGCGGCCCACTGCCGCAATCAGCCCGACTTCCTCGTAATACCGCAGTGCCGATGCCGGTACCCCGCTCAGTTGGGATACCTCGCCAATATCCAGAATTTTCATGCTTGACTTCAAGTTGACTTGAACTTTTATCTTAATCCTGTCTGCCACTCCCAACAAGGAAAAATCATGTCCACCCCATCCCCTCACGCCCGCATCGGCGGGATTCGATTGGCGCTTGGGCTGTCTATGCTGTTGGCCTCGCTCGGCACCAGCATTGTCAATATCGCCCAACCCACCTTGATCGCGGCATTCCATGCCCGATTTACCGAAGTCCAACTGGTCATCATTGCCTACCTTGCCAGCATGACGCTCGCCACCGTCCTCGTCGGTAAACTAGGGGATCGCTATGGCCTGCGACCACTGCAATTAAGTGGACTAGCACTGTTTGCGCTGGCCAGTGCCTTGTGCTGTATGGCCAGCCACATTTACTGGCTGATCGCCGCCCGCACCCTGCAAGGCATCGGCGCCACCATCCTGCTCACCCTATCCATGGCGCTCATGCGCCAACACGCCGCCCCGGATCAAGTTGGCAAAGCCATGGGGCTACTCGGCACACTCTCCGCCCTCGGCACCGCGCTGGGGCCCTCTATCGGCGGCTGGATGATTGTCTGGCAAGGCTGGCCCGGTATTTTTCTGGTCCAGATCCCCTTGGCCGTCATCGCATTTGTATTGGGTATTTACTATCTGCCCACTAGCTCGGTGCAAACCACTACTTTCGCCACCGAGCGACCCAACCTGCGCCCGCTCCGCCACCCTCTACTCGCCAACCTAATCGTCGCCATGGTAATGATGACCACCCTGATCGTCGGCCCTTTTTACCATGCCATTGCCCTTGGCTACCCACCCGCAAAGATTGGCATGATCATGGCCATTGGCCCGATCCTCTCGATTATCAGCGGCATCCCTGCCGGCCAACTGGTCGACCGCTTTGGCAGTACCCGTGTCGCCCGTTGGGGACATGGCTTGCTGATCCTCGGCAGCTTGCTAGTCGCCAGCCTGCCCGCCCTGCTCGGCATTAGCGGCTACCTGATCGCCATCGCCGTTCTTACCCCTGGCTACCAGCTATTTCAAGCCGCCAACAATACCCACGTGCTTACCGACATCCCCGCCAACCAGCGCGGGACTGTGTCTGGCTATCTGACGCTCTCGCGTAACGTGGGCCTGATCCTTGGCACCAGCCTGATGGGAAAACTGTTTAGTGTGGCAAGCGGCAGCAGTGTACTCACCACCGCCAGCGCAGCGGCAATTAGTCAGGGAATGGTTTTGACGTTTTTAGTGTGTTGCGGGATGTTGGTGGGGTTGGGGGTGATAAAACACACGAAGGGCTAGTTAGCTTGTTCAAATCACATAACGTAAAAGGTAAACTGATTCACTCATCTATGAGGCATCAATCAATATGGCTAGTAAAAACTGGACAAGAAACGAGTTGCTGATAGCGATTAATCTTTATTGCCAACTGCCCTTCGTGCAATTCACCAAAGGTAATTCCACTATCAAAAAGATTGCACCACTCTTAGGTAGAACACCCTCTTCGCTAGCCATGTAGCTCTGCAACCTTGCCAGCCTAGATCCGGTGTTAACCAGTTCTGGGCGTAAAGGACTTGCTGGTGGATGAAGTGGTGAATATGGGGCAGCATGCCATGCACATGAGTTTTGTGAAGGAGGAGATGTGATGATTTCATTAACAAAAATGGGGCGCATCATCACGATCATCATGACAGTATTGACTGTCATGATTGCCACTTTGGCTGGAATTATTTATCTCATTCCGAACAGGCACAGTCTGTACATCATGAATCGCTCAAGTGGCGATGTGGTAATCACACAGACTCTCCTCAACGGAAAACCCATGGGCGCAAATAACGTTCTCTTGAAGCCCAAGAAACAAAAGGAACAAGGAAGCGATATTGGAAAGAAGCTGGAACTTCGCTTTAAGGCTTCTGGCAATTCAGTACTGAATCTCGATGTCAAATTTAGGGGCGAAAAAGAAACCCGACTTAGTTGCAATCTAGAAGACCCGAACAGGGTTGGCTGCATTTTCTACGCCAACATAAGAAATGAAGATGAGCTCGCATGTTTTTGCGACAGCTATGCGGATTCTTACTAAAAAAATGAGACATTCAAGCTACAGATTTCTCAATTTTCTAGAATATTGAGTCTCAAGTCCGAATGAGTCTATTGTATTTACCGGATTCCCACCCACATATCCAAAAATATTTGGGCTAGCGGCCACAGATCAAGTACGCCAAACCGCTCGAAACCAATAAGAGCATTAGTGAGTCATTGATGAAATAAACGGTACCAGCCACCGTCGCTAATCGGTATAGCAGCTTGTTATTCCACTCCTTCGCAAGTGGTGCCAGTGCCATACAAGCTCCGGTAGCCATGACGCAGAGCGTCAGGAACCGAAAGCTGGAATTCGCACCAAGGTCGATCCCATGCCCACCCTTGTTCTCGCTAAATTTCCAGAAATCGAATAGCGCGGCTGTTGCTCTTTCTCCTGTCAGTGCCAAGCCCAATACCGCCATCGCCAACAAGCCAAGAGCAAGGACTAAGCAAATTTTTTAAATGTACCTCATCAGAGGATCACTACAAACTTAAACGTCAATATTCCCCGCACGCAGCGCATTGCTTTCGATAAACGCACGGCGTGGCTCGACATCGTCGCCCATTAGCTTGGTGAAGATCTCATCGGCACCCATCGCGTCTTCGATCTGTACTTTCAGCAAGCGGCGCACCGTTACGTCCATGGTGGTTTCCCACAGCTGTTCCGGGTTCATCTCGCCTAGCCCTTTGTAGCGCTGGAAGTACATGCCTTTGCTCGCTTCGGCTTGTAGCCACTCTAGTGCATCACCAAAACTGCGGATTTTGCGTTCATTTTCGCCCCGGCGAATAACGGCATCTTCTTTTAGCAAACCAGCCAATACTAGGCTAGTTTTCTTCAGCTGTTGGTAATCGCCACTATCAATGAAGTCTTGGCCCAAGTAAGTGATATTATAGTTGCCATGAACATGGCGAGTAATCTTCAGATACCAGTTGTTATCGCTAGCATCTAGATCTGCTTCAATCTTCACTTCTTTGTCGTTCACAATTGCATTTAGTGCATCTGCAGAAGCTGCTGCACTTGCTTCGTTCGCCAAACTTAGCTCAACGTGGTTTAGCAAGCTATGCAATACGCTGCTGTCAATGATGCGGCTTTGACGATCAATCACTGCTTCTGCTAGCAAGTAATCGTTCGCAATGCTTTCTAGTGCATCGCCTGCAATTGGATCCGCATCTTTGGTCACAATCAGGCTTGCATCGCGTAAGCAGTTAGACAGCAAGAAGCGTTTACGCTCTTGTTCATCCTTCAAATAACGCTCTTCTTTACCCTGCTTCACTTTGTAAAGTGGTGGCTGGGCAATGTAGATGTGACCACGCTCTACCAATTCTGGCATTTGGCGATAGAACAAGGTCAGTAACAGGGTACGAATGTGCGCACCGTCCACGTCCGCATCCGTCATGATGATGATGCGGTGGTAACGTAGTTTTTCTGGGTTGTATTCGTCTTTACCAATACCACAACCAAGCGCTGTAATCAGCGTCGCAATTTCTTGCGAGGCAATTAGCTTATCAAAACGCGCTTTTTCAACGTTCAGAATCTTACCTTTAAGCGGCAAGATGGCTTGGAATTTACGATCACGGCCTTGTTTGGCCGATCCACCCGCAGAATCACCCTCGACTAGGTACAATTCGCAAAGTGAAGGGTCTTTTTCTTGGCAATCTGCCAATTTACCCGGCAAGCCAACACCATCTAGCACACCTTTACGGCGGGTAAGTTCACGTGCTTTACGTGCAGCATCGCGCGCTCTAGCAGCTTCTACAATCTTGCTGGTAATAGTTTTTGCATCAATTGGGTTTTCTAGCAAGAATTCACCCAGTTTAGCGGCAACCACTTCTTGTACCACTGGCTGTACTTCACTAGACACCAATTTGTCTTTGGTCTGGCTAGAGAATTTTGGTTCAGGCACTTTTACCGACAATACGCAGCATAAGCCTTCACGCATATCATCGCCAGAAGTCTCAATTTTTGCTTTTTTAGCGATCTCGTTTTCTTCAATGTACTTGTTCAGAATACGTGTCATCGCGGTACGCAAACCAGTTAAGTGTGTACCACCATCCCGTTGCGGAATATTGTTGGTAAAACACTGCACCATTTCGCTATAGCTATCGTTCCATTGCATCGCTACTTCAACGGTAATGCCGTCTTTTTCGCCACTAGAATGGAAAATGCGTGGATGAAGAACCGATTTACTGCGGTTCATGTATTCCACAAAGCCTTTTACCCCGCCAGAGTGAGCAAAGTTCTCACTGCGACCATCGCGTTGATCAATCAACTCGATTTTCACACCGTTATTCAGGAAAGAAAGTTCACGTAAGCGCTTTGCTAGCACTTCGTAATGGAACTCTACTTTGCCAAAAATCTCTTCGTCTGCACGGAAATGTACTTCTGTACCACGGTTTTTGGTTTCGCCCACCACTTTCAATGGCGAGGTTTCTACACCATTCACCACTTCAATATTGCGATCAATCACCTTACCGCGGCTGAATTCTAGCTGATGCTTTTTGCCATCACGACGGATCGTTAGCTTTAACCATTTGGATAGCGCGTTAACACATGAAACACCCACACCATGAAGGCCACCAGAAACTTTGTAGCTGTTTTGGTTAAATTTGCCACCAGCGTGCAATACCACCATCACAATTTCAGCGGCAGAACGTTTAGGTTCGTGTTTATCGTCAAACTTAATCCCAGTAGGGATACCACGGCCGTTATCTGAAACCGAAATCGAGTTATCTGGGTGAATGATGACCTTAATGTCATCACAATGGCCAGCCAAGGCTTCGTCAATGGCATTATCTACCACCTCAAAAACCATATGGTGTAGACCAGTACCATCAGAAGTATCACCAATGTACATACCAGGACGTTTACGAACCGCTTCTAGACCTTCTAGCTGCTGAATGCTGTCTTCATCGTAGCCATTATTGTCGTTTTGTGGTTTTTGATCACTCATGGGGATGTATTCAACTCCGGTTTCACGTGAAACCAATGGTTAATGCTCAATTAATTCTGCTAAACAGGTTTTTAGGGTATTAAAACCATTAAAACTTGTTATTAATCAATTACTTATGCTACTAGTCACTAGCAAAAAACGGTTTACTAGTGACTAGTTTGTGGTTTTGCTAGATACGCATTGGCATCACAACATAACGGAACTGCTGATTTTCTGGTTCTGTCACCAGTGCACTACCATTGCTGTCAGAAAGCGCAATCTGCATTACTTCACAACTACTGTGGTTTAACGCGTCCAACAGGTAGTTGATGTTAAAGCCAATATCTAGTGGATCGAAACCATATTCGATATCCAACTCTTCTTGGGCTTCTTCTTGTTCGTTGTTGGCAGACTGAATACGCAGACTGTTGTTAGCCAACATGACACGTACGCCACGGAATTTTTCATTCGAAAGAATCGCGACACGTTGTAATGCTTGTAGCAACTGCAAGCGTTCAATTCTGAAAATCTTGTTGTTATGCAAAGGAATCACTCGGTTGTAGTCCGGGAATTTTCCTTCAATCACTTTTGATAACAATTCAATTTTGCCAAACGTAAAGCGAATCTGGTTACTGCAGATTTCAATCTTTACAGGATCATCTACTTCTGCCAATTGCTTTACCAATTCCAACACGGTTTTGCGTGGAATGATGGCTTCAGCACGTGGGCCTTCATTACTTGTTTCAGTTTCTACAAAAGCAAGACGATGACCATCTGTTGCCACTAGTTTCATGCTTTTGTTTTCACTTACCAGATACAGGCCATTCAGGTAATAGCGAATATCTTGGTTAGCCATGGCGTATTGTACTTTTTGCAGCAATGCCTTTAATTGGCTTTGCGGAATTTCAATGCAAGTCAGTACTTCGCTGTTCAGTTGAACTTGTGGCAAATCTTCTGCAGGTAAGGTGTGCAGATTAAAACGACTTTTACCACTTCTGATGGTCAGTTTGTTTGCTTCGGTTTCTAAACGAACAGACTGGCTATCAGGTAAAGCTTTCAAAATGTCTAACAGCTTCTTTGCGCTGGTTGTAAAGCGCATATCGTCTGTTTGGTTCTCTAGTGTGTCAGTTGTCTGAATCTGAATTTCCAGATCCGTTCCTAACATACGCAAGTTGTTGCCCTGCTTTTCAATCAAGACGTTAGAAAGAATCGGCATAGTGTGCCGTTTTTCGACAATACCGGTAACGGTTGCTAACGGTTTGATGAAAGCGTCTTTGCTTGCCTCGATAATTGCCATATCAAATAACCTTTTTAAAAGATTTGATAATGATTAATAAGGGTAATGCCCTGCTGTGGATAACCCACTTTTTCGCTTGTATTTCAACTACTTGCTGATACTTCAAACATTGCCTGCATCTTGTTTCAAACCTGTGGATAATTTGTGGCTCTTTTTTTCGCCAATTTTTTATCCCGGGTTATTCACAAACTATGCAAAAAATTATGCACGTAGCCTGTTAGCAATTTTTTCACTTAAAAATCAAGTATTTATATAATTGCTATGGCCATCTGGTTAGCAGCGTGGCCGTTCCGCTGTCGCTTAATAGCGTTTTCCATTGGATAACTCAATTAAGCTACATGATGCATGTGACAACGATTGTGACGAACATAATCCATCATCACTAAACCTTCACCAAACAAATGGTTTACCCACTTGTTTGATAAAGATCTGTATTAATTCTTCAGAATTTGAAGCAACACGTTAAATTCGTGTGCTAATTCTGGTTCACTGCCTCTTAGTTCTGCAATCTTGCGGCAAGCATGTAACACCGTGGTGTGATCTCGTCCGCCAAATGCTTCCCCAATATCGGGTAGAGACAATTGGGTTAATTCTTTAGCCAATGCCATTGCCACTTGCCTTGGACGTGCCACATTACGTGTTCGTCTGCTCGAATGCATGTCAGCGACTTTAATCTTGTAAAAGTCAGCAACGGTCTTTTGGATGTTATCAATACTGATTTGGCGGTTTTGTACCGCTAACAAATCTTTTAATGCTTCTTTTGCTAGTTCCAAGGTCACTTTCTGACCAGTGAAACGGGAATAAGCTAATACGCGTTTGAGTGCGCCTTCTAATTCACGCACGTTAGAACGAATATGCTTTGCGATAAAGAAAGCTGTATTTTCATCCAACAGTACACGTTCGCTTTCTGCCTTCTTCAGCAAAATAGCGACCCGCATTTCTAATTCCGGTGGTTCGATGGCAACCGTTAATCCCCATCCAAAACGGGAGATTAAGCGATCTTCCATGTTCTCGATCTCACGCGGGAACGTATCGCAGGTAATAATGACTTGTTTATGCGCTTCAATTAATGCATTGAAGGCATAGAAAAATTCTTCTTGCGTCCGGTTTTTACCAGAAAAGAACTGAATATCATCGATTAACAACACATCTAACGAATGGTAGTAACGCTTAAACTCATCAAATGCTTTATGTTGATAAGCTTTTACCACATCACCCACGTATTTTTCGGCATGGATGTAGCGAATCTTGGCTTGTTTGTTATGTTGTTGAACAAAGTTACCAATTGCTTGTGCTAAATGCGTCTTGCCTAAACCAACACCACCGTAAACAAACAGCGGGTTATACGCAACGCCTGGGTTATCTGCTACCTGCATGGCCGCAGCACGGGCTAGTTGGTTGGCTTTACCATTCACAAACGTTTCGAATGTGAAGTTCGGATTCAGTCTGGAGTATTCATCAACTAAAGGTCTTCCTTTGGTTGGTGTACTACTTCCGGTGGCCGGTTCTAATGGCGGCCCACCTTTATTACTTCCCACAATGGCAGGTGCTGAGGGCTTTTTACCATTGCTTTCAGTCGCCTCTGGTTTGGCTGCCGTTTTTTTAGCAACGGCAACTACGAGCTCAATTTCACGAGGCGCTTCAAAATATTCTTGCGCTAGGCTAGCAATGCGGCCAAGGAATTTATCCTTTACCCAATTGAGCACAAAGCGGTTAGGAACCAATAGACGAAACCCGTCCTCCGCGTCTTCAATAGAAAGCGGCTTGATCCATGTATTGAATTGTTGGGGGGTCAATTCTGACTCGAACACCGCCAGACAAGAAGACCAGAAAACAGCAGATTCAGACATGTATGCAAAAAATGGACAAGGTAGTTATCATTAGTTATTCAATGTGTACTTGCTGTGCAACATATCATCACACTTGTGTATGATACCGACCGAATTCCGCTGCAAGCCTTGCTTTATCCGGCGTTAACCCATTGGCACATGCCAATTGTATAGAAACTATATGTGCAACTTATCATTGTAGCCCGTTTAGCTAGTGTTATCCACCGTTTAAGTCAAAAATAGACCTTGACAGAACAAGTCATTACAGAGGAAAATCGAATATTTGCTTAGTAAAGAAACGTAAGGAATACCGCAATGAAACGTACCTATCAACCGTCGGTTGTTCGTCGTAAGCGTACGCACGGTTTCTTGGTTCGCATGCGTACCAAAGGTGGCCGCGCAGTGATCGCTGCTCGTCGCGCTAAAGGCCGCGCTCGCCTGGGTGTTTAAGCCTACAGGCCAGCATTACCGCTTTCCGCGGTGCTACCGGTTAACCAAAACGGATGAATTTTCATCCGTTTTTGGTTTAAGGCGGTCACACCATGGTCATTTTTTTCAGTTACTCTACAAATCGTCCACGTTAAGTGAACCAAGGCTAGGCGTAGTGGTAAGTAAAAAAGTGTCGAAAGCGGCGAACAAAAGAAATTATGCAAAACGTTTGTGCCGGGAGTTTTTTCGACTAAACCGGCCACAATTTGCAGGCTTTGATATTATCTTGCGTGTCAAAAAGCAGATCGAAAGATCTGATAGTTTGCAAGCAAGGCAAGAATTAATGAACCTGTCGCGAAGGCTAAAACGCGTATGACACGTTTGCTGCTGCTTTTGATTCGTGCATATCAGTTGCTGGTCAGCTCATGGCGACCAGCAACTTGTCGTTTTTATCCTTCCTGCTCTTCGTATGCCCAGCACGCCCTGATCAAACATGGTGCGATCAAAGGCAGCTGGCTTACGCTCAAACGCATCCTTCGATGCCATCCGTTTTCTGCGGGTGGTCACGATCCTGTCCCTTGATCTGTCGCCAACCAATAGGTTAGACCATGGAATTCAAACGTCTCATTCTGTTTATCGCCATTTCGATTGCTACGCTATTTTTGTGGCAAGAGTATCAGGTGAAAACAAACCCAGCGTTGTTTGCTGAACAGCCTGCTTCTGCAGAAAAAACAAGCTCTGCGCCAGCTACATCTAGCGCCCCAGTGGTGCAACCAGAAGCAACAACACTAGAAAATGGAAGCCGAATCAAGGTTAAAACCGATTTGATTTCAGCTGAAATTGACACCGTTGGCGGTGATATCCGTCACCTAGAGTTGTTCAAGCATTTGGCAGACAATGGTAGCAAACAGCCATTTGTATTAATGCAATCGACTAAAGAGGCAACTTACGTTGCACAAAGTGGATTTACTAATGCAGGTTTTCCAAATCACAAAACGCATTTCACAGCAGCTGCAACGAATTATGCATTGGCAGAAGGCCAAGATAAACTGGTTGTGAAGCTAGATGCGCCAGCTGAAAATGGTATTACGGTGAGTAAGTTAATGACTTTCCATCGTGGCAATTATGCAATTGATGTGACTTATCAGATCAAAAATGATTCTGGTAAACCAATTACACCAAATGCTTACTATCGCATTTTGCGTGATGGTGCAGACCCAGCTTCAAACATGATGTTTTCTTCTGCTTTCCATGGCGCAGCGGTATATACCGAACAGAAGAAATACCAAAAAGTTAGCTTTAGCGACATCGACAAAAACAAAGAAAACTTTGTTACTCGTTGTAGCACCGGTTGGGTAGGTATGGTTCAACACTACTTCATTAGTGTTTGGTTACCACCAGCTGCTAAAGATGCTGCTTCTGACGATTGTGCTAAAAATGCTGACCGTACTTTCGAGCTGAAAAAGCAATCTAACGGTTTGTACTCGATGGGTACGATTGTGAATTTACCAGCAGTTGCTGCAGGTAAAACACAAGATTACACCGTGCAATTGTACTCTGGCCCTGAAGACAGTGCGGCAATGGATAAGGTTTCACCTAGCCTAACACTGACTAAAGACTATGGTATTTTCCGCATTTTTGCTGATCCACTATTCTGGTTATTGGTGAAATTGCATGCATTGGTTGGCAACTGGGGTTGGGCAATTATTCTGCTGACCGTGCTAATTAAAGCGGTGTTCTATTACCCGTCTGCTGCAAGTTACCGCTCAATGGCAAAAATGCGTGATATCGCACCTCGCCTACAAAGCATTCGCGAGAAGTTTGGTGATGATCGTCAGAAACAACACCAAGCAATGATGGAACTGTATAAAACAGAGAAGATCAATCCATTAGGCGGTTGTTTGCCAATGTTGATTCAGATTCCTGTGTTTATGGGCTTGTACTGGTGCTTGTTGGGTGCGGTGGAATTACGTCATGCACCTTGGATGTTCTGGATTCAAGATTTGTCTCATGCGGATCCATACTACATCTTGCCGTTGATTATGGCGGTTTCTATGTGGTACCAAACCACCTTGAACCCACCACCTGCAGATCCAATGCAGGCAAAAATGATGAAGATTATGCCGCTTATGTTTAGCGTGTTCTTCTTCTTCTCTCCAAGCGGTTTGGTGTTGTACTGGTTGGTGAACAATATCTTGTCGATCATTCAGCAAAAAGTGATCTACAAAACGATGGGTAGTAAAAAGTAATTTGCATCGTTAGATGAAAAACGGCCACGAAAGTGGCCGTTGTCGTTTCTAGGCGGTAAAATTCATTATTCACTAGTTCAATTAGGATGGAGTTTGCATGTTGCAAACGGATACGATCGCAGCAATTGCTACCGCACCTGGCCGCGGTGGCGTAGGGGTTATACGCATTTCCGGTAAAGATTTATTACCGTTTGCTCAGGCAATTTCCGGTAAGCAACCAGAACCAAGAATGGCGACGTTAGCAGGGTTTCGTGATGAGGATGCCAGCTTAATTGACAGTGGTTTGGTGCTTTATTTCCCTGCCCCTCATTCATTTACCGGTGAAGATGTGATCGAACTGCAAGGGCATGGCGGGCCTGCGGTTTTGCAGAGATTACTTAAACGCTGCGTAGAATTGGGGGCCAGATTAGCTGAACCTGGTGAATTTACCAAACGTGCTTTTATGAACGATAAACTAGATTTAGCCCAAGCTGAAAGCGTGGCGGATCTAATTGAAGCGAGTTCTGAAGAAGCGGCGAAAAGTGCAATGCGATCACTTTCTGGTGAGTTTTCTAGCCAAGTAAATACCTTGGTAGAAGGCTTGATTAACCTTAGGATGTTGGTGGAAGCGACCTTAGATTTTCCGGAAGAAGATATCGATTTCTTGGAAGCGGCAGATGCGGCAGGCAAATTAACGGCGTTGCGTGAGCATCTTTCACGACTTCAACGTTCTGCTGGGCAAGGTAGATTACTGCGTGATGGCATGAATGTGGTGTTGGTAGGTCAGCCGAATGTGGGTAAATCGAGTTTGATGAACCAGTTGGCGGGTGATGAAGTGGCGATTGTGACCGATATTGCCGGGACAACACGAGACACTTTGCGTGAGTTAATTCACCTAGAAGGGATTCCGCTGCATTTAATTGATACAGCGGGCCTGCGAGATACGGTCGATACGGTGGAGAAAATTGGGATTGAGCGTACTTGGGCGGCGGTAAACAAAGCAGATTTAGTCCTGTTGTTAGTTGATGCACGAAACGGTGTAACGGCAGAAGATGAAGAAATTCTGGCAAAATTGCCAGCCGTTCCTCGATTAACCGTTCATAACAAGATTGATCTTTCTGAACATGGGTTAAGTGAAGAAGTACGCGATGGTGAGTGGCATGTTTGGTTATCTGCAAGACAAGGCCAAGGTGTAGATTTATTGCGTCAACGATTGTTGCATCAGGCTGGTTGGCAGGCGGGTGAAGGGGTGTTTATGGCACGTGAACGCCACCTAATTGCGATTCAAATGGCGGCAGAGCATCTTTCTCTTGCAGCGGCGGCGGGCCATCAAATCGAATTTATTGCAGAAGAACTCCGCTTAGCCCAGCATCAGCTATCTTCCATTACGGGGGAATTTACTGCGGATGATTTGTTAGGCGAAATTTTTAGTCGCTTCTGTATTGGAAAGTAACTCCAATTCTAAGCCGTTCCAACGAAATCTAATATCACCCATTAAAGCCGCTTGTTTACTTGTTCTGACGTTCTTATAATGTCCAAACGATACTAGCTAGAGCCAACGATTCTTATGTCCAAGTTTATGTACAAGTAAACTTGGACATGGAAAAAGTGACTAACTTGGACATAGGGGCAAGAAATGGCGCTGTCAGATACAGCTATCAAGGCACTAAAGCCACAGGAGAAGGTTTATACCGTCACCGATGACCGTGGCTTGTATGTAGAGGTTTTCCCTACTGGTGGTATTGTCTGGCGCTACCGCTATCGGCTAAATGGGAAGTACGAAAAGCTAACCCTTGGCAAATATCCTGCCCTGTCCTTAAAAAACGCCCGTATCAAACGTGATGAAGCCGCCGCAATGGTCGCCCAAGGGCAGTCGCCAGCTAAAGAAAAGCAGGCCATAAAGGAAGGAAGCAGCAAAGAAACAACCTTTGCCGAGTTTGCGGAATATTACTTTGTAAACTTCCAGATGAAAGAGCGGAAAGATTGCACGATACCGCGCAGAGTGTTGGACAAAGACTTATTGCCGTTTCTTGGACATAAGCGAATCAGCGAGCTAACACCTGAGGATGCTAGAAAAGTCATTTGGCGGAAAAAGGATCAAGGTTTTGATGCCGCCGCTGCCAATGTTCATGGCCTACTAAAGCGGATATGTGATAAAGCAATCGCCAAGGGCGTTATGGCTGCCAATCCTATTAGCGCGTTACCTGCACGGCATGTACACAAGCAAGTATCAAGAGACCGTGCACTGACTAGTCAAGAGATAAAAGCCTTCTTGAACGCGGTTTATAACTCCAATATCAGGCGTCAATTCAAGCTGGCCTTGCATATCTGCTTACTTACCCTTGTTCGTAAGTCTGAGTTGCTTCTTGCTAGGTGGGAGAACGTACACTTGGACATAGCAGAGTGGCATATTCCCGCTGAGCAATCCAAAACAGGTAAGCCACACATCGTTTATCTTTCCAAGCAGACAATCAGCCTGTTTCAAGAACTAAAAATGCTGGCAGATGATAGTGAGCTTGTATTGCCTGGGCGAGGCAGTCTAACCAAACCATTTGCCCACAATGCGATCAACAATGCGCTAAAGGTATCCATGCGCGGGGTGGATATACCTTCCTTTACTGTCCATGATCTGAGAAGAACAGCAGCCACTATGCTAAACGAACAAGGCTATTCTTCTGATGTTGTGGAGAAATCTTTAAATCACACACTGCCAGGTATAAGGGGCATTTATAACCGTGCTGAGTACGCAAGCCAACGCATAGAAATGTTGCAATATTGGGCTGATTTTCTCGACTCATTACGAACACATGGGGCGGCTGTACTCTCATTCCGGCAAGCCTAAGCAGCACCAGCAAGCGCGCATAACCTTGCCCTAATCTCGCCCTTGCCGTAACAATGCATGTTGAAAAATGTTGAGATTTGATTCACTTTAGCCAATGGCTGAACCTGATAAAATTTGAGATTGAACTTCAGAAAACTTTAGTTTTGAACCAGATATAACTGAGTTTGCCGCGCCTAGATAGGCCAATCGAAAACGGGTTTACCCTGACCCGCTGGCGCGGTATCCACATACAGGGATACGCAAAGGGTGCGTTAGATGAATAGAATCCTGACAGACGACGAAGTTGATGAAATACAAACTGCCAAAATCGAAAGACTTGAAGCAGAAAGCTGGAAAGCTATTAACCCACTTTGGCGGTTAGTTGATCCGCTGAGTGTTAGGCAAGCCGCCTCATTAATTGCAGGCTTTGATCCGAACATTGTGATTTTTAACGTCAGTGATGATATATGGTTCGAGCGTGACGGGTATAGGGATAGTGATGGAGTAGGATGGGTTCAGACAGCTTATACCGCGCTTGTAAATGCAATAAATGCAGGCAAACTAGCAGCAACTATTAGGCATAATGCTAGACAAGCAGACTGGGACGAATACCCTTCTATTAATGAGGACGAAAGGGTACTCGATGAAAATATGCAATTTTCGCCGCGAATTTTGTTTTGCAAAAGCCCCGACTGGAGCAAAACCACTGTCGAAATTGATAACTTGCGAAAATGGCTAAAAGAAAAGGGGATGAAATCCGGCTTTTTCTTCCCAGATGAAAGTGCGATAGATAGTGTGCCAGGCTATCTCGATCCAGATAATCCAAGATACTCAAGAAAGCTGGCAGCCGCTGTGCAAGCATGGCTTGCGGTAACTGCCAGTATTGAGGCTGGCAATCCCCTCAAACGATCAGCAAAGCAAACGTTAGATGCATGGCTAAAAAGGCATGCGAATGAATTTGAGCTTACAGACGATGAAACCGGCCTGCCAACCCCTAAGGCAATGGAAGAATGTAGCACGGTAGCCAACTGGGATACCAAAGGCGGAGCACCATCTAGTAGCTAACCTACCCCCTAGTTACAACCCGCATGGATGCTAGGTTTATCCTATAAGAGGTAACTGCTTAGCGAAATATTAGCCTGTTACCTCCCCCTAGGTTCCATGAAATTCTATGGGTTAGTTTTCGATAACTTCCCGTCTTATTCCACCCTCACAGAATCGCCATCATTGCCCCATGCCTCAACGAACCGAGGCTTTCTTATCAAGGGGTAATTATGAGCAACACACCAATCCAAATCATCCGCCGCCCTGCTGTTGAAACCATGACAGGGCTTTCCCGTGCCACGATCTACGACAAGCTAAACACCAAGTCACCACGGCACGACCCATCGTTTCCCAAGCAAATCAATCTTGGTGCTGATGCCGTGGGCTGGCTAAAGCACGAGGTAGAGGCATGGATTCTTGCCCGTGTAGAACAAAGCCGTAAAGCAGCGTAAGAGGTAGATCATGCAAAACAGAACCTATCTCAATCTATCGTTTTACATTGCTGATGGTGCGCTACTGCAAACCGATCATCCCATCCATTCAGCCCCTTTTCACAGCAAGGTTAGGCCTGTTACAGACGAGCAAATGCAAGGGGATGGGTTTGCCTTGTGTCAGAGCTATATCAACAAAGATGGCACGCTAACCCGCTATTTCCGCCAAGGTGATGAACTGATGTTCTTTGAAGTGGTGGAACCAGGCGGAGAGATGCTTTCTGTACTCTTGGAATGTGAGGCGACCTTGCCCCATGCCCTACAAACCATTCAGCACTTTGAATGGGCATGGTCGATTACCGATGCACGGATAGAGCAGATCATGCACGCCTATCATGGCGATCAATCACCAAGGAAAAAGCCTAATGTCACAGGTCAGCAAGCAGATGTACTAGAGGCAATTCGTAAGGCTAAAGGGGGCATTCTCTCGTTAGAGCTAACGGCTAACCAATCTATACCTCAGGCATGCGCCCGTGTGTGTGAGTTACGGGATATGGGTTTTCAAATCAGAACAAACCTGCAATCTAGCGTTATTTTCCGTGGAAAAGTAAGACATCACGTAGCCCTATATACGCTTGATAGCCCTGAATGGCTCCAACCAATGCCAAAGGAGGCTGCATAAATGCTTGAACCTATGCAAGCCTTGCTTGATAATGGCGGCTCTCTCAAACACAAGCGGCACGCCAAGGCCGTGATTTTACAGCTTGGCACACTACCCCGTCAGATTATGGGCGGCTTGCGTATTGTCGCAGGCGGTCTGCCATCTATGGGGGTGTCGGTACGCGGTAACGCCCCGACTGTCTTGTGCAGTGAGAGCACCCCCACCCGCTTTATTGCAGCGGAAAAATCTCTCAAACACAAGGAGGCGTAAGCCATGTCTAGCAACACAATCACAGCCATCGACAATCTACCTTGCATGACCCTAGCCAACGTGATGAACATGCTATGGGACAAGAGCAAATCAAGCCTAAGCTACGAGGAAACCAAATGGTTTTCTAATGCCGTATACGAGGCAGAACGACTATTTGCCAACCAAATGAGCACCATAGAGGGCTTGGCCTGCTTGGTGGCTGATGACCACAACACCGGATCGTTTCAGGATAAGCAAAGCGTTTCTAGCTTGCTTTTCAGCATTGCCCAAACCATGGAAGCAGGCAAAACCCTATTGGATGTATCACTTGCCGCGCAATTTCAACTAGATGCGATGGAATGTGCGCGTAATCGCGGCAAGATTGGGGGCAATCATGAGTAACCCCCAAATAGATTTTCAGCGGATCCGCGCCATCGCATGCGGCAACTGGAAGCAAATATTAACGGATGCGGGATTGCATCAAGCCTATCTGACAGGTAGGCATACACCCTGCCCGTTTTGCGGGGGTAAAGACCGTTTCCGCTTCATTGATTCGGGCAAGTTAGGCACATGGATTTGTAGCCAATGCCAGCCAGAGAACGGAGATGGCTTTCAGCTACTGGCTAGGGTACTGGATTGCGATATTAAGGGGGCGTTCCTATATGTTGCCCGTGCATTCCGTTTGATTACCCCTAGCCCGTCAGAATCGCCCCGTAAAGCGTTTATCCCATGCAAGGCGGCTAACGATACCACCACAGCAGAACAACGCCACCAGCAGGCTAAAAAGGCGGCAGAGAAAGCCCAAGGGATATGGCAGCAAGGCCACCCGATAACCAGCGGCTCACCTGTCGGCCTGTACCTCAAAAGCCGTGGGCTGATGCTGGATGCTTACCCTGATTCGCTACGCTTTCATACAAGCTTGGATTACTGGCAAGTGGGGGCAGATGGTAAGCCGGAGAAGCTAGGCAATTACCCTGCCATGATTGCCCGTATCGAGAACCCCGCGGGTGAGCTAGTGGGCTTGCATATCACCTATCTAACGCCACACGGCAGAAAAGCAGACGTACCCAAGCCAAAGAAGATTACCCACGGGACAGACCTGCAAAACGCCGCTATACGGCTTTTTCATGCAAATAGCACCTTGGGTATAGCAGAGGGCATAGAAACCGCGCTAGCGGCTTATCTGATGGCGCAAATGCCAGTATGGGCGGGTATCAGTGCATGGGGGATGGAAAACATTGTTTTACCGTATGTTGTGAAAGAGGTAGTGATATTTGCCGACCATGACAAGGCGGGAGCACATGCCGCCAATATGCTGGCTATGCGCTTAATGACCAAAGGGCTAACCGTTCGCATCCTTACCCCTACCGAACAGGGGCAGGACTGGAACGACCACTTGCAGCAACTACAAGGGAGGGCGGCTTAATGGAGTACGTAGACGACAAAACCCTAAGCCTGTTTGGTGATGATACACCAGCCCAAGCAGATGCAGCACCAGCCCTGCCAAGTTTGCCAATGCTGGATGTAGCCGCTACCCCACCCGTGAATGCCCTGGACGTGGAAAGTGATGATCAAACCATCGAGCGGCTGGCCTCATTATCCGAATTGCAGTATGAGCGGGTAAGAGAGGCGGCGGCAGCTAAAATTGCTATCCGCCCTACCATTCTGGATAAGCTAGTCAGGGCAAAGCGTAAAGAGCATGAGGCGGCAAACAGTACAGACAAAGGGCAAGCGGTAGAGTTTGACGACCCTATGCCCTGCTTATTGCCTGTTGATGGTGACGAGCTACTAACTGATGTTTGCCAGACAATCCGCCGCTACATCATTTGCGATCAGGAAACGGCGATTGCCGCTAGCCTATGGGTTTGCATGACTTGGTTAATTGATCATGTGAGCATTGCGCCAATTGCCAACATCACCGCCCCTGAGCGCAATTGCGGAAAGTCTGAAATGCTGGCCATGCTAGGCAAGCTATCCAGACGAGCAATGACCGTTTCCAATATCTCACCCGCCGCGCTATATCGTGCGGTAGAGAAATGGCGGCCAACCCTATTGATTGACGAGGCAGACGCTAGCGCAGACAACAACGAGGACTTGCGCGGCCTGCTTAACAGTGGACACACCAGAGACAGTGCATACGTGTTGCGCGTGGTAGGTGATGAACTAGAGCCACGGCGATTCAGCACATGGGGTGCAAAGGCCATTGCAGGCATTGGAAAACGTGCAGGCACGATAGAAAGCCGATCTATACCCCTTGCCATGCGCCGGAAACTACCCCATGAAACTACTGAGCGCAGACGCAGCAAACAGGCGGAGGCGTTTTTCCTAGACCTGAAAAGCCGCATTGCACGATGGACAGAGGATAACGCCGAACAAATCACCAATGTCCTACCAAGCATACCCAATGGTTTAAACAATCGAACTGCTGACAACTGGGAGCCACTACTAGCGATTGCTGATGCGGCTGGTGCTGGATGGTCAGACAAGGCAAGGAAAGCGGCGCTCAAACTTTCAGGGGTGGAAGATGCCCCAAGTGTTGATCAAGAGTTGCTAGCCGATATTCGAGATATTTTTGCAGACAAGGATGCGGACAAGATTAGCAGCAAAGATTTGATTGATGCTTTGGTTAGTGATGATGAAAAGATGTGGCGCACCTATAACCGTGGCCGTGAGATGACGCCCAAGCAATTGGTGAACAGGCTCAAGTCATTTGGGATTGGCTCAAGTGTGTTACGGATAGGTTTTTCTACTGCGAGAGGCTACCGAAAAGATGATTTTGAAGATGCATTTAAGCGTTATTTGCCTGATGTAACACTTCCAAACGTAACATTGTTACAACCCAGTAACCATGCGGGTTGCAGCGATTTTGCACACGTAACATCAAAAAACCATGTTACACATGAAAAACGGCTGGAAGCTAGTATCCATACGGGTTGTTACGATGTTACACATAGAACATCACAAAATAGCGAAATGGGGAAAAGTTACGCTAACACAGCACCAGCAAACGCCCCACAAATGACGTTACAAGCAACCGGAACAGATGGCATAGAGGTGGATCTATGAACGCCGTACAGATCATCGAAGATGCAACCTTGCATGGCTTAATACTGGAACCAAACGGCGACCGTATCAAATGCCGTGCTTTATCCGGTCAAGCAAAGGAAACTCTAACAAGGCTGACCCCTGCCATCATCCAGCACAAGGCAGAGTTGCTATCCTTGCTTGGAGATAGCACAGCCGCCAACGAGCAATTGCTAGTCGGAAGATACCCACATGCTCAAGTAAAAGCCCTTGCCCGTGGTTTGCGGATATTGTCGGTTACATACGGATGGCCGGAGGATGATTTACGATTGCTGACAGACTGGTTTACCAGAGAGCCACAAGCCGCCATCGAGTTTATTTGGGATCAGGCCATCAGATGGGAGGACATGGGACAACCGTTCTATAACCAGTAAAAGCCAAACGACCACACAGACCCGCCAAATCAGGCGGGTTTTTTATTGTCTGTTGGGGTTTTTAGAGTCCATAAAAAAGGGGGGAGTGATTGGCGTTCAGAATCGAGACCCCTCAAAACCGGGGGTGGCTGCATACGTGGAACGCCACACAAATGCGGAGCACCCTTCCGAAGCTATAGGTCTCGACTCCTCTGAAACATAGCTGAGTTATGAGCATTTTTCAAATTGCTGTGTAATCACATTTACTCAACCCAACGAATCTGCGTAGATGTTAGTAAATGTTAGTGTTCAACACCATGCACAGCACAGGGGCTAAGGGTTTTCGGAGTCCATAAAAAAGTAGATAATATCGGAGCGTTACACAAATGCATGTGTGCTATGCTTTAAACAGCTTTATAAGTTCAATGGTTCGCTGGCCGGTTGAGGGAAATAGCACCCTCGTCAGGCTAATAATCTGAAGTAAGGATGGATTGCGTCGTCCCTGACCAGCGAACCGCCCCTATCTATTACACCCATCCATCATTATTTGGAGTGCATTCTCCAAGCAATACGCGCATGCGCGCACGCGAGAGGCGACAAACCCTTGCATTGCATGGTTGAATGCTGCTGGTGCTGTATCGCCCAACCCCAAAGAAGCTCAACCCCCAATAGGGGAAGATGCCCCTGAATGAGTTTTTGGAGTCCATAAAAAAGGAAGCGTTTTTACAGCAGTACGCGCGCACGCGCGAGGGGGTACTTTACGTTTATATGTCCAAGTTTATGTCCAAGCTGTGTATTGTATGTCTGTAGATCAAGCTATTTAGCTATCTCAGAGGATTTTCTACGTTTTGTATTGGGAAGTAAGGATGCTAACTCCTCGTTTTTCTGCGGCGGTTTCTTTTGCGGTAACTGCACACGGTGATCAGTGCCGCAAAGGTGGCAATATTCCCTATGTGTCTCATCTACTTGCTGTTGCGGGTTTGGTGCTAGAGCATGGTGGCTCGGAAGACGAAGCGATTGCGGGCTTGTTGCATGACGTATTAGAAGACGTTGGGGAAGAGCTAGCTACTGATATCGAAGCGCAATTTGGTACGGCGGTACTAGAGATTGTCTCTGCATGTTCAGACTCTATTGAAGGATTGGACAGAGGTGCTGCTAGTTGGCGGCAACGAAAAGAATTGTATTTGACTAACCTTCCCAACAAATCACCTTCTGCATTATTAGTTACCGCGTGCGATAAATTGCATAATGCACGATCACTCCTTTCTGATTTTTATCAGATTGGTTTTTCGGTGTTTGATCGGTTTAATGCGGGTATGGATGCTACGCTATGGTATCAGCAATCGATTGCTTCGGCGTTAAGACAATATTATCCATCCCCTGTTTCTGACGAGTTGGCTAGGGTTGTCGATGAATTAATTCAACAGGTTCAAATGGGTTCAGTCTAGTGAGCTGGCTAAAACGCTTAAAAATCGCCTTAGGGCGATTTTTTTATTGGTAAATGAAATGATATGGATCATCGATTAAAGATGAATTCTAGCGTGTTTTGAGAGGCCGTTTTTTTCTGTGGTTTTTGCTGTTTCACGTGAAACAGCGATTGGTGAATGAGAAAACCAATGGAGAAGTCTAAACGGTATATGTGGTGAGAAGGCTTAAAAAGTTGAAGCCACCGGGGGTAACCGGTGGCTTCTGGTCCGCAACTGGCTTTTGGCCAGCAGACGGTTCGCGACTTTTTAGCTAAGTTTACTTAGCAATAAATCAGATTTCAGCAGTTTGTGCGTTCAACTTGCCCGCATGGCTTAGGCGTGAAAGTGCGGCTAAGTAGGCTTTTGCACTGGCGACAACGATATCGGTATCCGCGCCCTGCCCGTTGACGACACGGCCATCTTTATTCAGACGGACAGTTACTTCGCCTTGGCTATCTGTACCACTAGTGATGGCATTGACCGAGTAAAGTTGTAATTCGCTACCGGATTGCACAATCGCTTCAATTGCTTTGAACGATGCATCCACAGGGCCAGAGCCATTGCTTTCTGCGTGCTTCTCACCATCAGGTGAACTAATAACGATAGAGGCTTGTGGAATTTCACCGGTTTCACTATGTACGCGCAATGAAACTAATTTAAATGCTTCCACTTCTTGCTGGTGAGATTCGTTAGACATCAAGGCTTGCAAGTCTTCATCGAAAATCTCACGTTTTTTGTCGGCCAATTCTTTAAAGCGGGCAAACGCAGCGTTTAATGCTTCTTCGCTTTCCAACACGATGCCTAATGAATTCAATTTGGTTTTGAATGCATTGCGACCAGACAATTTACCCAATGTTAGGCGGTTCGCTGTCCAACCCACTGATTCTGCCGACATGATTTCGTAGGTTTCACGGTGTTTCAACACGCCATCTTGGTGAATGCCAGACTCATGCGCAAATGCATTGGCGCCCACAATGGCTTTGTTTGGCTGTACTGGATATCCAGTAATGGTAGAAACCAATTTAGAGCTTGGCACAATTTGTGTCGCATCTACTTGGGTTTCTACGCCGAAAATATCGTGGCGAGTGCGTACTGCCATCACGATTTCTTCCAAGCTAGCATTACCTGCACGCTCACCCAAGCCGTTAATGGTACATTCTACTTGGCGAGCACCACCCATTACGGCGGCCAAAGAGTTGGCAACGGCCATGCCCAAATCGTTATGGCAGTGTGCAGACCAAATGACTTTATCGCCACCTTTGGTTTTTGCGATCAATTCACGGAAGAAGGCTTCGGTGCGTTGTGGTACAGCGTAACCGACGGTATCTGGTACGTTTAATGTTGTCGCGCCTGCTTCGATCACTGCGCTAAATACACGCGCCAAGAAATCGATATCTGAACGCAATGCATCTTCTGCAGAAAACTCGACGTCATCTGTGTATTCGCGTGCAATTTTGACTGCTTTTACCGCTGCTTCCACCACCTGATCTGGTGTCATACGAAGTTTTTTCTCCATATGAATCGGGCTAGTTGCGATAAAGGTATGGATACGGCCACGGGCAGCAGGTTTAATTGCTTCGCCGGCGGTGCGTACATCTTTTTCATTGGCGCGAGCCAATGAACAGACAGTAGAATTCTTCACTACTTCAGCGATGGATTTGATGGCATCGAAATCGCCTGGGCTAGCCGCTGCAAAACCCGCTTCAATGATATCAACACCTAGTTTTTCCAGCTGACGCGCAATGCGGATTTTCTCTTCTTTGGTCATAGAAGCGCCAGGGCTTTGTTCGCCATCACGCAAAGTGGTATCGAAGATATACAAACGGTTGCTCATATGCTGGACTTTCTGTTGAGTTTCACTGCTATTAGTGGTTTCACCGATAAAATAGTGATGAATGTTAAATGCTTTTCCCATGCGGTTTGCCAACATGCCAAGCTTATTGACATGTGCAAGCGGTATGCTGCCACGTTCACGCCATTTGTAGATGGCTGAACGAGTGACTGGATCATCTGGGAAGGCTTGGATAAACGCTTCTGCCAGGGCGCTAGGGCCGCCGAAGTCACGGATTAGACGTTCGATGTCCAATTGCATGGAAGTTCCTTCAAATACTGTTAGACAAATCATATCGAGATTTGGACAGATGGTCAAACGATATTTGTCTAAAATTTAGGGTTTTTATCGATAAATAGCAAATATGCCGCCTATTTATTTCCCAAAATGTCTAATATTTAGATTTTTCCTCATTTTTAACATCAATCAGTGCGGCAAAGGCATTTAAAAGCGCATAAAACGAGGCGGCAACAATGTCTTCATGTTGTCCAATTCCTTGTGACAGCTTACCATCTGGGTGACTAAGTTCGACATAACAAACGGCATTGGCAGATGCGCCACGTTCAATCGCATGTTCTTCATATTGAATAATCTCAGCGTCTTTACTGAAATATTGATTCAGTGCGTTTAGTAGCGCATGTAATGGCCCACTCCCCTGGCTGCTCAATTCCACGATGTTGGATTGATGAATTAAGCATATTTCAAGTTGATGTGCTTTAAATTGATAAGCGCTGTCTGGGTTGAGTGCCAACAAAGGCGATGTTGGTCGAAAATATTGCTCAAATAGCTGATGAATTTGTGCTGGCGTTTGGGCAATGCCTGTCCGGTCGCTTTCTTGTTGTACAAACTGCGCAAATGCAGCTTGAAACGCACGAGGCAAGCGATAATGAAATTGCTGCTCTAGCACCCAGGCAATTCCTCCTTTGCCAGATTGGCTATTAACGACAATGACCGCTTCGTAATTTCTGCCAACGTCTTTTGGATCGATCGGTAGATACGGAACTGACCAGGGTTGATCTGGCGCTTGTGCCGCAAATCCTTTTTTGATCGCATCTTGGTGAGATCCTGAAAAGGCGGTGTAAACCAAGTCGCCAGCATAGGGGTGACGTGGGTGAACCGGTAAATTGGTAAAGGTTTCTACCGCTGTCTTGATTTCATCTATCTGAGAGAAATCTAGTTTAGGGTCTATCCCTTGTGAATAAAGATTCATGGCCAGTGTGACTAAATCTACATTCCCTGTACGTTCACCATTGCCAAATAGGCAGCCTTCAATCCGTTCTGCGCCAGCTGTAACAGCTAATTCTGCCGCGGCAACCCCTGTGCCTCTGTCATTGTGAGGGTGAACAGAAAGGTAAATGGCATCGCGGTTTGCAAGGTGCCGATGCATCCACTCGATTTGATCGGCGTAATGGTTTGGGGTGCTTAACTCTACCGTTGCTGGCAAATTTAAGATCATGGGCTGTGCTGGCGTGGGCTGCCAGCAAGCAACGACGGCTTCACAAATTGCTAATGAGAAGTCGATTTCCGTCGCAGAAAATGTTTCTGGCGAATATTGAAACACCCATTCTGTCTCTGGGTTTGCCAATGCTAACGCTTTAATTTGGGCGGTAGCTGAAACCGCCATATCGATCATTTCGGCCTTGGTTTTCTGATAAACCACCTCTCGCCATCTTGGTGCGGTCGGATTGTATAGATGAATAATTACCCTTTTTGCCCCTTTGAATGCCTCAAAAGTTTTCTCAATTAAATGCGATCTTGCTTGCGTGATGGCGCCGATGGTGACATCTGAAGGTATGCGATCTTCTTCAATGAGTTCACGAACAAACTGAAAGTCGATTTCTGAGGCGCTAGGAAAGGCAACCTCAATCTCTTTGAAGCCAATTTTCACTAATAAATTGAAAAAAGCATGCTTGGTAGCAACCGACATGGGGTTTGCTAGCGCCTGATTGCCATCTCTTAAGTCTGTACTACACCAAATGGGTGCTTGATAAATCTGTTGATTTGGCCAGTTTCTATCGGTAAATGGCATGGCTTGGAATTTTGCGTATTTATCTGCGTTCATTCTAATCTTTCTGACTAAATGTCTAATATATAAACGGTGCATTAATGAATATCTACTTAATGTAGAATTTATATTAGAAAACTAGGCAGGTAAAGTACAAATTCTAAAGTGTAGATAATAATTATGTCTAATAAATTGGACATTTGTCGGCTTCTGTAGCAAAGATCTTGGATGCGGGGCCTTAGCATCTTTTAGAAAATGAAAGAAGCGTACAAGGAAACATATCGAAAATATTGATTTAAATAAGTTAAATTATCCGCTTTTTAATCGAAATTGAAGATGAAATAATGCAGTCACTTAGTTAGCGAACTGATTACTAGCTGGCTAACTTCTCTGTCGAAAAGACAGATCACTGAATGTAAAGGAAATGAATCATGAAAAAAATTATCGCAATCGTCGCTTCAGTATTGGCCCTTGGTGCTGCAATGACCGCTTCAGCAGCAGACAACCATAACCACGATGACTACCTAGCTCAGAAACAACAAGCTTTCGGTAAATAAGCCAAGCCAACGCTTGATTGAATAAAGAACAAATGAATTAAAGGACAAAGATCATGAAAAAAATTATCGCAATCGTCGCTTCAGTATTGGCTCTTGGCGCAGCAATGACCGCTTCAGCAGCAGACAACCATAACCACGATGACTACCTAGCTCAGAAACAACAAGCTTTCGGTAAATAAGCCAAGCCAACGCTTAGTTGAATAAAGAACAAACGAATTAAAGGACAAAGATCATGAAAAAAGTAATCGCAATCGTCGCTTCAGTATTGGCCCTTGGTGCTGCAATGACTGCTTCCGCAGCAGACAACCATAACCACGATGACTACCTAGCTCAGAAACAACAAGCTTTCGGTAAGTAATGGTTGCACTTTGCTTCGCTAAAGAGGCATTCGACCTGAAATAGGTCAACGTGGAGTAATCCACAGATATTAGGCTGAGAATCGATCACGATCTCGGCCTTTTGCTTTTTGAGTGGCAATGAATGGTGATTTTTAAAATTGCCAATCTAAAATACGAAAAAGTAAAAACGTCGCTATAGGTTGTAACTGTGTCGCTGCAAGTTGCCGAACCTTCCCCTTCTCTCCTTTAAAGTGTGCCTAACTTCTGCAATTGAACTAAAGCGCTTTTGCAATAGAAGTCATTCCGATCCTTTTGTTAGTGATTGAAAATTTGTAGCATCTGGATGCAATTTACTTTGAGGAGTAGAGCATCACAAGGCGGCAATTAGAACGATTATTTAAAGCATTGCTGAAAACTACACCAAGTTTGTTTTATTTAAATCTACGATTAGAACGGGCTAGGCAACTGCTTAAACAAACCGGCCTTGGTGTAATGGAGGTTTGTGTGGCTTGTGGCTTTGAGTCGTCTACCTATTTTGCACGAGCGTATCGGCAGCGATTTGGTCAAAGCCCGCGTGCAGATCGAACTAGCTTGTAATTTAACGCTCCTCCCCTCCTTCCTTGTATTTCCTTTTTTTAAACACATCTAAAAATTCGATTTAATAATGCTATTTATTGCGCTTTTATATCGAAAATAAAGATGAAATAATGCATTCACTTAGTTAGCAAACGTATTAATAGCTAGCTAACTTCTCTGTCGAAAAGACAGATCACTGAATGTAAAGGAAATGAATCATGAAAAAAGTAATCGCAATCGTCGCTTCAGTATTGGCTCTTGGCGCAGCAATGACCGCTTCAGCAGCAGACAACCATAACCACGATGACTACCTAGCTCAGAAAAAACAAGCTTTCGGTAAATAAACCAAGCCAACGCTTGGTTGAATAAAGAACAAACGAATTAAAGGACAAAGATCATGAAAAAAGTAATCGCAATCGTCGCTTCAGTATTGGCTCTTGGTGCAGCAATGACCGCTTCAGCAGCAGACAACCATAACCACGATGACTACCTAGCTCAGAAACAACAAGCTTTCGGTAAATAAGCCAAGCCAACGCTTGGTTGAATAAAGAACAAACGAATTAAAGAACAAAGATCATGAAAAAAGTAATCGCAATCGTCGCTTCAGTATTGGCTCTTGGCGCAGCAATGACCGCTTCAGCAGCAGACAACCATAACCACGATGACTACCTAGCTCAGAAACAGCAAGCTTTCGGTAAATAAGCTAGGCATACGCTTGGTTAAATAAAGAACAAACGAATTAAAGGACAAAGATCATGAAAAAAATTATCGCAATTGTCGCTTCAGTATTGGCTCTTGGCGCAGCAATGACCGCTTCAGCAGCAGACAACCATAACCACGAAGACTACCTAGCTCAGAAACAACAAGCATTTGGTAAATAAGCATGCGGGCCACAATAAAAAACCCAAGGTAAATAGTCAACCTTGGGTTTTTTATATCGATCGGTAGTAGCGAATATTTCATTCGCCCTTCAAGCTACATCACTGAAAACGCTTTAATAATCCATCTAACTGATCAAGACTGTCATAGTCGATCACAATCTTGCCTTTACCTTTGGTGTTGCCTTTAATTTCCACTTTTGTGCCTAGTCGATCAGACAGATTTTCTGATAGTTTTGCCACGTCTGGATTCACCGGTTTTGCCTTGGTCGGTGGTTTTGGGTTTAACCAATCTTTCACTAATGCTTCCGTTTGGCGAACATTTAGTGATTTATCAACTACATTTTGTGCGGCAGAAAGTTGTAGATTGGCTGGCAATGCAAGCAAGGCGCGTGCATGACCCATTTCCATTTTCTTTTCATTCAAAAAGGTTTGGATCGCTTTCGGCAGTTGCAACAAGCGAAGTAAGTTACTGACTGCACTACGAGAACGGCCAACTGCATTGGCAGCCGTTTCATGAGTCATGCCAAATTCGTCAATCAGACGCTGTAAACCTTGTGCTTCTTCCAGCGCATTGAGTTCTTGGCGCTGAATGTTTTCAATCAAGGCAATTGCTAATGCAGCTTCATCGGCCACATTGCGGATAATCACTGGCACATCAGTCAGCCCGGCTAGCTGAGAAGCTCTCCAGCGGCGTTCACCGGCAATAATTTCATAGCGGTCTGGTAGTGGCAGTGCTCGTACCAAGATCGGCTGAATCAACCCTTGAGATTGAATCGAGCTAGCAAGTTCGGATAGCGCTTCGCTATCCATATGGCTACGAGGCTGGTACTTACCTGGCTGTAAAAAGCTAACCGGTAAGGTAGAAAGCGTGTCATCACTGGTACTTAGGCTATCAGCTAATAATGCATCTAACCCGCGTCCCAAACCTTTGAGTTTTGCCATCTTGAAAAAGATCTCCGACGATATTTAGGCAGCAGAATCGGCAGTTTCGGGAAGCGATAACTGACAACGACTAATGAGTTCATCTGTAAAGGCGGCGTAAGCTTGCGCACCACGAGAAGATTTATCGTAAAGCACGCCCGGAATACCATGACTTGGTGCTTCGGCGAGCCTTACATTACGAGGAATGACGGTTTCAAACACTTTGTCACCAAAATGCTTTTGCAACTGTTCTGATACTTGCTGGCTAAGGGTGCTACGCGCATCGACCATGGTGCGAAGTAAGCCCAAAATATCAATGCGATTATTCAGGTGCTTTTTCACCATGCGAATCGTGTTCACTAGGTCAGACAACCCTTCCAGCGCGTAGTATTCGCATTGCATCGGGATGAGTACGGCATCGGCTGCGACTAATCCATTCAGCGTGAGCAGATTCAGTGCGGGCGGGCAATCTAACAAGATCAAATCATATTGATCCTGGATGTCTTCCAGCGCACCTTTTAACCGTTGTTCACGTGCTAGTAGGCTAACCATTTCCACTTCTGCGCCGGCCAAATCGCGGTTGGCAGGAATGACATCAAACCCTGCATCCGCCTTTTTCCGAATGTCAGTCAGCTCAGCGGTTTCTAGTAGCAGGTGGTAAACGGTTAGCGGTACATGCAATTTATCGATGCCGCATCCCATGGTGGCATTGGCTTGCGGGTCCAGATCGACGAGCAACACGCGGAGGCCCTTTGCGGCCAAACCGGCAGACAAGTTGACGGCGGTGGTGGTTTTTCCCACCCCACCTTTCTGGTTGGTAATCGCAAGCGTTATCGCCATCTGGACGTCCTTTTGCTGATTAAGCAGCGACTTTACGGATGGTCACCAAGTGACGTTCCGCATTGAGTTCAGGCACCACTAACGGGGTGATCGATTCTACTTTGAATCCTGCCGGTAGTTGCGCCACTTCTTCAAACGGATAAACACCCTTCATGGCTTGGAATGCACCGTCAGCCGCAAGCATTTTATGCGCTAGCTTCACAAAGTCAGCAAGCTCAGAGAATGCACGAGAAATAACAGTATCAAACGGTGGAATATCCAATGCTTCGATACGACCGGTGTGTACGGTGACGTTCGGCAGTTGTAATTCGATCGCCGCTTGTTGCAAGAAGGCCGTCTTTTTATGGTTGCTATCGATTAAGTGGATTTCCCAGTCTGGGCGAGAAATCGCCAAAATAAGGCCAGGAATACCACCACCGCTACCTACATCTAAAATACGTTTGCTACTGCTTAGATGAGGAATAACCGCTAGTGCGTCTAACAAATGATGGGTCACCATTTGTTCAGGGTCACGAACCGCCGTCAGATTATGGATTTTATTCCACTTTACTAATAGCTGTAGGTATTCAAGCAATAAGAGTTGACGCGTTTTATCTAAAGATAAGCCTAGTGCATCAATACCGCGTGCGAGTTGTTCTTTCAATTCTTCCAGATTCATCATGCATTTTCCGGGTAAATACCCAATTGGTAGTCGATGGGGAATGGCTAATTAGTTAGCCTTATTTGCCTGTTGTTGTTTTTTTAAATGAACCAACAGGATCGAAATTGCCGCCGGGGTAATGCCGGAAATACGAGATGCCTGTCCCAAGGTCTGGGGTTTGTGTTGATTCAATTTTTGCTGAACTTCTTTTGATAGTCCGCGTACGTCGTTGTAATCCATGTCTACTGATAGCGCGACGTCTTCCAATTCACCCACACGGGCAACATCGGCTTGTTGTCGCTCAATATAGCCTTGGTATTTAATCTGAATTTCTACCTGCTCACGAATAGCAGGGTCTGTCATGGCTTTATCACTCAGTGGATCCCAGCCGCTTACTTCCAAAGTATGTAGTTGGTCGTAAGTGACGTTCGGGCGACGTAGCAAATCTGCTAATGAGTACTCGCGTTCAATCCCCATCCCTAATACTGGCATGGCTGCTTCGGTACTAAGAATGCGGGGATTTACCCAAGTAGATTTTAGGCGTTCGATGTCAGCTGCCACGGCATCCCGCTTACGGCTAAATGCATCCCACCTTGCGTCATCTACTAAGCCCATTTCTCGGCCAATTTCAGTTAGACGTAAATCGGCGTTATCTTCACGTAGTTGCAAGCGGTACTCGGCGCGGCTGGTAAACATACGGTACGGTTCGGTGACGCCACGGGTAATCAGGTCATCTACCAAGACGCCAAGGTAGGCTTCGTCACGACGTGGACACCATCCTTCTTGTTCTTTTGATTGGCGCGCCGCGTTAATCCCTGCCAACAAGCCTTGTGCGGCAGCTTCTTCATAACCGGTGGTGCCGTTAATTTGACCCGCAAAGAAAAGACCGTTAATCGCTTTTGTTTCTAGCGTATTTTTTAACCCGCGTGGATCAAAGTAATCGTATTCGATGGCATAGCCTGGACGCAAAATGTGTGCGGCTTCAAGGCCTGGCAAACTATGAATCACTGCGAGCTGAACATCAAACGGCAAGCTGGTCGATACGCCGTTTGGATAAATCTCATGCGTGGTTAGGCCTTCTGGTTCTAGGAAGACTTGATGGCTATCTTTATCGGCAAAGCGGGTGATTTTGTCTTCAATTGACGGGCAATAACGAGGGCCGATCCCTTCAATCACGCCGGCATACATCGGGCTACGATCTAAGTTGGCACGAATGATGTCATGTGTTTTTTCATTGGTATGAGTGATCCAGCAAGGCAATTGTTGCGGATGCATGTCACGGCTACCCATGTAAGAAAACACTGGAGCAGGATCATCGCCTGGTTGTACTTGTAGTCTGGAAAAATCGATGGTTTTACCATCAATACGTGGTGGCGTGCCTGTTTTTAGGCGGCCAACTGGCAGTTGCATGCCACGTAAACGCTGAGACAAGGTAATGGACGCAGGGTCCCCTGCCCGACCGGCGGTGTAGTTCGACATGCCGACGTGTACCAAACCATTTAAGAACGTACCGGCCGTTAAAACCACCGAGTCTGCCTCAAAGCGAATACCCACTTGCGTTAATACGCCGGTGACTTTGTCGCCGTGCAAGGTAATGTCGTCAACCGCTTGTTGGAACAAGGTTAAGTTGGGTTGGTTTTCCAGCATGCGACGGATCGCTGCTTTATAAAGAATGCGGTCTGCTTGCGCACGCGTGGCGCGAACAGCGGGGCCTTTTGAAGAGTTGAGAGTTCTGAACTGAATGCCACCTTCGTCTGTTGCTAGTGCCATCGCACCGCCCAAGGCATCCACTTCTTTCACCAAGTGGCCTTTGCCGATCCCACCAATAGATGGGTTACAAGACATTTGACCAAGGGTTTCAATATTGTGTGTTAACAATAAAGTTTGGCAACCCATACGGGCGGCCGCAAGCGCAGCCTCGGTGCCTGCATGGCCACCACCGACGACAATCACATCAAAGCGCTTTGGATACAGCATCAGAACCATCCGGAAATCTTCAATCGAACAGCGTATTTTACGTGATTTGTATGTCGGATAATAGGCGATCTTGTACGATTTTCAGCCAAACCGGTTTGGTTTCACGTGAAACGCAACGAAAAATAGCCTATATAAATCAAGAAGATGGCGTCTATGCAGTTATTTCATAGGCGCCATCAAATTTGTTCATTTAGTAGAAAATGAGTGTTTATTTCAGCATATCAAAGATCATCTTACCGATGAGCAAGAAGACTAAGACCAAAAATAGCTTACGAATGAGCTTGCTGCCATAGCGAATGGCGAGGTGGCTTCCAACATAAGCACCGATTAAATTGCAGACCGCCATTGGTAGCGCAATGAGCCAAAGCACGTGGCCCGTCAGACCAAATAAGATAATCGAACCAATGTTAGATGCCAGGTTGGCCAGTTTTGCGTTTGCAGAGGCATGCAGAAAATCAAACCCAAAAATGCGCACAAACGCAAAAATGAAGAAAGTTCCTGTCCCCGGTCCAAAGAATCCATCATAACCACCAATCAAGGCACCGATGCCTGCGGCAAGCCACAGGGCTTTCTTGCCCGTTTGCTTCGGTTCATGACTAGTGCCTAACTTGGGTTGCAGCAGGGTTTGAATCGCTACAATGAGCAACAAGGTAACGACAATCGGGCGCATATACTCTGCGGGTAGCGCTTGTGCAAAGCTGGTACCTATCATCGAAAAAGTAAAAGAGGCTGCCATGGTGGTGAAGGTGATGGCCCATGGCATGGTCACTTTTCTGGCAAATCGGTAGGAGGCCATACTGACCCCAAATGCCGAAGAGACTTTATTGGTGCCAAGTAGACTAGCGGGAATTTCTTTAGGAAAAATGCCGAATAAAGCGGGTATTTGAATGAGGCCCCCTCCTCCGACTGCTGCATCCATTAGTCCAGCAGTAAAGGCGGCGATACCCGCAACAACCCATATCCAATCCATTTTTATTGGCTCCCCTTAAAAGGGCATTCTACCCGAATGTAGAAAAAGGGATAAATTCATTCCATTAAATAGTTGAATGCTTGAGCGATGAGACAAATAACCCTATAAATAATAGGGGAAGATGGAAAAGACATTGAAACGTTGGCTGCATCTAGTGTTATGCTAATCCTTTGCACTTCTGACTGCGGAGAATCGAGTGTCTTTACAATCCATAAAGCCCAGCAAACCGATCATCAGCTTTGAACGGTTCTCGGTTTTAATCGTGGAAGACAACCAAGCGATGCGCGAAAGCATGAAATCGATGATGAATGCGATTGGCATCACACGTATCGATATTGCCCAGCGTGCGGCAGAAGCAAGGAAAAAATTCTCCGGCAAACAATTCGATATTGTCTTGTGTGATTACATGCTCGACCCCGAAGGAATGAATGGTCAGGAGCTGCTGGAAGAGCTTCGTATTTCTAAGCAAATTACAGCTGAAACTATCTTTATCATGACCACTGCGGAGCGGATCTACGAAAAGGTCGTGGCCGCTGCGGAATATGGTCCGGATGATTACATCTTAAAACCCTTCTCACATGATGTATTGTTTTCCAGATTAAATCGGGCGATTGAACGAAAAACCGCATTAGGTGAAGTGTATCAACTCATAGAAAAGCGGGATTTAGATAATGCCATTTTGGCCTGTGATACTGGGCTAAAAAAAGCCCCGCGTTTTGTGGTGGATTTTCTGCGCTTGAAAGCAGAGTTGTTGCTTCAGCAAGATCGTCATGAAGAAGCACAAAAGCTCTACGACGATATTCTTAGCCATAAGGCAGTACCTTGGGCTAAATACGGCATGGCTCAGATTTTCCAAGCCACCAGTCAGCTAGAACTGGCGGGAGAGGCTTTAAAAGAGTTGGTCGCGGATAATCCGCATTTTCTAAGGGCGTATGACACGCTAGCACAAGTCCAAAGAGAAAGTGGCGACCCAGAAGGGGCGCAAGCCACTTTGCAAAAAGCGGTTGATAGATCGCTTAGTATTGCCCGTGTGTTAGAAATTGGCGAGTTAGCCAAAGAGAATGGCGACTTACAAACTGCTGAAATTATGTTTGGTAAGGCGGTAAGTCGGGCGGGTATTTCTGAGTTAATTAAGCCAGATCATGTATTGGGCTTAGCGGCTGTCAAAAGTGAACTCGGTAAGCACGATGATGCATTATCTGTGCTATCGCAAGGTAAGCGCTCGATGCATAGCACCGAGATGAATATCACCGCATCAGTGGTAGAGGCGCGTATCTATGCAGAAAAAGGCAATCATGAGCACGCCAGGAAAATGCTTGATCAAGCATTAGCGTTGATGAAACGAGATGGCGTCGGGATTAGTAGTGAACTGGCGCCGGAAGTGATCAAAGCCTGTTTGCTGCTTGATCACCCTGAAACGTTGGAGTTGGCGCAGTCGGTACTAGAACAGCATTCAGACGAGAAACTGCGCAAAAATATTGAAAACTTGTTCATGCGCAATGGTAAGTCCGACTTCTTCAACAAGGCCTCTCAAGGTGCTGTGGAAGTGGTGACCAAAATCAATAATGATGGTGTGCAAGCGGCTAGCCGTGGTGACTTTAAAACGGCGATTAAGCTGATGACCGATGCGTACAATCGAATGCCTGCCAATACGCGGGTGGCGATTAACTTATCTAAGATCCTGATTGCAGCACTTGAGAAAAATGGCTATGACCAAGACTACGCGACACAGGTAGAAAATATTGTTCTAAATATCAGCTCGGTAAAAGACAATCAAATTCGCCAACAAGTGCAAGTGGTGAAACAAAAACTCATTCAAATTCTAAGTCGTCAGGGGAAATCATGGCGCAATTAATCCCTACCCTACTGGCTGCTGTGGTGCATGACAATAAAAACCTCATGCATGAAGTGTTGCTGCGAATTGATGCGATTGCTGCGGATGAGCGAGCAGAGCCCATTAAATCAGACATCGAACAACTTCGACAAAAGTTGAAACATCTTGTGGATGGCTCGCTCAGCGTTTTATCGCTTTATCAGCGCAATATGGATAAAGAGTCGCTGCAGTTGAACTACAACACGGTGACTTTAGCGGACTTCCTGCAAGAGATCTTGGATGAGTCGACTGACAGTGTGGCCCAGAAAGGGCTAGAAATGGAAGTGCTGTTAGACGATGAGTTACCATCGGTGTGGATTTTTGATGCAGATATGGTGCGATTAGCGATTAAGGTGGGCATTCAAAATGCCCTAGATTTTGCACAACACCGTATTGAGGTCGTTTGCTACTCTGAAGATAGCCGTTTATGCATCAGTATAGAAGATGACGGTGAATATGATTCCGATAGCGTCCCTATTCATCGGCCAAGTGCATCTGGCGTAGGGATTATGCTGGCTAACCAGCTATTAGCCGCCCATGAAGATCAGAAAACCGGCAGAAAAGGGGAAGTTAAATTTGAGCGCAGCACCAGATTATCTGGCGCCGCGCTTCGCTGCTATTTGCCTTGATGATGTAGGCGTTGGGCAAGCATCACCATGCCCACTGCGCCTAAAATGATGAGCATAGCAAACCCCATTTTGGGGGAAACATGCTCATTATTAAGTACTACTCCTAAAGTCACCGCCACCATTGGATTCACATAAGCATAGCTTGTCGCCAATGCCGGTCTTACATTTCTCATTAAGTACGAGTAGGCTGAATACGCCAAAATCGAGCCAAACACGGCTAAATAAAGCATGGCTAAGATGGAATGCGTAGTTGGTATTGCATGTAAGCGCTCTCCCCTTGTAAAGCCAAAGATTAGCATCAATGCGCCCCCCATTAGCATTTGGGTAGCACTGCCCATCATACCGTTGGCGAGTGGTAAGCGTTTACCAATAACCGTGCCTAATGCCCAGCAAGCCGCCGCAGAGAGTAGCAAAAAGATACCTAAGGGCTGTGCGAGTAGTGTTTTTTCACTATTGAGTAAGACGATTCCTGCAAAGCCAGTCACAATCCCCGACCACTCTAGCCAGTGGGCTGGTTGCCGATTCACTAGGTGGCCAAAAATCAGCGCAAATAAAGGCACCGTAGCAATCATAATGGCGGCGACGCCACTTGGCATCCATTGTTCGGCAATCGTCACTAAACCATTGCCACCAGCCATCATCAATAGGCCCATTAATGCTGCGGCACGCCATTGCTGGCGGGTAGGCATTGTTTCGCCTCGTGACAAGCACCATAGAAACATCGCGGTTCCTGCTAATAAAAACCGTGTCCCGGCCATCAGCAACGGCGGAATGCTCTCAATGGCCCATGCAATCCCAAGGTACGTGGATCCCCATACGATATAGACGGACAGCAAAGCGATGATCACTGTTGGACTAAACATCGTTGGACGAGCGGGAGGAGAGATCGCAGTGGCTGACATGATATAAATCCTAAAGAGTCGTTAGGCGGTTGCCTGTCTTCCTATTCATGAAGGCCAGTAAAAGGGCATTTATGAAGGTTGGAATGAGATTTATTCTAATCAGATTGCGGTAATAAATGCAGTGGGGTTAAGTGGAAAAAATGAAATAACACTTTTGTTTAAAAGGCCAAACAGTGTTTTGGCTTTGAAAACAATAATGCCCGCACAAGGCGGGCATTATTGTATGCAGACAACCGGCTTATTCGCCTTTTTTCAGTGCTTCTAAGCGATGCTCTAGGTAGTGAATACTAGTACCACCTTTTATAAATGCTGCATCAAGCATTAATTCCTGATGTAGTGGGATATTGGTTTTAATACCGCCAACCATCATCTCAGAAAGTGCAATACGCATTTTTGCCATCGCTTGCTCACGGGTTTTTCCATAAGCAATCAGCTTCGCTACCATCGAATCATAGTTCGATGGAACACGATAACCTTGGTAAATATGTGAATCTACACGAATACCAGGACCACCAGGCGCATGATAAGTAGTGACCACACCTGGCGATGGGATGAAATTGAATGGATCTTCCGCATTAATACGGCATTCAAATGCATGACCTGTCAGGTGAACGTCTTTCTGGCTAAACGATAGCTTCTGACCCGCAGCAATTTTAATCTGTTCTTGAACAATATCAATGCCGGTAATCATTTCGGTCACAGGGTGCTCTACCTGAACGCGGGTGTTCATTTCAATGAAGTAGAACTCGCCGTTTTCAAACAAGAACTCAAATGTACCTGCGCCACGATAGCCAATGCGACGACATGCTTCTGCACATGCCTCGCCTACTTTTTGGCGTTGCGCCGCTGTAATACCTGGTGCTGGTGCTTCTTCAATCACCTTTTGGTGACGACGCTGCATCGAGCAATCACGTTCACCTAAGTAAACCGCATTGCCATGCTCATCAGCCAATACCTGAATTTCCACGTGACGTGGATTTTCTAGGAATTTTTCCATGTAGACAGTTGGGTTACCGAATGCGGCACCGGCTTCTGTTCGGGTCATTTGAACAGAATTGATCAATGAACCTTCAGAATGCACGACACGCATCCCACGACCACCACCACCGCCAGCCGCTTTAATGATGACTGGATAGCCAATTTCCTTAGCTATTTTCATGATCTCTTTCGGATCATCCGGTAGTGCACCACCAGAACCAGGTACACAAGGTACACCTGCTTCAATCATGGCTTGCTTAGCAGACACCTTGTCACCCATTTTGCGAATGGTGTCAGGGCGTGGGCCGATAAAGACAAAGCCACTTTTTTCTACGCGCTCAGCAAAGTCTGCGTTTTCAGACAAGAAGCCGTAGCCTGGGTGAATCGCTTGTGCGTCTGTCACTTCTGCCGCAGAAATAATCGCTGGCACATTTAAGTAACTTTGATTGCTTGGTGCTGGACCAATACAAACAGACTCATCTGCCAACTTCACGTATTTCGCTTCGCGGTCCACGTCAGAGTGAACAACAACGGTTTTAATGCCCATTTCACGGCATGCACGTTGAATGCGTAGTGCGATTTCGCCACGGTTGGCAATCAGAATTTTTTCAAACATGTTAGATTCTCCGTGAGGAAGAAACCAGAATGAGGCAGGTGTTAATCAACCTGCCTTGTCTTTCTCAGGAATTACTCGATGACGAATAGTGGCTCGCCGTATTCAACTGGCTGGCCATTTTCGATCAAGACAGCTTTCACCACGCCGGCGCGGTCAGCTTCGATTTCATTCATTAGTTTCATCGCTTCGATAATACAGAGGCGATCGCCAACGCTAACAGACTGGCCAACGTCAACAAATGCTTTTGCACCTGGTGCACCTGCACGGTAGAAAGTACCTACCATTGGTGATTTTACTAGGCTTGCATCTGCATAGCCTGGTGCTGCTGCAGGTTCAGCCGCTGCTGGTGCTGCTGCAGCCACTGGTGCTGCTGCAGGGATAATTTGCTGCATTGGTGCAGCATAGGTTGGTGCATGTGCAACGGTGCTGGTGATACGAACTTTTTCTTCACCTTCGGTGACTTCTAGCTCGGCAATACCAGATTCTTGAACTAGATCAATTAGCTTCTTTAGCTTACGCAAATCCATGTAGGTCTCCTTGAATGCGAAGAGTTAGCCTGCCAGCTTGGCAAGGGCGTGTTCTAGCGCGTAAAGGTAGCCATCCGCGCCCAAACCACAAATTACCCCAACCGCCTTATCCGAAAAATAAGAATGATGACGGAAAGGCTCTCTGGCATGAACATTGGACAGATGAACTTCAATGAAAGGGATCTCGACTGCAGACAGCGCATCACGAAGTGCGACGCTGGTATGAGTAAATGCAGCCGGATTGATAATGATGTAATCCGTACCGTCCGTTCTCGCTGCATGAATTCTGTCAATAAGCACATGCTCAGCATTGCTTTGCAGATAATCGAGCGAGGCACCCCGCTCAGCCGCAATTGCTTGCAGACGAGCGTTGATATCGGCGAGGGTCAGACTCCCGTAATGTTCGGGCTCCCGAGTACCAAGCAGATTCAGGTTTGGGCCGTGCAGCACCAAGATTTTTGGTGTTGGGGTAGTCATTTCACTACCTTCTGCGGGACGGTTTAGATTTTGCATGGGCGCAAGTTTGCCGCAAAATGCACGAAATTGTCCAGTTTTTCACGCAAAATTCTGATACATGGTCGTAAAATGACTGGAAAGACTGATGTTATCTGAATCATTGGTCACCTACCATTTGTTGTAGTATCGGTAACAATTTGTCTTCTGACAGCATTCCTAGCTGTAAGTGCTGAATATTCCCTGCGGAATTTAGTACCAAGGTATACGGCAGTGCGCCGGCTTCATTGCCTAAGCTTGCCATCATCGATGCACCTTGCGCTTCTGCGAGTAATACAGGGAAATTGATCGGGGTATGCTGCATAAAGAGGTTTACATTGTTGGCGTTATCGAGCGCAATGCCAATAAACTGCACATCTTTATCGGCAAACTGCTGCTGGAGGTGGACGAATCCCGGTAATTCTTGCTGGCAAGGTGGGCACCAACTGGCCCAGAAGTTCACAACAACCACTTTGTTGCCTCGCCAGTCAGAGAGTTTTCTTAATTTTCCATCAAGATCGGGTAATTGTTGCTGCCACAAGACTTCTGCAGGAACGCCCTTCGGTGTTTTCGCTGTAGGCGAATGAGAAGAAAGTAGAAAATAGCCTGCTCCACCTGCTAATAACAGGATGGCGAGAATGGCGGTCGCAATGAATGACCTATTTCTCGATGCCATTAGCGATTAGCCTCTGCCACGGCGTTAAGCAAACCTTCTGCCTCAATATAGCCAATGATCGGGGTTGTCGATGGCATTCCTGCCTTGTTAAACAGAATAATGCCCGGCGGGCCAAAGAGATCAAATGCCGCTAATAGCGCCCGATCTCCTTCGGTATTGTTGGTGACATCTGCTCGAAGTAAAACCGTATTGGCTAAGCCTTGTTTCACTTTCACCTGTGAAAAAACCTCTCTTTCCATCTCGATGCAGCTCACACACCAATCTGCATAGAAATCGAGCAAGACAGTTTTCCCTTTTGCATTCGTAATTGCGGCCTTTAATTCCGCTACCGATCGAACTGGTTGGAAGTTTAATTTGTCATTCACTGACGAGTTTACTGAGTCAGTGGTTCCCGCGAGGCCTGCCAATGGTTTACTAAAGTTGTTGCTGCCAGCAAAGGCACCAACCAAATAGGCCGCCCCTGCAATCAGCAAAATGACGCCGACGCCCTTCCAGACTTTGCGAACCATGCTGGTTTTGCTCGGTAATGTATCTAAAGCAGATAAGAACACCGCACTTAAGATGAGTAAAGCGCCTAGCAGCCCCATTAACCAAGCGGTAGATAACAAGGGGCGCGCCATCCAGAGGGACACAAATAGTAGTAGTACGCCAAACACTTGGCGTACTTGCTTCATCCATGGACCCGCTTTGGGAATGGCATGTTGACCGAGTAAGCCAATCAGTAAGAGGGGGAAACCAACGCCTAATGCCATCACGTAAAGAGACAAACCACCTGTCCATAGATTGCCGGTTTTAGCGATAAACAACAGTGCAGCAGCTAATGCTGGTGTTGCACAAGGGCCGATGATGAGCGCGGAAAGTAAACCCATGACAAAGACACTGGTCATGTGCCCGCCGGGTAGTTTGTTGGCAAGATTGGTAAACCGGGTTTGGAAGCCGCTTGGTAGTTGAATTTCAAATAGCCCAAACATCGCCACGGCAAAAATCACCATCAGCCCGGCAAAACTACCAATTACCCAAGGGTTTTGCAGCCATAGCGTAAGTTGTAAACCAAGTGATGCGGCAATAAGTCCTGCGACGGTATAGCTGAGTGCTAAACCTTGGACATAACTTAGGCTAAGTAAAAAGCTTCTAGCCCGGTGCCCTGCTTGTGCTTTTGGGTCGCCGGCAATTAAGGCTGAAATAATCGGGATGAGCGGGTACATGCACATCGTACCGGCCATTAATAAGCCTGCAAGGAAGAAGCCGCCTAGGGTGAAGGCAATGGGCTGAGAAAATGCAGAAAACGCCGCGGAGTCTGCGGCGTTTGTTTGTGAAAATAGGTTTTTCCAACTAGAGGAATTGCTGGACTTAGGGGGCGATGGGTTTTCGATGGTGCCATCTGGCTTTAACTTAAAGACATGTGTTTCGGGCGGAAAACAGACTTTAAACTTTTCCGAGCAACCTTGAGATTGAATGCTGAGTGAAGCTATTTTATTTGGCTTTGGGATCGGGAGTTGAATATCAAATCCCTTATGGAAGACCAGTACATTGCCAAATACTGGATCATTTTTTAGATCACCATTGGGTACTTGGACATTGGCAATCGCTTGGCCATCAAGCAAAAATTTGAAACGATCTTTGTAAAGGTAATATCCGCTGGTGACTTCATAGCGAACAATAATATTGCCTGGCGCACCGGTTCTGGCGGTTGGTACAAAGGCTTCTCTTGCGCGAATCAGTGATTCTGCAAAGCTAGCGGTACTGATTAACAGCAGTACAAAGACAAAAAAAGATCGTAACAAGCGATTCATGATGAACATTCAAATTAAGCGTGAGCGCTAACTACGTATTAGCCACGCTATTTTCTACCCACTGACAATAGGCTGGCAAGCCATCACTCGTAGAGACCGCTAATATTTCAGGAAGTTCATAGGGGTGAAGTTCGATGATCTTTGCTTGTAATGCGGGGTAACGATCCATCGATGTTTTCATGAGAACGGGAATTTCTTTTGCAGATTCTAGTCTACCTTCCCACTCATAATACGAAGTGACGGGGGCAAAGCAGTTGATGCAGGCCACCAGTTTTTCTTTTAGCAGGGTATGAGCGAGGCTGGTAAGATCATAGTCTTCCGGCCAGTTGGTCCACACCATATAGATTTGATTAGAGTTTGTCATGATGCGATTCCTCTTGTTGTTGATGCTGTCGATTCCCTTGCTTGAACTGGCCAGTTTGTTTTGGCTAGCGCATGAAATAGGCATGTGGACGTGGCTTTACTTATTATGCACCACCGCAATTGGGGTCGTCTTACTAAAGAGTCTACGTTTGACGGTGATGGTTGGCATGTTGCAGTCTGCGAAAAGCGGTCAATCACCGATGGGCGCGTTGTTTTACACAGCGAGACAAGCGATTGCCGGTGTCCTGTTTCTGATTCCTGGTGTGTTTACAGATATTTTAGCTGTATTGCTACTGTTGCCTTGGCCTGCGTCTTGGTTTCCTAAAGCGGCAGCAATGCATACATCTGGGCAAGGTTTTCATCACGCGCCAGAAGAGCAAAACGTGATGGATGGTGAGTTTACTAGAGTAAATGAAGAGGTGATTCATTTGCCGCGTGATTCGCAAGATGGCCGTCATCAACGCTAAGCAGAATACTTAATCGGGTGGCGTTAGCAGCACGTTTTCGATGGCTTCTACAGATAGACCGATGATTTGAACGCGTTTATTTCGGTTTGTCTCGCCACTCAGTAACGTAATGGCTTGTTTAGGAATCGCTAGTTTCTCAGACAAAAAGCGAATCAATGCCTGATTCGCTTTCCCTTCTACAGGTGGGGCGGCTAAGCGGATTTTTAATGCTTCGCCGTGCTCCCCACTAATCTCTGAAGATTTGGCACCGGGTTGTATATAGAGCGTCAACACGATCGTTTGATCGCCCTTTTGCTGGCACCAAGCCGCCATTACCACACGCCAGGTAATAGTAATTGATGAAGTGATACCTCTAAAGAGGGAATCACAAAGTACAGTACGACCTGCAAGATCAGAATTAAGACTAGCGGCGCTAAATCAAAACCGCTAACCGGTGGAATGATGCGTTGAATCGGCGCCAAAAGTGGACGAACAATCGCATACAACACACTAGATAGCGGGTGCCCTGGCTGTGTCCAAGACAAGATCGCAATCATAAAGGTGGAGCCAATCCACAAATACAATAGTAACTGTAAAGAAAACACTAAGCCCGCCAAAAACGAGACGGGGATGATTTGTGGGGATAGCCAACCCAAGCCACCATGCAAAGTCAGCGCAATGAATAACTCCAAGGCTTTTAGTAGCCAACTACCTAAAAACACCAGAAGAAGCGTCGCAATATCATAGCCTTTGATGCCAGGAATGATTTTGCGAGCAGGAATCACAGCCCAATTCGTGAACTTGATGGTGAACTGCGCCAATGGATTACTAAACGGCGCTCTCACTACCTGCAAGATAAAGCGAGTCAGTAGGGTGAGTAAAAAGAATCCACCAATTGCATCTAAAATAAAGTTAATTGCATTTGCCACCGTGGCACTCCTTGTGTCGCCGGGTTAGTCTTCTTTCAAGATCCGATGATCCATCGCTTGCGCAGGCTGGGTTTGTTCACACACACCAACAATACGGGCGGGTACGCCGACCACCGTGACGTGCGAAGGGACGGGTTCGAGAACCACACTACCCGCGCCCACTTTTGCACCCGCACCAATTTCGATGTTGCCTAAAATTTTTGCGCCTGCGCCGATGAGCACCCCGCTACGGATTTTGGGATGGCGGTCGCCAGTTTCTTTACCGGTACCGCCTAGGGTAACTTCTTGTAAAATGGAGACATCATCGTCAATCACGACGGTTTCACCCACCACAAAGCCAGTGCCATGATCTAACAAGATCCCTTTACCAATATTGGCGGCGGGGTGAATATCCACAGCAAACACTTCTGAAATGCGGTTTTGTAGGTGCAGTGCGAGTGCTTCGCGCCCTTCTCTCCATAACCAATTTGCGACTCGGTAGCATTGAATGGCCTGATAGCCTTTGAAGTATAGCAGCGGCGTAGAATATGCTTTGCAAGCCGGATCACGATCTCTGACCGCTTGGATATCTGCTCTTGCCGAAATGGCAATTTGGGGATCCGCGTGTAATGCATCGTTGATCAGTTCCATTAATGCGCGTGCATCCATGGTTTGGCTGGCTAGTTTGCTAGACAAATGAAACGCCAACACATCATCAAATGATTTGTGACGCAACACAGTCATGTGCAAAAAAGAAGCCAGCATCGGTTCGCTAGCAGCAGAAGCGGTGACTTCGTCACGGATCGCTTGCCATAAAACATCTGGGCTATTTGTCATGATTGCTCGATTTCTATTCAGCTGCGGCTAATTCGTTACCAAGCTCAATGGCACGTGCCTCTGCACGTCGCGCTGCTTTGGTTACAATGGCCGCTAAATTATCTTCGGTGAGGCTAAGAATGCCTTGCTCGGTGGTCCCTTTTTTGGACGTGACGTTTGCCCTGAGTGTGGCAGGCGCTTCACCACTGGCGTCTAATAGGGCAATGGCGCCTTTAAAGGTTTGCGCCGCTAGTACATCTGCCATGTCTGCATCAAAGCCAAGCTCACGCGCTGCACTTGCCAGCGCTTCTACCATATAGAACACGTATGCAGGGCCGCTACCAGAAATAGCGGTGATCTTATCGATGCCCTCTTCGCTATTTACCCATACCGTTTTACCGACGGCAGCAAATAAGGTATCGACGACATTCTTTTCATCAGATGACACGCTATCTGTCGCAAATAAGCCGCTCATGCCTTGTAAGACTTGAGATGGGGTATTTGGCATGACGCGGACGATACGATTGTAATTGCCAAGCCAAGTGGCTAGCGAATCGGTACGAATACCCGCAGCAACGGACACAATCAGTTGTTGTTGAATCCATGGAGATAGTTGGGTGGCCAGCGCTTTTAGCTGTTGTGGCTTAATGGCCAATACCACGATATCAGAGGCGACATCCGCTTCACACAGCAAATTACTATACGTAATGCCGTATTCGGCCTTCATGCGTTCACATTTTTCAGGGTTGCGATCGACAACATGAATACTTAGATCACTACGACCTAAGGTTGCCAAACCAGCAATAATGGCACCAGCCATATTGCCACCACCAATAAATGTGATACGCATGACGTTACATCCTGTAGTTGGATAGAAAGGGGGGATATCCGCTAAATCAGGGTTGAATGGTTTATTTCAACCCTTGATAAACGGATTATACCCTGTAGTTCTATCTTAATTGGGATTGAACGTCGCTTAGTTCTTCTTGCAGTTTTACAGAGAGTTGCTTGGTGAGGTCTTCCGTCTTCTCATCAAAAGAATCTGGATTGGTGACACGGTAAGCTTTGGCCACAATTAAGGTATCGCTGCCTTTTGTTTGTGCCGTATAGGTGATACGTACTTCTTCTTTTGGTTTGCCAGATTGTTTTGGTAACGCAAGTGCCATCGTCAGTTGCGTTTTATTTCTGGTTTTCAGCTTCATGTTCTTTTTTGCTCGAACGGCTGCAAGTCGATCAAAAATCGTTTTAACAGAAACCTTACTAAACGCTGCCGAGACCTCTCCATTGATTGGTTTGGTCTGCGTCGTTTGCGTTGCTGTCGTATCTACCGGCTGTGACGGGGGAGTATTTTCGACGGGGGCATTGTTCTGCTTAATAGCATTACATCCCGTCAGTATGATCGCCCCAGCGACTAACGTGGCGGTCAATTTAAATAGTTTTGAATAACTCATCTGATTACATGTGGTTATGAATAATTGCGGCTACCAAAAATGGCGGTGCCAACACGAACAATGGTGGCCCCTTCTTCAATCGCGGCCGCCATATCGGAAGACATGCCCATCGACAACGTATCTACCGCTAATCCTTCAGACTGCATTTGTTGCAAGAGTTCCCTTAATGCGGCAAAGGGCGCTCTTTGCGCGTCATGCGTAGCTGCTGGTGCAGGAATACACATTAATCCACGCAGGATTAGATTGGGTAATTTAGTGATTTCACTTGCCAATGTCATGACTTCAGATGGCGTTATACCACTTTTTGATGCTTCACCGCTAATATTTACTTGCAAACAAATGTTGAGCGGTGGGAGATGGGCTGGGCGTTGATCGGATAATCGCTCGGCAATTTTTAACCTATCTACGCTATGCATCCAGTGTGCATGTTCAGCCACAATTTTGGTTTTATTACTTTGCAATGGGCCGATAAAGTGCCACTCTATCGGTAGGTGGGCTAACGCCGTACTTTTGGTCGCCAGTTCTTGTACATAGTTTTCTCCAAACGCACGCTGGCCAGCATCAAATGCGGCTTCTACAGCTTCGACTGGAAAGGTTTTACTGACGGCCAAGAGCAAGATATCGTGGCTACTTCTGCCACATTGATCAGCTACCTGAGAAATCTGCTTTTTTACGCCTTGCAAGGCTTCGTGGATTGCATTCATAATGGATATTTATCGCGGTGTAAGGCGCATGATGCCTTGTTTATCACTATAAACCAACGTTTAAAGGGGATTATAAATGGAAATCGCTGAACTATTGGCGTTTTCGGTAAAAAACAAGGCATCGGATTTGCACTTGTCGGCCGGTTTGCCACCGATGATTCGTGTACATGGTGATGTACGCCGAATCAACCTTCCTCCGCTAGACCACAAAGATGTGCATAACATGGTGTATGACATCATGAACGATGGTCAGCGCAAGATTTATGAAGAAAACCTAGAGTGTGATTTCTCCTTCGAGATCCCAAACTTAGCGCGCTTCCGTGTGAATGCCTTTGTGCAAAACCGTGGCGCGGGTGCGGTATTTCGTACCATTCCGTCTAAGGTGTTGACCTTAGAAGAATTGAACTGTCCAAAAATTTTCCAAGATATCTCTAACCAGCCGCGCGGTATTGTCTTAGTAACGGGGCCAACGGGCTCGGGTAAATCGACTACCTTGGCGGCGATGGTTAACTACATTAACGAAAATGACTATGGCCATATTCTGACGGTAGAAGACCCGATCGAATTTGTGCATGAATCGAAAAAATGTCTGATTAACCAACGTGAAGTGGGTCCGCATACCCTTTCGTTTAGTAATGCGTTGAAATCGGCTCTTCGTGAAGATCCGGATGTGATTCTGGTGGGTGAGATGCGAGACTTGGAGACCATCCGTTTAGCGCTAACCGCCGCAGAAACTGGTCACTTGGTGTTTGGTACCCTTCACACGAGCTCTGCCGCGAAAACGATTGACCGTATTGTGGACGTGTTCCCTGCGGCGGAAAAAGAAATGGTGCGTTCGATGTTGTCTGAGTCGATCCGGGCGGTGATTTCGCAAACGCTACTAAAAACCAAAGATGGTACGGGGCGCGTTGCAGCGCATGAAATCATGATTGGTACGCCTGCGATTCGTAACTTGATTCGTGAAAACAAAGTCGCGCAGATGTATTCGGCCATTCAGACCGGTCAGGGTTTAGGTATGCAGACGCTGGATCAGTGTTTGCAAGATTTGGTTCGTCGCAATCAAATTACCTCTGCAGAAGCGCGAATCAGAGCAATGAACAAAGATATGTTTAACTAAACCTATTCGACGATAGGACGAGTAATATGGCGAAATAGCATCCAGTGCTAACGCTGTATTACTTGTTGAGGAAAGCGCTAGTGAGTAGTTGCTTTTCAATGAAAAGATTATTTCCCCTATTTGCCATTTACTAGTTGGGCAGAGGGTTGGCAAGGAGTGAGCATGGAACGCGATCAGGCAACGAAATTTATGCATGACTTATTGCGCCTGATGGTGGCAAAGAATGCATCTGACTTGTTTATTACGGCAGATTTTCCGCCTGCGATTAAGCTAGACGGCAAACTGACACCGGTTTCCAACCAAGCCCTCTCTCAGCAGCACACCAAAGAGTTGGCGCGTGCGGTGATGAATGACCGCCAAGCTGAACAGTTTGAATCGACAAGTGAATGTAACTTTGCGATTAGCCCGCCGCAGATTGGGCGTTTCCGGGTGAATGCCTTTGTGCAACAAGGGCGTGTCGGTTTGGTTTTTCGGGTGATTAATACCGAAATCCCTTCTTTTGAATCCCTCACCTTGCCGCCAGTGCTAAAAGATGTGGCGCTAACCAAACGTGGCTTGGTCGTGTTCTGTGGCGGTACTGGCTCTGGTAAATCGACCTCTTTAGCAGCAATGATTGGCTTTAGAAATGAAAACTCATACGGCCACATTATTACGATTGAAGATCCGATTGAATTTGTGCATGAGCATCGCAATAGTATTGTGACGCAACGAGAAGTAGGCGTAGATACGGCCGATTGGGGGGCCGCTCTGAAAAATACGCTGCGTCAGGCTCCTGATGTGATTCTGATTGGTGAGATTCGTGACCGGGAAACCATGGATTACGCCATCTCATTTGCGGAAACTGGCCACCTTTGCATGGCGACATTACATGCGAACTCGGCCAACCAAGCGCTCGATCGTATTATTAACTTCTTCCCAGAAGAGCGTCGTCATCAATTACTGATGGACTTGTCTTTGAACTTAAAAGCGTTCGTCTCCCAGCGATTGTTACCGGTAAAAGGCGCAAAAGGTCGCGTCCCTGCGGTGGAGATTATGCTGAACTCTCCGCTGATTGCCGATTTGATCTTCAAGGGCGAAGTGCATCAGATTAAAGAATTGATGGCGAAGAGTAATGAACTAGGGATGCAGACATTTGACCAAGCGCTGTTTAATCTTTACGAAGCCGGTATGATTACCTATGAAGATGCGCTACGAAATGCGGATTCGGTAAACGATTTGCGTCTACGGATTAAACTGCATGGCCAAGAAGCCAAAACACGCGATGTGCTCTCTGGCTTGGATCATTTGGATATTGTGTAAGTAAGCCAAGTGAGTTGATCATCAAAGCCTGCCGGTTGGCAGGCTTTGTGTTTTCTGGGGATAAGATGAAGCGAGCAGACAGGCTACTGCAAATACTTTTACTACTGCGCGCAAGGCGTTGTACAACCGCAGTGCAATTGGCTGAGTGGCTGGAAGTCTCTGAGCGGACGATTTACCGCGATATTCAAGATTTACAGGCGTCTGGCTCGCCAATTGATGGTGAGGCGGGGATTGGCTATCGCCTTAAGAAAACGGGTGATATTCCGCCGCTACTTTTTAATCCGGATGAAATCAAAGCATTGTTATTAGGCGCAAGGATGGTCTCGGCTTGGGCAGATACGGGGATTCGGCAATCGGCGCGGGCAGCGATAACGAAGTTAGATGCCGTACTACCGACTGAATTAAAACAACAGATCGCTGAGCATCCCGTATATGTGCCTAGTATTCATCCGTATCCGGTTGAACGCTTACAACCGATTCGGGAAGCAATTGCCGCTTCACAGAAACTATTTATTGCTTACCAAAAGGAAGATGGCACCGCGAGCGAACGAATCGTCTGGCCGCTGGGCTTATTCTTTTGGGGGGATCGTTGGACGCTGATCGCTTGGTGTGAAGAGAGGGATGATTTTCGACATTTTAGACTCGACCGAATGCAGTCTTTTGCTGTTCAGTCCGAGGTTTTTCAGTTGTCTGAAGGTCAAACCTTACAAGATTTTTTTCACCGAGAAGGTGTTCGCCTTCCCGGTGTATAATCCGTAATGATTAAACCGTTGCCCACACTGGCGCATGGTCGCTTGGGCGTTCCCATTTACGGGGTTCTTTATCGATTTCACATGCTGTTAAGCTAGCCAGTAGCGGTGCGCTGAGCAGAATATGATCAATACGCATACCTAAATTACGACGGAAACCTTGCATACGGTAATCCCACCAACTAAACATTTTTTCTGCATCTGGATATTTCACGCGGTAGGCATCCGTTAGGCCTAAACCAATGAGCTTAAAAAATGCTTCGCGTTCTGGCGGGCTGACTAGGTTTTGGCCTTCCCACGCTTTGGGATCGTGCACATCAATATCATACGGGGCAATGTTAAAGTCGCCCATTAACGCTAATGAAGGATGTTTTTCCATTTCGCCAGCCAACCATTCTGTGAGGGCGGTAAGCCAAGCGAGTTTGTACGGGTATTTTTCAGAATCTAAACTTTGCCCATTTGGGAAATAGCCGCCCACAATTCGTACGCCATTAATGGTGGCGGCAATTAGACGCTTTTGCTCATCTTCAAAATTCGGCAGGTTATACACCACGTCTTCAATTGGGTGTTTGGAAATAATCGCGACGCCGTTATAGGTTTTTTGCCCCATAAATGCCACTTGGTAACCGGCTGCTTCAATGGCTTCTTTTGGGAACTTTTTATCTTCCAATTTTAATTCTTGTAAGCACAATACATCCGGTGCTGCACTGGCTAACCAGTCTAGTACATGCGGAAGACGGACGTTTAATGAGTTTACATTCCAGGTGGCGATTTTCATTCTATTTCCAAAAGTCACGTTTGATCACGGTGGGCGTATTTTGCCACATCCACTTTGGCTGCGCTGAATCTACACCAAAGAAAAGCCCGCCATACACCTCTCATGTATGGCGGGCAACCTGGGGGGAAGGGGGACTGACTACAGCGATAGTCGCTGTGTTATTTGCTGAGTTCTCGCTTCATGGTGTCGGTGTCTAGTTCGTTTTCCCAACGAGAAACCACGACGGTGGCGACGGCGTTGCCAATTAGGTTGGTTAGCGCACGTGCTTCACTCATAAAGCGGTCGATACCTAAAATGAGCGCCATGCCAGCCACTGGGATCGCCGGAACGACAGCTAAGGTGGAGGCTAAGGTAATAAAGCCGGCACCCGTCACACCGCTAGCGCCTTTAGATGTCAGCATCGCTACACCAAGAATCACTAATTGCTGCGTTAAGGTAAGTTCGGTATTGGTGGCTTGGGCGATAAAGAGGGCCGCCATGGTCATATAGATGTTGGTGCCATCTAGGTTAAATGAATAACCAGTAGGGACAACCAACCCTACCACAGACTTACCACAACCTAGTTTTTCTAGTTTGTTCATCAACCCTGGCAGGGCACTTTCTGATGAGCTAGTCCCTAATACAATGAGCAATTCTTCTTTGATGTAGACAATGAGGCGAACCACAGAGAAGCCACATGCTTTGGCGATGCTACCGAGTACCATCAAGATAAACAGAATACATGTTAGATAGAATGCGCCCATCAGTTTTGCCATTGGGATCAGCGAGTGAACACCGTATTTACCAATCGTAAATGCCATGGCGCCGAATGCACCAATTGGCGCGACTTTCATCACTAGGTTCACAATGCCAAACAGTAGGCTAGAGAGTTGCTCGTTAAAGTCTAATAGCACTTTTCCTTTGCTACCCATGTGAGACAACACTGTACCTGTCAGGATCGCGAGTAACAGTACTTGTAGAATTTCGCCTTCAGAGAACGCACCTACCATCGTTTTCGGGATGATATTTATCAGAAAATCGATGGTGCTCATGTGTTGCGCTTTTTCTGCGTATTCGGCTACTGCTTTGGTATCTAGGTGAGCCAGATCTGCATTAAAGCCTGCACCTGGGGTGATCAGATGAGAAACCAGTAAACCGATTACCAACGCTAGAGTAGAAACGATTTCGAAGTACAGAATCGCTTTACCACCAATACGGCCGACTTTTTTCATGTCGCCCATGCCGGCAATGCCATGCACCACGGTCACAAAGATCACGGGTGCAATCACCATTTTCACTAGGCGAATAAAGGCATCGCCCAATGGTTTTAATTTGGCACCGATTTCAGGATAGAAGTGTCCGAGCAAAATACCACAGACGATGGCGAACAGGACTTGTAGATACAAGACCTTATAGAAAGGCTTTTTCATTTGGGCTCCTCATGGCCGCCTTGGGGGAATGGCGGACTGTTTTTTAAGATTTGAAGCCGGATAGATTGCAAATGGCGTGCCAACCCTAATAAAAAGTGAACTACTGTTTACTTTTCAATTACTTAGCGAGGTTGGTGGTGGTGGTTGTAGGTGGTTTTTGTCACGATTTCCGCCAATTGTGTGATGTTGGTGTGCGGAAATCGTGACAGATGAAGTTGGTGTTATCTGAAGGTGTCTGGGTCGATTTGATATTTTGCGAGTTTGTCGTAAAACGTTTTCCGGGGGATTTGGAGGGCTTGTGCCGCTTCCGTTACTTGCCCATTTGCTGCTTTCAGGCTATCGATAATTCGGCTTTTCTCGAATTGTGCGACTTGCTCGGGCAGGCTTTGCGATGCGGCATAATCTGCTTGCTGGGTTTGCATCGGCGCACTAGCCAAGCCTAAACAAAAACGCTCGGCCGCGTGTTTGAGTTCTCTGACATTGCCAGGCCAATCGTGTGCTTCCCACGTTTCATATTGCTGGCCACTAATGGCAGGTGCTGGTTTACCAAAACGGTTAGCTGCTTCTTTGACAAACTGTGTAGCGAGCAAAGAAATGTCGTTCTTACGATCGCGTAAGGCGGGTAGGCGAATCGTGGCGACATTGAGCCGATAATACAAATCCGCCCGGAATTGCCCTTGGTCTGCCGCTAGTTTGAGATCAGTCTTGGTGGCGGCAACAACGCGTAAATCAATTTGCACGGCTAGGTTGCTGCCTAACCGTTCTAGCTCGTGCATTTGCAAGACGCGCAGCAGTTTGGCTTGCTGTGCCAGCGGCATGCTTTCGATTTCATCTAAAAATAGCGTGCCTTGATGTGCGTGTTCTAATTTACCAATCCGGCGTTTTTGCGCACCGGTAAAGGCGCCCGCTTCATTTCCAAACATTTCACTTTCAAAAATGCTATCGGGAATGGCCGCACAGTTAATCGAGACAAATGCGCCTTTGCGACCACTTTGACGGTGTAATTCTTGTGCGACTAATTCTTTCCCCGTGCCGGTTTCACCCCAAATCAGAATATCAATCGGGGCGGTGGCCAATTGGCTAATTAGCGTTCTTACTTGGGCAATGGCTGGAGAATCCCCCGTAATGGGAGAGGTTTGCTCTGCCACTCTGGCTTGTAATTGGCGATGCGCAGACAGTAATGCTTGTTGGGCAATCGCTTTTTGGGCTTGGGCAACCAGTAAGGCAGAATGAAAGGGCTTTTCGATAAAGTCGAATGCGCCGCTTCGCATGGCCTCTACCGCGGTGGTGACATCGCCATGGCCGGTAATCAGGATGATGGGTAGATCAGGGTAAGCGTTTTGCAGGGACTGAAGTAGCCACATGCCATCTTTACCTGGCAGGCGCAAATCTGTAATCACCGCTTGTGGAAGTGGGGCGGATTCGCATGCGGCGAATGCGGCTTCTGCATCGGTAAAATGTTGGGTACGAATCCCTGCTAGCATCAAGGCTTGCTGGCAGGCGGTGGCCAGCATGGCATCGTCTTCAATTAAATAAATGAGGGCAGAATCGTTGCTGGCTGTCGGCATATGGTCTTAAATCTCTGTTGCGCTGGGGGAGGCTAAAGGCAAGACCACCATCGCGATGGTGCCTTTTTCTGGGTGATTATATAGCGCAAACTGGCCATTGAAACCCGCAATAATCGCTTGCGTAATCACTAGTCCTAGCCCTAAGCCTTCGCCACTTGGCTTGGTGGTAAAGAAGGGTTCGAATAAACGGGCTTGTACGCGACTATCTAGCCCACTTCCCGTATCTCTTAACGTGATTTGTAGTGTGTTTGCTACTTTGCTGGCCGTGATCTCGATCATTGGTGTGGCTTCTGCTTGCATGGCGTCTAGCGCATTAACCATCAGGTTTACCCATACCTGCGATAGCGGTGTGACTTCGGCCATTACCCATTCTTCATCTAATAAGGCAGGCCACGTCAGAGTAATGGATGCTTGCTGCAGGCGAGGATTCAGAATATTCACCGCGTGGCGTAGGCTCTCGCCAACCAACACGGGTTGGGCGGTAAGCGGGGCTTGTCTTGCAAATAGCTTTAGTTGCTTGGTGAGATCGCTCATTCTTTCTGCGGTAATTGAAATCAGTTCTAGGTTTTGTTGCGCCATATCGGGCTGATTTCTCGCAAGAAAGGTATTGGCATTGTCTGCCAAAGCCATTAACGCGGCCAATGGCTGATTAATTTCATGAGCCAGCCCGCTAGATAATTGGCCTAAGAGCGCCATCTTCGCCATCTGAACCGATTTTTCTTGGGCATCTTGCCACTGTTTGCGAGTGGTTTCTAAATCGGCCACTTTTTCTTGTAACTCTTGGTTGGTGCTTGCTAATTGATGAGTTTGGGTGGCAATGGCTTCGTTTAATCGTGCCGCTTCATTTTTACGGTAGCGCATGGTCTGCAAACGTTCTAGCCGGTAAATAATGGCAAAGCCAATTAAAAATAGCCCCAGCCCAAGGAGTGCCGCTTGCTGGATTGCGGCATCTGACGCGGTTTTTAGATTACTCACCCACAGCATTTTCCAGCCCAGTACGCCGACAGGCTCGGCTAACAGCTGATAGTTGCCCTCTTTTAACCCTTTGGGCTGTAACGCTAATGAGCCAGATTGCCAATCTGTTTCCACCAAGGTGCGGTTGGCCCAAGCGGGTAGATGGTCGCTTGGGTATTGTTTGGCGCGGTTCGCCTCTGCCTGCTGTGATTGGGTCAGCGGATGCAGCGCCGCATAAGACCAACTATCGATCGAGGTTAAGCAAATCACCCCATTCCGATCGACCACAAATAACGATTGCCCGGATTCTCGCAGTTGCGTCTCAAAGCTATCTAAGATGGTTTTTACCACCGCCACGCCAATAATTTGGCCATTGTCTTTAACTGGGTAGGCCAAGTAATAACCCGGAATATGGCTAGTGGTGCCCATGCCATAAAAACGCGATAACTTGCCAGCCAATGCTTCTTGATAATACGGACGATAATCAAACCGGCGGCCTACAAAGCTAGCCGCTTCGCCTGCATTACTCGCGGCAATGGTCATCCCTCGGGTATCGAGTAAATACGCATCGGATAAACCGGTAATCTGGCGAAACCCTTTTAACGATTGGTTGGCCGATTGAATGAGGCCGCTTTGGGTTGGTGTCTGCAGGGCTAGTTTTAAACTAGGATCACGCGCCAATAATTGGGGAAACTGATCTAAACGAGAGAGTAGGGTGCTAAGACTTTGCCGATAAAAGCGTAATTGCAAACTCGCATAGTGCCGCGCGTCATCTGCTTTTTGTTGAGAGATCAGTAAGTACGCAAAGGCAGATACCACCCCAACTGCGACAAGTAGCAACAATAAACGCACCCTCACCAAGGTAAGGGGAAATGCGCTAGCAGATGGGGAAGAAGGCATAAGCAAGGAAAGCCATTAAACAAGGACAAAGTGGCCATATTATAGGCGATAGCCGATTAGCTACTCAGATTTTCCGCTACACCAAACCACAACGGGGGCGATTTCAGCCCCCGCATGCGTCGCTTAATAAAGCGCCATCGACTACTTATAGCTTAAAGCGGCTGATAATAGATTGTAGTGAACTAGATAGTGCTTCGAGTTGTGCGACGGAATCTGCCACTTCATCAACTGCATTACTATTTTGCTGCACCATGCTGCTAATTTGCTCGATATTCTGAGCAATATCAGTACTTGCGGCGGCCTGTTCTTTGGTCGCATTGGCAATATCCGATACGCCATGAATGAGTTTGCTGGTTTCACCATGGACGGTACTAATGGCCGCTGCTGCTTTATCAGATAACGCCACCCCTTGGTCTACCTGTTCACGCGTACTTTGCATGCTGGTGCTGGCATTCTGAATTTCGCCTCTAATGCCAGACACAATGGTGCCAATCTCAATAGTCGCCTGAGAGGTTCTGGCGGCTAGTTTGCGTACTTCGTCTGCCACAACCGCGAAGCCTCTACCCATCTCCCCTGCGCGGGCAGCCTCAATCGCAGCGTTTAAGGCCAGCAAGTTAGTTTGTTCGGCAATGTCTTTAATCACCTGCACAATGGTATCTACTTGCTGAGACTGCACCCCAAGTTTCGACATGGTATCGGCCATGATATTAATGCTTTGATTAATCTGCCCGATTTCCGCCGCTACTTCACGCACCAGTTGCTCGCCAGCAGAGGTAGCTTTACCGGTTTCGGCTGCGCTGTTTTCAAAGTCTCTTGTTGTGTCTGCAATGTACTGAATACTGACCGTTACTTCTTCGACACTGGCAGCCGTTGACGTTGCCGCCTCTGCCTGTTGGGCAGAACCGTGTTTTACTTGTTGGGCAGAATGATGCAAGCGCACCGCCGCCTCTCCCACTGCATGACTTTGCTCCCGCACATCGATAAACATCTGACGCAGGCTATCCATTAAGCGGTTAAACGCCTTGGCGGTACGGCCAATTTCATCATTCGAGCTAATCTCTAAACGGCGAGTCAGGTCCCCGTGTCCATCGGTGAGGCCTTCCATGGCTTTGGCTAGCACCGAAAGTGGCTGGGTTAATCGGCTAAGTAAAATTGCCAACATCACAATAATGCCAATACCCGCCAAACTACCAACTAAGATTGCCGCATTACGGGTTTTGCGCGCATTTTCTAAAATGGTATCCATCGGGATATGCACCCCTAATGCCCAATTTTGCCCGCTATCCCCCACCTTCACTGCGCGCCACACTTGTAGCTGATTATCCATTTCTACATCTAACCCCTTGCCAGCGGCAATGGCCTCTAGCGTCCCCGCTGGCAACGATGCTTTCTTCACCTGCTGACCGCGTTCTTTCGGATTATTGGATACCGCAATAATCCCACCCTGAGAAATCAGGCTAACAAAGCCAGTCCCCATTGGATGATAACTACCAACGAGCGACTGCAAGGTGTCTAGAGACATATCCACCGCCCCCACCCCTTGGAACTTGCCATCTTTGTCATGAATCGGCACCGCGAAAGAAGATTCGATGACCTGTTTGCCTTGTACATCGTAAGGATAGGGATCAGTAATCGTGTCTTTATTGCGTTTTTTCGGGACGATGTAAAAATCCCCCCAACCGGCTTCTGTCTCGTAAGCCGGTACAAAATCTTGCGGGTGATCACGGAAGGATTCAAATGCCTTTTGGTGGGCAGGATCATTCATTGTATCTTGCTTGGCTTTACCATCTGCCCCGCCTTTGGTCATGTAAGGCATGTAACGGCCGGTCGGGTCGTGAATTGGCCAATCTAGACGAAACTCATCGTCTTTGGCATCAAATGCATTTGGCTCCCATAGCATCCACATCCCCACGCCATCGGTAAAATTATTTAGTTTTTGGATAATGATGTGATCCATGGTTTTACGGTCGGCCATTTGGTTAGCTTGCAAGCCTTGCGCCGTACTGACTAAATCTTTTGCTACTAAAAAGCCGCTCTGTAACACCCCTTCTACTTGGTGGGTATATGCATCTGCCTGATCTTTTGCGCGCTGCAGGCCAGATTCTCGGGCCGACTCATACACGGAAGAGCCAATTAGGGTTAACGTGCCGGCAAAGCCCGCCGCAATGGCCACACTTGCCGCAATTAATACTTTGCTTCGTAGACTCCAATTTTTCATACTCATGCTTCTCGCCTTATATGCTCACAGGGGAATAGACGGCAAAAGTGATACTCTCTTGCTCGGTATTTATACTTATGCGATCAGTTTACGCCTTTTAACAAACAACTGACTGCCAATTCAGGCAATAAAGTGTTCCACAAACGAACTAGCTGCCCTTTTATTTGTCAATTTTTGTGAACCGAATCGGTTAAACTATCTAGCAATGAAATTTTGGAAATGCACGTCATGAAATCTTTAAAGCGCCTAGTGCTTGCCTCTGCCGCCCTTATCTTAATGGCAGGCTGTAGTAACCAACCTACTGCGCCAGATGTGAACTACACCACGCTCACCAACCAAACCCAATCCTTCAAAAACTTGCAAGGCAAAGTAGTATTGGTAGATTTTTGGGCAACTAGCTGTACCGGTTGTGTAGAAGAAATGGCCGAAATGACGAAAACCTACCAACAATTTAATCCGCGTGGTTACGAGATGGTGGCCGTCGCGATGAGTTACGACCCGCCAGAATACGTGCGAAATTTTGTGGCAACCCGCAAATTACCTTTTAGTGTCACGATGGATAGTGACGGCAGCCTGCAAAAAGCGTTTGGCGAGAAATTTACCGAGATTGTGGCTGTACCAACTACCTTTTTAATCGGAAAAGATGGCAAACTGATCAAGACGTATGTGGGATCGCCTAACTTTACCGAGCTAAGACAAGAAATCGAAAAAGCACTGCAAAGCTAAGCCAACGGTTTTCTGCCTAATGTGCAAACAAGGCAGAAAGGTAAACAGAACAACACAAACGCCCCGTAAGGGGCGTTTCACATGAAACGGACACAAACACCATGCCAATAGAAAAAGAACACTGGCAATGCCTGACAATTGCCCAGCTTAGCAGCCAACAGCTACTAGACATCATGGTCTTACGTAGCCAAATTTTTGTGGTGGAACAAAATTGTGTGTACCAAGACCCAGATCAATACGATGCCCACCCAGAAACCAGACACCTGTTTGCAACAGTAGATGGCAAAGTCGCCGCCTACCTGCGCGTACTTGCCCCTGGTACCACCTACCCATCGGCTAGCCTTGGCCGCGTGGTGGTGGGCGCAGACTACAGAGGAGATGGCCTAGCCAAGCGGCTACTTGCCAGAGGATTGGAAGAACTCTACGCCCTATGGCCAACCGTAGATGTAGAAATTGGCGCACAAACCTACCTGCAAAAATTCTATGCCTCTTTTGGCTTTGAACAAGAAGGAGACGGCTATCTAGAAGACGGCATCCCCCACCTGCATATGAGAAGAAAATTAGCTTATTAAAGTTTTTTTCACAAAACACTTGCCAAAGGTGTACGACTTCTGTAATATCTCATTTCTCCAGACGCGGGGTGGAGCAGTCTGGCAGCTCGTCGGGCTCATAACCCGAAGGTCACAGGTTCGAATCCTGTCCCCGCAACCAGATGTCAACCCCTGATTAGCGAAAGTTAATCAGGGGTTTTGTCTTTTTTAGCTTCCCTTTTGAAAAAGGGGCACTCACTGCGATTTCTAGCAATTAGTTATCTGATGAAAAACCTCGGGTATGCCCGAGGTTAGTTGCTTATTATATATACATGATGCGTATTTATATGGCACATTGTGAATTGTCTGATTGTCTATTATTTAAAAATTAAACTGTTTAGTTGCATTTCCAATTTTTAATTGCATCATCAGGTTTTGTAACGTCAGAACCTAAAATATTAAGGCAATCCATCTTTATTTTCTTTTCATTTGACCCGTCTACATCTCCTTGTTTGGCTACTTTAGCATATTTATTTACCTGAGCTTGATTTGAAACGCCGACAATGAAAGCTGTATGAAATTTAGAAATTTCACAGTGATTATCATCTTTATTTCGCTGAAGTGATAAAAAAACATAATATTTTTGATAATAATATTTATTTAATTAATCAATTAGCTTGTATGTAATTGGTGCAGGAAATAATAGGTTTAAGTCGCGTTTATTGATTTTGAATAATGGACCTTTTTCAGAGACTTGTGTTTTACCTGCTGAAGTAACCTTTCTTTTAATTAAGTGATCCATTGTGATTACACCAGACTCAATTAGAGGTAAAAGCTGCGTTTGAATTGGTTTTTTTGTGTGAATGACTGAGGTCAGCTGAAAGTGTTCAACACTATTTATGAAAACACTTTTTGCACTAATCCAAAATGTCTCAGCATGCTTTTCGAGAAGTCGGTCGCGCAAAAGCTTGCCGGGCCATATAGCTACTGCTTCGCCATCTTTGTGTTTTTCGATTAGCAGATCATTGTGAACATTATAAAAAAATTGAAGTCCTTGACTATTTGGCTTAAGTGCACTGGTTGTGCAATACAGCTTGAAATCTTCACCACGTTGATAACCATATTTATCTAAAATAGCTTCGCTGCTGGATAGGGGGCTGATAGTCCAATCTGCAACTTGGGCAAATAAATTCGAGCGATTTTTTCTTTTTGCTCTGCCTGACTTTATTTCAATGCCTTTATAGTCTGGTTGTTTACTGCTATTAATCTCAATTCCTAGTGCCGTCTCGATCGCACGGCCAATTGCAGTATCGGCATCGACTGTTGATGGAATAGGTGATTTTGAAAGATCTCTTAGCTTGGCTAATAATTCTTCTGCAATACTACTTTGAGATCTCTGGTATTCATTGATGAAACTGCCAATATGATCATCATTTGATATTTGAGCAAAATTGATACGGCTAAAATTAAACAGATATAAAGAATCATTAAGAATAACAATTGCTATTTGCTCTGTTGCATTCGCAAATCCACCTAGCTTAGGGAACCACATACGAGGGTCACCATGCTTGGTAATGGGGCGATATAAACGGACTGTAGTTTCTGTAGTAGATTCAGGTGTAACAAAGAAAGCTCGTTTAACTACTTTGTGCTCCGGCCCTTGTTTTTGTTGGGAAAAACAATGAAAGTCTGCTGCATCAAAATGGGTTCTTACAGGGATCGTTGCATCAAGTATAGATTTGTTTAGACCGGTAATCGTTGGTTCAAACATTGAGAACTCAAGCCCTTTTGATACAAAATAAGCTTGATTTTTTGCGATATTAAATTTTAAATCGGATGGTAAGTCTTCATTTCGTTCTAGCTGATGATCGCTGTCTGTAGCAGCAACATCATCGTCATCCATGAAGTTTCGAGATTGTTTTTTTGCAGGCCGCGTCTTAGCAAGTGATTCTGCTTCTGCTTTTAAAACAGCTTTCCAGTTTGGTTGTTGATATTTTTTTGCGATAACGTCAAGGGCTTCGTGTTGTGAAATCCCTGTGCGTTTTTTGAGTTTTGTGGCTTCTTTGCGTAGGCTACTAGCACTTTTCTTGAGGTCACTCATGACATTTCCTAAAACTTGTGTTGAATTTACTGCCCACAAATAAATTCAAACACTCATTTCAGAAATGGTGAGTATGTACAAGAGATGGCCATGAAGCCTTTACTAGCGTGGGCTGTAGGCCTTCTCAAAGGCCTTTAGTGCATGTAAGTTAGCATAAGGTATAAATAAAGAGAAGTGGGCCACGATATATTTCTATTACTTCGATGACATAAAGTGGCGCAAGCCCTGGACTTTAACTGCGTATGCCTCTAAAATAGCAATCACGATTTGATAGATAGGTAGAAATAAGTGAACTTCATTGAGCTTTTTGCTGGCTGTGGTGGCTTATCACTTGGATTGAAGTCAGAAGGTGGAAATTTGCTTTTGGCAAATGAACTTTCACCAATGGCGGCAGAGACTTATGCCTTTAACTTTTTTAATGAAAACTTACAGGAACCGTTGTTAGCTCAGGAACAGCAAATCACCAATACACGTTGGTTAAGTAGCAGATATGGATTCGATAACTTTGAGGCCAGATTACGAGAAAATCCAAATAATTATCCATCAATTGGAGATGGTATTTCAGAAGTAACCAATGTAAATCCAGAAGACTTAAGAGGTAGTTTAATCGTTGGTAGCATAGTTGAGCTGAACAATTGGTTAGAAACAAGACCGCAAGTAGTGGAGTTATTAAGAACAGGATTTGGTGAAAATGGTCTTGATGTAGTTTCAGGTGGGCCACCATGTCAGAGTTTTAGTATGGCAGGCCTTCGTCGTCAAAATTGTGAGAAGAATACATTACCATGGGAGTTTGCTAAGTTTGCCAACATGGTTAGGCCCAGACTCGTTTTACTTGAAAATGTTTCAGGAATTTTACGTCCATTTAAAGATGATCTAGGAAATCGTTACTATGCGTGGTACGAATTGGCGAAAGCATTTGCTGGTATTGGTTATATACCACTTTGTCTGCATACCAATGCAAAACTTGCTGGTGTCCCTCAAAATCGCCCACGCTTTATTATGATTGGTGTTCGCGATGACGTATTTCAAGAATTAAACCCAACTTTCAACGATGCTGAGAATCAGTTGTTTTCAGACCCTTTCAAGTTCTTCGAACTTATTCAGGCTGGACAGGATGTAGATGTCGGTGACGAACTGATGCGCTATAGAGATGTTACAAAAGCGGAGGATTTGGAACTGTTCCATAATTCATTTTTAATACCGCTAGTTGCACGTAATTATCCTTTTGTATCTGTGGAAAATGCTATTGACGATCTTCGTAATAGACCCGTGGAGAGAGGGGAATTTTCCTTGAGTCTAGATCAAGAATTTAGAGATGTACCGCTCCCTACCCTAGGTGAGATACAAAATCATGAGCTACGAAGAAATAGTGATTTGGTTCGGCGCAGGTTCAGAATCTATCAGGTCTTGTCGCAAGTTGATGGTATTGCAAAGAAAGAGGTGCAGGAAATCTTGAAAGGAACATCAAATCATCTTACTGAACGAAGTTGGCGTCTATTAGCAGATTTTGATTATTTAAATGAAGCAGGTAATTTTGTTCGCTTTGATAACATACATGAGTTTGTTTTATTTCTGAAACAGCATCCTACGAAAAAGCAAACCCAAAAAGCTCTCCTTATAGATCAACCTGCACCTGCTGCACTATCAATTCCAGATGATGCTTGCCACTATCATCACGACGAACTACGTACCCTCACGGTACGTGAAATGGCTAGGATACAATCTTTCCCGGACGCATTTGAGTTTAGATCAAAAGTCACAACAGGTGGTGATCAGCGTCAATATGAAGTACCACAATACACGCAGGTTGGGAATGCGGTACCTCCGTTGCTTGCAAAGGCATTGGGGCAGGTTCTTAACAATTTGCTTCGGAGACTCTGATCAAGTGGAAGTTCGAATTTAATTGATTGAGCAATATACTTCCCACCATCAGAAACTTTGTGTTATAGTGCGCGAACTCAATCAATTATTAACCCCTATTGTGTTAGCTTTTTGGGGTTTGTCTTTCTAGACGATCTTTTTGGGTGTTGTGTGTAACACCCTGCTTGAACATCTGTGGTTTCTTAGCCGAATTTCAGTACAAGTTTAGAAGTTGATCTGTTACGCGATGCGTAGGGGCGCAGTGTGTGCTGCCTTGCGTTTAGCGATCAGATAGAGTTAACCCAAATGCTAGTGGGTAGTTGGCCGGTTGCAGGCGCTACGCTAGCGATATTTACCGGGTGGATGAATGCATAACGGAACAGTGCATTGCCTGGTGTGATGAAAAACATATGTAGTACCCACAAGCCTATGTTGGCATGTGGTAGCAATGGCACCCAGATTCGGTGCCTAAGGAAAAAAATTGAAAGTTAAAGAACTAAAACAGGGTGACCATATCACCCAAGAAGTAAACAACACTAAAGTGTCTTTTGAAGTGCTATCTATTCAACAAATTGGTCGACGTTTTAATGTTACCTTCCGCTCTATTTTGGGCGTAGGTAGTACGTGTTACCAAGGCAATGCATGTGTGCTAATTGCTTAATTAGCAAATAAGAAAAAACGGGGTGTTTACCCCGTTTTTTTTCGTCTAGCGTTTGCGTACCTGCCTATTTTTTGGCAAATAGCTGTTTGGATAATTGTAGAAAAGCGGTGGTGGCCGGGCTGGCGTGGCTAGGGTGTGGAATCGCTAGGCCAATGGTGCGGAAATAATTTACCGAGAGTGGTTTTTTGATGACACCAGGAAATAGCTGCATGATTTCATCTGGCACAGCTAAGTCTGCCACAATGGATACCCCACTCCCCATTTCGACCATTTTGATGATGGTAATAATTTGGGCGTATTTGTGTTTTATATCTGGCCGTAGTTTGGCGTCTTCAAAAATTTGCTCTACAAATTTACCGCTGCCCGCTAGGGTTAAAATGAATGGATCTTTGCATAAGTCTGCTAGTTGAATGGTGGTTTGTTTGGCTAAAGGGTGCTGGGCGGGGATAAGGGCAATTAGGGCATCTTCTATTAACTTGGTGGTATGAAATTGCTCGTTTGGCAATACCACAAAGCCAATGTCTACTTTTCTGTCGCGAATCCATTCTGCTACTTCGTGATCTTTGCCTTCTTCTACGATCACTTCAATACCGGGGTAGCGGGCTTTAAATTTCTCTAAGATTTTGGGTAGTACTTGGATAGAGGTGGAGATCCCCATTGATCCAATCCGAAGCGTACCGCTCTTTACGCCGCGTAAGTCTGCTACTTCTTGCGTTAGCCCTTCTGCAAGGGTAAGTAGCTCATTCGTCCGCACCAATAATTGCTTACCGGTACTAGATAGGCTAATACTTTGCTGGGTGCGGATAAATAATTTCACGTCCCATTCTTTTTCTAATTGCCGGATAGCGTGCGATACCGCCGATTGGCTAATACCTAGCTGATCTGCGGCAGTTGTAAAGCTGCCTAGGGCGGCTACTTTGGCAAAGATAGCCAGTTGGGTAAAGGTCATTATTGCCTGCCTGACATGAGTATTTACTCATTTTACTATGAGAATACATGAGCGGTATGGTGTGCAAATGTAGCGCTACCGATGCGTACCTTGGGGAATGGAATGATAAGTGAACTCATGCTGGCGATTGTGCCAATTGCCTTGCTGATTATCTTGGGTAAGTGCTTAAAGCATTTTGGGGTGCTGGCCGATGCATTTTGGGCGCCAGCTGAAAAATTGGGGTATTACGTTTTACTACCCGCGCTGTTTATCCATGGTTTGGCAACGGCTAATTTATCTGCGTTACCCATTGCGAGCATGGCCTCTGTATTGATACTAAGCACCCTATTGGCTGCCGTGGTGCTGGTTGTTTTACGGCCTTGGATGCCGGTGGATGGCGCGGCATTTACCTCTGTGTTTCAAGGCGGGGTTCGGTTTAATAATTATGTGGGGGTCTCTGCTGCGGTTGGGTTATTTGGAAGTAGTGGCATGGCGCTATCTGCTTTGGTGAATGCAGCCACCGTTCCAACGGTGAATATCTTGTGTGTATTGGTGTTTTCTCGGTTTAGCCAGCAGTTAACTTTTTCGGTTCGCGGGGTGTGTAAGCAATTATTTACCAACCCGCTATTAGTTGCTTGTGTGATTGGCATTGTGTTGCAGGTCACCCATATTGGTTTGCCGTGGGTGTTGACGCCATTATTTAAAACCTTGGGTCAGGCCTCTTTGCCGCTTGGCTTGCTCTGTGTGGGCGCCGCGTTAGATTTTTCTGCGGCTAAACAGTGGGTAATGCCGGTGAGTATTGCTTCGCTGGTGAAGTTTGTGATGATGCCGCTGATGACACTTGGGCTAGGCAAGTACATGGGGCTAACTGGAGTGTCTTTGCAAACGGCGATTTTATTTCAGGCACTGCCAACGGCGTCTTCTGCTTACATTTTGGCGAGAAACTTAGGTGGCGATGCGCCATTAATGGCGGGGATTATTGCGGTGCAGACGTTACTGGCGGCAATTGCCTTGCCAATGGTGATGTGGCTTTTGTGGTGAGGCAGGGGCAAAGCAGATGGGTAACCTGATTTGCCCGACGATTTGCTTAGCGTCTAACCGGTGGGCGCGCTGCGCTTCTTGCGCCTTCGATAAAGCGGAAAATAATACGACCTTTGTTTAGGTCATATGGAGAAAGTTCTAGGGTGACTTTATCACCAGCAATAATGCGGATATGGTTTTTACGCATTTTTCCGGCAGCATACGCAATGAGCGAGTGGCCATTTTCTAGGGTGACTAGGTAACGTGAGTCTGGCAATACTTCGGTGACAGCACCTTGCATTTCCAGTAGTTCTTCTTTTGCCATGTTGATTCCCTTTCGGGGTAGGCGGGGATAATCGCTAGTGGCGATATCTCCAACGTTCTATTGATTGGTTGAATAGAAACGATATTGAGGCACTGCATGTAGGCAGTGTATGAGAGGCTGGTACTAAAAAGGGAAGCATTGGCTTCCCTTTTTTATTCCTTCATCTACACAGGAGATAGAAGAAGGATGATCAACGAATTATAGTACGTTGATGTTAGCAGCTTGAAGGCCTTTAGCGCCTTTAACTACTTCGTAAGTTACTTTCTGGCCTTCAGCTAAGGTTTTGAAACCTTTGCTCTGAATAGCAGAGAAGTGTGCAAATAGGTCTTCGCCACCGTCGTCTTGTTTGATGAAACCGAAACCTTTAGTTTCGTTGAACCATTTTACTGTACCGTTTGCCATCGCTTGATGCTCCGAGACTGATATAAAAATAAGGGCAATGCCCAAGTGTAACGAGATCAAGTAGCCGAGGTAGACATAGGTACAACTGCCGCATCTGCGGATCGTGAGGCCAAACGCACAACAACAAGACTTAACATCGCTGGGGACTGACTGTACGCAGACCGAGCCGGTAAAGCAAGTAATAATCAGTGTTTGTGCGGGGTGTCACACGAAAACAACAGTTAATTGCGCAAGAAGTTTAGATATTTTTCATTTCTAGCCTGTTTTAGGGGGGGGGCAGCACTGCTAAACCGGTCTTTTAAGAACGCTAGCATGACGATCAATTTGGCCTGATGTTGCCGGCCAGGTGGGTAAAGTGCGGTGAGTGGCATGGCTTCGTCCACCCGGAAAGGGGCTAAAACTTCAACCAATCTGCCATCGCTTAATGCAGATTGTAATAAAAAGGCCGATTGGCGAATGATGCCGCCGCCAGCGAGCGCAAGGCTTAATAAAGATTCGGCACTATCTACGCTAATGTTGGCGCTGACATCTATCTGTTGCGTTTCCCCTTCAATGAAGAACGGCCATTGGTCTGCACTTTCTATGTCTGCAACGGTAAGGCATTGATGGTGCGTTAGCTCTGTTGGGTGGGTTGGCTCGCCATATTGGGCTAAATAGGCGGGTGAAGCGCAGACTTTTCTGGGTAGGGTGGCAATCGGGCGGGCGACTAAGTGATCTGCATGCCCGATTGGGCCAAGACGTAGGCCAAGATCAAACCCGTCTGCGGCAATATCCACTAGATGATCGGTAATCGAAATAGCGAGTTGCACATCGGGATATTGCGCCATAAAGGCAGGTAACGCAGGGAGCAGTTGTTGGTTGCCAAAGGCTGTGCCAACGGTAATGCGCAATGTGCCACGGGGGATGTTTTGCCCGTGCCGCATATCGGCTTCAGCACCGGCAAGGTCATCAATAATCCGCTGGGCATGGGCGAGAAAGCGGTCGCCTTCTGCGGTGGTAACGACTTTGCGGGTGCTACGGGCAAATAGTTTGGTGCCTAGCCGTTTTTCTAGACGATCGATCGTCTTTGATAAAGCAGATGCAGTAATGCCTAGCTGATCTGCCGCACGGATAAAGCTACCACTGGCGTGTAATTGCAAGACGGCGAGGAGTTCATTGGTTTGCGTGCTGACCATATTAATGACTTTAATTCATGAATAGATTTCATTTTAGCCTAATTATCTTCTTTGTGATTCTGAATACACTTGGGTTTTGGGTGGGAGAAGGGACTGTGTGTGTTAGTCAATCTATTTCAGTATCACCAATGGGCGAATAAAGCGCTAATTCGCACGTTAGAGGAAAATGAACCCCATTTATCGGTAGAAGATAGCAAGTTAGCTGCACGTTTGTTGCAGCATATTTGGGTGGTGGAAGAGATATTCTGGGGAAATTTACTGCAAATTCCGCATGGCTATACTGCGCTGAATTTGCCTGACACGCCTAGCATGAGTGTGATGGCGGAGCGGCTAGAAGAGAGTGTGCTTCGTTTGTTGGTTTATGTGGAAACGCTTGCGCCGGAGGTATTGATGGAGCGTGTGCCGTTCCGGTTTGTCGATGGGACGCCTGGGGAGATGACGCGGCAGGGGATGCTGATGCATTTGATTATTCACGGGGCTTACCACCGAGGGATGATTGGCCGTCTATTGGCTGGTGCTGGGCGATTACCACCCAAAGATGTGCTGACCTTGTTTCTTCATCCAAATAACACAACTCAGTAAGGGGAAATCATGGCTTTATATACAGTGGATGTGCGGTGGGAGCGTGGTGAGGCGGACTTTTTAGGGAAAAAATATTCGCGTCGTCACTGGTGGAAGTTTGATGGGGGGATTGAAATCGCTGCCTCTTCTTCGCCCCATGTGGTGCCGTTGCCGATGTCTGACGAACACGCAGTCGACCCAGAAGAGGCGTTTGTGGCATCGCTCTCTAGTTGCCATATGCTGTGGTTTTTAGACTTTGCTTCGCGGGCAGGGTTTTGTGTCGATACTTACCACGATGCTGCGCTAGGAAGAATGGGAAAAAACGAAGAAGGTAAAGTCGCGATGACCAAAGTCACCCTACGCCCTACCACGACGTTTAGCGGCGATCAGCAACCAACTGTAGACGAACTGCATGCCTTACATCACCAAGCGCATTCGGCGTGTTTTATTGCGAACTCGGTGAAAACAGAAGTGAGATGCGAACCGGTGCTGGGGTAGAAAATAGGTGGTGGTCCGTGAAATCAACCTTGATGCTGCATCTTATATTCAGCACCAAGATTGATTGCATCAGCACTATTCTGGCGTATCTACCAATAAGGATATCGCGATCGAACCTGCTTTGCGAACGTGATACACCGCTGCTTCGGTGGCTTTCTGCGCGTCTCTTGCTTTGACTGCATCAAAGAGTGCCTGCATTTCTTGCATGGACTCTTTGGAGCGGTCTTTTGAACCTACGGTCATGCCACGTAATCGGTTAATCCGTGCATTGAGTTGTTGCACCATTTCCCAAGCAACCGTTTGATTCGCCCCTAAAAACAGTACCTCATAAAAACTGGTCGTCTGTTTTAGAATCTGTTTAAAGTCATGCTGTTCAAACGCTTCATAGATATGCGCCAGTGCTTCTGATAATGCTTGCACCGCTTCTTCGGACGCTTGTTGGGCAAACGCAGCCGCTGCGTGTCCTTCTAATAAAGCGCGCAATTCATAAATCTGGCTGGCTTTGGCTTTATCTACTCTTGCGACGATTGGTCCTTGCTGCGGTAATGACTCGACTAAGCCTTCTGTTTCCAGATGGCGTAAGACTTCCCTCACTACCGTTCGGCTAACGCCTAGCTCTTCGCATAGGGTACGTTCTACTAAGCGATCACCCGGATGAAAATAAGCACCTAAAATGGCGTCACGCATTTTTTCCAGTGTCAGCTCTCGCAGTGTTTTTGTATTCCGATCTATCTTTAAAGACAATGTTTTCCCCAATTCGTCTAAAGCCTAGCGGATGGCTGGCTGATGCACTTATGTAGATCGTGCACGGGTGTTTGTCGTTATCCTCTGCCAAGGCAAACACCCGCTGCATAATCAAGCGCTAAAAATCTGACTCTTTTCTGCATGCCACTTTGCAAATACCTGATCCCCAATGGAAAACTCATGCGGGTTTGCAGAGATCATCGGTGTACGGACGGTAATTTCTTGGTTCCATGGCGTCACTGCTGCAAAGTATAAACTGTCACCAAGGAATGTTGTGTCTTTAATTGTCACCGGTAAAGCAACTTGGTCTGCGCTAGCGCCCGCTTCTTTGGCGAGTGTTAAGCGATCTGGACGAATCATTAAACTAGCCTCCCCGCCAGTTTTTAGATCCATTACCGTCGATGCCGTACTGCCTCTCGAACCATCCGGGAAGCTAATTTCGGCTGAACCAGCCGCTACTTGGCTTACTTTTACCGGTAGGAAATTCGAGTTACCAATAAACCCCGCGACAAACTTGGTTTCAGGACGCTCGTAAAGGTCTTCGCCTGTTCCACATTGCTCAATTCGTCCTTCATTAAAGACGGCAATACGGTCGGATAAGCGAAGGGCTTCTTCCTGATCGTGTGTCACATACAAAATAGTGACGCCGGTTTCTTGGTGAATACGACGTAATTCGAACTGCAGTTCTTCACGCAGTTTTTTATCTAGTGCGGATAGTGGCTCATCCATTAGCAACAGTGGTGGATCATAGGCCAGCGCACGGGCAATGGCGACACGTTGTTGCTGCCCCCCAGACAATTGTGAAGGCATGCGGTTTTGGTAGCCTTTTAGGTGCACCAGTTTCAGCATTTCATCTACTTTATTGGCAATCTCTGCTTCTGATTTGCCACGAACCCGCAGCGGAAATGCCACGTTTTCACCCACGGTTAGGTGAGGGAATAAGGTGTAACGCTGGAAAACCATGCCAATATTACGGCGGTTGGGTTGTACTTTTAGTAGTGATTCGCCACCCAGTAAAACTTGCCCTTCGGTGGGGTCTTGGAAGCCCGCCACAATATAGAGCGTGGTACTTTTGCCAGAACCAGATGGGCCAAGGAAAGTCATGAACTCGCCTTTTTTCACTTCCAGCGAGACATGGTCAATCGCTACTACATTACCGTATTGCTTATTTAAGCCACGAATACTTAGAAAGGTATTAGACATGGTTACTTTCCTTTTCTGACCATTTTTGCCAGCAACATAAGAATGATCGTAAATCCAATCAACAAGGTCGATGCCGCTGCAATCACAGGGCTTAAATCTTGCCGCATTGCTCCCCAGATACGAACAGGTAGGGTTTGCATGCCAGGGGTTGCCATGAAAATCGATAACACCACTTCATCCCAAGAGATGAGGAAGGAGAAAATGGCGGCGGCAAAAATCCCTAACTTGATAGCGGGAATGGTGACCTTGAGTTTGACCTGCAAGGGGGTGGCACCACAAATCATCGCGGCATCTTCTAACGCAAACTCAAACGTTTCTAATGAGTTAGAAATCGTGATGATGGAGAATGGTAGCGCGATGATTAAATGGCCAATCACATATCCCAACATTGAACCGGTTAGGTTAAATTTGAGGAATAAGGCATAAAGCGCAACGGCTAATACCACCACGGGCAAGACCATCGGTGTTAAAAACAGTGCTTGCAGCAATTTTTTACCAGGAAACTTACCCTTATGTAGGGCAAGTGACGCCATTAACCCCAGTACAACCGATAGAACGGTCACAATCAGGGCAATTTTGGTACTGGTTAAAAATGCCTCCACCCAGCCGCTGTCGTGAAATAATTCATCGTACCAACGTAGGGTCCATCCAGGCGGAGGAAACTGTAACCATTGTGAGTCGCCAAACGAGAGTGCGGCAATGAACACAATGGGCAATAATAGAAATAGGCTAACTAGCACACAGATAACAACCAGTGGCCATTTCAATAATCCAAGTCGGTCATAATCTAATAACATGCGGTGTCTCCTTAGTTATGACCATGCTTGTCGCGGCCAAAATAATGCAACTGGACCGCATACAAACCGAGAGTAATGACGAGTAGTACCATGGCTGCGGCACCGGCTAAGCCCCAATTCAGTAACGACTGAACTAATTGAGCAATTAACTCTGCCAGCATCATGTTAGATGTTCCGCCAAGGAGGGATGGCGTGACAAAGTAACCAAGTGACATCACAAAGACCATTAATCCACCAGACGCTAACCCCGGCAAGGCCAATGGCAGCAAGATTTTCCAGAAAGCTTGCCAGCGACTTGCCCCACAGACGGCGGCTGCCCGTAGAACAGATGGATCAATGCTTTTAAAGGTGGAATGTAAGGGCATAATCAGAAACGGTAGCATGATGTAGGTCATGCCAATCGTTACGCCGATCAAGTTGTTTACCAACTGCAATGGCTCATCAATGATGCCAATCGACATCAAAATACGGTTAATAAAACCTGTCTGCTGCAACAGCACCATCCAAGCGTATGTTCTCGCGAGTAAGTTGGTCCACATCGAGAGGATCAAAATACCAAATACCAAGGCACTCCAGCGAGCAGGCATCATGCTCATCAACCAGGCAACTGGAAAACCAAACAAGATGGTTACAAGGGTAACGACGGTTGCCACTAAGAAAGTGTTGTAAAACACCTTGGCATAGGTCAGTGAACCAAAAAGTTCTTTGTAGTTTTCAAGCCCAAGCGATGGCTCTAGTACGCTACGTAACAACAAGCCTAATACCGGAATCACAAAAAACAACCCGAGTAATAGCAAGATAGGGATCAAATAATGAAACCCTTTCCAGCGGGTTGATTTCGGCTTCGGTACCGGCGCCGTTGCTGATGCGAGCAATGAATCAGCAGACATGGTTGATCCTCAATTCGATGACGTTCTCTCTAGCAGTGTGGTTGTCCACACTGCTAGCCGTTCTTTTATATAAATGGAGATAGCTAACTAAACGAGGCTTACTGGGCCTGCCATGCGTACCAGCGTTTTGCAATGATGTCGCGGTTTTCTGACCAGTAGTTCATGTTCATATTTATCTGAGACTTGGTGTACTGGTCTGGCATTAGCTTCATCATGTCAGCAGGCAACTTGGCTTTTGCCGCTGGATTGACGGGTGCGTAGGCGGTTTCGGTGGCGAATTTTGCTTGTGCATCTGCGCCTGTTGCATAAGCCAAGAATTTCATCGCAGCTGCTTTATTCTTGGTTCCCTTTGGTACCACCAGCATGTCTGCACCGGTCAGGTTTTTATCCCAAGATACACCTACGCTAGTGCCAGATTTTTGCAATGCGTGGATACGGCCATTCCAGAACATACCAATTGGCGCTTCGCCAGAAGCTAACAATTGCTGAGACTGTGCACCACCCGACCACCACACGATTTGGCTCTTGATGGTATCTAGCTTTTTAAAGGCACGATCTAAATCAAGCGGGTAAAGTTTGTTTGCTGGTACGCCATCTGCTAGCAACGCAATTTCCAATACGCCAGGCGCAGACCATTTGTAGAAAGTACGTTTACCGGGGTATTTTTTCAGATCAAATAAATCTGCCCAAGTAGTCGGTTGTGTGCCTTTGAAGTTGGCTTTGTTGTAACCCAATACAAAAGAGTAGTAGAAGCTACCCACGGCGTGAGAGGTCAAGAAGCGCTTATCAATGCTGTTTTTATTGATGACTTTAAAATCTAACGGTTCTAGCAAGCCATCTTTTGCAGCTTTGAACGCGAAGTCATACTCTACATCTACCACGTCCCAAGCGACATTGCCGCTATCGACCATGGCTTTGAATTTGCCGTAATCGGTCGGGCCATCCATTTGCACGCTAACGCCGCTAGCCGCTGCAAATGGTTCTGCCCAAGCTTTCTTTTGTGCGTCCTGTGTGGTACCGCCCCAACTGGTGAAGACCATACTATCGGCCGTTGCCATGTGACCAGTAAATGCCACAAGAATAGCGGCTGAGATGTTCATTACCTTTTGGTTTTGTTTCATGGTGTCTGTCCTCTTTAGATAGCAGCACTTTGGCCGCTGTTTTATTACTACCAATTTACAACCAGGGAATTACTTCATGACAAAGGTGAAAATGCAGTGGGTTTCATGATCTTGGATTCCATTTCCTCCAAGAGCGCCTGAATTTTCGGAGCAAAGGCAATCCATGCCGGGTCTGCCGCTAACGCATTTCTGCGACGCTCACGATCATCCAAACTTTCATACGCCCAAATATGAACAATCTGGTTTAACGGACCAATTTCAGAATAAAAATAGCCCACCAAATTACCCAAATACTGTTTTTGTAGGCGAATACCTTCTTCGCCTACTAACTGTAGGTACTGCGGCAATGTGCCGGTTTTTAAGCGATAAGTACGCATTTCATAAAACATGAATGACTCCTTATCGCATTACAAATGGATCAGGGATTGGATCGTCAGAGGTACGAATCCAGACCGATTTGGTGCGGGTGTAATCTAAGATAGATTCACTGCCACCTTCTCTGCCAAGCCCACTCATGCCATAACCACCGAAAGGGACAATCGGTGAAACAGCACGGTACGTATTCACCCAAACAATCCCTGCCCGAATCGCCCGCGTCATGCGGTGGCCACGGGTAAGGTTGGCGGTAAAAACACCAGACGCTAGGCCGTAAGCACTATCGTTTGCTAGCGCAATGGCTTCTGCTTCGGTATCAAAGGCGATGACGCTCAGTACAGGGCCAAATAGTTCTTTCCGAATACTGGCGATGTCTTTATGTGGGCAATCTAAGATGGTTGGTAGGTAATAGTTACCATCGACTAAGGTAGGATGGCGTTTGCCACCGCACACTAGCGTTGCCCCTTGCGAAATGCTTTCTTCCACCACTTGCTGGATATGCGCCAATTGACGAGTGGTTGCCAATGGCCCCATTTCTGTTTGCATGTCGTGAGGGTTGCCAATTTGGATTTGGGTGGCTTTTTCAGCTAGCTTGCGAAGCAGTTCATCCTTGATTGCGCGCTGAACAATTAACCGAGAACCTGCCACACAGCTTTGGCCGGATGCCGCAAAAATACCCGCGACAATACTGTTGGCGACGCTATCTACATTTACGTCATCAAACACCACAACAGGTGACTTACCACCGAGCTCTAGGGAGGTTGCTGCTAGGTTGTTCGCCGAATTACGCACAATGTGTTGTGCCGTTTCTGGGCCACCGGTAAACGCAATCCGTGATACGAGTGGATGGCTGGTTAGCGTTTTACCGCAGTCATCTCCAAACCCGGTTATCACATTCACTACACCTGCAGGAAAGCCGGCTTCATGCACTAATTTAGCAAAGGCTAATAATGGGGCCGGGCCTTCTTCAGATGCTTTTAGGACCACCGTACAACCCGCTGCTATTGCTGGGCCTAGTTTCACTGCCGATAGAAACAGCTGAGAATTCCAAGGCACAATCGCCGCGACAACGCCGATGGGTTCACGGCGAAGGGTGACGTCCATATCGGGTTTGTCGATGGGTAAGTGTGCACCATGCAGTTTGTCTGCAAGGCCACCAAAATAACGGTAGTACTCTGCAACATAACCAATCTGGCTACTAGTTTCCCGAATAATCTTGCCGGTATCTCGGGTTTCTAATTCAGCCAACCAAGGTGTGTTCGCTGTGATTAATTCAGCGAGGCGAACCAACAACTTGCCTCGTTGGGTGGCACTCATATTGGCCCAAGTCGGGTCTAAAAAGGCGTTATGCGCGGCTTCAACTGCCCGATTAACATCTGCTGCTGTTGCCGCAGGCATCCGTGCCCAAGACTGGCTGGTAGATGGATCAAAACTTTCAAAAGTTTTGCTACCATCTTCAAACACGCCATTTATATACTGCTGGAATACTTGCAAAGTACACCTCCTAGCTAGCTTGCCGATTAGGCAAATGCTGGCACAACCTGATCAATGAAGCGTTGTAGGGATTGCTTTTTCTGCTCAAAGGTCATGTGGCAATCAATCCAGTAGCTGTACTGGTCATAACCCATTGCTTCATAAGACTTCAGACGTGCAATGACTTCAGCTGGCGTGCCAATCACCGTGTTTTTGCGCATTAATTCTGGCGCGTATTGTGGATACTCAGCCATTTCTTCATCCGTTAATGCCTGAATAACACCTTGTTCAATTGGCTGCACATTCTTGAACCATTTCGCAAAGTAGCAATAGAACTTACTGACGTTCAGTGCCCCTTCTTGGATTTCTTCTTCTGTTTCGCCCACAAAGGTATGCATCAACATCATGATTTGTGGACGAGGTACATCAGGGTTCATTTCGCAAGCGGTACGGAATTTCTCCATTAAGCTTTTTACTTCTTCATCACCACTGGCGAGCGAAGTCACTTGTACATTACAGCCATTGCTTACCGCATATTGGTGAGAGTTAGGGTCACGCGCCGCTACCCAAATTGGTGGGTATGGCTGCTGAATTGGACGTGGCACCGCGGTAGAGGTCGGGAACTGCCAGAATTCGCCATCGTGTGCATAGTCACCTGCAAACAAACCTTGCAGAGCAGGGATCATTTCGCGCAATCTTGCGCCCGCACTCATCGCATCTAGGCCAGGGAAAAGACGTTCATATTCAAAGCCATAGGCGCCACGGGCTAGTCCAAGATCTAAACGGCCGTTTGTCATGACATCGACCAACCCAGCTTCGCCAGCCGCTTTAATTGGGTGCCAGAATGGGGCAATTAACGTGCCTGTACCTAAGCGAATGGTGCTGGTTTTATTAGCTAGGTAAGCAATATTCACTAATGGGTTCGGCGCAATGGTAAAGCCCATTGCATGGTGTTCACCAATCCATGCGGTTTCGAAACCGCCTGCTTCTGCCATTTGTACCAACTCAGTCATTTCGTTAAACAACTGGGTATCGCTGATCTCGTTGTCGTAACGCTCCATATGCAAGAACAATGAAAATTTCATCTTTCTAATCCTTCATGGGTAAGCAATTGCCAACTAGGCAATGGGGGTATGACCAAATTGAATTAAATAGGGGTGCGCGCTAGTTGTTGCACAGTGCCTTGGCTGGCATCACCCACATAAACACCAAACGCATCTTCGCTTCGCTCTTTCACATAGCGTTTTAGCATCATGGCAACTGCTTCATCCTTGATCAGAGACCAATCAATTGCTTGGAATGGGATGAGTACTAAGTTGCCATCTGACGGTAGGTCAGAAATCAGGCGACCACGGTAGTAAATATTGCTAGCCCCATTTGCCCGTGCGTCATCAAATACCGCAAACAGAAAATCTAATTGAGAGGTCAAGTTGAGCGATTTCAGTAACCCTAACAGGCTAGATTTTTCTGTTTCTGGCTGTAATTTGTTGCCAGCAGGCAGGGTCAAGTTACCATCGTCATTTTTAATCATTACAATTGAATGATGTTGCTCAAGAATAGCCCCTACTCTTGCGCTGGCTGACGCTAATGCATCTTGTGACAAACTAAATGAAACGTAGGCACCTTTGCAGTAACCAAGTGGATTGACGGGCTGGTGATCAAAATCGACTACTTCGCCAATTAAAATTATATGGTCACCCGCATCGACTACTTGGTGAGTTTTACAGTCAAACCATGCGGCTGAATCAGAAACAATGGGTGCGCCGGTGGTTGCTTCGTGCCAAGCAGCTTGGGCAAACTTATCCGGTGCTTTCGAGGCGAAAATGCTGGAAACGTTTTTCTGGTTTTCCGCCAAAATGCTGACAGAGAAAATATCTGCCTCAGAGAAAATAGGGTAACTAGAGGCTGTTTTGCCAATGCATACCAGTAAAAGTGCTGGTGATAGCGAAACAGATGTAAATGAATTGGCGGTAAAGCCGCGTGGCGTGCCGTCTGGTTGACGAGTACAGACCACGGTCACACCGGTGACAAATGAACCGAGTGCTTTACGAAATTCCATTGGATCAATTGTTTTTTCTGACATGTGCTTCTCTCCTTTGGCACTTCCAGATGCAAACTAACCGCGAACGAATGTTAATTCAGTGCTTTTTCTAAAAAATCGTTCAGTGCCGTATTGGTTTCTGATGGTGAAGTGATTCCCATCATGTGTTTTGCGTTCTTTATTACGTGGCAAACCCCGTTTGGGCTGGCATTTGCCATGTTTTGCGACATTTCTGGCGAAGAATTTGGATCGAACTCTCCGGTCAAGAAAAGAGTAGGCATGGTCAATTTCTCAAACTTGCCTTCATGCGTCCGATCAGATGTCGCAAATAATTGGTAGGTTCTGGCATAGCCAACCGGATTCACCGTGGTTAGAAAATGCCGAACCAAAGCTTCTTCATGCTTTAGATGCGCTGGAACGGGGTCCCCAAACCAGCGTGCGATAGTGGCCGTGAGGCTAGCTGGCGAACCTGGGTCCGCTAATTCCTTTGCCCGATTTTCTACCGCTTGTCTTTGCGCTACACTTCGGCAATAGACCGCATTCATCGGTACTAAGCGTATGACGCGCTCTGGCCAAGTCAGTGCAAACTCTAGCGACACCAATGCCCCCATCGAATGCCCGACAATATTGGCTTTTTTAATGCCTAGATCATCCATCAGCCTTGCTAACTGCACTGCGTAATCTTCCAGAATGGCCTCATCTGGTGGCAGTTCACTTCCGCCATGCCCTAACATGTCGTAACAAACGACACGATAGTGACGTGAGAAAAACTCGATTTGCGGTTGCCATACTTCTTTACCCATCCCAACACCATGAATAAAGATAATGCATTCGCCTTGGCCAGCTGACACATAGGATGTGCCATTGCTGAGTTGCGCGTCACGAGTCGTTCCCATGGTCACCTCAGGCATTCTCGTTACTGCCAAGGTCTTTAAGATCTTGGTAGCGATCGCCAATACGATGATGTGGACGACCACCAATGGATGCGCCTAATGCAATCACGATTTCATCATGCGCTGGGGCATCATTAATTGAGAATTGCACAGTGAGGTAATGAGAGCGCATGCCTTCATCGTCTTTGTGCATTAGTGGAATCACCACTGGGCAGTTTGGGCCGCCACGCACATTGGTAAAACTTAGGTAACTTTTTGCACCTACCGCTTTACGGTAGTGATTACCAAAACGAAGGGTGTGGATAAGGGCAGAAGCGTGTTCCACTTCGCCAGAGGTGCCGACAATGGCTGCTTTACCGTAGCCTTCTACTGCCTCACCTGAACCTGTAATTTCCAGAATCTTTTTGGTTAGTAGCTCGCCTAGAACAGGGGCGCATGCATGAATCTCTGGCTTAAGATCTTCTACAAAGCCTTTTCCGTGCCAAGGGTTTTTTACTACTGCGGCAATGCCAATGAGTGTTAATGGTTTTGCTGCTGCTTTGCCACCCTCAATCAGGGTGTCCTCTACGTAGGTTACTACCTTACGAATTTCTACAGTCATTTTTCGATCCTCAACAGTCCGTTATGTGGTTGATTACCGGCTCAGTGAAATCATGGTATACCATAATATAAACAGACTGCAACAACTTTTTGTATTATGGTATACCAAAGCGACTATAATAACCTTGTAGAGGACTTTTTAGTGGCTTGCTTGTTTCTATCTGATTGATATGTAAGGAAAAAATACGATGAGTGATAAATTTGATGCCGGGTTGGCCATTCGTAAATCTGTACTTGGCGAAGCGTATGTAAATCAATCTATCCAAAATGCAGATGCATTGGCGATGGAATTACAAACCTTAGTGACAGAATATTGTTGGGGAACCGTTTGGGCGCGTGAAGGCTTGGCCAAGCGAGATCGCAGCCTGTTAAATTTAGGAATGATTGCTGCTTTAAACCGCCCACATGAATTCAAATTGCATGTGCAAGGCGCGTTAAATAATGGGCTAACAAAAGAAGAGATTGTCGAGGCAATTTTACAAATTGCGATTTATTGTGGCGTCCCTGCCGCTGTCGATAGCATGCGAATTGCCAGAGAAGTGTTTGCGCAAAACCCAGAAGCTTAATTGCCCGCTTGGGCTGCAATCAGCTCTTCGACTAAGGTGTTGATTAAGGTCGCCGCAGATAGATTGCGCGCCTTAGCTGCGCTCATGCCTGCCCATTGCGCGGCGTAAGCAACGTTGCCTTTTCCTTTTGCTGCCGCATGGAGGGCTTTACCCGCATCATATGTAAGCGGGTAATCTGGAATCGTCGGTGCATTTGGCTGTTCGCCCAACGCCGTTAGCTGGTTGCAAAATCCTCTTGCTGGTCGGCCGGAAATGGATTTGGTTAATGTAGTTGGCAGAACAGGCTGCTGAAAAAAAGCGGCTCGGTAGGCGGCATCGGCCGCGGACTCTGGCGTGGTGACAAATGCGGTGCCTAATTGCACAGCGTCGGCACCCACAGCGAATGCTTGTGCAATGTCTGCTCCATTCATTAATCCACCCGCAGCAATAATCGGTAAATGGCTTACTTGTTTAAGCTCGCGTACCAAATCTAAGGTAGGAAGTTCACTATCTGCTGCGCTTGGATCAAACATCCCTCGGTGTCCGCCCGCTTCAATGCCTTGCGCAACAATGGCGTCTAACCCAGCTTCGGTAATGGCTGTTGCTTCTGTGATAGAGGTTGCCGTTGCTAGTAAGGTAATACCCGCGGTTTTGAATGCTGCAATCTGTTCGCTTGATGGCAATCCAAAATGAAAGCTGATCACCGCTGGCTTTTCAGCCAATAGCATCTCAAACATAGCGGTATCGACTAAAAACGATTGATAGATTTCCCTTAAGGTAGATGGGACGGGGACATCAAACTCTTGGAATGTGGGCGCTAGATAAGCTAGCCATGCTTGGCTAACGGCAACATCTATTTTTGCGGGTGCATGGCAAAACACATTCACGTTAAACGGTTTGTCGGTTAGTGCGCGAGTCGCCGCTATTACTTCTTTTGCCGCCTGCGCATTCATGGCGCCCAGCCCTAGTGCCCCTAAACCACCCGCATTTGATACCGCTGCCGCCATGGCTGGCGTGCTAACACCTGCCATGGGTGCTTGAAGGATAGGATGTGTGATGCCCAGTTTAGCTAAGAACGTTGGAATGGCAATGGTGGATTGATTCGGCATCTCTCATCCTTCTGGCTAAGGTTGGGCAAAACAGCTTGTATGCGTAGAAAGAGATGAGGGCGAACAATGAAAACGCAAGGGATCAATGCCTAAGTCATGCTTAGGCATTGAAATTGTTTTGGTTTAATACACGTTAAACATGAAGTATTTATTCATGATTTGTTGGTAAACACCAGATTTTCGGATATTTGTAATCGCTGTGCTAAACCGATTGGCCAAGGCTTTATTGTTAAGTTTAACCACCACCCCTTCGCCAATCCCCATGTATTTGCTATCTCTAATGGGAGAGCCAACGAGTTCTAGCCCTTTGCCGGCAGGTGTTTGAACATAGCCATAATAAGCAGAGACCATATCATCTAATGCGATGTCAATTTCTCCCGCCTGCAGTGATTTGTACATGTCGGCAGTGGTAGAGAAAGTCTTTAACGGTACTTCTGGATAACGTCCCCGCATCAGGTTTTCATAAATTGTCCCTGCTTGTGCGCCAGCGGTTTTTCCTTTTAGATCAAGCGCAGTAATATAAGTTGTCAGATACTTCTTTTTCTTTGCAACAAAACTGGCTGGGCTGCGCGTATATCGCTCACTAAAAGAGACAATTTTTTGACGTTCGGCAGTAATAGACATGCTGGAAATAACCGCATCCACCTTTCCGCTAGAAACAGAGGGAATCAATTCTTCCCATGGGGTTTTGACTACGACACAGGTCACTTTCATGTCAGCACAGAGTGCATGGGTTATCTCTACATTAAACCCTTTGACTTGGCCTCCCTCCATATAGTCAAAAGGGGGAAGTGCTCCTTGAATGGCGATTTTTAATGTTTCAGCCTGTGTGAACGTGCTAATTAGTCCGCATAGTCCGATGCCGAGAAGCCGCCGTTGTTTTGTCATGAAAATGCTCTCCTGAGTATGAATTAACCGCCAACACGAAGGCTGTTAACGGATCTTTATATCTGTATATTATGGTATACCATAAATTTTTGACGAAGTAATTACTCAGAAAATATGGGCGACAAACGGTATGGAAAAGCCCATGTAAGTTGTAGCGTTACACGGGCAATGTGAATGGGAAAAGATTTGTTAGTAAACGTTAAACATGAAGTATTTATTCATGATTTGTTGGTAAATGCCGGTTTCTCGGATATGGGAGATCGATTGGTTAAATCGCTTGGCCAACGCTTGATTACCAAGTTTTAGAACAACGCCTTCGCCAACCCCCATGTATTTACGATCGCGGATGGCTGAACCAACGAGTTCGTAACCTTTACCCTCTGGCGACTGTAAAAAACCATAGTAAGCAGAGACCATGTCATCTAGGGCAATATCAATTTCACCGGACGAGAGTGCGCGATACATTTCAGCAGTGGTGTGATATCCCGTTTGCGGGATGTTTGGGAAGCGACCTTTGACTAGGTTTTCAAAGATAGTGTTCGACTGATACCCCACCTTCTTGCCTTTTAGGTCGAGTTCGGTAATGAATGTCGATACATACTTGCCCTTTTTCCCAACAAAACTACCTGGGCTTTGCGTGTATTTATCCGAAAATAGCACCTTCTTTTTACGTTCTTCGGTGATCGCAACGCTAGAGATAGCAGCATCGACTTTGCCACTAGCCACATCTGGGATGAGATTCTCCCAAGGGGTTTTTACAACCACGCATGTTACTTTCATGTCTGCACATAAAGCATGGGTAATATCGACGTTAAACCCTTTTACTTTTCCCGCTTCAGTGTAATCAAACGGGGGTAAACCACCTTGAATGGCAATTTTTAAGGTTTCAGCAGTGGCAGGCAAAGCGGCAAACGCACATAGCAGTGCGGACAGTACTTTCTTACGCATATTGGGGTCCTGTTAAATAAACAGACCGATGCGGAGAAGTCATCTTCTTTATGTGGTCTAGCCTAACGCTATGAAATGCGTTATGTGACTGACCGCATCGCCTGTGGAAAAAACCAATGCCGATACATCCGATTCACCCATTCAAATTGGATACAATCGACAAACGTAATTTTGTCATGTCCCCACCCTATTTGCCAAGAAAATTAATGACAAATAATTAACTGTACAAAGAGAGGGCAATGCCCTCTTTTAATTAGCCGGTAAACTCAAACCCAAGCGCCGTGAGTGCGGCACCACAGGCATCAATATCCTGTTGGGCAAGCCCGCCAGAAATACCAATACCGCCCACCAATTGTCCATTCACCCGCAAAGGGTAGCCACCGCCAATCGGCATCAGTTGCGAAACATTGTTTAACTGCGCCGTTTTGGGCTGATTCACAATGTCGTTCCAAATATGGGTGGGTAAGCCGTAGGCAGAAGCTGTCCAGGCTTTTTTGATTGCTACTTCTATCGTTAGGAAGTGCGCGTTATCGTCTCGGTACAATGCCACTTGATGCCCGCCAATATCGGTAATGGCAATGGTGACGGCAATGCCCTGTTGCTTTGCACTTTCAGTCGCTAGTTGAATGAGTTGTTGTGCGGTTGCTTGGCTAATCGTTGCTTTATTTTGTAAGGTGATTGGATTCATACGGTTCTCCTTATTTTTCCAATACCACTTTGCCAAGCATATTGCCGCGCTCTACCATCGCATGCGCATGACGTAAGGTGTCTAGATTGATGCCTTCTAGTTTGGTACTGACCGTTGGATGTAGTCGTTCTTCCTCTACGAGTTTTGCTACGCGGTTAAGCAAGTGATGCTGCTTAATTTGAGTCTCGGTTTGGAAGATCGACCGGGTGAACATTAGCTCCCAATGCACAGAGATCGACTTTAACTTAAATGGCGCGATATCGAGCACTTTGGGGTCATCAATCAGCGCAAACTTCCCCTCTGGGCGCAAAATATCCACGATTTGCGATAAATACGATTCACTCTGATTCAGCCCAATTACATAGGAGACCTCCGCAATGCCCAGTGCTTCTAGCTGTGGACGAAGTGGTTCGGCATGATTAATCACATGATGGGCACCGTGGTGCATTACCCAAGCTTGCGAATCTGGCCGAGAGGCGGTGCCGATGACGGTGAGCCCTGTTAGCGTACTCGCTAGCTGGGTCAGAATACTGCCAACCCCACCTGCGGCACCTAAAATCAGCAAGGTGCCAGCATGCGATGGATCTGCCTCGTGAACGGCTAATCTATCAAACAGTAATTCCCAAGCGGTAATCGCCGTTAGCGGTAAAGAGGCGGCATGGGCAAAGTCTAGATTATCAGGTATCTTTCCTACTAAGCGCTCGTCCACTAGCTGTTGCTCGCAATAGCTGCCGTGGCGGCGCATTGCCCCCGCGTACCATACACGATCGCCCACTTTAAAGTGGCTTACTTTCTCGCCCACTGCCAACACCACCCCGGCTGCATCCCAGCCAGGAATGCGAAATTCCCCTGCTGCAGGCTGTGAATTGGCGCGTACTTTTACATCGACTGGGTTAATAGAAATAGCGCGAACATCGACTAATACATCGTGACCGGTTGCTACTGGCGTAGGGAGGGTAATCTCGACAAGCGCCTCTGCATGGCTAAGTGGTAAGGCCTGATAAAAACCAAATGCTTTCATGATGATGTGTCCAAATGAAGTGAAGAATGTCGCTAGCTTGCCTGTTTCTTTACATGGGAAAAACACGATAAACTAGCAAACACTTTCATCAAAATGACGAAAATCATGCGCTTAGATGATTTGGAATTATTTGTATTAGCGGCAGATCAAGGGAGCTTTTCGCTGGTTGCTCGGCAGCTAAATATCACCCCCGCGTTTGTGAGTGGGGCCATCATGCGGCTAGAGAAACATCTAGGTACACGATTGTTTGTGCGCAATACCCGTAACCTAAGGTTATCTGAAGAAGGTTTACGGTATCTGCCCTTTGCACGTGGCGTGGTAGACCAATTGCAACAAGGGGCGCAAGTGCTGAGTGAACAGAGTGAGGCGCTAAAAGGCACACTACGCCTATCTGCCCCCTCAGATATTGGCCGAAACTTGCTGGTGCCGTGGCTTGATGATTTTCAAACCTTGCACCCACAGTTAGCCATTCAACTGCGCATTAGTGACCGGGCGGTAGATTTAGTGGGCGAACCGGTAGATGCCGCAATTCGATATGGGCAATTGCCAGATTCTTCATTAATTGCATGGCCGCTAGTGAATGGATTAAGGCGCTCGCTCTGTGCTGCGCCTGCGTACCTTGCGAAGTTCGGTACACCAACGCACCCGACAGAACTTGTTCATCACAATTGCTTAGGCTTTGTATGGGGAGACCAGACATTTCAACGTTGGCGCTTTACTTTGCCAGAGGAAGAATGTGTGGTGAATATCAGGGGTAACCGCTTTAGTGATGATGCCGATATTGTTCGCCGCTGGGCGGTGAATGGCCAAGGCCTCGTTTACAAATCTAGGCTCGATCTATTACCAGATATTCAGGCGGGAAGGTTGGTAGAAGTCTTTCCGCCAACATGGGGGGAGCCAACATCACTCCACTTAGTTGCCGCGCATCGACTACAAGCCACGCCAGCAGTGCAAGCACTAAAGGCATGGCTACAAGAGAAATGTCAGGCATTGATTGCTTAAAAAGAAGGGGGAGAAACCGCACTAACAATCACGCTTTCGCCTTCATGGACATTTTTGAAGGTATGCGGCAGCCTACTATCAAAGTAGTAGGCATCCCCCGGATAGAGGATGCTCGTTTCTGTTCCTACGGTGACTTCTACCGCCCCTGAAATGACAATGCCAGTCTCTTGCGCATCATGGCTAATGGCTTTGCCCGAATCTGCGCCGGCTTGATAGGTTTCGTGTAATAACAAAATAGAGCGATTGGGGTGGTTTTGTCCTACCGCCTTGTAAGAGATTTTTTTCCGTTCACCAATTTCCGGTAAGTCATCTGCGCGGTAAAAAGGCGAAACGGAATACAGCCCTTTTAATTCTGCAAAAAAGCTTACTAACGTACTGCCTAATACATCCAAAATGGCGGCTAATGTATCAACCGATGGGCTGATTTCATTTTTCTCAATCATCGAAATGGCTGTGTGCGAAATACCTGCTCTCGCGGCGAGTTCGCGCATCGAAAGCCCTCTTCGTTCTCTCAGTACTTTAATTTCATTTCCAATTTTGGCCATTTTGCTTCTTTTACCTCTCGAATTGCACTTTCCACTTGCTGTAAAGCTTTAGCAGGTGATCCCCGCGGCTAGGCTAAATACAGCCTAAGATCATCATACCCAGTAATAGATAAAAATGGAAAGTATAGTTTCCACCATGGGTTAGAGCCATTGTCAGTGATTGGATCTCATCAGAAGATAGCTCCACCCAGACAACACGTACTGATTCAAGCAAGTTGCAATCTAGAAAGGAAAATAACAATGGCCATCCAATTTACTCAACCAAAATCGATTCAATTTGTGAAATCGCCAGAAAAAGCAGCCGCAGACGATAACGCACAAATTGAAACACTTGTGAAAGAGGTGCTGGCCAATGTCGCTGCGAATGGTGATGCAGCGGTAAAAGAATACAGCCTAAAGTTTGATAAAAGTGATGTAGATGTTCTAGAAGTAACGCCAGAAGAAATTCAAGCATCTTTGGCTTCGCTAGATCCGCAAACCCGCAAAGATACAGAGTTTGCCATTGAGCGTGTTCGCGCCTTTGCCCAAGCACAATTGGCAACCATTTTGCCACTCGAAGTAGAAACCCTGCCAGGCTTACATTTAGGCCACCGTGTTTTGCCGATCAAGAAAATTGGTGCGTATGTACCTGGCGGACGCTACCCCATCTTATCTGCACCAGTAATGACGATTGTGCCTGCAAAAGTAGCTGGCTGTGAGGAAGTGATTGCTTGCCTGCCGCCAACTGCACATCCAGCGATGATTGCGGGTTGCCATCTTTCTGGTGCAGATCGCATTTTCAAAATTGGCGGTGCACAAGCGATTGCGGCAATGGCATTTGGCACTGAGTCTGTCCCTGCGGTAGATAAGATCGTTGGCCCGGGTAATGCCTATGTAAATGAAGCAAAACGCCAAGTGTTTGGCCCAGTGGGGATTGATCAGCTGGCTGGACCAAGTGAAATTTTTATTGTGGCAGATGAAACAGCCAACCCAGCGATTTTAGCGACCGATATGCTAGCCCAAGCAGAACACGATATTCGTACGCGTGTCGGCTTAATTACTACTAGCAAAGCAGTGGCGGAAGCAACGCTAAAAGAAGTGGCCTTACAGTTAGAAACCTTGTCTACCGCGAATGTGGCCGCACAAGCCTGGCGTGATTATGGCGAAATTGTAGTGTGTGAAGATGAAGCATCCATGATTGCGTACTCTGATTTTATTGCAGCAGAACATTTGCAAGTGCACACCAAAGACGCACAAGCAACAGCAAAGAAACTGCATAACTATGGTTCTTTGTTTATTGGAGAAGAGGCTTCGGTGGTGTTCTCAGACAAGTGCTGCGGAACCAACCATACACTACCGACCATGGGGGCGGGACGTTATACCGGCGGGCTCTGGGTGGGTTCTTATGTGAAGGTTTGTACACACCAGTGGCTAGATGCAAGAGGTGTTGCGGCCGTTGCGCCACCAGCTGCTCGCCAAAGTAAAACAGAAGGAATGGAAGGTCACCAACGTGCAGCGGAAGTACGACTAGGCCGTTATTAATCTTTCTACGCGTTATCCATCTTCTTCAATCTGGTTTGGCTCTTCGCTCTAGAAGTAAGGTTTCAAACAACAAACCAGATTGAATGAAGGTGGGTTCTTTAATTGTAAAGAATACTTGCCATGTAGTGATTGCTAGCTTGAGTTCATCAACAACTTTGCGCATGCTAGAGACGCCAATTAGTGGAAAAGCAGTGTTGAGAGAGCGCTTGTTTTCAATCGCTAGGCAAACAACTTTCAAGTCTTCAGATGATTCGTCGGTCGTCACCAGATTTGTTATCACCCTTTTAGAGAGAGGATCTTGCAAATGAAACAACAAACAAAATTATTACTTGCATGCACGGTGCTTGCGATGAGCCAAATGGCAACCGCAAAAGACCTAACGGTGGTTTCCTTTGGTGGTGCGGTAAAAGACGCCCAAGTAAAAGCCTATTATGGCCCTTACAAAGCAGCCACAGGTACACAAGTACTTGGATCTGAATACAATGGCGAAATGGCCAAAATTAAATCCATGGTAGATACCAAGACAATCTCTTGGGATGTGGTAGAAGTAGAATCACCAGAACTGACTCGTGGTTGTGAAGAAGGCCTATTTGAGAAAATTGATATCACCAAGATTGGTAATAAAGCAGACTTTGTCCCGGGTGCAGTTCAACAATGTGGTGTAGCTACTTTCGTCTGGACAACGGGGTTTGCATACGATGGGGATAAACTAAAGGTCGGTCCTAAATCATGGGCAGACTTTTGGGATGTGAAGAAATTCCCTGGTAAACGCGGTATGCGTAAAGGGCCAAAATACTCGCTTGAGTTTGCATTGATGGCTGATGGCGTTGCACCGAAAGATGTTTACAAAATGTTGGCAACACCAAAGGGTGTTGATCGTGCCTTTAAAAAGCTAGATCAATTAAAACCATATATTCAATGGTGGGAAGCTGGCGCACAACCAGCGCAGTACTTAGCCGCTGGCGATGTGGTGATGAGCGTGGCTTATAACGGCCGAATTGCCAATGCGCAAAAAGAAGGTAAGAACCTGAAAATGGTTTGGAATGGCAGTATTTACGACATGGATTTCTGGGCGATTCCAAAAGGACATCCTGCGCCACAAGAGTCTCTAAAATACATTGCGTTTGCTAGCAAACCTGAAAATCAAAAAATCTTTTCTGGACAAATTTCTTATGGTCCAACCAACAAGAAAACATTGCCACTTATTCCAAAAGCAGACTTAGCTAACTTGCCAACCGCACCAAATAACCTGAAAAACTCAGTTGGTATGGATACCGTCTTCTGGGCAGATTATGGTGAATCTTTAGAGCAACGCTTTAATGCATGGGCTGCAAAGTAACATCAAAAGCCTGCATGCAAAAGTCACAAAAAAACCGCTATCTAACTAGCGGTTTTTTTGTGACTACACATTTCTTAGTTACTCTTTAATGCCTCAATGGCTGATTTTGCTTGCTCCACTTGATTCTGTACTTCCGCTTCAGTGTCGCTGCCGTAGGTGCTAATCAACTGTTGGTAAGTTTCAATCGCTTTGTTTTTGTTATCTTGCGTGGCATAAACAACCCCTAAGCTATGCATCCCTTTGGCCACGGTAAGACGAACTTTATCGTCTGTGTCTTTGCCATAAGTCGCAATCAGTTGCTGGTAAGCTTTTATGGCTGCGTCAGACTGTTTCAGATCATCCAAATCATCGGCCATATAGCGTAGACCCATTGATACATAGTTACGAATGTCTTCTGAAGGTTCATTGCCAAATTGGCTGATTAGCTGTTGGTAGTTTTTCACCGCATCATTTAGTTGTTCTTTGTCTTCTAACGCGACGCCAAGGGTAACTAAACTAGACGCAAGCAGACTACGTATTTCTGGTGCGGTATCTGCGCCATAGTTTGTATGTAGTTGATTGACCAATTGGATGGTTTCATCCACTTGTTTTTCGGCATACAAGTTGTCTACCAAATAATGCAGCGCTGTAGCGACTTTAATCCGAATGCTTGGGGTTTGATCGTTCACAAAGTTGCGGACTAGTTCACGGTAGGTATTGTTTGCTACCTTCATTTGCCCATCTTCTAACGCCAACGCTAGTCCAAAAAGCCCGGTTGCTACTTCGAAGCGAATACTTGGATCGGTTTCTTTCGCAAATTTATCTGCCAATTGGCGGTATAGGGCGTTAGATTCTTTTACCTTCTTTTGATCCGATAAGTTATCGCCCAAATAGCGCATGCCCATTGCCACGCGAATTTTTACCTCTGTTGAGGTATCTGAGGCGTATTTGCTGATGAGGTCTTTATAGACCTTATTTGCATCATCGAACTTTTGATTTTTTTCTAAACCAACCGCCAATGACACCATGGCTTGTGCCTCATTAGCGCGCATTTCAGGCGATTTATCTGACTGGTTTGTCTTAATAAACTGTCTTAGTGTTGCGAGCTCTTCAGCAGAAGTCGCTGATTGTGCTGTTTCTGCTGCCGGCGCTGCTGGCTGAGCGTGAACGTAAGAGACAGCCATCAAGCAGAAAAATGGGGCAAGTAAAAGGCGTTGGGCAATTTTGCGCATAATGGATTAGCAGGTAGAAAAATTAATGCATGATTATGACATAATTTTATGCGTTTCGATTATAGAAAAGAACGGGAAAATAATCTTTTCATTCACGGGGAAGGTGAAATGATATTTACGTGGTGGCCATTCCCTTGGTGCTTGCTCTTTTCCAGCAACGGGTAAGCGTGTAGCAAGGGAAGGTTAAATAGTCTTATCTGCCAACTGGAACACGTACTCTTTGAAATTGGCAGGTTGGTGAATAAGTACATTTCTGCCGCTTAATTCCAGCCAGCCATTTTTCTTTAGTTTGGTCAGTTCTCGGCTAACAGTTTCTAGCGAAATCCCTAAAAAGCTCGCAATATCGGTACGAGACATGCTGAGTTGCAGTTGCTGGCTTTCCGGGTTCATGATGGTGTGGCGTTTAGCGATACTACTTAGAAAACTCAGTACGCGTTCTTCGGCGGCGCGGCTACCTAATAAAAAGAGTAGCGATTGATCTCGTACAAACTCTCTGCCCATTAGCTTAAATAAAGATTGATTCAGAATCGGCTGTTGTTGGGCGATTTGCTCTAGGTGTGCAAAAGGGATTTCACAGATGATCGAATCTTCTAAGGCGATGGCTGTACCGGGGTATTTGTCGGTATCTATCGCATCTAGGCCAATGACTTCACCGGGGTAATAAAAAGCGGTGACTTGTGTGTAACCAGAGGTGAGGGTGTATTGGGTTTTGACGCTACCAGATTGAATGGCAAACAGGGAGCGAAACGACGATCCTTGGCTATAGATTCGTTGCTCTTTCTCGAATTTTTTGCCTAGGTGGACGATGTGCTCAAACTCGCTAAGCGAAGGTCCGCTAAGGTCGCTAGGCAAACAGTACTTGCGCCATTTGCAATCTGAGCACTTCAAAGTATTACTCCAGGTGGGGCTACTTCGCTGATGATTAAATAATCAATCAGGATGCTTCTAAAGATAATTATTCAATACTAAACTAAAATACCCAAATAACAACCACTAGCTTAATATGGTTATTGCTAAAAGCAAGTATCCATGCGGGTTTGCGGGAATGTAAAGAGATTAAATCAGCATATTTATTCGTTTCATATCAAGGGTTTGCCTGTGGGTAATCATTAGAATAAAGAGGAAATTAAAAAGTTCTATTATTTTTACTGAAAACAGACAATCCTCCCGCCTATTTTGCCTCGTATGCCCTCAGCGATGCCGCCGTGGTGTGAAGCTCTTCTCTGGCGGCAAAGGCCGCTAATAGATAATCCACCGTTACCCGTACCCGTGGGGCGATGTGCGCCCGGTGTGGGTATTGCAAAGTCATTTCAAAATCTCCCGGGTAATGGCTATCTAAGAGCAGCACTTTTAGTTGCCCTGTACGGATAAATTTTAAGGCAGACATGATGCCAATTTGCGCGATGCCAGCACCTGCAACCGTCATCTCGGTGAGGGTTTCGGGGGACGATAATAATAGCGATGCGTGATCGGTATTTAAGGCAATTTTGCTACCGTCCCCGCCATAAAACTGCCACGGGGCGACTTTACCGCCTAAGAACCGGCGGGTGAGCAAGGTGTGCTGGCTAAGTTCGGCTGCATTTTTCGGGATGCCATGCGCGGCCAAATAGCTAGGGGCGGCTGCAATCACCATCTGTAATTGGCAGATAGGGCGAGAGATGAAGGAGGATTCGGTAATTAAGCCACCCCGAATCACCATATCAAAGCGATCTTGCACAAAGTCGATTAAGCGATCATCAAAATCCACTTCGACGGATAAGCCAGGATAAGTTGCCAGCAAGCCCGGCAAGGCCGGGGCTAGGTATTCTCGCCCAAAGCCAATGCTAGTAGATAAGCGCACACGCCCTTGCGGGTTGGCACGTTGGGCAATGGCGGCATCGGTTGCATCATCAAGTGCATTTAGTGCAATGCGTGCTTGCTGCAAAAAGGCGCGCCCTTCTTCCGTTAGGCTAAGTGTGCGGGTGGTGCGGTTCATTAGCCGCACGCCTAGTGCCGTTTCTAGCCCGGCAATATTTTTACTTACCGCTGCCGCACTAATGCCTAAAGCGCGAGCGGCATTGGCAAAGCTGCCTTTATCTGCCGCTTGCACAAAAGACAAAATCGCCCTGACTCGTTGCGTGGTATCCATCTTACCTAACCATATTCATAACTTAAAGTTAATAGTGACATAACTGTCTACCTACTTCTAGTCATGAATCTAGCTCGTCACAATAGCGCCATTACCTCCCTCATGGAAAAGGACTTCGCAATGTTAGTGTCGATTGTGTTTGATAGTGGATATGGCCATACCCGTAAATTAGTTGAGTCGGCTGCAGACGGTGTCAAAGAAGTAGCTGGTGCAGAGGTGTCTTTAGTCGCGGTGGCCGATGGCAATATCCCTTGGGAAACCTTGGCAGCGAGTGATGCGATTATCTTCGCTTCGCCTACCTATAACGGATCAGTCAGCGCCAAGTTTAAACAGTTTATGGAAGACTCCACCGGCCCTGTCTGGATGAAACAAGCGTGGAAAAACAAAGTGGCTGCCGGCATTACCAACTCTGGTGCAATGCATGGCGACAAAATGGGCACGCTGATCACCATGACCTTATTTGCTGCCCAACACGGCATGGTCTGGGTAGGGCTAGATTTATTCCCTGGCCGCTCTAGTACAGAGATGAACCGAGTGGGTGGTTGGCTAGGGGTAATGGCGCAATCAGACGATGCACCGCCAGAAGTCACCCCTATCGAGAGTGATCGTCAAACGGCTAGCTACCTAGGCAAACGGGTGGCAGAACTCACCCGCCAGTTTAAAGCTGGTGTGTAAATAAGATTGTGATTGAAATTGGTTTGTACAGATTAGATTGGTTTGGCTATGCAAGTAAGCAATACCCCCACAACAAAAGGTAACCCGCTCGATAAGCAACTGTTTTTATCGTTAGGATTTAGCGAAGAAGAAACCGCCATCTTAATTAACAGTGAATTAAAAAAGCGCCAACCCGCGGGACGTGCATTGGCGAAGCCAAGCAAAGCGAAAGGAAAATCAGCATGAGCACCCAGCCAGCGTATTTTTTGTTTAACGTGACCGATGTGCATGACCCCATCGCGTTTGTTCCTTACCAAGAAAAAGTGGTTTCAACCATTTTGCAGTACCACGGCCAAATTGTGGTGGCAGATGGCGAGAGAGAAGGCGTTGAAGGCACGCCATTTGTAGGCAAGGTGTATTTGCTGCGCTTTGCATCGAAAGCCGCAGCAAAAACGTGGTACCACTCACCAGAGTATCAAGCAATTATCCAACACCGCTTCGCGGCAGCTACGTGCCACGCTAGTTTGCTGGAAGGTGTTGCTTAAGACGTCTGAAGGGGGGATGGATACTTCCCCTGTGCGTGGTCTAATCGCGCATTCAAACTGACACAAGCAATCAAATTGATTGGTTTGGCGAATAATTTGATTGCTTGTGTCATCCTTCCTCCCCCTGATCATCCTATACTAATGGGGTCGCACCTTTGTGCAGCCTTTATCCACCCTTACCCCATAGGATAAGCAGAAATGAAACTCACCAGCCAAAGTTTTCAAGATGGCCAATGGATTCCGGGCGAATTTGCCTTTTGCATTCCGGATCCGGTTAGCCATGTTGCCTTATCGAATAACCGTAACCCACACCTAGCATGGTCAGATGTCCCTGCAGGGACACAATCGTTTGTGGTGGTGTGTCACGACCCAGACGTACCTAGCCGTGGGGATGACGTTAACCAAGCAGACCGTGAAGTGCCGGCTGATTTACCACGCGTGGATTTCTTCCACTGGCTACTATTAGACATCCCTGCGACGACAACAGAAATTGCCGCTGGCGAGTATTCCAATACGGTCACACCACGCGGCAAAGCAGGCCCCGCAGTTGGCAATGGCTTACGCCACGGGATTAACGATTACACCGGTTGGTTTGCAGGCGACGAGCAAATGAAGGGCGACTACTTTGGTTACGATGGCCCTTGCCCACCGTGGAATGATTCGATTGTGCACCACTACGTGTTTACCGTGTACGCGCTAGGCGTTTCTGCCCTTGCGGTAGAGGGCACACTAACCGGCGCAACGGTGCTGGCTGCGTTGGCAAATGCGCCGGTGCTTGGCCAAGCGAAGATTACTGGCTTGTATAGCCTAAACCCACGTGTGATCGCGGGATAAAATGATTCACTCTGTGGCAAACACAGATTGGCAGTTGGCAAGCACCGCCCCGCTGTTAAGGCGTGGGCTGTGTAGCCTTGCTCAGCCATTGGTTTCGCAAACACAACGCGCTAGCCGCTTTGTGTTTGCCGAGCCAACCATTCAGCTCATTGTCTCTGGTCAGCTAGATCTAAGCACTGTTCATCACCACATAACAATGCCAGCGTCGGATGCGCTATTGTTTATTCAGCCACATACTTGTGCAGACATTGGCAATTTTCGATCTATCTTTTTAAGCATTTCCCATTCGGTGGTAGAGACATTGCCAAGAGGCTTCGCCAATACCCAAACAACCCAATCGATATCGAAATCTGACTCTCCATTTTCGACATTAGCGTTAGATGCCGATCTATCTAGCGCCTTGCAGTATGTAATTAGCGCGATTGAAGATAGCCAGATGAGTGAAGCTCGTTTAAGGCTGCGGCTACAAGATTTACTGATGGCACTTGCAGAAAAAGGCAATACCTTTCACAACGGTAACCCAGAGACTACCACCGCAAAACTACGTGCAATGATTAGCGAAGAACCTAGCAAACACTGGACCGCTCAATCCGCAGGCAAAGCCCTCGCGATGAGCCCTGCCACTTTACGCAGAAGACTAGCTGAAGAAAATACACGCTTCGAACATTTGCTAGTGGATATACGCATGCATCACGCCATGATGCTCTTCCAAACCACCAACTGGCACCTCTCCCGTATCGCTGAAGCGTGCGGCTATCGCTCTACCGTGCGATTTAATGAACGGTTTCAGGAGCGGTTTGGGGCGGTTGTTTAAATTAGGTCAGTCGCTTCTATAAACGCTAAAGAGTCTTTTACACGTTTCAAGACGGATACGGGTAACGTCGCTGATTGAAGCAGTGTTTGATAAGTGCTAGATAAATTGCTGTTTATTTTGACTGTTCCGTTACTGAGAAAAATGAACTTATTATCATCATACAATCGATGAAGATCGGCTCTTAACAGAATTCCATTGTCAATATTTTCATAGCCACCTTCTGAAACTGGGATAATATGGGCGGCCTCTAAAGCACTGGAAGTTGATTCCCCTGTTAATGCACAGCATTTATCAAGACAAATTAATGCCTTTCGAAAAGGACCCTGGTTTCTATTTGTGACATTCTTGGAGCTACGTGGGCGGTCATTATTAATTTGTTCATAGTACGTCCAATTTACAGTGCCATCGTAATCTGATGATTCAAAGCCATTCCAAGAAGCCTCGCCTTCATGGGCCCCTAGAGGGATGATAATTGTAGAAATTCCCCATTGCATATGCTCGTAGTCCATTTCAGCATTTGCACTTTGTTTATAAGTAATTTGTATTTCAATGGTATTATCTTCGAGTTTTTTAATTTTACTCTCGGTATTGTATCGAACAAAACTTGGTAAGTCGCCATTCGATACTTCCTCTCCAAACCATTCTTCGATTGTTGAAGTTACTTGAGTATCTACAGAAAACTTACTAAGGTCTATCGGCACATACTCTGTAGCATGTCTCCAATTTATGCGGATATAGTTTTTGAACATGTAGCCACCTGTTTTTAAATGAAATATAAATATATAGCTTCTTAAGCAGCAAAATTCGTTCCATCATTTCATGATCCAATCCGTTTTAGAATAATGTGCTTTATTTAAATCTAGCATTGGTTAGGGAAGGTTTTTTGAATGAAAGAAAGTGTTTCCAAAGTAAGTAACAACTGCTCAAATAACTACTTACTTTAGAAAAATTTTGCTACTAAGACGAAGAATCAATGCTAATTGAAATTGACCATTTCATCTTCAGAAAGTATTTGCTTCATTTCATGGTTTAAATTTCCAAAGACATGTACAGATTCATCTTGAACAACTATTCCTGCTATTTCTTTTGTGGATGGTGAAATAAAAAATGCTGATCTATTTGGTCCACAGAAATGAATTTGGCAAATGCTATATTTATAGAAGGTTAAATTATTAAATGTAAATTTTTTAGTGTCTGCCGATGGACCGGTTAGCAATTTTGAGAAGTTTCCTTTGCTGCTTACGCTATCAATTTCTTTTTTTAATTTAAAGGCAAGTGATTTATCACTCTTTAGCAAATAATCTAACTCCATGTATTTGTCTTCAGCAAATATTTTAAATGAGGATAGCATTAAAATAAAAAATAGAATTTTTTTCATAAGTTGTCCAGTAAAATCTTAAAATTATAATAATAGACAATTATTTTAAAATAGACAATTATTTTAAATTTTCAAAGTTTTTTAGATTCTTGGTAAGAAAGTATTTTACTAATTTAGTAATCCTAAAATCATGCCATATATCTATGAGTTCTAATCTCAAGGCAACTTATTGAGAGTTAAATTTTAGAACCCTATCGTCGCAATTTAGACGTACTTTGGACATCAGAAGGCATCATTCTTACGCTCTAGTAGTCAACTATTTCGCTTTTGTTTGTAAAAAATGCCTGCATTGTAAATACAAAGTTTGCTCTATTCCGCCCCTTGCTTGGATAACCTTTGTCTGCATAGATTTCACGGCATGTATTGCCAAGATGAAGTACTGCTTCAAAATGTTGTCCATCATGAACAACTTCTGTTCCCGTTTTGATCTTACAGATCAGGTTGCGACGCATCTCAATACTGAGCGCTACGAATAATGCAAGCAAGAAAGATGATTGAATATTCCCTTGACATTAAATCAATGACCTGCTTCCCTCTCCTTAAACACTTCCTTCGCCGCAAATAAGCCATTTAATGCGGCAGGAAACCCTGCATACACCGCCATTTGCATGATGATTTCGACGACTTCTTCTTGCGTGCAACCCACATTCAGCGCGCCATGAATATGCACTTTTAATTGCGGCGTGGCATTGCCTAGTGCGGTGAGGGCGGCGACAACGCCAATTTCTCTGGATTTTAGGTCTAATTGCGGGCGGGAGTAGATATCGCCAAACGGAAATTCAATCAGGTATTTTGCAAAGTCTGGTGCAATATCGGCGAGGGATTGAATCACCCGTTCCCCTGCTTGCCCATCAATTTCTTTTAGTTTGGCGAGGCCGCGATCGTATCTACTGCTGTGTGTGGTTTCTGCTGGTGCTGGTTTCATTTGCTGCTCTTCCTTTTACGTGCCGTTGGCTTAGCCAGCAAGTCTTGATAGGTTTGAATCTTCTGTTCCAAGACCTGGGCACAGGTAGAAAGCTCTGCGATTTTCCTGACCAACTGTTCGCGATGGAGCTCTAGCATCGTTAACCGTGGTTGCAAGGTGTCGTCTCCTGCTGCGCGGAGGACGGCATATTGCTTTATCTCTGATAGCGGCATGCCGGTTTGCTTTAGGCGTAAGACAAATTCTAGCCAGAGCAGATCTGCTTTGAGATAGCGTCGATGCCCGTTTGATCCTCTTTCCGCTGGCTTTAAAACCCCCTCTGCTTCATAGAAACGTAAGGTGTAGGCAGACACGCCACTTAAGCGAGATAACTCACCAATAGAGATAAAAATGTTGGTCATGTCTGTCATGTTAGAAGTTCGAGTGCACTCTAAGTCAAGCGGGTTGTTGAGGGCATATTTAGGCTGCTTTGATGCCGGCTTTTGCTAGATACTTTTCCTGCTCTTCTTTCGGCACCATGCTACCGCCGGTTGACCACGCTAGATGAGTAGCGTTGGCGAGTTGGGCTGGGCTAAAGCCATATTGTTGGTGGTAGCCACTGGCAGCGTTCACCAACTGAATACCCGGCAGCCCGGCGGTGGCAGAGGGTTCTACTAATAGATTTTCCGATTGGTAGAGTTGGCCGAGTAGATCAAATAGGTGCTCATCGCTCACGGTGTAGTAGCCATCAATCAGCTTTTCCATGGCGCGGCCGACAAAGCCGGAGGGGCGACCAACGGCGAGGCCATCGGCCGCGGTGAGGTTGTCGATGCCGATATCTTGTACCGCAATCTCGTCATGCAAACCGGTGTAGACACCCAGCAGCATGCACGGCGAATGGGTGGGTTCGGCAAATAGGCAATGCACATGGTCGCCAAAGATGAGCTTAAGGCCAAACGCGACACCGCCCGGTGCACCACCCACGCCGCAGGGCAGGTAAACAAATAGCGGATGGTTTTGATCGACAACGATGCCTTCGTTCTCAAACTGCCGTTGTAGCCGCAGCGCGGCGACGGCATAGCCAAGGAACAAGTCTTTGGAGTGTTCGTCATCTACAAAATGGCAATGCGGGTTGCCCGCCGCTTGTTTGCGGCCTTCTGCCACCGCCAAGCTGTAGTCGGATTCGTATTCCACTACCGTGACGCCATTGGCGCGTAGTTTGTCTTTCTTCCATTGCCGGGCATCTGCCGACATATGCACCGTGGTCTTAAAGCCTAGTTTGGCACTCATGATGCCAATGGATAATCCCAGATTCCCCGTAGAGCCCACCGCCACTTCGTATTGCGAGAACAGCGCTTTGGCCGTTGGCTCTGCCAATACGCGGTAATCCCCATTTAGCGTCAATAAACCGTGCTGAATCGCCAGTGTCTCGGCGTGTTTGAGCACTTCGTAAATCCCGCCGCGTGCTTTGATGGAGCCCGCTATGGGTAGTGCATGGTCTGCCTTTAGCCACAGCTGGCCATCTGGGGCGCCAATTGTGGCCTGCAGCGTGGCTAAGCGTAAGAGGGGGGATTCGATGATGCCTTGGCTGGTGCTGGTCTCTGGGAAGACGGTCATCAAATACGGGGCAAAACGCTGAAGACGATCACTCGCGTCGATGACATCGGCTAAGGTCAGACCAACCGCGGGTAGTGCTTCTTTACTCGGCACCACATCTGACCGAAACCAATGGGTTTCTTCGCAGGCGATTAGCGGGGTAAGTAGAGGATGACTTTGTTGCCAGTCTGCTAGCGGTTTACCGTTTAAGAGGGTCATGGTGGTGTGTGGGGATAAAAATAAAATGGTACTGCTTTTGCGGCGTTGTCGCAGGAAAATAGTTCGGTTATATTGTTAATATATTAATGATTTGATGGGGCGAGCAATGTATGCAGAAATTGCACAAGATTGTCTGGCGGCAATAGAGCCCCTATTGCCTTATCAGGCCGCGGCATTTTATCGGGTGTCTGCGCATTTTCAGCCATCAGATTATGTATTGCGCCATATGCGGCAAGATATGCATCAAGTGTACGAGGCGCAATTTCAGCAGATAGATCCACTGTTGCCATCTGAGGATGCTGTGCAGCATGCGGTGCTGACTTTGGAAGAGAGTTGCTGCCAGCCACCCCAAGCGGTTGCGAATTATCGGCAGGCTTTTTTGCAGCCGTTTGATATTGCCGATGTGGTGGAGGTATTTATCCAACCCACGCCAACGGCTTGTTTTGGCGTGTCTTTACTGCGCCAAATGGGGCAAGGGTGCTTTCAAGCAGATGACTTAGCCTTGTTGCACCGCTTATTGCCGCTGCTGTCGGTGGTGACAAAGCCTTTAATCCCCGCTGGCACAACGAACGTACTAGATTTACTCACGCCAAGAGAACTCGCCGTTGCCAAACTGATTGCGGGCGGGGCTAGTAACAAGGTGGTTGCTAATACACTGCAAATGAGTCTCCCTACCGTGAAAACCCATTTGCAGCATTTGTTTGACAAGCTGGGGGTCAATAACCGTACCGCACTGGCGCACCGGTTGTATCCGAGTTTGGTGGCGCACTAGGCATTGCCCATATTTATAACGCCGCTGTGCTTTCTGGCAAGGTCGCGCCACCATCTACTACGATGGTTTGGCCTGTGATATACGCGGCTTCATCAGAGGCGAGAAAGAACATTGCCCCTGCAATATCGGCAGGCATTCCGAGTCTACCTAATGGAATGAGCGCTTCTATTTTGGCGTTGTGTTCGGTGTCGCCCAAGTTTTCCATCGCGGGGGTGCGGATCATCCCCGGTTCTACGCCGTTGACGGTAATGCCCGCGTGGGCTAGCTCTAGTGCGGCAGAGCGGATAAACCCATTTACCCCTGCTTTGGAAGCCGCGTAGTGGGTTAAGCCCGGATACGCCACTCTTGGCCCAGTGACCGAAGAAGTAATGAGAATCCGCCCTTTTCCTTGTGCTTGCATGCAGGGGATGGCCGCTTGGCTTAGCCAAAACGGTGCGGCTAAATTCACTGCCAATGTTTGGGCAAGGATTGCCTCGCTAATGTCAGCCAATGGGGTAAGCGGAAAATAACCTGCGTTATGGATCAGTACATCTAATTTTCCATAAGCGTTGATGACGCTAGTAACCAACGCCTTGCACGCCGCGGGGCTGGCCAGATCAATCGGCATAGCAATCACCTCATGCCCTTGATCACACAAGGTGCGGGCAAGTGCTTCGGCCGTTGCCATTTGCCGGTCTGCAATGATGACGGTCTCTCGATGACTAGCAAAACGGCGAACGATACCTTCGCCAATTCCTTGTGCGCCGCCGGTGACAATCACCACCCTATTTGCATTGGCTGACATGATCGGCTCCTTAGCTGGCAATGGCGGGGTGAATGGTTTTATTTAGGGGTTGGGCAATGGCACCCACTGGGAAATTGGATAACTCACCAAAATCATTCCCGCGATAGCCAACAATTTTTCCATCGGTTTTAAGGCGCTGCAGATCTACCATCACCACACCAAGGGTCGGTACGATCTTTTCTTGCCAGACAAATAGATAGAGTAAATCGCTAACCTTGATGTAATGGCAGCGATCGACATCTGCCAAGCCTTTTTCCACGCCATCTAAACATTGCCATGCATAGAAGTGATCATTCAGATAGACGTGCTCATAGCGTTCGGTTTTGCTGTAGGTATACATCACACGCTGGCCAATTAACTCTTGGGTAAAAGTCGGTAATTGATCATCGTTGGTAAATGGGCGGTTAAAGGTCGCAAACGAAATCTGGGTGGTCACAGGGGTGAGGGGGAGGTTCTTTTCGACACGGCTAAACATATCGATGCGAGTTTCTGCTTCTGTTGGCAGTTGGCCTACTACCATCACGGCACTTTGCTGGTGCTGGTTGATGACTAGCGTGATGGTGCTGGCTGCTTGAATAGGCGAAATAAAGTCGAGAAAATAAATCCCATCCCGCAACGTGGTGGCGCGGTAAGGTGTGCTGACGGGTGCGGTAGTTTGGCTTGCTTGCCAGCTTAGCGTCTGGGTATTTTCAATTTGGATATGCTGGCTAGTGCCATCTGCAAAATGCAGGGTAAATTGCTGGCCAATCAGGGCGGCGGTATTCATTAAGATATTGCTATCTGGTGCAAAGCCATCTGCTAAATCGCCGACTTGAATAAAAATAGGATCTTGTGTGCTCATCTTGGTGCTCCGTGAATGGGTAAATTGGTAACTAGGTGTTACACGCTAGGGAGTTGGTCAAAGGCAATGGTGGGTACATCGACAATGGTCGATCCGCCATCTGCCACAATCGTGGCGCCTGTGATGATCGACGCTGCTGGCGAGCTAAGGAACCCGCTGATGGCTGCAATTTCTGCAGGGGTGGCAGGCCGTTTGAGCGGAGTGTCTTTGGTGACATATTGGTAAGCTTCGTCTAGCGAGTAACCAAAATGCTGCATGATGGGTTGCATTTCTTCGTCTGCCATTGGCGTCTTTACCCAGCCAGGGCAAATGGCGTTGGCTCTTACTCCATACGGGCCAAAGTCTTTGGCGACAGAGCGCATTAGCCCTATCACGGCGTGCTTAGTGGTGACATAGCTGCAGACGTCAGGCCCGGCGGCCAAAGAAGCGATAGAGGCAATGTAAACAATATTGCCTTGGCTTTGGCGTAAGAGTGGGATAGCCGCTTTGGTGCTAATAAATGCGGTGTTGAGGTTGCCGTTTAGGCTGGTTTGCCAATCCGCAAGGGATGTTTCTTCTGCATTGCCTAGCGTCATCACGCCGGCGCAGTTGACTAATACATCTAAACGTCCGTATCGGTCGTTGATGGTTTGTAACCATCCCGCCCAAGTCGATAAATCTGCCGCATCTCCAATCAGGGCTTCTGCCCCGGTGGCCTCGGTAATACGGGCAAGGGTAGACGCTCTTCTTCCTACCACAATGACTTGATCACCTAAATTGGCATGGTGCGCAGCAATGGCCGCGCCAATGCCGCTACCACCACCGGTAATTAACACCACTCTCTTTTCTGTTTGCATGTGTGTTTCCTAGGTAACTAGTCGATGCAATACAGTCTAGAAAGGTGTTCCGTCGTTGCCTATCAGCCAAATGGAGGATGGTTATTGCTGCCAAAACCAGAATGACTATTTATCTATCGGTAATTCTGTTTTTATATACCCATATAGCATATAATGTGCACTCTCAAGAAATAAGCAATTCAATCCCGTTAGATTTGACCAACTGGTTAAAAAATGGCTTTGCGTTTGTAATATTCGCTATTTATACTCGTTGCGATAAATATTTGACGATGGGATATACAAATGAAAATGAAATCGGTTCTAAGTAGCGTATTAATTGCAACTGGGTTGGTGTTAGCAGGTTGTGCAAACCAAGGGCAGCCAAAAGGCGTTACGGTGAATCAGACGAGTCGAGGCGTAGAAATTACCTCGATGGATTCTATTTTGTTTGATACCGGTAAGTTCGAGATCAATAGCGGCGGGACAGACTTTCTGGATCGCGTGGCCAACGTCTTGAAAACACGGACAAAAAAAGATGTGATGATTGAAGGCCATACCGATAACGTGGGTGGTGCAGATTACAACAAAGAACTGTCAGATTTGCGTGCGTTGTCTGTTGTGAAGGCCTTGATTGATCGTGGCGTGCCAAAGAGCCGCTTAAAAGCGATGGGTTATGGGGCGACCAAGCCAATTGCAGATAATGCAACGGAAAATGGCCGACGATTAAATCGCCGTACCAATATTATTATTTTGGATGAGAAAAAAGAAAATCTAGGAAATGATCCATTTTCTGATTTGCTTGGAAAAATTAAAGGCGCATTCCAATAAAACGCAGAATCGCCAACGCTGCATAGAAAGAAAAGAATGTCGAATTGCCCCGCATGTAATGTAGAGAATCCAGAAAAGGCAAAGTTTTGTAGAGATTGTGGCGTTTCGCTTGCCAGCGCAACCGCGCCTATCGCAGAAGACTGGACGTGCGCTCATTGCCAAAAAATCAATGCAGCGAATAAAAAGTTCTGCCCAGATTGCGGTACACCCAAAGGGGCAGCCGCAGCGGCAGCTTCGTCATCTGGAGAGGACGCTGTGGTGCTAGAGACGCCTGTGCAGCTAACTACTCCGCAGCCAATCCCTCCTCAAGAGGAGGTTACTGCAGCACCACTTCCGCCGGTGATGAAGGTGCCCGAAGCAGAACCAACGCTTCCGCCCCCCACATTTGTAGCGAAACCCAAACGCAAATTACCTGTGTGGTTTTGGTTAATGGGGGCGTTGTTTTTGGTGGTCGCAGCAATTGTGGCAGTGGTTTACAACAAAACGAGTAATCAAAAAGAAGCGCCTGCCTCACAAGCATTGGATGCAACAGAAGGCGTTGCGAGTCAGTTAGGGCAGCTAAATGGCGTGGTGGATAGTAGCCAGCAGCCGACTGCGCCAGCCGCCATCACGCCACCCGCGATAGAAAAGCCAGCTAGCAAGGAGGTTGCGCCGGTTGCCGCTGCCCCTGAGCAGCCAGTCGAAACCGTTGCTAGCAAAAAGACCGTTACCAAAATTACCAATACACGCTCGATTAGCGAAGGAGAGCCGGTGGGTAATGAAGACTCTAGCGACACGATAAAAACCCAAAATACGGTGATTAAAGAACGTACCAAAAATTCAGTGGATGAATTAAAAGCCATCAAAGAAAAAATGCTGCAAGACATTAAAAACTCTGGTGGTTAATCGACAGAAGATCGATCCACTAAAACCCTCCCAACTTAACTTTTAGGAAGTGTATGAAACTCTCCGAGCAACTTAGAAACGCCGGTGGTTTACTTGATGCAACCAGCGCCTTATCTAATTGGCGAGCAATGACGCTGCTAGCAGGTACATTCGTTTCTTCAACGCTTGTGCTGCTGGTGTTTATGGCCATGCATAATGGCTTTATGTCATTTATTGGTGGCCTACTCTTTATGGCCACCATGTTTTACGGTGCCAACGCGGTAGGTATCGCCTTGATGGATGCCGCAGCCGATTCGCCAAGATCGCTAATGGATACGGTCATGGCGTCTTTGTACTCTAGCCATCGCCTGATTGGTTTTGTGCTAGCGGCAGCGCTATTCATTATTGTGCTGCTGATTGTTACAGCAATTGCACTCTTTATTTGTAAGATTCCTGTGATTGGTACGGTGCTAACCATCGTGGTGGTGCCCGTTGCTGCATTAGTTGTTGGGATGTCTTTCTTTGCGCTGAATTTTGTCTTGTACCCGATGGCAGCCGCTGCGGTATGGAGTGGGCTCACCTTAAAAGAAGCGATTAGCCATGTCTTGGCGATTTGCCGTCAGAAGCTACTATCTGTCGTGATTCAAGAAGTGTTGCTGATGATGCTCGTTGGTCTGGTGTCTCTCTTTATCGGCTTCGTGATTTTCAATGGCCTATTCATTGTCGGCAGCATGGCAACCGGCATTTTGTCACCCGATGGCGCGATGGGTATGTTACGCATGGGTATGATGGGAATGGGCCGTTTCCATGGCGAGTATGGTGGTGGCTTTGGTGGCGGTTACGGCGGTGAGTACGGCGACGGCATGGGCGGCAATGGAAAAATGATCGCCATCATGATCGGTGCGGGTTTACTGATCGCCATTGGCATGATTATCCCTGGTTTGATTGCGATTCAAGGGTATTGTCAGATTTTCCTTTCTTCCTTGGTAGGGCTAGATGTAGCAGGTGCAAGTGCATTGCTAGATAAAAGCAGTGAAGCTATGCGCAAGAAACAAGAAGAAATCCGCCAAAAGATGGAAGAACAGCGTATTAAACGCCAGCAAATGGCAGAAACCAGACAAGCCGAAGCAGCCGCAAAAGCTGCCGCCTTAGCAACCGCTGCGACCGAAGTGGCAGAACCTACACAGCAACCGGCGTCTATTGTAGAAGAAGCCCCCGCTGATGTGATCGTGAAAACGGAAGACGCAGCAGAACTTGCAGCTGTCAAAGCAGCCGAGGAAGCGGCAGCAGCAGCCTTAGCCAAGGCAGAAGCAGAGAAACAAGAGGCAGAAAGACTAGCTGCGCTAAAAGCGGAAGAGGAGGCCAAAGAGGCGGCTCGTTTAGCTGAAGTGGCAAAGCGCGAAGAAGAAGCGCGTTTAGCAGCGGAAGTGCAAGCAGCTAAAGCTGCTGCAGAAGCCTTAGCCAAGGCCGACGCAGAGAAACAAGAGGCAGAAAGACTTGCTGCGCTAAAAGCGGAAGAGGAAGCCAAAGAGGCGGTTCGTTTAGCTGAAGTGGCAAAGCGTGAAGAAGAGGCGCGTATTGCGGCAGAAGCAGAGGCTGCTAAAGCCGCTGCAGAAGCCTTAGCCAAGGCCGAAGCAGAGAAGCAAGAGGCAGAAAGACTTGCTGCGCTAAAAGCGGAAGAGGAAGCCAAAGAAGCGGCTCGTTTAGCTGAAGTGGCAAAACGTGAAGAAGAGGCGCGTATTGCGGCTGAAGCAGAGGCAGCTAAAGCCGCTGCAGAAGCCTTAGCCAAGGCGGAGGCAGAAAAACAAGAGGCAGAAAGACTCGCTGCACTAAAAGCAGAAGAGGAAGCTGCCGCAGCAAAAGCCTTAACAGAATGCCCTGCTTGCCATACGCCACTAGAAGATAAGGATGCAAACTTCTGCGGTGAGTGCGGTCATCGTCTTAAATCGTGAGTAAAGCCAACCGCTATCAATCTTTGTAATTTCCCTACGTCAATTAGGGTTTTCCTTTAAAGGATTCCCTGATTGGACGAAATAGGAAAATAGGATCGGTGGTAAATTGGAATAGACGTGTTTAACAGCATTTTTTTGCATTTCTTTCTAACACCGACATAAATAAAAAAGGCCACTAAAAAGTGGCCTTTTTTATTGCGCTGCAAAAACTTGCTTAGCGAATTTCTAATTCTTCTGCAGATTTGCCTTCTTCCAACGCAGCAATGAACCATAATGGCTTACGGCCTTTACCAGTCCAAGTATCGGCTGGGTTGCTAGGGTTAGCATATTTAGCCACGCCGGTAGGTTTGAATTGGCCACCTTTTTTGCTAGCAATAGACAATAGGTCTTCTACAGAAACACCTAATTGTGCAGCACGTTGCTGAACCAGTTGAACCAATGCATTTGCTTCATTTGTTTTGCGAGAAGCAATTTCTTTATCGATGCTCAAACGAAGTTCGGTTAGTTGTTCTAGGGTCAGTTCATTCAACTGGATAGTCATTTAAGTGATTCCTGTAATAAATACATAGAAAAATTGTATATGAATCAAGTGTATAACAATACTGTAAAAAACTCCATCTCCAATATTGTCATATTCGTCAAATGACAGTGGGCTAGCTGACAAGAAAGAGACAGTCAGCAGATCAAATTGGAAGTAGATAACTACTAAACGCGATGGGTGAGACTTGGGTGGACAAGGCTAAAAGAAAGTGAGCAGATAAAATGTCGAATCCCAAATTAAATATCACCAGACAGCTATTTACCGATTGCGCTCTCGTAATTGGGGGGCAACAATCCAGCGCTAATCTGGATGATTACTGGTTAACAATGACCTGTCCAAATACTGCTTATCTTGAGGCGTGCGCTACAGCATCTGTCCAAATACCTTGTCAGATGAATGCTAAACGAAAGCCCTCTTCACCAATTTTTTACAAAAATAAAGTGATACTATTTTCCCAATTCAATAAAAAAATGTATACGATATCCTAGTGTAAATATGGTTAAAATTTAGTGCAGCCAAAGAATGGCAAATCAATAAAAATTGGAATACGTCGAATGAGTTTAGATAGCGTCAAACAATTCTTTCAATTAAAAGCACCGCATATTGAAGTAATGGAATTACCAGTGAGCTCGGCAACGGTCGAGATGGCGGCTAACGCATTATCGGTAGAACCTGCTCGCATTGCCAAAACCTTGGCGCTTAGGTTGGCCGACGAATTAGTGCTCTTGGTGACGAGGGGCGATGCACGGCTAGACAATAAGAAATACAAGGCCTTCTTTGGCGAAAAAGCCCGCATGTTGCCGTTAGAAGAGGTGGAATCGTTAACTTCTCACCCTATTGGTGGCGTGTGCCCGTTTGGTGTGCCAACGGGTTTACGGATTTGTTGTGATGTATCGATGCAGGTATTTGAAACCGTTTTTCCTGCGGCTGGCGCAATCAATGCGGCCGTTAAAATTCGCCCAGACGATATGGTGGATTTAACCGCTGCCGAATGGGTAGATGTTTGCAGCGTGCCTACTTAGTGTGCTAATGTCATTCCCATGAATACTTTTTCTTGCCCACCTATCTTTGTTCTAACAAGCTGGCTACTACTGAAGTAGCCGCGGTGGGCCTATGCCACTGCGGGAGTTCCGCACTGGCATGGTGAAATCCTTTCCTGCTTACTCCCGCAAACTTTCTGTTTAATGGGAGATTCCAAATGTCTGATGCCTCGCGACAGTTTCGCTCCGGTATGATCTTGGCCAGCGTGGCCGCGATCGGTTTTGCTTCAAAAGCCATATTTGTCAAATTAGCGTACCGCTATGGCGTAGATGCAATTACCTTACTGGGCTTGAGACTGTGCTATGCCACGGGGCTGGTTTGGTTAATCCGATGGTTGCGACCACGTAAAGCGCAAGTCGTATTAAACCGAAAAGACTGGTTCGGAATTGTCTGCTTGGGCTTTGCTGGTTATTACTTGTCTAGCTTGTTAGATTTCTTAGGCTTGCAAACGGTGAGTGCCAGTTTAGAGCGGATTATTCTGTACCTGATCCCCACGTTTACCGTGTGCTTAACCGCTATCTATACCCGCAAAATGGTTGCACCGGTGATCTGGTTAACTTTGTTGCTCACCTATGTGGGTATGTTGATTGTGATTGGGCCAGAGTTAGCGAGTGCGCATGGTGATTTGACTGGAATGTTGTTGATTGTGGGCAGTACGTTTAGTTATGCAGTGTACTTAACCTTGAGCCCCACCTTAATTAAACGAATTGGTGCGAGTAATTTTGCCGAGTGGATGATTACCGCGTCAGCCGTGATGATGACGGTACATTACGTGGTGAAGTTTCCGGTGTCACATGTGATTCAGTTGCCTTGGCAAGTGCATGTTTATGGATTGGCCATTGCCATCTTGGCAACGTGCATTCCGATTTATGCAATGTCTGCGGCAATTAGCACAATTGGGCCAGATAAGGTGGCGATTTTTGGCAGTATCGGCCCTGTGCTGACTATTATGATGAGCCTAAACTTGTTGGGTGAACACTTCACATGGATGCAATGGCTAGGAACTGCCATCGTGATATTTGGCGTCTCGTTAGTTGGAAAAATGGGCAAGCGCCAAGCTCGCCCAAGTTAATCATGTTGGTGAATTCGCTTAACGATACACATGCGGCATCGAGCTTGGCCCCATGAACATTTGCCGGAAGTAGTTTTGCACGGCGGTCATGGCTGGCGTAAATTCGATGCCCTTTTTCCATGCCAAACCAACCGCCATGGCAGGGACGGGGTCTTGTAGCAGCACGGTTTCGATCCGTTTCCCTTCTAAAGACCACGGGCGATAAACCATATCAGATAAAATCGCCACCCCGCCCCCATTGGCCACAATGCTTCGAACAGCCTCAACAGATGACGTCCTTAAGCGAATATCGGGTTGAAATGGCGTATTGTGCCAATAGCGTAAAGCGGTATAGGCGGCTTCATCCACGGTTAGCATAATGTAGGGTTCTTCTGCGATATCTGCCAAAGACACGCGGTCTTGCTTTAGAAAGCGATGCCCAGCAGGCACCCATACGCGACGCTGAGAGTTAATAAAGGTTTCCGAGGCAAGTTCCGGATTCACTAGGTTAGATGTGAGTACCACTGCTAAATCATAACGCCCCGTAATCAACCCTTCTTCAATGACTTCTCGATTGAGTTCAAATAGGTTGATGGTGACTTCCGGTAGTAGATTGGATAAGCGCTGCAAGTGGTGGGGAAAGAAATAGCCTAATACCGTGTAGGTAGCCGCAATTCTGAGCGTGCCCTGAATTTCTTCGTTCGCGTGCGAGAGTTTCATGGCTTCGCTAATACTATCGAGAATTTGCCTCGCTAATGGTAAAAAGCGCCTGCCGGATTCGGTTAGTACCATGCCGTGAGAGCTGCGCTGGAATAATTCTGTGCCGAGCAGTTGCTCTAATTCTTTGATGGCGGTGGTGACGGCAGATTGGGAAATACAGAGTTCTGCTGCCGCCATGGAGATCTGCCCCATCTCGGCAGTCGCTACAAAATACTTCACTTGTCGGAAACTGAGCGACACTTGTTGCACTCCTTTCGCACATTGCGACACTTAGAATAATTTTTAGTGATTTCTGATTTTCAGAAGTCACATATTCATTTTTTCGAATTTCCTACCCGCCTCCGTACTTCAAAAACCAATATCTGGGTGTTTGGTCAGTTATTGGCCTTAAATAGCGGATTTTGCCACCACATTATCTGATTTTCAGATAACACAATATATAAATATATAAGTTTTCAATAAATTGCAATCGGATTACGCTGTGTTGCATGAAAGTTGCTAGATAAGCATGCAAAGGGGACATGAATGAAACATCCACGGATAGACCTGAATTGCGATATGGGAGAAGGGTTCGGTATGTGGACCATTGGCGATGGGGTTGATGAAGAAATTATGCCAATGATTAGCTCGGCCAATATTGCGACAGGTTTTCACGCGGGCGATCCAAACATCATGCACCGGATTGTACGCTTGGCAAAAACGCATGGCGTTCGCATAGGCGCACACCCAGGATTTCGAGATTTAGTTGGCTTTGGCCGCCGCCGCATCATGGCACCAGCCGATGAGTTAGTGAACGACATGATCTATCAGTTAGGTGCGTTGCGTGAGTTTGCCAGACTAAATGGTTTGCGGATGCAGCACTTCAAACCGCACGGGGCGCTGTATATGCATGTCGCGGTCGACGAAGAATTGTCTCGCGCCATGATTCGCGCTTTGCAACAGTTAGAACCAACGTTACTACTGATGGTGATGGATAGTTCGATTACCTATCAGGTTGCGAAAGAAATGGGGCAACCGGTGGTAAGAGAGTTTTATGCGGACCGCGAATACGACAAAAGCGGCAGCATTGTGTTTACTCGCCGCGTGGGTCGGTTAGACCCGCAGCAAGTGGCACAAAAAGTATTAAAAGCATGTGTAGATGGTGTGGTGAGAACGATTGAGGGCGAAGAAATCGAGATTGGATTTGATTCGGTATGTATCCACAGTGATACACCCGGCGCGCTAGATATCGTCAAAACGACCCGCGCCTTACTCGATGAAACAGGGGTGCAAATTACGCCATGTTCGGAGTTCATCCACTAAGTAACCAAATTTGAATGATTTAAACAGTTGTTGTAGTTAATTTTTGCCAGGACTGGAGAGAGAAAATGGCTCAAATCACTATCTGTTCCCATCTACCGGGAACGTTTTACCGCAAGCCATCGCCTGACGCACCGAACTTCGTCGAAGAAGGACAAGCAATTACCCCCGGAACCGTCATTGGGCTTGTCGAAGTGATGAAAATGTATAGCGAAGTGGTGGCTGAAGAGGCCGGTACATTGGTCCGATTTGAAGTGGCTGCCGAAGCAACGGTAGAGCCGGGTGACGTTTTAGCGATCTTGGACGTGGAGTAAGCCAGATGCCTAAAGCGATCCGAAAAGTCTTAATTGCCAACCGGGGTGAAATTGCGGTGCGGGTGATCCGTGCAGCAAAAGAGCTAGGCATTCAAACCGCTGTCGTTTGCAGTGAAGCAGATATAGATAGCCTCGCTGTCAAACTCGCCGATGAACATGTCGTCATTGGCCCTGCACAAGCAGCGAAAAGCTATCTGGATAAAGAAAAAGTATTAGCCGCGGCTACACAAGTAGGCGCAGATGCTGTCCACCCGGGTTATGGGTTTTTATCTGAAAATGCGGGCTTTGCTGACGCCTGTAACGCGGCGGGGATTATCTTTGTTGGGCCATCTGCCCATGCGATTCGCACCATGGGAGATAAGGCGGCGGCTCGTACAGCGGCAATGGCTGCTGGCGTACCGGTAGTTCCGGGCAGTGATGGCGAAGTCTCTACCCTAGAGTCTGCCATTGAAGCCGCTAATCTAATTGGCTACCCAGTCATGATTAAGGCCGCAGCGGGTGGCGGCGGTAGAGGCATTCGCATTGCAAAAGACGAAGCCGAACTATGTCAGCAATACCGTGTTGCCGTGGCAGAAGCAACGTCAGCATTTGGAAACGGGGCGGTGTATCTAGAACGCTTTATTGCCAGCGCTCGCCATATTGAAGTGCAGATTTTGGGTGATGGGGAATCTGTCGTGCATTTATTCGAGCGCGATTGTTCTATTCAGCGTCGTCGCCAAAAAATCTTTGAAGAAGCCGGTTCGCCTGTATTACCCGATGCAACTCGCCAAGCCTTGTGTGAATCCGCAGTGAAACTGGCCAAAGCGGTGAAATACAGTGGAGCGGGCACGTTGGAGTATCTCTTAGATAGTGCTTCAGGCGAATTCTTCTTTATCGAGATGAATACCCGTATTCAGGTAGAGCACCCCATCACCGAGATGATTACCGGGGTGGATTTACTCAAAGCCATGCTCAAAATTGCCGGTGGCGAGCCACTCCCTTATCAGCAGTCTGACATTGTTCGCCGTGGTCATGCGATTGAAGTGCGGATTAACGCAGAAGACCCAGACAAACAGTTTATGCCTTGCCCGGGTGTGGTTGGCCAATTGGTGTGGCCACAAGGCCCTGGGGTGCGTATCGATACCCTTTTGCAAGCGCAATACAAAATTCCTGCTTATTACGACTCTTTATTAGCCAAGTTAATTGTCTGGGATGAAAACCGCCCTGCTGCCTTGGCGAGACTAAAACGATGTTTAGAAGAGCTGTCGATCGAAGGGGTAAAAACCACTCAACCGCTCTTCTTGCGTTTGCTAGCAACAGAGGCTGTGCAATCTGGCCAGTACGATACCAATTGGCTAGAGCGTTGGATGGCTGAGGCTAGTGCTGTTGTAAAACCGGACGTGTTGCCTACGGGGAGAGCCGCATGAGTACCGAAAACTGCCGATACACCTTTGGGGGTGACGAGCATTTGTTTGTTGAGATTGATGAGGCAATGTCACTACCTGCCTTCTTCAAATCGATGGCCATGACGAGCAAATTAAAAGCGAAATCCCTACCGGGGATTAAAGAAATTTGCCCGGCAAATGCTTCGTTCCAAGTGAAGTTTGATCCTTTTCAGGTGCATCCTGAAGCCTTGCTGGCTTTGATGAAGTCGATTGAAGAAGAGGTTGGGCAATCGGACGGTAACGAACTTCAGACGCGGATTATTGAGATTCCGGTGTTGTATAACGACCCGTGGACCAATGAAACCCAACTACGGTTTCGTGAGCGCCATCAAGACCCGAAATCAACCGATTTATCCTACGCCGCACGAATCAATGGCTATACATCCGTAGACGAATTCATTAACGCCCATGCGGGTTCGCCTTGGTTTGTTTCTATGGTGGGGTTTGTGGCGGGCTTGCCGTTTATGTACCAAATGGTCGAGCGGGAAAAGCAAATCCAAGTGCCTAAATACCTGCGCCCAAGAACCGACACACCGAAGTTAACCATTGGGCACGGCGGTTGCTTTGGCTGCATTTACTCTGTTCGCGGGGCGGGTGGGTATCAAATGTTTGGTGTGACACCGGCGCCGATTTTTGATCATGCCCAGCGACAACCCTATCTACAAGACTTTATGTGCTTCTTCCAACCGGGGGATATCGTCAAATTCAAAGCGATTGAGATGGCGGAATATGAAGCCGCCGTTGCTCAGGCAGACGCTGGCCAATTGCAGCTCCGGATTCGTCCGGTGAGCTTTTCGATGGCCGAATTTGAAAAAGACCCAGCGGCTTACAACCGCTCACTGATTGAGGTGCTATATGGCGATTAATGTACTAAAACCCGGTTTGGCATCTTCTATTCAGGATGCGGGCAGAAGCGGTTACTACCATCTGGGTATTCCTCCTTCTGGTGCGCTAGACCAATTTGCGTTTCAAGCGGCGAACTTGCTGGTGGGGAACGACCCGCTTGCCGCCGTGCTAGAAATTACCCTGATGGGGCCAGAACTAGAGTTCACCGAAGACGTACTAGTGGCGGTGACGGGCGCAGTGATGCATCCCAAGGTAAACGGTGTGCCTTTCCCGTTGTACGAATCATTTTTGGTTCGTTCTGGTGAAAAACTAACCTTTGACTATGTAAAGCGTGGTGCAAGAGCTTACGTAGCAGTGGCGGGCGGCTTTGCGGTGCCTGAAATCTTAGGTAGCCGCTCTACTTATGGCTTGGGCGCGTTTGGTGGCTATGAAGGACGACGCTTACAAGCAGGCGATGCACTATCGCACGGTGTGGCAACTAGCAAGGCGAAACAAGGCACCAAATTACCGGCATCTATGCAAGAAGAACTCAGCAAACAAGTGACCTTACGGGTGATGCCCGGTTTGTACGATCACCGCGTGAAACCCGAATCACTCGCCACATTTTTTGCCGATGCGTGGACCGTTGCCCCAGAAGCCGACCGAATTGGTTACCGGTTAAAAGGCGGCAAGCCGCTGGATTTTGTTGAGCGTACCCCGCCATTTGGCGCGGGTTCTGACCCTTCCAATATTGTGGATGCATGTTACCCGATTGGGTCGATTCAAGTGCCATCAGGGCAAGAACCCATCATCTTGTTAAGAGATGCGGTATCGGGTGGTGGCTACATGATGGTGGGCGCCGTGATCTCAGCCGACTTAGATCTGATTGGGCAAATGCAACCAGGGTATCAATGCCAGTTTGAGATTGTCAGCATGGAAGAAGCCTTGGCGGCTAGGAAAACCTATCAGGAAAAGTTTCAGCGACTTTACGCCGCATTTGAATGAGTTTGATCTGTTTGTAGCAAGTGGTATGGGGGATTCCCCCGCAATGTCCTCACGTCATTAAGGAGAGAATGATGAATCTGCAACAACGTTTTCAAACCAGCGCCGTCGTGCTGGCCGGGTTATTCGCTGGTGTCTCGGCGAGTGCCGCCAACTGGTTCCCTTACATGGTGGGTTCTACCGAACCTGCATTTTCTAATGCGCCGCCAAAGAATGTGTCTTATACCCCGTTACCAAAGGCCTCTAAAAAGTGGAATGTCTGCGTGTCATTCCCGCATATGAAAGATGCCTACTGGCTAGGGGTTGATTATGGTGTCACAGAAGAAGCCAAGCGTGCAGGCGTGAAACTTCAGTTAGTAGAAGCCGGTGGTTATACCAATTTGGGTAAGCAGATTTCTCAAATTGAAGATTGCGTGGCAGCCGGGGCAAATGCGGTGATTATTGGCGGAATTTCTGCTGATGGTCTGAATAACCTGATTAAGAGTGTTAGTGCAAAGAAAATCCCTGTGATTGACTTGGTAAACGGCATTAACTCACCAGATATCTCGGCAAAATCACTCGTCTCTTTCTACACCATGGGCTATTCAACCGGTGAATACCTAGCGAAAAAACATCCAAAAGGTACGCCTGCCGTCAAAGTAGGTTGGTTCCCAGGCCCTGCTGGTGCAGGTTGGGTAGAGGCTGCACACAAAGGCTTTATGGAGGCAACGAAAAATAGCGCCCTAAAAGTACTCGATCCAAAATACGGCGATACCGGTAAAGAAGCGCAATCAAAACTGGTTGAAGACGTCCTACAAGCGAACCCTGATATCAAATACATTGCGGGTACAGCAGTGACTGCAGAAGCCGCCCAAGGGATTGTGAAATCTCGCAACCTAGCGGGCAAAGTACAATTGCTTTCTTTCTACATCACCCCTGGTGTGTACGATGGCATTAAGCAAGGCCAAATTATGGCCTCACCTGCTGATTCGATGGTGATCCAAGGCCGAATTGCGGTTGACCAAGCGGTACGCTTATTAGAAGGCAAGCCAGTGTTAAAACACGTAGGCCCTAAAATCTTCGTTGTTGATCAGAAGAACATTGGCAAAATTGTGAAAGACACGATCTTGCCACCAGATAGTTTCTCTCCCGTCTTTAACGTCAACTAAGCCATCACGCTGTTAAACAGGTGACAGGGTGGCTATCGCTTAGGTAGCCACCTAGGGCAGACTTTTGCTTGGAAAACGATCAATGGACGACATCTTACTCGAGGTAACTGGGCTAGGTAAGCAATACCCAGGGGTCAAAGCGCTAGATGATGTCTCGCTTTGCCTGCATAAAGGCGAGGTCTTGGCCTTGTTTGGTGAGAATGGCGCAGGAAAATCTACGCTGATTTCGATTATTGCCGGTGCGCAGACACCATCAGAAGGCAAGCTAACGTTACTCGGAAATGATTGCCAGTTTCAAACGGTACTAGAGGCCAGAAAACACGGCATTAGTGCGGTGTTTCAAGAGTTCTCTTTAGTGCCTTCCTTAACGGTGGCAGAAAACCTCTTTTTAGGCGAAGAACCTACCCGCTTTGGGCTGGTGAATCAATCTGCCATCCAGCAGCAAGCCAAACAGCTACTAGCGCAGTTGGGGTTTGATATTCCACTTTCTGCCAAAGTGGGTAGCTTAGGCCGTGCACATCAACAAATGGTTGAAATTGCCAAGGCGTTTCGCCACCCGGTGAAGCTGCTGATTCTAGACGAACCGACGGCTTCTTTATCTGATAAAGAAACTAGACAGTTATTTGCCTTTGTCGAACGCCTGAAAAAAGAAGGCGTAGGGATTCTCTATATCACCCACCGGATGCAAGAAATCCGCGCGATTGCCGATCGTGTGGCGGTGTTACGAGATGGCAAACACATTGGCACAGTCGATGCCAAAGTAACCGCAGAAGAGCGGCTAATTGAAATGATGGCCGGCCGAGCGATTGACAACATCTACCCCAAAATTGCCGCCAATCCAAAAGAAGTGCTGCTAGCGATTCAACACGTATCCACGCTTTCAGGGGTAAAAGACGCCAGTATCACCGTTCGGCGAGGTGAAGTAGTTGGCTTGGCTGGGCTTGTGGGGTGTGGCAAGTCAGAGCTGCTGCGAGCCGCGTTCGGGATTGATAAGGTCACGCAGGGAGAGGTGCTGTTTAAAGGGCGATCCATTAAAAACCACCACCCATCTTCGATGTGGAAATCCGGGTTCTTTTACCTCCCGCCGGATCGTCGTGCGGAAGGTTTGTTTCTGAGCTTTAGCTCTCGCTCGAATATAACCATACCAGCGCTAAGGCACGATAAGCACCGTTCTCGCTTAGGTGGATTGTCGCCCAGACGCGAATTAGGAACCGCGAAGTCATTAGCCAAACGCGTGGAATTGCACGATCGAAACCTACACAAAGCAGTCGGTTTATTGTCGGGCGGCAACCAGCAAAAAGCCTTGTTTGCCCGTGGTTTATCTACTGACATTGATCTCTATGTGTTTGATGAACCCACTGTTGGGGTCGATGTTGGTACTCGAAGCGCACTTTACGAATTAATCCGTGAATTGTGTGAATCGGGGGCTGCTGTGGTGGTGATTTCATCTGATCTACCCGAAGTCATGCATCTTTCTCATCGCTTATACGTGATGTCTCACGGGCGAGTGGTGTCAGAGCTAGCAGGGGAGCAATTAACCGAATCCAATGTGTTGCAACACTTTTTTGACAAAGAAGAGGCCTTGTCATGAACGAATCTACTGTCAACAAACCCACTGCGATGCCGTGGGTCATTTCTGGGCCAAAAACACTGTTTCGCTGGGGGTTAAAAATTGGGGTATTGCCCATTTTCCTTGGCCTAGCGCTGATTGTCTTTGGCAGTTTGTCCGATCAATTTTTAACGGTACAAAACTTTATCAACCTACTTCGCCAATCGGTGTACCTCATCTTGGTGTCGCTCGGACAAATGCTGGTCTTAATTAGTGGCGGCTTTGATTTATCGGTCGGCACCGTCTTGGCGATTACTTCTGTGGTGTCCTCAATGACCATGAGTTATCTCAGCCATCAAGGATTTTCGCCAGAATGGGTGATTGCGCTTGGTTGTTTAGCGGGGCTAGTGTCAGCGTTTGTCGTGGGTAGCCTAAATGGTATGGGCGTCTCTCTCTTTAAAGTCTCGCCATTTATTATGACCATGGGCGTGCAATCCATCGGCTTTGGTTTTGCCTTGTACTTGACTGGCGGCGTACCGGTTTCTGGTTTGCCGAGCGAGTTTGGCGATGTCTTTGGCTTTGGCGACATTTTTGGCATGCCAGCACCCGTCTTTATTTGTGTAGTGGGCGCGGTATTGGTTTGGCTACTAATGGAGAGAACCGCTGCTGGCCGCCATTTACACGCCGTAGGGGGCAATGCGCGAGCAGCAGAGCTATCGGGTATTCGCTCTGGCCGTATGTTAATGATGGCGTATGTGCTGTGCGCGGGGTTAGCTGCGATTGCGGGTTTGTTGCTCACCGCCAGAACCGGCAGTGGCGAGGCAAATATTGGCGGTACAGTGGCGTTAGAATCGATTGCCGCCTGCGTGATTGGTGGCGTGAGCTTACGTGGCGGCATTGGCAAAACCATTAATGTGGTGCTGGGCGCCATCTTTATTGTGCTGGTACAAAACGGCATGAACATTGCCAATATTGGTTCTTACCTGCAAATGGTGGTGCTAGGTGGCTTGCTGATTATCGCCGTGATTACCGACCAACTTCGTCAAAAGTATCTGGTATAAATGGAAAGTGGCTAGCATTTGCTAGCCACTTCTTCAGGTTAGTAGGCCAAGCCCGGAATGGGGTAGTCTTTTAACCGATACCACGCCATACCCGCTGCTTGTAGCGGTACCCGCATCAGGTTGCCGCCGGGAAAGGCCGGGTTGTTTAATTGCATAAAATACTGAAGTAGGCGGTCATTCCCTAGTATTGCATCCGCAATCACTTTGCCTGCCAAACTGGTTGGGATCACCCCGTGGCCAGAGAAACCTTGTGCCCAGTATTTGTCTCCCTCTTTGCCAATATCGGGTGTGCGATGAACGCTAATATCAATGTGCCCACCCCAAGCATGGCTAATTTTTACCGCTTTTAATTGTGGAAACACACGTATCATGTCTTGTCGCATACCTTCTGTGAGGTTCGACGGTGTTTTACCAGAATAAGTACATTTACCACCAAATAGCAGCCGGTTGTCTTCTGATAAGCGAAAATAATCGAGAATAAACTGGTTGTCAGACACGGCCGCCTGATTGGGGAGTAATTGTTGCGCAAGTGCGGTGGGAAGCGGTTCGGTCGCGATCATATACGTGCCCACTGGCAAGATGCGGGCGGATAATTGCGTGTCTAGTCGGTCGATATACGCATTTGTTGCCAGTACAAGCTTTCGGCAACGGATTTGCCCTTTTTCAGTGTTCACCAGATAACCATCCCCCATTTTTTGGTAACGGATTGCCTTGGTGTTTTCGTAGAGCGATACACCTAGACCTTCTACCACCTTGGCTAGTCCTAGTATGTATTTCAAAGGGTTAAGATGCCCGCCTTCTTTATCGTACAGACCTGCAACATAGCGCGGCGAATCGACATAATTTGGTAGGTCTTTGCGTGGAATAAAAGCGAGATGATCGTAACCCCACGCGGTTGCCGCTTCTTCTTGCCAATCAGATAATAAGCGGATGCGTTGCCATAAAACAGATGTCCATAAATGGCCATCTGTTAGCGCGCAATCAATCTGATGGGTGTGAATCAGGTGGCGGATAAACTGCCCTGCCTCTCTTAGCGCATCCCAAATTTCGCGGGCTTTTTCTTTGCCTAGTGCCGCTTCAATTGGCGGCATATCGGATGAAAACCCTAGAATCAGCTGCCCGCCATTACGCCCACTCGCCGCCCAGCCAATACGACTTGCCTCAATTAAACTGACCTTCACCCCTGCTGTTGCAAGGTGGTAGGCGGTATATAAGCCAGTAAAACCACCGCCGACAATTAGCACCTCTGTGTCCAGATCGCTTGCTAAGGCAGGGCGGGTAGCTGGTGCGGGCTGCACACTATCTGCGTACCAGCTCTTTGGGTATTTGGTATCAGAAGCAAACATCTTATTCCCCTTTATTGCTCTGGGTGCTGTAAGCCCAGACGACTTGGGTGGGCGTGTTGCCAGGGTTGCTGTAGAGGTGGGGCTGGTTACTTGGGTAGCAGAAACTATCCCCTGCATTTAGCAAATGGACGACACCATTAATGGTTAGCTGTAGCTGCCCGGTTAGCACCATGCCTGCTTCATCGCCTCCGTGCGCAAAGGGTTGGCTGCCAGAGTGTGCACCCGGGGCAAATGTAGTCAAAATCAGCTGCACAGAACTACCAAACCCGGGCGAGAGCAATGCATCGGTCACGCCATCGGCGTATTGCAACAGTGGGCGGTTAGCTTCCCGACGGACAACGCCTTGCTCTTCTTCTGCGCCTTGCTGAAAAAACACGCTAAACGGCACGCCAAGCGCGGTGGCGATTCGACTAAGGTCGGTGACCGAGGCTTGTGATTTTCCCCGTTCTAGCTGAGAAAGAAAGCCAAGCGAGCGGCCGGTAATTTGCTGCAAATCGGTGAGTGATATCTTACGCAGCTTGCGTAATTCTCGAATTTGCTGGCCTAGCCATACAGGGTTTTCAGTGAATGCAACGGCTTGAGACATGCCTTTTCTCGCTTACTTAATGATGCAGTATGCGGGGGATTGTTGATCTTTAAATGAAAAAAATCAACTATATTTTCATTTTGATGAAAATAATGAGTTAGTTTGTGTGTGGATGGTGAATATCAGAAAGTAATGCCCCACGCCATTTTCCTGGGGGTGTGCCAAAGCGCGCGCTAAAGTGGCGGGTAAATGCTGGTTGGTCTGCATAACCCAGCGTATTGGCAATATCAGTCAGGCTCTCTGTGTGTTTAGAAAGTAAAGATAACGCGAAATCTAGCCGTAGCCGATGCTGGTAACGTTGCGGGGTATCCCCAAAGGCTTCGCAAAATAGATCATGAAAACGCCGAGCTTTCCAGCCAAACTGTTCAGATAGTTGGCTGGTGCTGAGTGGTGTTGCCAAGTGTTGGCGCAAATAGGCATCAATCTGCCGAACGGGAAAATAGGTTGCATCATTTTGCTTGCCTCCCAATAGCTGAACCACTTGGTCTGCCACCCTCACCGATAAGGCCCAGTTGGTTTGCGGAGATCTCGTTGCTTTTGTTTGCTGAAGCAATCGCCCAAGTGCATTTGGTATGGCAAATTCAAATGGCTTATCTAGTAGCCGGTGGGGAATCGCCACGGTGCATGCCGGTAGGTCGATGACTAACTGGCGGTTTTCATCATCGCCCAAAAAATCATGTCGAACGCCGGCGGGAATGATGACGGCGGAGGCTGCATTGGTATGAAATAACTGCCCACCCATTTCTACTTCCGATTGGCCGCTTAAGCCAAATAATAGCTGGCAATAATCGTGTTCATGCCAATCCGGTTCTGTCTCGTAGACGCGGGATTCTACCAATGGGTGTTGCAAAGAATGCTTAGCCGCCAGCCTTGCCATGCTTTCTACTTTCGCTGAGATGACAGACCCACACGCCTAGTGCGGCAAACGCAAATCCTACTAATTGGATCGCTGTTAAGCGGGCATCAAACCAATAATACGCTTCTATGGCAGCAAGTGGTGGAGCTAAGTACATTAGCGTGGCCACTTGGGCGACTTTGCCTTTGCGTACCAACCACAGCAACAATCCGGTGCCCGCACCAGATAAGACCAAGGCAGCCCATGCCAGTGCGCCATACAATAACGTGCCTTGCTCCCAGCGAGATTCGTTTAACCACACAGCGACAACACCTGTAAACATCGCGCCACCAAGGTTCTGAATCGCCGAACTTACCCGCAGGTCTAATTGAGCAATGCGGGTTTTTTGCAAAACCGTCCCCACCGTGAGCGATAGCACGGCAATCATGCCTACGGCTACCACCCAAATAGAAAAATGATGTGTCGCTACATTTAACGCCGGCAGTAGCACCAGTACCACGCCTGCAATCCCCGCAAGTAAACCTAGCCAAAACAAACGGGCAGGTTTTTCATTTAGCACAAATATAGCAAGTAAGGTGGTAAATAGCGGCTGTAGGGCGCCTAATAACGCCATAATCGCCGGAGATAGGCCTTTCGATACCGCCCAATAACCCCCCGCAAGATATAAGCCATTGAGTAAGGCGCCGACGCCCAGCAGACGGGGAATTTCCTGCTTGCTTGGCCACTTCGCTTTTGCCTGCAGGGCCAGCAAACCAAATAGCAGTGCCGCCAATAAGAATCGCGCGGTAAGGAATAAGTTAGGGCTGGCGACATCCACAATCGCCCTGCCAACAATAAATCCGGTTGACCAGATTAATACAAATAAGGCACTCAAACCCAACATCACACCGTCCAGGAAATTAGCAAGTTGTCACAGGCTAATCGTGATTGTACCGGCTGTCTTGTCTAAAACTGCAATCGAAACGCTACTACGATGGGGATATGTAGAAGCGTTTCGAAGATGGATTACTTAAGCGACGCTGGCTAGTTGCGCTGCGGCGACTCGTCCCGCAGCTAAATCCCACGCGGCACTGCCAACACTCTTAAAAAAGATCGGGCGGCCAGTAGGTGCTGGTTGGTTAAGGTAGCTGGCTAATGCCTTTACCTGTTGCCAATCACTGCCTGCCAAAATAATGTCGCCCGCTTCTTCTTTGGCGCCGTGCAAATCATCTACAACTAACTCGCTAGCATTCACCACCTTGGCAGAGACTTCGGCAGATGTAGGCTGGAATGCGCCCACGCCAATCACTAGGCGGTTGGCAGACGGTGCTTCATCATAAATCGGGGTTTTACTGGTGGTAAGGGTGATCACCACATCGGCCGCTTCGTTTAATGGATGTTGCTGGGCAGCGGCGACGGTAACCCCAACTGCTGCCATGGTTTGGATAAACGCGCTGGCGGCTTCTTCATTACGGCTCGCGATTAAAAGGGTTGCTTCTGGGAACATCGTAGCAATTGCTTCGGCATGGCTTTTCGATTGTGTACCCGTGCCAATTAAGCGCACTACGCTTGGTGGTGTGGCCAGCAACGTTTTGATGGCCAAGCAGGTCACAGCGGCGGTTCTCCTACCGGTGACGGTAGGGCCATCTAATGAAAACAAAGGGGCGCCGGTGTTTGGGTCAAAGGCATTGACCAAGCCATGAATGGTGGGTAAGTTGATTGCCTGATTAGTGGGGCAAACATTCACTAGCTTGTGAATGGCAATATCCTTTGCGCTAGCAGGCATAGAAAGTAACACGCCGCCGTTATTTAACGGAATCACCTGTCTTTCTGGGCTATGAATTTGTTCAGCCGCATATTCCGGCATGGTGTTAGCCAATTGGGCGACTAAGGCAGGGTATGGTAAAAGGGCAGCAGTTTCGGTGGCGTTAAAGATGCGCATGGGGAAGGCCTTTTTTTTGCGTGAATGCAAACCATCATAAATCAATTGGTTTATAATTAAAACCAAATAAAGACTATTTGGTAATAAAATTTGTTGTGGTGACCAACATGAATCAAACAATGGATGCTGGCTTTCGGCCAATGCAAGTGTACGAGCAAGTGGCAGAGAGAATCCGCGCGGGGATTTTAGAAGGGCTGTTTTTGCCCGGCAGCCGCATGCCAGCAGAGCGAGAATTAGCCGCGCAATTTAATGTCGGTCGCCCAGCGGTGAGAGAGGCAATTGCCGCCTTGCAGAATGAACAATTGGTGGTGACGAAGCGTAACTCTGGCACCTATATTTGTGATGATGCGGTGGTGTTGCTGCAGCGAAAAACCAACCCAGATCGCCCCGCGCTAGAGGCAGATCTTAGCCCCACCTCAACGCTACAAGCCCGCCTGTTACTTGAGCCTGCCATTGTGCGTCGAGCGGCAGAACATCGCCGCCGCGACCCCTTGGCGGAAACCTACTTGGCGCAGATGGAAACCATCACCAATATCGAAGATCCAGAGCAGCAAATGCTTTGGAATAATAGTGATCGCTTGTTTCATCGCCAATTGGCGGTCATGACGGGCGATCCGCTGCTTATTCGCATTGCAGATGAAGTGGCGAGTACCATGGATCAGCCCTTATGGAAGCGGCTAAAAGACCAAAGTATTTTTGAGGCGCAGCGGATTCGCTTGTACGCAGCAGAGCATCGTCTTATTTATGAAGCGATTGTAGAGGGGGATGCCGATGCGGCGGCTTTTTATGTAGAAAAACACATTAAGCGCGTCGAAAAAGACATCACCCAAGAAGAATAATTGCGTCGATTTACCTAACCAAAAAGCCATTTGCCAATGGGTCGTTGCCATCAATGATCCAGTTGGCAAAACCACATAAATGCGCGTGCCCAGCTACTTCCGGAATCACCGCATCAAATTCGCCCAATTTGGTGGTGCTTAGTACTCTGCCCTTAAATACCGATCCAATAATCGATTCGTTCACCAGTACATCAGTATCCGATAGTTTTCCGCGTAAATACAGTTGCGCAACCCGCCCGCCGGTGCCAGAACCGGTAGGGGATCTATCCACTTCTCTATCGGCAAACACGCAGCAATTCGCCTGAGTCGAGACTTCGTGACGTGGTGCGCCAGAAATAATCGTGCCGTAGATGTGGTTAATTTCAGGGATAAGCGGATGAGTGACAGGATATTTGAGGTTGGCCGCCGTTTTTACTTCTGCGCCAAAGCGAATCAGCTGCTCAATGTTCGATTCTCGAATTTCCAGGCCAAAAGGGCTGCCGTCTACATAGAAATAAAACGCCCCGCCAAAAGCAATATCGCCGGTGACTTGCCCAAAGCTTGGTGTATCGACAGTGACATCTCTTTGCCAAATAAAGGAAGGCACATTCTTAAAGCTCACCGCCCCTACTTTTTGCCCATCCCATTCCACCGTGGCTTCAATAAACCCGCAAGGGGCATCAATTCCCACTTTGGTACTTGGTTGTGTGCGATTTACCCAGCCAAGCTGAACGGCTGCGGTCGAGAGCGCAATCACTCCGTGTCCACAGTGGTCGCTATAGCCTTCGTTATGGATAAAAATCACCCCGAAATCCGCGCCTTCGGTAACCGGCTCGGTCAGGTAGCCGCCATACATATCCGCATGCCCTCTTGGTTCTAGCATCAGGCTTTTGCGAACATCGTCTAAGTTATCTTTTAGCCACTGCCGCCGCGCCACAATGGTGCTTCCCGGTAGCTTGGGTAGGCCACTTGTCACAATGCGAAAAGGCTCTCCGCCTGTGTGCATTTCTACCGTGGAAATTGTTCGTTGCATGAGCATGGCTAACCCTATCTGGTTTTTAAAAGTAACCAATTTATAGTATGGTTTCGCCGTGGTGCTGTCAATTGTTACAAACCGTCTTTACTATCCAATTTCGGACGAATTAATCCCACCATCCAATCCATCATGAATTGCACCCGTTTGGGTAAGTGGCGGCGATTCGCATAGACAATGGTGACTGGCATGGTCGGGACGGGGTGTTGGGTAAGAATGGGGATGAGCCTTCCTTTGCGTATTGCTTTTTGTAACCCACCGCTTACATTGGGGACTTGGATAATGCCTAGCCCAGCCAAGCAAGCGGCAAAGTAGGCATCGGTACTATTCACAAACAGGCTACAAGGCATGCTCAGTAGTTGTGCCTCACCAGCTGCATCTACATATTCAAAGTAAGCGCTGCGTTTACCAAAGTGCCCCACATAGCCAATCAGTTGGTGTTGGCTGAGGGATTCAATCGATTTTGGATCACCATATCGCTTGATATATTCTGGGCTAACGCAGCTAATCATTTCGTAATCGCCGATTTTACGCGCAATTAGCGTGTCATCCTCGGTATTTCCTACCCGAATCACAAAATCGATCCCTTCTCTTACCGGGTCTACTTTTCTATCGGTAGAAGAAAGTTCTAGCTCTAAAGCCGGGTGTTGGGCAAGCAGAGCGGGCAAGGCGGGGATCACCATTTCTCTGGCAATGGCAATCGGCATATCTACCCGCACTCTGCCGGAAAGCGGCTGGCTATCTTGATGAAATAAGGTGCTGAGTTCATCCAGATCGGCCATCAGATCTTTGCTACGTTCTAAAAAGACCTCGCCATCTTGCGTAAGCACTACCTTTCTGGTGGTGCGATGAAATAAGCGCGTTCCTAAATGTATTTCTAATTGTTTAATGGCATTCGACACACTCGCTTTGGGGATGCCTAAATCTTCTGCTGCTTGGGTAAAACTGCTGGTTTCTGCGACACGGAAAAAGGAGGGTAGATAGTGCGTAATCGTCATGTTAAATGCCAATTGTTCAATTAATCATAACAATGTAATCAAATTTGACTAGTTTATCCAATGGATTGTCTGCAATAGACTCCTCTTCATCGCTGCTTTGGCAGTCTTGAACCCAACAGGAGAATCAAATGAGTAACCCAACATTAATTAACGCAAATCAAACAAGCCGCATTGTCTTGGTTACCGGCGGTAGCCGCGGCCTAGGCAAAGCAACCGCGCTTTTTCTGGCAGACAAAGGCATGGATGTGATTTTGACGTATGTAAATTCATCCTCTGCTGCCGATGATGTGGTAAAAGCAATTGAAGCAAAAGGCCAAAAAGCGGCATCTTTGCAGCTAGATGTGGAAAAAAGTCAGCAATTTAAAGACTTTTCTGCGCAAGTAGAAAATCTGCTGGCAGATAAATGGCAAGGTCAAAAACTGTATGGGTTAATCAATAATGCAGGGATCGGTATTCACGCAAGCTTTGCAGAAACAACCGAAGCGCAGTTCGATCAGCTAATGAATATCCACCTAAAAGCGCCCTTTTTCCTTACTCAAACCTTGCTACCGCTGTTAGCCGATGGAGGCCGTATTATTAATCTATCTAGCGGCTTAGCCCGCTTTAGCCTGCCTGGTTATGCTGCTTACGCCACCATGAAAGGTGGGGTAGAAGTCTTAACCCGCTATATGGCTAAAGAATTTGGCGCGCGCGGTATCTCTGTTAATACCATTGCCCCAGGCGCAATCGAGACCGATTTTGGTGGTGGTGCGGTGCGCGATACCCCTGCACTCAACCAATTTGTCGCAAGCCAAACCGCACTTGGCCGCGTGGGCATGCCAGACGATATTGGCGGCGCAATGGCAGCGATCTTATTGCCAGAATCTGGCTGGATTAACGGCCAGCGGATCGAGGCATCGGGCGGGATGTTTATGTAAATCGCGAACCGCATGAGGAGAGAAGGGATCAATTGGTCCCTTCTCTTGTAAATAAGTTATGGGATGTTTAGCCACAATTATCTAGTTTTTTCCTTCATTTTTAGCCTCTACCTTCAAAATTGGCCGGTATTTTGGTTCGCCATCATCATGTATCGCGCTAGCACATTGCCATTTGCATGATCGCACTTTATAATCAAATGTCATTTTTTTGGTTTGGTTCAGTCGGTATCTTGCATCAATCTGCTTGACCCTCCGTTTTAGCGAGTCATTCACTAACCATTCGGATGTTGTCGATGCGTGATAAAGCGCCGTGCAGCACTCCTAATCCCCAACGTAGGCATGACCATGAGGCGGATTTCACTTACCAACAAGAAGTTGCGGGGTATTCCGCGCCGTATCCGTGCGTTGGAAAAGTGGGCACAAGGCTTTTCGGGCTACGTTCGGCCAAGGTCAGAACACTTAGAGCACTATTTCAATTGGAAGATTCCGGTTCATGCGGCACTGGTGCAGGGGCGTCAAACCAATCTCGACATTCAGTCCCGCTGCATCGCCGCGCTGCTGGAAGTCGCGCGCCTCCTATCAGAGGCATCTTCTGGCTCTTCGAGTGGCTATTATCGGGTGGCATGCCTGCTGACATGGCCTTGGCTGCATCAAAGCGAAGTCACTATTTTCTACGATAAGGACTATTACGAGGGCTTTCTCGGCAAGGTCAATGCGCTTGCGCCGAAACGCATCTCCGACAAACTCTCATTATCGGTGCCCTCCCATTTTCTAGAACGCGGACAGTACGTTACGCAAGCAGAAGACACTGTCCCGGTTGAGTGGTGGTGTATTGGGGAAGAAGTGTAGTCACGGTCGACTCATCATTCAGCAGTTATGCACTACCCATTCTCAAGGAATACAATGTTGCGGAAAGAACTTAGAGAAAAAATGATTGCGGTGTGCGATCAGAAAATAGAAGCCAAGGGGCCTGACGTGGGGCTTTCGTTCTATGCGTTCTTTAAGAACAAGAACGATCAACCCGAAGTGCTGATGGAAGCTGCCCGATGGTGGATCGAAACACATCAGCTAGATCACTTTGAAAAAGCACACAAAATTAAAGCGATGGTTGAATCAGGTGTTTAAATAATTATTGCAATTGCATAAAATGACAAGCGCCGGTATTGTCATCATGATTGTTGATCATTGCCCCAATGGATAAGTTCGCAATTCCTTGACGACTACATGAGACCAAATCTTTCTTATAACGGGATCCAAATGATTTTTCTACGACGCTTACTTTTGTGGATTTTTTTAGTTTTGACAACAACCGTATCACATGCCAATGGGCTTGAACTTGACTTAATGCCAGATCAGGCGCCAAAGCTGGCTGATGTGGCCGTCATTGCCGTTGCGAAATTGAGCGGGCAGAAACTCGACTATTCACCTGCAAGTCTAAAAATCATTGACCAACTTGTCCTGGGCTTTCGCAAGGAGGGGAACTCAGCGCAGGACATTAATAAAACCCTGATTGTTTTGGGGTGTTATGTGGGAGAGGTAATGGTTCGAAATCTTGGCTACAAATGGGATAACCCAACACAAAAGGAAATATCAATTGGTTTTGATGTGACGGGTGTCAGAGGAAAGAATAACGCTATCTCAAATCCCATCGGCAAGGTTTTTAAGCTATTGGAGAATGGCCAAGAAGATAGCGTCGAGTTCTTCTATAGCGTTTTCTCAAAAGACCTCTCTGAATTAGCGGCTGCAGAGAGCGGGAAGCAATAGCACCTGCAACCTCCATCAAACGTACCGTGCTTAAGCATCCACTTTTATCAAACGTAAGGCCCGTAGATGAAAGAACCATGGATTGAGCGTCTCGGAGGTATTTGGCCAAATGGCGCCGAGACCAAAGATGAACTCGTCATTGAGAAGTACGACCCAGTTTACGACACCTTCACGCTAGTGTGGCAACGTGCGACGGATGGCTTTTTTGCCCAATACATGGTTAAAGGCAATTCTGATCCACAATGGGAATTGCCTTTTTGGGGGAACATTGCTGATCAGGGAATCTTCGGCACTCAAGAGGAGGCATTGTCACACATTCTTGCCATTGCTAATGATTACCATGGCAATGCGCCCAAGGCCTAACTCATCATTTACCTGATAAACGTCTTAGTGAGAAACTACAATGACCAATCTGAAAGTCACGGAAATCAAGGCATTTGTTCCCTCGAAAGACTTCGAGCTATCCAAGCAGTTCTACAAGGACCTTGGTTTTACGATGGCCTCTGACGGTGGCGGCATTGCCTACTTCCACTTCGGGCACGTTAGTTTTCTGCTCCAGGATTTTTGCGTGGCGTCGTTTGCCGAAAACTTCATGATGCACCTCTTGGTCGATGATGTGAATGCATGGTGGGAGCAGGTCCACAAAAGTGGCGTCCTTGAAAAGTACGGGGTGAAAGTTACCGCCCTGGAGGACCAGCCATGGCGAATGCGTGATTTCTGCCTCTACGATCCATCCGGCGTGCTGTGGCGCATCGGTCAGAATATCGATTGAATCTTAAAGAAAAAGTAAAGTGGCTGAAATCGTAGCTAACGCCATTACGCGATTGGTTTGTATGACGTACCGAGATGGCCAGAAAATGCAGTCATACCTGCATGGCTAGGTGTCCTGAATGAGAATTAACTCAACGTATCGGAACCACATCTAGCGATCAAACTCCCAATTGCTGATCGCTATTACCCTTCCTCACAAACTGTCCAGAGCCTGCCTTACATCCCCAACAATATCATCCGGGTGTTCGATACCAATCACGGTGCATACTAGTTGCACCGGCATGCCCATGCTGCCATATATCGTTTGTTATTTCTTTTGCATAAAAGTTGTGAAAGTACTATTGAAAATTTGATCAACACTTTGTTCAATCTACTTTGACAAATGAATAATTTGGTCTAGGTTTAATAGTTGATAGTTCATCAACTTTATTCAATCGCTTTTCATCTTTTATGCCTGGGATCCTCCATATGAGTGAGCCCTTACGAATCGTTGTTTAAAAGGGTGCTGTATATGGATGCTCCGACGTCGGAAATCTCCACAGATTCGATTTCTCCTAAAACCGTTGTTGTTGGTATTGGTGCTTCTGCCGGCGGGTTAGAGGCGTTAAGGGAGCTAATCGAGCATCTCCCTCTTGTCGAGAATTACTGTTATGTCATCGCCCAGCATGTCTCGCCTACCCATGTGAGTATGCTAGTGGGGCTGCTTTCTCCGTTGACCAGTCTAAAAGTTGAAGAGCTGATAGATCAAAAGCCATTAGAACCCGGTACGATATTTATTACACCGCCAAATAAAGATGTGCTGGTTGCTGATGGGGTATTTCGTCTGTTGCCGCCTGTTTCTAGCATCGGCCCGAAGCCGTCTGTTACCCGCTTTTTTGAGTCGCTCGCTAAAGAGTGTCCAGAAAATTCGGTTGCGATTATTTTGTCTGGCACAGGGTCTGATGGTGCTGTAGGGATGCGCGCAGTAAAGGCCAGCGGTGGGATCACTATCGCCCAAGAACCCAGTTCCGCCAAGTACGACAGTATGCCCAAATCTGCAATTCACACTGGTAGTGTGGATTTAGTATTAGCGCCCAAGCAGATCGGCCCGGTATTGCAACGCTTAATTCTAGGTAAGCCAGATGATTGGGAGCTAACCGAAGACGATGTCACCGTCGATACGTTTACGCAAATCTTGAATCAAGTGCGTATCCATACCTATTTCAAGCTGAGCGACTATAAACCCGCAACGGTGAAGCGGCGGATTGCAAGGCGGATGAATATTGTCGGTGTCGCGACCTTACAAGACTATCTCAATTATTTAAAAACAAACAAAGAGGAATCTTTGCTGCTGTTGCAAGATAACCTGATTGGGGTGACGACGTTTTTTAGAGACGATGCTGCATTTTCTGCGTTGGCTATCCAGATTGGCAAAATGGTAGCGGGGGCTGCGGATAAAAATATTATTCGATGCTGGATTGCAGGCTGCTCGACGGGTGAAGAGGTATATAGCATTTCCATGCTTTTCGAGCATCATATTGCTCGGGAGCAAAAAGAAAATCTGCAATATGTAATTTTTGCGTCGGATTTGGATGAGGATGCATTAAAGCAGGCAAGAGAAGGGGAGTATCCGCTTAGCGAATTACAAAATATCCCTTCGAATTTCAGAGAACTCTATTTGGATGTGGTGGGTGATCATTTCCGGATGACCAAAGCGATTCGGAACAAGATTGTCTTTACGAAGCAAAATGTAATCGAAGATCCGCCTTTTGGCCGGATGGATTTAATCAGTTGCCGCAACCTGCTGATTTATCTCAATAGCACCATTCAAAAGCGAATTTTAGAGGTCTTTCACTACGCGTTAAATCCTGGTGGTTATTTATTCTTAGGTAAATCCGAATCCGTAGATCAGCATGATGAGTTATTTGAGTCTATTGATCGTCGTAACCGACTGTATAAACGATTAGATGGAACTGGTCATTATTCCTTGCCTGCTGCAAGAAGGCTGACTAACTTCAATAAGCAAGAGGAAACCAATACTAGCTATCGATCAAATACCAGCATTGATGCACTGAGTATGAAGGTGCTGGAAAAACTGGTAGACCGTTATGCACCGGCCTCGATTGTGATTAATGAAGAAGATTTCATTATTCACTTCCAAGGTGATTTAAAGCCTTATCTGAAATTCCCGAAAGGCCGGCTCGATATGAATTTGTTCGAGCTTGTCGACCCAGAGCTTAAGTCTGACTTGCGCGCGATGGTTTACAGCTGTCGCCGCAAAGAAGAGGAAGTACAAGGTGCTCCGCGCCAGCTCATTATCGATGGTGAATCGGTGATGGTCAGCCCAGTAGTTTGCCCATTGGAAAATGTGAAAAAGCATTTGCTGATCTCTTTTTGGGCAAATGAATCGCTCATGGGGCATATATTACCGAGCATTGCGTTAGATGAGCGTGAGAGTCTGATTATTGGTGAGCTAGAAAGAGAGTTGGCCAATACGCGGGCAAACTTAAATGTGGTCGTGGAAGAGTTAGAAGCTTCTAACGAAGAATTGCAGTCTTTAAATGAAGAGTTGCAATCGACTAACGAAGAACTGCAATCAACCAATGAAGAGTTGCAAACGTCCAACGAAGAACTCCAATCGACGAACGAAGAGTTGCTGACCGTCAACGAAGAGCTGCAAGTAAAGTCGATCGAGTTAGAAACAACGGCTAGTGATCTGATTAATGTAAAAGAAAGCTTGGCTTTCCCATTAATGGTGGTCGATACCTTATTGAAGGTTACGCAAATTAATGCGGCATGTCATGAAATTATTTACCAACCGAGTGTGGTGGAAGGTGGTTCGCTAAATAGTGTGCAATGGCAGATAGAAGTGCCTGGGCTAAACCAACGTGTCAAAAAGGTATTAAATGGCGGCCCAATTGATAAATTATTGGTGACAAGTGCAGAGCATGCTGTCTATTCGCTACAGATTATGCCGTACCGTCATCGCCAAAAGGAAATCACTGGCGCGGTGTTGGTCTTCGAAAATATTACCGCACAATTTAAGATTGAAAATGCATTAAAACAAAGTGAAGAACGCTTCCGGTTGATGATGTCTTGCGTCAAAGATTATGCAGTGATCTTTTTAGATAAAGAGGGTTGTGTTACTTCTTGGAATGAAGGTGCGCAACGGATAAAAGGTTATACCGAGAATGAAATTCTTGGACGATCTTTGTCTGTCTTTTATACCCCTGAAGATCTTGGTATTAACTTGCCCGAACAACTGCTGGAAGCCGCTAGAGCACAAGGTCAAGTGGAAAATGAAGGTTGGCGAATCAAGAAAAATGGTCAGCGTTTTTTTGCTGATGTGATTTTAACTGCCGTGAAAAACGATGCTGGCGAGCTATTGGGTTTTGCCAAAATTACTCGTGATATTACACAACGCCGACAAACAGAAGATGCCTTAAAAGCAAGTGAAAACCGCTTTAGACAAGTAACCGAATCATTGCCGCAACTAATTTGGACATGTACGCCAGATGGCTATTGCGATTATCTAAGCCCACAATGGGTGAATTATACCGGGGTGTGTGAAGAGGATCAGCTTGGTTTTCGCTGGTTAGAGCAACTGCACCCTGAAGACCGTGACCGTGTGATTGATGAATGGAATCGAACCGCCGTGAAAGGGGATGATTTCAATATTGAATTTCGCATTCGTCGCTATGATGGAGCGTTCCGCTGGTTTCAAACCTTGGCGGTTGCCTTAAAAGATGCAAACAAACTAGTCATTAAATGGTATGGCAGTAATACCGATATTGATGATCTGAAACGGGCACAACAACACCTAGAACAGAGTGGTGCGAGAGTCGGCCGGATTATTGATGTGATGCCAGAAGCGGTGTTGGTGGTGGATGAAGCAGGCGTGATCCGCCAAGCGAATAAGCGATCAGAAGAAATTTTTGGCTACCCGACTGAGTTACTGCAGAATCGGCAGATTGAAATGTTGCTGCCTAGCAAAATTCGCCAAGCACATGGGCATTTGCGCAATGGGTTTAATGCCAATCCGACGACTCGGACCATGGGGGTTGGACGAGATCTGATGGCACTTCACATGGACGGACACGAGTTTCCCGTTGAAGTGGCATTGGCGCCATTCACAGATGGAGAAAGAAAGTACACGGTTGCCTCTATTGCCGATATTTCGCATCGAAAAGAGATAGAAGAAGAGCTTCGCCTTGCGGCGAATGTGTTTGCCAGCACACTCGATGGGATTTTGATTGCGAATAAAGATTTGACTGTGCTGAAGGTGAATCAAGCATTTGAACGGATCATGGGATATACCCAAGCAGATATTCAAGGGCTTTCTTTGCGTGTGCTGCAATCAGATAAGCATGAGCAGAGTTTTTACGAAGAGATATGGGCAACTGTTGCGAGCACTGGTGCTTGGCAAGGCGAGGCATGGGAAAGACACAAAGAAGGAAAGGTCATCCCGGTTTGGATAAACATTTCTACCTTGCACGATACGAGTGGTCATCCAGAGCGCTACATCGTCACACTGTATGACATCAGCGAGCAAAAGCTTTCTCAAGAACGCATTCACTATCTAGCGCATTATGATTTGCTGACCGAGCTACCCAACCGCATGTTGTTTATGGATCGATTTAGCCATGCGTTAAACAAAGCGCAGATAAACCAAGAACGCATGGCCTTAATGTTTATCGATTTAGATGATTTTAAGCGGGTCAATGATACCTTGGGTCACCCTGCTGGCGATGCTCTCTTGTGCCAAGTGGCAGAGCGATTGCGGACAACTATTAAAGAAACTGACGTGGTCGGCCGTTTGAGCGGGGATGAATTCCTGATTCTTTTAGAAAACTCGCAAAACGAAACTAATGTTAGACGGGCGGCGCAACGCATTATTCGTGCGTTGTCAGAGCCTTTTGATCTTGGCAGTGGTGATTTATTTATTTCCGCTAGTATTGGTATTGCGTGTTATCCAGAAGATGGTAAGGATTCTCATACCCTCTTAAAACATGCTGATTTGGCCATGTACCGAGCCAAAGAAATGGGCAATAACCTATTTCATTTCTACAACCGAGAAATGTCTGCATTGGTTTTAGAAAGAATGGATCTGCAAGCCGAGCTTCGTCGTGCCTTAGAAAACCAAGAGTTAGAATTACATTACCAACCGATTATCGATCTGAAAAACCGTCGTTGTGTGGGGGCCGAAGCATTAATTCGCTGGAACCACCAAGAACGAGGCTGGATACCGCCAATTAAGTTTATTCCTTTGGCTGAAGAAAATTCGCTGATTTTAGTCTTGGGTGAATGGGTCTTGCGTGAAGCATGTAAACAGATGAAGAGCTGGAAAGATCATCAGCTAGATCTCGACTTCATGACTGTAAACGTCTCAGGTAAGCAAATCATGCAGTCAGACTTTGTACTATTAACCAAAGATGTGTTGGCAGAAACGGGCTGCCCAGCAGAGCATGTCACCCTAGAGCTAACCGAAAGCTTTGTGATGAACGAAAGCCAAGTGGCAAAAGCTCGTTTGGCAGGGCTTCGGGCACTAGGGGTAGGGATTGCGATTGATGATTTCGGCACCGGCTATTCTTCGCTGTCTTACCTGAAACGGCTGCCAATTACCAAGCTAAAGCTAGATCAATCCTTTGTACAAGATATTCCGCAAGATGGTAACGATGTAGCCATCGCACGGGCGATTTTGAAACTAGGTGAAGCGGTTGGTTTGGAAGTAGTGGCAGAGGGCGTAGAAACCATGGAGCAAATGCAGTTCTTGATTGATGAAGGTTGCTCTTATTGCCAAGGTTATTACTACGCCAAACCGATGACGGCAACGCAATTTATGAACTACCTAAAAACGTTACAGTTGTAGGCTGTGAAATAAAAACGGTTAGCCCCTGGTTGGCGACCCACCAGGGGCTGGTCTCACAACAA